>CALRMX020000002.1:0-462153 GCA_943369355.1 Chitinophaga pinensis | reverse complement strand
GCAATCGCAACGGTGATGCTGGTGCCTGCCGTGAGGACTGGGTTGCCGCTGATATCTCTGAGTTCAACTACTGGCTGCTGGGCGAAGTTGGTTCCGCTTTGTGCCGTTGTGCTAGGCTGGGTGATGATGGCCAGTTGCGTCGCTGCACCAGGGGTGATGGTAACGTTGGTAGAGGTATCTGGGGTCAGACTGCCGCTGGTGAAGCGAATCGTACGAACGCCTGTTGCTCCGGTAATCTTCAGATTCGTGAAGGTAGCCAGACCTTGTGCGTTGGTCGTCGCGGTCAAAGTGCCACCTAAGGTGTTGGCTCCACTGGCAAGAACGGCTGTGATGGTCACGCCGGCTTGCGCAACATTGTTACCGCTGGCGTCTTTGAGTTGTACCGTCGGCTGCTGCGCAAAGTTCACATCGTTCTGCGCTGTAGCACTTGGTTCGGTGGCAATGGCTAAGGTTGCAGCGGGACCAGCAACCAAATTGAGGGTAATGGTAGTGTCAGGGATAAGTTCGCCCGATTGGAAACGAATTCTATACGTTCCGGGTGTTCCCGTGAGCTTTAGATCCGTGAAAGTTACCGAACCTTGTGTATTGGTCAATAAGGCTATATTTCCTGGAGCCCACAGTGTACCCGACAAAACACCAGGGCCACTGACCAATTCTGCAGTAATTAATATCGAAGGCCTTGGGGCGTTATTTCCTACAAAATCCTTTAGTTGAATGATGGGCTGTTGAGGGAATACAACCCCGTTTTGTGGACTTGCAGTTGGTTCCGTGGCTATTTCAATTCTATATGGTATTCCTATAGATTGAACTGAAATGTTGTTTGAGGTTGCCGATGTGAGTCCGGGCGAAGAAAACGACAAGGTCCTTATCCCCTCAACTCCTGTAATTCTCAAGTTCTGAAACGTCGCAATACCCTGAGCATTGGTAGTAGCTGTAAGGGTGCCGAACAATGACCCACTTCCAGTACCAATCGAGGCCGTAATAACTCGTCCTGCCTCCGCAATTGGATTTCCACCTGCGTCTTGTAATTGAACAGATGGCTGCTGATTGATGTCATTGCCACTCTGTGAAGTCGGGGAAGGTTGTGTACTAACAACGAGTCCGGTAAGTTGTCCAGCGGTGATATTAATGACACTTGAAGTATCAGGTGTTAATCCAGGAGAAGTAAATGCTAAAGTTCGATTACCAATTAAACCGGTTATGTTCAATCCACTGAAGCTAGCACGTCCGTTCGAGCCGGTTGAAACGCTGAGGGTTCCACCCAAAGTGCCGCCTCCACTGGCAATGGCAACCGTGATGCTCGTGCCTGCTGTGAGGACTGGATTACCGCTGATGTCTCTGAGTTCCACAACTGGTTGCTGGGCAAAGTTGTTGCCTACTTGTGCAGTTGTACTTGGCTCAGTGACAACTACAAGTTGTGTAGCAGCTCCTGGGGTGATGGTTATGTTAGTGCTGGTGTCGGGAGTGAGTGATCCTGAAGTAAATCTGATCGTACGAACGCCCGTTGCTCCGGTAATCTTCAGATTGGTGAAGGTAGCCAGACCTTGGGCGTTGGTCGTCGCGGTTAAAGTACCTCCTAAGGTGTTCGCACCTGAGGCCAATACTGCACTAATGACGACTCCGCTCTGCGCAACATTGTTGCCGCTGGCATCCTTGAGTTGTACCGTAGGCTGCTGCGCGAAGTTCACATCGTTCTGCGCTGTAGCACTTGGTTCTGTAGCAATCGCTAATGTAGTCGCTGCACCTGCTGTAATGTTGATGGTGTTTGAAGTGGCTCCGGTGAGACCGTTGCTTGCGAAGCTCAAGGTGCGGTTGCCTGCTGTGCCCGTGATGTTCAAGCCGCTGTAGGTAGCTCTGCCATTGGCATCCGTCGTGATCGTCGCCGTGCCGCCCAAAGTACCGCCGCCTGTGGCAATCGCAACGGTGATGCTGGTGCCTGCCGTGAGGACTGGGTTGCCGCTGATATCTCGCAGCTCAACTACCGGCTGCTGGGCGAAGTTGCTGCCTGATTGTGCAGTTGTAGATGGCTGGGTGATGATCGCCAGTTGGGTAGCAGCACCTGGGGTGATGGTTACGTTGGTAGAGGTATCTGGGGTGAGTGATCCTGAAGTAAATCTGATCGTACGAACGCCCGTTGCTCCTGTAACCTTCAAGTTCGTGAAGGTGGCAATACCTTGTGCATTGGTTGTAGCAGTCAAGGTGCCACCTAAAGTGTTTGCTCCCGAAGCCAATACCGCCGTAATTACTACACCAGATTGTAGCACATCATTGCCACCTGCATCCTTTAAGCGAACTATAGGTTGTTGGGCAAAAGCAACATCATTTTGTGCAGTTGCACTTGGCTCCGTTGTAATCTGAATCCTAGTTGCTGTTCCTCCGCTTAAGTTAATGTTAGCAGAAGTATCTCTTAAAGCGCCTGACGTAAATAGTAACGTACGTACACCTTGAATGCCAGTTATTTTAAGATTGGTAAATACCGCAGCACCCGAAGCATTGGTTGCTATTGTAGTAGTACCTGACAAAGTTCCCCCGCCAGTAAGTATGCTCGCGACAATATTGGTACCTGCCGTACTTACATTGTTACCGCTTACATCTACTAGTTGAACAACAGGTTGCTGGGAAAAGTTAATGTCATTTTGGGCATTCGCACTAGGTTCTGTTGTAATTCTTATTCCTGCCAAAGCTCCTACCACTACATTGATGTTGGTAGATGTATCTGGAACAAGTGCCCCTGAACTCGCCAATAAATTGCGAACACCAATTAAACCCGTAATGCGGAGGTCACTGAAGGTTGCAATTCCGGAAGCATCAGTATTACGAGTTAGTGTACCACTCAGTGTTCCTGCGCCGTTGAGAATACCTATCGTGATCGGTACATTGGTTTGACTGACGTTGTTTCCTCCTGCATCCTGTAAGCGTACTACGGTATTGGTTGCAAAATTGACCCCATTGGTAGCTGTTGCTGGTGGTTCAGTGGTGATTGCAAGTCTGGCTGCCGAACCAACTGCCACAGCAATGGTTCCTGAGGTCACAGCCGTAAGTCCTGAACTGGTAAAGCTCAATGTTCTATTACCGGTAGTTCCAATGATGTTTAAACCGGAAAAAGTCACACGACCTTGGGCATTGGTAGTGCCAGTAACAGTACCACCCAATGTACCCCCACCCGAGGCTATGGCAACGGAAATACTTCTACCCGAAACTAAAACAGGATTGTCGTTAGCGTCTCTAACTTCAATGACCGGCTGCTGTGCAAAAGCTACTCCTACTTGCGCCGAAGTACTCGGTTGCGTTATAATAGCCAGTTTAGTTGGGGTGCCTGCTGTAACATTTACATTAGCCGAGGTATCAGGAGTAAGACCAGTACGTGTAAAACGCAATGTTCTTACGCCTGCTGCCCCAGTCAATCGCAAATTGGTGAATACAGCCTGACCATTTGCATTGGTATTAATTGATGTGGTACCACTCAAGGTACCTGCACCTGTTAACACGGCCACGACTATGGCTTGACCACTTTGAGACACGAAATTGCCAGCTCCGTCGACCAGTTGAACCACGGGCTGTTGAGGAAAATCAATTGCGTTTTGGACAGTAGCGCTAGGCTCTGTGGTAATGAGAATACGAGCAGCCGTACCTGCCGTCAAATTAATATTGGCAGAAGTATCGGGCACTAAACCTGCAGAACTAAATAACAAAGTTCTAGCCCCTACCAGACCAGTAATATTCAAACCAGTGAAAGTAGATACACCAGAAGCAGTATTAACAGTAGCAGTTCCTGCCAAACTACCGCCACCTGTTAAAATACTCGCAGTAATTGGAGTTCCGGTTGTGCTTACATTGTTGCCACTGATATCGACGAGACGAACCACTGGCTGCGTTGGAAAGTTGATACCGCTTTGAGCCGTTGCACTTGGCTCTGTCGTAACCAACAAACGGGCCGCGTTGCCAGCGGTAATATTGATGGTAGATGAGGTAACCGAGCTTAAGCCTGTGGCTGTGAACGACAAAGTGCGATTACCAGCAGTTCCGGTAATAGTTAAATTGGTGAAAACAGCTTGACCACTTGCATTCGTTGTTGCGGTTATCGTGCCTCCAAGTGTACCTCCTCCAGATGCAATACTGGCAGTTACAACAACTCCCGCTTGCGCAAAAGCTTGCCCAGCGGCATCAAGCAGCTTTACTACAGGCTGTTGCGAAAACGCAACATTGTTCTGGGCGGTAGCAGAAGGCTGTGTGAGTATGCCAAGTTGCGTTGCGCTACTGTTAAAATTAAGGACTAAATCACCTCTCGTCGCATTCGTTACTCCTGCGGCATTTCCTCCTGTAAATGCTGTATTGCCCAAAGAAATTCCAACATTGCTAACATCGTTGGCATTGGCATGATTGGAGGCATTGCCAGTAAAACTCAAAGTAGCTGTAGTGGTACTATTCCGTATCAAGCTAGCGGTTAAACCAGCGGGGACATTGGTAAAAGTTACCCCCGGCAAAGCTGTACCGTTAGTACCTGCAAAAGTTTTGTTGTTGGAAAGTGTCAGTGTGGCACTATTACCTATAGAACCATTATTTGCGGCAGCTTCGTTAAATACCAGTGTGCTGTAGGTGATTATGGGCGCTGGCGAAGGGCTGGTAGTGGGCGGACTCGTCCAATTTGGCCCTAAGCTCAAATCAATGGCAAATTGGCGGCTCTGTCCGTTACCATTTACAGTACCCATTTTTACCAAAACCGCAGAAGCCGATGGATAAGCTGTCCGAACTCGGAATCTGTCTTGGTAAATATCTAGGTTTTGTTCTGTGGTAGACGTAAACCGCACCGATCCATCGCTTTGAACGGCAGAAGTTAATACGCTATTTTGACCAAGATCAGACGTGGCGAATCCTCTAAATTCTTGAAATTCTTGTAAGCTTCCTCCGCCATCAATGTCGTAGGCATTTATCACTAGATTTTGGAGAGTGACCCTCGTGCCGGTGCCTACGCCGGTATATGTTCCCCCCTTATAAAATTCAATCAAAAACGACGCAAATCCAGCCGAATTTGTGGTAGAAGAAATATTAGGTTGGAAAAAGGCTGTGATGTTCGACGGACTATTGTCCGAATCGTAGGTACCAATGGTGGCATTACTCAAAGTTGTAGTAACGACAGCGTCGATCACCTGTCCATCAACCGTAACCACATTCGAGAAACGAACAATATTATTGTTGGAACGTCCATCACCAACCACATTGTTCTTGGTTTGCATGATGAGCGACTGGTTGTTGACGTCATACACTGTACGAACGCCCGATTGTGCGAAAACGGCTGAAAAGTTCACCATTTGCGACAAGAGCAGACCAACTACCAAAAACAGCTTCTTAACGGCTGTCAAACGATGAACAGGTAATAGTTTAGTCATAGGAGATGAGACAAACGGCATAGCGACACGCATCCCTGCAGTCGTTAAAACCGTCGTTTTTATCAATTTTTGTATCATTACTGGCCAGTTAACTTGTATCGCAACTTTGTTATCCACAGAATTGCTCAACTTGCTGTTGAAGTAATTTCCCAATTTTGGAATACGTCCATCAACGAAACAAAAATAATAGCTTTGAGACTTTCTCCAGCTATGACAACAATATGACAAACTTGGAAAATCGATGAGACGGCAGTTAATTGCGATGAACTAGGTCATATTTCGATGAATTTTAGATTAATAGCACTTTTGTTTTCATTTCTGATGCTGTTTTCTTGTAACGGTATAGAAAATGAGCGTATCGCTGGTGAAAATGAGCCTATGACAGCCCTAAATAAATGGGGTGCACTGCTTGGAGTAGCCTCAGATTATAGTCCTGAGCTCCTCGATAGTGCTGGACGAGCACTGCAATTTGTTGAACGTAGTCTCAAACCTTCGGCAGAACTGGCCATTGCCTATCGCGACCTTGGTTGGCGCTATTGCGATTTAAAAACTTTTGGGCCAGCCATGCTCAACTTTCACCGTTCGTTAGAAATTGCCAAAAAAGCAAATTCTGACCTCGACTTAGTAGAAGCGTATTTGGCCATAGGTTGGCTATTTCATCGATTTAACGACTACGAGAAAGCAAAAGAAAACTACAGCGAAGCGTTACGCTATACCGGCAAACTTAAAAATAGCGACCTGCCCTATCGGGTATACCATGAGCTGGCGAAAGTAGAAATCTACGCTGGAAAACTGGAGATAGCGCTGATGTACGCACAACGAGGCCTACAGCTACCTATAGTAACGCAAGACAACAATTACCGCATTCAACTGCAAAACGATATTGGCATCGTATACAAGCGTCAAAAAAAATATGAAGCTGCTTTACAGGCCTTTCATAATGCGTTAGGCATGGCCGATAACCGATTCGAAAAAGTGGGGTACGTGTACGGAAATATAGGCGATATCTACACTTTATTGGGACAAAACAACAGTGCAATCGCCTATTTATCAAAAGACTACGCCTATTCAACTAGCGTAGGGGATGCCCCTTCGGCCTCTTCAGCAGCCTTGTCGTTGGCCCGTTTATATCTCCGATTGAACGACCGAACTCAGGCCGATAGGTACCTGGCCCTATCTGACAGCTTGTATGAAAAAGACCCAGAACGTCATGTTTTGCCAGAGAATGCAGAACTACGACTTCAAATAATTAGTCAAATCGGTGGTCAAGCTTTACAAATACAAGCCTTGGAACAATACGTCCGCGTAATGAAACGCTGGATGGAAATCGAAAAAGAAGAAAATTACAAACAGCTCGCTGCAATATCGGTGATGCACGAAACCTCTCTGGAGCTCAATAAACTCGAAAAGGAGGAAGACGCAACACGTTATCAGTTGTACATAGCCATGTCGGCTGGTATCGGTTTTTTCGTCTTTCTGATTATGCTCCTTTTCATTTATTCGAACCGAAATAGATTGCTCAAACAACAAGACCGTATCAGAGAACTAAACTTACTCGCCAAAGACAATGAACTTCAACTGCTTCAAAGAGATAAAATATTACAGGAAAAGGAACTAGAACTGCAAAGTCAAATTGCAGCGGCCAACCAACGCCAATTGGAAGACAGCAAAAAAGCACACCAGCAGGCCGTAATGGCCAAAGAGTACCGCATTGAGGTGAAGAACAAATTGATTAAAACACTCACCGACGCGCTCAACCCCATCGATCAATTTCCGGCTGAAGTCAAAACCAAACTAGAAACCACCCTCAAAAACATCAACCGACTTGAGGAAACAAGTCTCGCTGGTTCGCCAGGCCAAGACGACAGCGCCAAAGACTTCATACCTACCCTGCAGCGCGACTTCCCCGACTTAACCCAGGAAGAACTGAAACTGTGCACTTACATCCGTTTGAACATGAGCTCAAAGGAAATTGCACGCATTAAAATGATCACCATCCCCGGGGTAAACAAAAGCCGCAATCGGTTGAGAAAAAAATTGGGCTTAGGGCCAGAAGAAGACCTGCACAATTTTCTCTTGCGTTATTGACACTTTCGACTTCGAAATACGTTATTGCTCTTGATGAAGTACTTACTGTTACTTTTCATGAGCATTTCAAGCTCGATACACGCACAAACGGTGATTCTCAGTCGCTTCAGTGCAACTACCACCTCCACCGGTGTACTCCTCAGCTGGACACTAGATGCCGGCAGTTTGTGTAACGGTATCAGCGTATATCGGGGAACCGACAGTATAGCTATTGCCGAAATTCATCACATTCCTGGAGTTTGCGGCGACCTCAGCAAGGCCGTAACCTATACCTTTCAGGACAGCTTACCACCCGAAAGCACAACCTATTTCTACAGGCTTGAACTCGGACCTCGCAACTTTTCACAGGCACTAAGCGTAAGTTTTAATGCACTCCCCAACAATTCGGCACGTTGGCAACCACATCCTCTTGTGTTCCCTGCGAAATTGGTGTATCGAAGCACCAAAGAGGGCATAAGCATGCTTCAGCTGCTAAATCTCTATGGACAACCGATTTGGGAATCGAGCAGTGAAAACGGCGAATTTGAGCTTCAACGTGGCCAAGTAGAAAAAGGAACGTATATCTGGAAGCTTTATCTACCCGACAACAGTGGATTCCTTACCGGTAAATTGATTGTAGCAGATTGATTTTGCCAGCGTTAAACATATTTCTACCTTTACCGCGATTCAGCCAGTGATTATCCAGACTTTACTTTGGCTTTTAACGCTTCTATTTTCTACCGCAGCATCGGCAGAACAAGAAAAGGTATACCCGAATCATCCCTATACGATTTCATTTTATGGTGAAATAAACCACCAAGATCCTTTCTCTTTCCCGTTATCGGATAAACTGGGAGCGCTGGTAGAAAGTAATTCAGCCGAAGAAAGTGAGCATTCCGAAGAAGAAAACGAGTCAAAAGAGTTCTCTGAATTTGACAAGGTTAATTCAAACATAGATTTTCTATCAACAAGAGGTTTTGCTTTTTCGTTGATAGAAAGGTCGAGGCCAAGCATTTCTGCCTTACAGCCAGCACTTTACATTTTACATTGCACGTGGAAATCGGAGATTGAATAAAAGTCAACACCATTCAGCACCGCTGTATCAACGACTTTTTATTTAAACCGAATTTTCATGAAAACATCATCCGCTGTGTTCGATGAAGCGCATTGGCTTCATGAACTGCAGCACTATTTACCGGCACAAGCTCCGCTAAAGGACTTTGTGCATCACAATACTTTACATGCCTTTCAAGACAGGCCATTCCACGAGGCACTGGCAGAAGCCAGTACACTTTTTGGCTATCAAACCTATGCGTCGCCCGCATACTACAACCACGCCCTCGAAAATGGGTATATCCTGCCCGAGCAACTTGTCAAACAAAATGTACTAGGCAACAGTAAGCTCGAAACAGAAGTTGCCGACCTTAAAAATCTCCAAACCAGTTGGTCGGGAAAGATTGGCTGTATTCGGGGTCAATGGCATAAGAAATACCAGATTAATCTCGATAAATCGGTACATCCCCTCCTTTTTCGTACCGTAGGCAGCTATCTCGATCAAGGCTTTTCTACTTGGCAATTCCCCATCTCAACAAAAGGCTTTTTAGCTTCTTTGCGAGAAGTTGACCGTCAGAGCTACTACCGCATTTTCAAACACAAACGTGTTCGTGCCTTATTGAAACAACCTGGCTTAAGTCTATCTCGCCTTTTGGCGCTAATCGTGGGGCCAGAACAGTTTTATGGACCGTATTTGATGGACATGGCCTTTGCACACCCTGGATGGTCAGGTATGGTGGCCACCTTAGCGTTGCAACCGGAAAGTCTGCTCGACCACCGCAAAATAAGCTTACGCGAATTTCTGATTTTCGAACTCCTCCTCGAACTAGATGCACTATACCAACGCTTAGGCAACCATTTTACGCCGCTTATGGAAGGCCATACCGACGACCCACCTGCATATTTGGCTAAAACAGAGCAAGTATTTCCCTTTCACCCATTAGCAAAATGGCAAGAAGCACTTGAGTGGACGTATTACGATCAAGTTTTGAGCGGTATTCAGCAAACGGCTCAACCTACCAATAGGTCGGGAAGTAGTTTTCAGGCATTCTTTTGCATCGACGATAGAGAGTGTTCTTTACGGCGCCACATAGAAGAGCTTGATCAGCATGCAGCGACTTTCGGCACTCCCGGCTTCTTCCAAATCGACGCCATGTATCAACCCGTTGGCGGAAAATTTTTGACCAAAATTTGTCCTGCTCCTATGCAGCCAGCTTACGTGATTCAGGAGCTTCCAAGCCGTGGTAAAAAGAAAATTACCAACAAAAAAGACCAACACTTTTCCAAGAGCAGTCACGGTCTTTTTGGAGGCTGGATTATCGCCCAAACCCTTGGTTTTGTCTCAGCAGTGCGCCTTGCCGCCAACATCTTTCGACCTGGCGAAAGTCCTGCAATGGTTTCATCTTTTCGGCATATCTCGCCTCAGTCGAGCATACAGCTACACTACAAAGGAGACAAAATAAATGGGCTCCAGCTTGGCTACACCACTGCCGAAATGGCCGATAGAGTCGAGCGGCTCCTTCGTTCTACTGGATTAATTCGCAACTTTTCTTCGCTTGTTTATGTCGTGTCGCACGGGGCTAGCTCGGTAAATAATACGCACTACGCAGGCTACGACTGCGGTGCTTGCAGCGGTCGCCCCGGATCTGTAAATGCCCGGGCCATCTGTGAAATGGCCAACGATGCCGAAGTGCGCTCGATACTGAGTAAAAGGGCAATTCATTTGCCCGAAAACACGCGCTTTGTGCCAGCACTTCACGATACCACTCGTGATGAAATTGTTTGGTACGACGAAAAAGGTTTAAGCGCAAGGCAAAAAGAGTTGCACGAAATCAACAAAGGCAACTTCGAGATTGCGCTACAAAAAAATGCGAGAGAACGTGCGCGTCGCTTTGAACTCATCGACCTCCAGAAACCTGTGCACCGTGTTCATCAAGCAGTTAAAGAGCGTGCATTATCCTTATTTGAGCCCCGCCCTGAGCTCAACCATGCTACGAATGCCCTTTGTATCGTCGGTCGAAGGAGCCTAACTGATCATCTATTCCTCGATCGGCGGGCATTCATGAACTCCTACGACGCCGCTACCGACCCAGATGGCACTATGCTGCTGGGTATTTTACAAGCAGCAACACCAGTTTGCGGCGGCATCAATCTCGAGTACTACTTTTCGCGGGTCGACCCCGACAAACTAGGTGCAGGAAGCAAACTTCCGCATAACGTAATGGGCCTAATCGGGGTAGCCAATGGAATGGATGGTGACCTTAGGCCAGGGTTACCCACACAAATGATAGAAGTTCATGACCCTCTGCGCTTGTTGATGATTGTTGAGCGCGCGCCACTTGAATTGCACAACCTCTTGAAGCAACATGTTCCTACACTCGAATGGTATCGCAAAGAATGGGTTCACCTGATTGCAATCGACCCCGAAAACGGTAAAATGTATCGCTTTAGAAACGATGCATTTAAAGATTATCAGCCCTTGCATTTCGATTTACCCATTTTACAAAAGGTAACGAGTGAAATATTAAAAAGCAGAGAGAACCTGCCTGTTATGCAGCTGCTCGGAGAGGAGCGAATATGAAAATGTGGCTTGAATTTTTTATCGTTCTACCGCTGATCGGTTTCTTCATCAGCTTGATAATACCAGAACGGGCCGAAAGAACACTTTCTCGAGTAGCTTGGATTACCATAGGTTCACACCTCACTGGAGTAGTTCTTTTTCTTTTGTATTGGCTATTTAGTGGTCCCTCGGTCATTAACCTAGCTGCATTTACCCTATTTCAAGATGCCCATAACGCCTTTATCGTTGACTTCTATTTTGATAAAGTAACTGCCGTCTACTTATTGGTAGGGAGCTTTTTAACCTTGTTAATCACCCTATATAGCCGATACTACTTACATCGCGAAAAAGGCTACAAACGTTTCTTTAACACTATTCTTTTCTTTTTTAGCGGCTACCAAGTCGTGATTTTCGGGGGCAATTTCGAAACCTTATTCATCGGCTGGGAAATGCTTGGCCTCTCGAGTTTCTTGCTGATTGCCTTTTACCGCGATCGGTACCTCCCTGTTCGAAATGCAGTGAAAGTATTTTCGGTATATCGCATTGGCGATGTTGGGCTCCTGTTGGCCATGTGGGCAAGTCATCACCTCTGGAAGGCCAACATTCCCTTCCTGCAGCTAAACAATTACGAGCTCGTACATCAGCAACTCGATCGGCATGGAGGAATTGCTTTGTTTATCTCCCTCATGCTTTTGCTAGGCGCAGCAGCCAAGTCGGCACAATTGCCATTCAGTTCGTGGCTGCCACGTGCCATGGAAGGACCTACCCCCTCGAGTGCCATATTTTATGGCTCGCTGTCGGTACATCTTGGTGTATTCCTGCTTTTGCGCACTTGGCCCTTTTGGGAACATCAACCTATTGCACGCATCCTCATTGGATTAACGGGAGCAAGTACTGCGACCATTGGCTACGCCATAGCCCGGGTACAATCCACAGCCAAAAGCCAAATTGCCTACGCCTCGGTGGCACAAATAGGATTAATATTCATCGAAATGGCCATCGGATTACGCGACTTGGCGCTCTTTCATTTCGCTGGCAATGCCTTCCTGCGTAGTTATCAGCTGCTGGTAAGCCCTTCAGTGGTAAGCTACCTCATTCGCGAGCAATTCTATCACCACAAAAATCGAGAGCACAGTATCGAAGACAGTTACCCCAAACGAATCGAATACACCTTGTACCTGCTCTCATTGAAAGAATGGCATCTCGACGAAGGCGTAAACCGCTTGTTTTTTGCTCCACTCAAAAAGCTGGGCCATAAACTCGACTTTTTGCGAGTAACTAACGTATTTTGGTTTTATGCCCTAAGCTTTGGCATTGCGCTTTGGTTATACCCACGCACCGAAATATTACCGAATGCTGTCATACGTTTTCTTCCCGAGCTATTTTCAGGCATCGCCCTGCTGTTAGTCCTAAAAGCATTCTCCGAACGAAAATACCCTAGGCTAGTCATACTGCTAATCGCCATGAGTCATACTTGGCTGGCACTTGCAGCATCGTTCAATGAGCATTACGACGCAAGCCATATCGTGTGGTACTTGGGAGGAATTGTACCAGGAACCATATTGGCCTATGCCTGCCTGGAATACTTGCGCCGAAAAGAACAGCAGTTCTTCGACTTACAGCAGTATTACGGTCATCAATACGAATACCCCAAACTCGGATTTGTGTTTTTACTCGCCATACTGGCCCTAATGGGCTTCCCCATCAGCCCAAGCTTTGTCGGAGAAGATCTACTGTATAGCCACATACACGAAGACGAATGGCTCATGGCCTTCTTTAGTGCGCTCAGTTTTGTAGTTGGTGGTATTGCGCTCATACGCGTATATGCCCGACTATTCATGGGACCGCATTGCAAAAATTACCACCACACCCCCTGGCGTTCTGCCTAAACCCTCAAAAAATTAAAAAATGAACTTAAATCACATACCACAAGGTGGCCTGTCGGGCCTCAAACAAAACTGGAAAAACGACCTAAGCGCCGGATTTTTCGTATTTCTTATCGCCCTTCCCCTTTGCTTGGGCATCAGCATGGCCTCTGGCTTCCCACCAGTAGCTGGCTTGTTTACGGCCATCATCGGTGGGCTCATGGTAAGCTTTTTCGGCGGAAGCCAACTTACCATCAAAGGACCTGCAGCTGGGCTCATTGTCATAGCGCTTGGTGCGGTGGAGGAACTCGGACATGGTAATGCCTTCGCAGGCTACCAACTGGCGCTTGCCACGATTGTGGCTGCAGGAGTACTACAAATAGTGTTCGGACTCCTACGCTCAGGCATCCTGAGCGACTTCTTTCCATCGGCCGCAGTACACGGAATGCTCGCAGCGATAGGCATCATCATTGCCGCAAAACAACTGCATACGCTCGTAGGTGTAAAACCTGAAGGTAAAGAAACCCTTGAACTACTTGCCGAAATACCTAAATCCATTGGACTACTCAATCCTGAAATCGCCATCATCGGCTTGATAAGCTTACTCATCCTATTTGTCTTTCCGTTAATCAAACATCCCTGGTTTAAAAAAATACCGGCACCCTTGGTTGTCATACTGGTAGCGATACCCTTGGGACATTTATTCGACCTCGAGCACGAACATAAATACCTCTTTCTCGACAATCAACTGTACACCATCGGGCCACGATTTCTTGTCACGCTCCCAGATAACCTCCTTGCCGCAGTCACCTTTCCCGACTTCTCCCAACTTTTCTCTGCAACGAGCATAAAATACATCATCATGTTTGCGCTCGTAGGTAGCCTCGAATCGTTGCTGAGCACCAAGGCCATTGATAGTCTTGACCCCTGGAAACGAAAAGCAAACATGAACCGCGATTTGGTGGGTGTAGGGGTAGGCAACACCCTAGCAGGATTGATTGGTGGATTACCCATGATTAGTGAAATTGTACGCAGCTCGGCAAACATCAACTATGGTGGAAGAACCTGGTGGTCGAACTTCTTTCATGGACTACTTCTGTTGGTATTCGTGGTGTTCTTCCCCATGCTGATTCATCAAATTCCGTTAGCAGCATTAGCGGCAATGCTAATTTTCACGGGATATCGCCTGGCTTCGCCAAAAGAATTCTACAAAACCTATAAAATTGGGAAAGAACAATTGCTCATTTTTGTCATTACTGTGGCAACAACCCTTGCAACTGACCTTTTGGTAGGTATTGCTGTAGGTATTCTTACCAAACTGATAGTTCACCTCGCCAACGGCTTACCAATACGCTATATGTTTAAACCCTTATTTTCGGTAAACCAACGGGAAGAAACTGGCGAATACATCGTAGACGTTTATCACTCAGCCGTTTTTAGCAATTACATCAAACTAAAAAAGTCACTCGATGCTCTTCCCAGAAAAGCACATATAATTGTCGATTTTACCAATGCTAACCTAATCGACCATACGGTGATGGAGAATCTGCACCACTACAAACACGATTATGAGCATAATGGAGGTAGCTTTGCCTTGGTGGGTTTAGAAAACCATAAAAGTTTATCTAAACACGAGTTGTCGGTTCGAAAAAAACTCAAAAAATGAAGTGTCGATCCTGGCTTAAAATAGCCTTAGTCATAGGGTTTCCAGTAGTTTCATGGTCGCAAGCCCGACAACAAGTCGTTCAACAACACGGCTGGTATATGCTTTTCGGGAATCACCGTATTGACCAACAATGGGGATTACATACTGAATACCAGTTCCGTCGGCATGGACTCATCGAAGAATGGCAACAATCGCTCTTACGCGTAGGGATCGATTACCACATCGACCCACATTTCACACTAACTGCCGGTTATGGCTGGATTGTGACCTTTCCGTATGGCGAGCAGCCAATCATTACCACTTTGCACGAAAACCGACTCTGGCAACAAGCCGTGCTCCGACAAAACAGCGGCCGCGTTCGCTTCAACCACCGGCTGCGTTTTGAGCAACGTTGGGTTGAACATTACGATCGCCTACCAGATGGTAGTTTGGCATACACCGGCAGAAACTACAGCGATCGGTTCCGATATCGATTTTTAGTTGACCTGCCCCTAAATAAGGCGGTATTTGAAAAAAACACCCTATTTGTAAGTGTATATAATGAGTTTTTCGTGAATTACGGTCGTAATTTGAAACTGAATCGTTTTGATCAAAACCGACTTTATGCAGCTATGGGGTATCAATTTAGCCCGAATGGCAACGTACAGTTGGGGTATATGCAACAGCTCATTGTTAAGAGCAACGCTTGGCAAGAAGAGTTGAACAATACCCTTCAACTGAGCCTCACCTATAACCTGAATTTTCAAAAACCTTAAAAAAGAAAAGCCACGGTAATCGTGGCTTTTCCTTTAGTGCTTTACAAATCGATAATGTCCGTTTTCTGTTCGCAGAACATATAAACCGGCTAGTAGTTTTTGTACATCAACCCGCGACAATCCGCTTGATGCTGTCCCGGCTTGAATCAACTGCCCTGTAATGCTAAAGATTTCCCACTGCACAGCAATGGACGAAGCCAACCATAGCTCATCCTGAACGGGATTCGGATAAATTTTCAACCCACTTTTCCCGATTTCTTCCACCGATGTAGTACTCCAGCTCACCCGAAATGGACCGGCCCAAGGGCTGTAACTAAGTCCGCAAAACTGTCGCACATAAAAATCAAGTGCCCCGCCCAATGGCGGTGGCGTAATGACAAAAGTATCGTTGATGATATTCGCAAAGTTGGTTCCATTACCTAAGGTAAATCCCGGAGGTCCGTAGCTGATGTCATAGCGTTGTGCGTGCAGCTGACCCCGCCAACCTAAAAAAACCCCACCAGCCAGCGTACCACCCCATCCCGAATCGGGTGAAGCACAGCTAAACGTATCGGTCTGAAAAACCAAAAAAGGCGTCCATCGCGAGGTGTCGCCAGCACCACAAATCCCCCTCACGCGCGCTTTGTACCAGCTCAGTTGCTGAAAACCCGAAATGGTTGCTTGCGTTTGTGGCACCAAAACGCGCGTTAACACGGCAGAAGCATTGGTATCGCCATATTCCAACTGCCAGCGATTGGCTAGACCCGGACTCGTCCAACCCAAGCGTACTGTATCGCCCGTGTCGTACGTAATGCTCGGTAACGTAGGCTGTAGGCAACTTCCTTGACTGGTAAACACCGTAACCACCCAACTGTTGTTCACCACCACATTGGCTGAACCCGTACAGCTCGAAAAACTTAAAGGATCGGCGTTCCCTGCGTGAAGCTCCAGCACCAAATTTCCGTTCAAAATACCGTTTGCAATAGTTACCGTTCTGGTATATGTATTGGTAGTCCCAACTCCTGTTCCACTCGGCGACGTAAGCTGGCTTTCATCCACTTGGGTGGTTGGGCAACGTAAATACGAACGCTGTAAGGACGCATTTCCAAACCCTGCCAAAGAGGTAAACATCTGGTAGCTTACCTGAACCGAATCAATCACAGCCCCTACGGGTATATTCGAGAAAGTCATGATGCCTGGGCAGCTGGTTGGCGTAGGAGTAGTGTAGTTGCTGGGTCCACCAATTGTACCAGCAGTGTACGTTTGAGAGTAGCTCTGTGCTTGTACAAGTTGGGATAACAGCAAGGCTAAAGCAAGTAGAAGTAACCGCATGGTCGAAATTTTTTCGAATTTGCTAAAAAATCAGTGGGTTACACACCAAAGATTCAAGATTTACAGGATCGTAGAAGCCAAGTAGCTTAGTGTTTTTTCAAAAAAAAAGACGAACTTCCAATTCCCAAACTTAAATCATGAAGCTGAAACAGCTCTTTTTCTTTTTGATTTTGCCTTTTTGGTCTTACGCACAGCCTTGCGGTACTGGGATGAAAACGGTAATCGTTCACATCGTGCCCGACCAATATCCGCAAGAATCATCCTGGACATTACAAGCCGGTAACGGCACCCTTTTAGGTAACGGTGGAGCAGTAAGCGATACTATCTGCGTTCCTGCCAATACCTGCATGACCTTTACCATGAACGACAGTTATGGCGATGGCATGTGCTGCACGTATGGAAATGGCTCATTTACGGTATTTGTAGATGGGGTAATTGTAGCCACAGGTGGACAATTCACCTTTCAATCGGTACACAGCTTCAACTGTGCTCCCGGTCAAAGCTGCGACTCTGCCCTGGTTGCTGATACCTTGCAGTATACAGCACCTGCACGAAACAGCTGGTACAAATTCAAGCCGCGCCAAGTTGGTGCTTATGCCTTTTATACCTGCGGCTTGCCAAACAGCTGTAACACCACCCTCTGGGTTTACGACAATTGTAATGGCCCCGTATTATCTACCAGCAACATCGGCACCATTTTCTACAACGACGATTTTCCTGGTTGTGGCCAACTCTCTCGTATCGACGCTATACTCGACACCTCTACTACCTACTACATCCGAGTAGGAGGAGCCTCAAATTGCACTAGCCCCATTAACTTCAGAATACAATATTTAGGCGTGCTCATCGGCTGTACCGATAGCCTCGCCTGCAATTACAACCCCTTGGCACAGCCAGGAGGCCCTTGTTACTATTTCCCTAGCCCGCTTTGTCCGCCAGGCCCCGACCTTACCATTGCTCAAGCAGCCTTCGAAAATTCGTTGCGGCTCGACAGCATTAACGCCCAAAATTGTATGGTGCAGGAGCAATGCCTAACAGGATACGGCATGCGCACGATTGTTCGATTTACGACTGATATTCGAAACATCGGCCAAACCGACTACTTCATTGGCAGCCCACAAACGCATCCCAGCCAATTCAATACCCAAAATTGCCATGGTCATACGCACTACGAAGGTTATGCGCAATACGTATTGTATAAGCAAAATGGAACGAGCATCCCAGTAGGCTTCAAAAACGGTTTTTGTGTGATGGATCTGGCGTGCCCTACCGGTATTCCCGCTAAGTATGGTTGCAGCAACATGGGCATTACAGCGGGTTGTGGCGATATATACAGCTCAGGACTCGATTGTCAGTGGATAGATATCACCAATGTGCCCGACGGACAGTATATACTAGCCATGAAGGTGAATTGGGATCAGAGTCCCGATGCTTTGGGCCGACACGAACTCACGTATACCAATAACTGGGCACAAGTATGTCTGGATATATGGACGAACGCACAGGGCAAAAAACGCTTCACCAAACTACCGAACTGCGCACCATACGTAGATTGCCGCGGTACACCGTACGGCAATGCAATGCCCGATTGTGATGGCAATTGCGCCGGAACAGCACGTTATGGTGATTTTAACCGCGACAGCATCCGCAACAGTAGCGACTTAAATCGTTATATGCAATCGCTAGCTCTTGATACCATTCAATTCCGCAATTGCCTTGACTTAAGTGGCGACTCGGTGATAACCGTATGGGATGCTGCCTTACTATCGAATTGTTTGGTACTGAATGGAACTCTTGCGTCTTGTGATTTTCCGCGTGGATTAAAGAACAATCAACAATCTGCCAGTTTATCCATCATGGCTGTCGATCCTGTGAATCGAACCATCGATATCGGGCTTAGTAATTCAACGGGGTCAATTCACTCCTTTGAATTTAGTGTTCCCGCATTGGCTTTGAGTAGTGGTTTTAGCCTCTTAACCCCTACCGAAAGTCCATTGAACCTGTACATACATACCAACGGTCGTGTAGTAGGCATGCTAGCAGATCCTACCAAACCCATTCTTCGTTCTTCGGTGATCCGACCGCTTTTGCGTTTGCAATACAGCTTTACGCGCGATACCATCGTATTTATCGATGAAGTACGCGAACTGGTCAATGGGGCATATGAAGCAGTTATTGCCTCTGCCGATACTACACGCCATTCCGTTCCATTCGTAGCCAATTCAGTGCATCGCATAGAAGTGGGTCCTGACTTTTTACTTTATCCAAATCCGAGTCAAGGGAAAATGACCCTAAAAACAGGGAATTTAGCCGGAAATGCGACTATTTTTATCGTCAACGTCTTAGGCCAGTCGCTAGCAGCAACACAGGCCGATTTAAGCACCGGATTGGTCGACTTGGATTTTAGCGGACTGTCGGCAGGCCTGTATCGTTTGGTGCTTGACTACGAAGGCAAAAGAAACAGCAAAGCTTTTGTGATACAACCTTAATTCTCTTTTGAAACAAGCAATATGCGCAAATCAACATTAATCGCTTCACTATTAGCAGTGGGCATGTCCATCCAAGCCACTGCACAAGATGGGAAAGGCTTCCCGCTTTCGAACCTTGACCGAACAGTGGATCCCTGTGATAACTTCTATCAGTTTGCGGCTGGTGGATGGATGGAGAAAAACCCCATTCCTTCTACCGAAAGTCGTTGGGGCAGTTTCAACATACTTGCCAAACAAAACGACGAAAAGATTAGAGTAATCCTTGAGGAAGTTTCGAAACTCAAATCAGCTAAAGGAAGTCCAGAGCAACTGGTTGGTGACTTCTATGCCGCCGCAATGGATACGAATACACTCGAGAAATTAGGTGCAAAACCACTTCAGGCTGTATTGGCCAAAATCAACGGCCTTCAAAATCAAAAGCAGTTAGCCAAACTCAGTGCCGATTTACGGAAGATGGGCGTAGGTGGCCTATTCTCCTTTTACGTTACCCTCGATGCCAAAGAAAGCAGCATCAATCGGGTTCACTTGGGCCAAGGCGGCTTGGGACTACCCGACCGCGACTACTACCTGAAAACCGACGCAGAATCGGAAAAAATCAGGCAAGAATATGTGAAACACATCGACGCCATGTTTCAACTGGCTGGCGTAAAAGATGCAGGGGCAGGGAAGCGAATATTGACATTCGAAACCGAATTGGCCCGTTTTAGCATGAGTCGTGTTGAACGTCGCGACCCTGATAAAACCTACAACAAATACAGTATCGATGCATTTTACAGCGACAAAGCACTGCAGGCATACGACTGGAAAACCTATTTCGCTGGCATTACCTCTACCAGTTTCAACTCCATCATTCTCACCCAGCCCGACTATTTGAAGAAGATGGCTGAACTCTTGAGCAAAACATCTATCGCCGACCTGCAAACGTATTATCGCTGGCAAGCCATCAATGGGGCTTCTTCTCTTTTGAATGCGGCCATCGAAACCGAAAGTTTCCGCTTTTACCGTACTGTTTTAAGTGGCACCAAGGTAATGAAACCACGTTGGGAGCGTGCAGTTGATCTAACCAACGGCTACTTAGGGGAAACCTTGGGTCAAATTTTCGTGAAACGTCATTTTAGTCCGCAGTCGAAAGAACGAGTTAGCCTAATGGTTGAAAACCTGCGCACTGCCTTTGCCATGCGTATAGAAACGCTTCCTTGGATGAGCGATGCTACTAAAAAGCAGGCGATGATCAAATTGCAGGCCTTCACCTACAAAATTGGCTATCCCGAAAAATGGAAAGATTATAGCAAAGTGGTCGTTAACCGCTCTAGTCTATATCAAAACGCCATGAATGTTGGGCAGAAGAGTTTGGCCTTCATGCTCGAAAAGATAGAAAAACCTGTTGATCCTACTGAATGGGGCATGACTCCTCAAACCGTAAATGCCTATTACTCGCCTTCACGTAACGAAATTGTATTCCCAGCTGGCATCCTTCAGCCACCATTTTTCGACCCCAAAGCCGATGATGCCGTGAATTACGGTGGTATTGGGGCAGTAATCGGTCATGAATTCTCGCACGGATTCGACGACAAAGGCTCAAAATTCGATGCCCAGGGGAATCTGAAAAACTGGTGGACCGAAGAGGACCGCGCCCGCTTTGACGAACGTACCCAAAAATTGGTTGAGCAATACAATGGCTTCCAAGTGCTCGATAGTGTGTTTGTGAATGGCGCGCTTACCTTAGGCGAAAACATTGCCGACTTAGCCGGATTAACCATGGCCTATTACGCCCTCGAAGCACACTTAAAGAAAACGGGAACGCCTGAACCCATCGATGGCTTTAACTGGCAGCAACGCTTCTTCTTGGGTTGGGCACATGTTTGGAGTCAGAACATCACCGACAAAGAACTCCGTCGACGCATACTTACCGACAGCCATTCACCTGGAAAAGAGCGCGTATTAGGCCCTCTTCGCAATATGCCAGAATTCTGGAATGCTTGGGGTTGCAGCCCCGGCCGTGGCATGGTAGCCGAAGAAAACGATCGCGTAATCTTGTGGTAAACGACCTATCTAATCAAAAATGTATGCAACGAAAAAGCCGCTCACTTGAGCGGCTTTTTTATTTGATGTGGTTTAAGGCAAGTTATAAAACACGTTCTGCACATCTTCATCTTCTTCGAGATGATCGATGAGCTTCATTACTTCTTCCTCTTGCTGCTCGTTAATTTCGGCATAACTGGTAGGAATTCGCTGCAACTGAGAGCTAATCACATTTAGATTAAGTTTCTCGAGCGCCTTGATCATTGCACCAAAATCGGCGAAAGCTGTGGTTACCACCACTTCGCCTTCATCTTCTTGAATTTCTTCGGCACCGGCATCAATAAGTTCAAGTTCGAGCTCCTCTAGGTTGATGCCTTCGGCTTGCAACCTAAAAATACCTTTACGCTCAAACAAAAAACTCAATGAACCCGAAGTCCCCAATGAGCCTCCGTATTTATTGAACAAGTGTCGCACATTGGCAACGGTACGGGTTGGGTTGTCGGTGGCGGTTTCAACCACTACAGCAACGCCATGCGGACCATACCCTTCGTACACTACTTCTTCGTAAACTTTTTCGTCTTTGTTTGTCGCTCGCTTAATGGCTGCCTCCACCCGGTCTTTAGGCATATTGGCACCCTTGGCGTTTTGTATCGCCACGCGTAAACGGGGGTTAGTTTCTGGGTCTGAACCACCCGACTTCACGGCCATGGTGATCTCTTTCCCTATGCGTGGGAAAATGCGGGACATTTTATCCCAGCGAGCAAACTTTCTTGCTTTTCTATATTCAAATGCGCGTCCCATTGGATTATGCGTTTTGTTTTTCTAATACTTCATCGATGAACTTATAGGTCGATAAAAACTCCGGTTTGCCATCCACCATCGCTACATTATGTTCAAAGTGTGCCGAAGGTTTGCCGTCGGCCGTAACGATTGTCCAGCCGTCTTTTAACTGACGAATATTGCGGGTACCCATATTAATCATGGGCTCAATGGCCAGTACCATGCCGTTTTGGAGCTTGGGGCCACTGCCTCTTTTGCCGTAGTTAGGTACCTCGGGAGCTTCGTGCAGTTTTTTACCCAAGCCATGCCCAACTAATTCTCGTACTACACCATAACCGTTTTTTTCGGCATGTTGCTGTATTGTATAAGCGATATCACCAATTCGGTTCCCAGCGAGCATTTGCGCACCGCCTCGCTCCACACATTCTCTCGTTACTTGAAGCAGTCGTTTTACTTCTGGTTTAATTTCTCCAACGGCAAACGTAAAAGCATGATCGCCATAAAAACCGTGCATGTACGACCCACAATCAACACTAATGATATCACCCTCCTGTAAGGGTCGATTGTCGGGAATTCCATGCACCACCTGCTCATTCACCGACGTACAAAGCGTGTACTTATAGTCGTACAAACCTAAAAAACCGGGAGCTGCACCCAAATCTCGAATTACAGTTTCTGCCAATTTGTCGAGTTGTAAGGGCGTAACGCCTGGCTGAATAGCCTCGGCAATCACGCCTAAAGTTCGGCTTACCACGAGCGCTGCTTCACGCATGAGCTCAATTTCTTCGGCAGTTTTGTAGTAAATCACTTCTTAAATAAATTCTTGAAGAAACCACCTTTCGATTTCTTACGATAGTTGTAGTGGGCTTCCTTATTCACCAACTGATGTTTGAAGTCGTTATCCTCTGGATGCAAGGCTTGGTAAATTTCTCCCCAACCTAAAAAGCCGCCAACATTTCTGTCGTCGATAAAAATATCGGCATTCAGCTTTCTGGAGGTTACACCTGGTTCAAATTCCTCCTCAGGATAATTTTTATTCACGGCGTAAAATTCAACACCATTTTCCCTGCAAAACTGAACAGCTTCTTCCAAAAGTTGTCCTTCACGTATGGTCCACAACAGTAGCTTATGTCCTTTCTGCTGCAATCTAATTAAAGTAGAAAAAGCAAAAAGCATCTCTCTTCCAATTGCAGGATACGCATGCTCAACGATGGTGCCGTCAAAATCTACCGCTATGACCTTGGAATTATCGCTTAACATGAGTTGGAATTATTAGAGGTGCAAAAATAACTGATTCTTAACTCTTTTGCACTCAACTTCCAAGCACAGCCCCAAAATGCGCTGCCAACGGATCAACACACATTACTGCTATTTGAGCTGGGTTGTTGATGATGTTTTCTTCAGGCGTTTTGCTGAAAATATCCAACAAATCACGGTCCTGACCAGTCATAATTACAATTAAGTCAGCTCGGCGTGATTCGGCAAATGTCATGATTTGCTTCACAAACGAAGGGCCTTTCACATCTTCATAATGTAGCTCGTAACGCACTTGGTTTTGGTCGAAAGTACGTTCGGCAAACTGGATGTTCAAATTCACCTGTTGACGAACAAAGGCATCGCTTTCATTCGCTGCAAACACCAAAACCTGCGCATTGAAGATTCGTGCCATTGCTGCTGTTTGAAAAGTCTTCTGCTTGCTTTCACGCGTACTGTCAATCGGAAAAACGATAGTGCGATATCCACCTTCATTCGGTCGCTTTCCTTGTACGATAATATCGGGCACTGGCGACTCTTCCGCTATTTTCAGGATGTTGGCTCCAGTAATGTGCTGCATGCCTTGGATACCATGAGTGCCCATAACCAACAATCGAGCATCTAAACGACGTACAACAGCTGGAATAATTTCAAATATGCTGCCCTCTTCAAGCATATAATCCACTTGAATACCTGTTGAAGCGGTTACACTTTCGGCCAGCTTACTCAACTCGGTATTGAGATCTTTCAAACTCAAGGCAAGTTTTTTTGCTCGCGCTTTGCTTTCGTTGTTGTACACGTGCAATAAGGCAATTTGGTCCTTAGCAGTGGCTGCTATCACTTTTGCATGTGCTAGCGCACAATCAGCGCGGTCTGAAAAGTCGTAAGGGACTAGAATTACGTGGCTTTGACTGGGATTATACATCCTAAAATTTTGATGCGAATTTAGATAATTATGTCTAAAGAAAATTATTCGGTACGTTCTATTGCGCCAAGTGTAGGTATGGTAGACCGTGGTTTACCTAATAAATCGAGGCCTAGCTGTGGGAAAAATGGCTGTAAGTTTTCCCCAGCTCGAAAAGCTGGACTTAGCGTATCAATCTCATACACAGAATTCACTGGGCTTTTGAACCTTGGGTCTACATTGTACCGATTATTAGCGCCGAGCACTACCGAACGTTCAGTTCGTAGTATGTTGTAGGTGAGTTCAACAGTAAATGCTCCTTGTGCAGCAGTGTCAAGTACAAACTCCTCTCTCCGATTACCGGTTATTATGCTGTTTCGAAAAGAGGCATCCATCGATTGTGGTACCCCGTTATACGGGGCATTACTCAAAAAAACGACTGGTGTGGAGCGACTAAAATTGAAACCGTACGACGCCAACGTTGCATGCCGAAAACGATATATTCCGCCCAAATCGCCATAAACATTGTAGCGACCACACTCGGTGACCAATAAATTATCGGCTTCAATGTGTGCGGTAAACCCAACAATACCGGCTATTGAAAAATTATCGATGGCGCAACTCAACAAACGAAGATTTGGTGCTAGGCCGCTAACGGGCAACGAATCCACACGAACGGCAATGGTGCCATTCTTCAACTGGGTGTATCGAAGCTGATTGTTTACGCTTCCTCGTAAAAAGTGAATGCCATTCCAACCGCCCGCTAAATCACGATAAAAAGGATCTATTCGGTCGCCTCGGAATTCGACAGGGGCAGCATCGGTGCCGTTTACTTCTAGCGTTCCCAATACAAATAAGGTTGCATTTCGCGCGAAATACAATTTGGTGCCAGCCTGAATAGTCAACTTGCAGAGCGAATCCACCAAAATGCTTTCATACACCACAATGGGCAGCAAATTCGTCCACTGCGTATCGCAGGGTACAATTTCGTTGCCAATGAAGTAGGCATTTTGTCCAAAAGCAGTGAGATATACTCTTCCTATTTGATTTCCCGAACGGAACATGACTGAATCGTATACCAAATACGGGGTGAGTGAATTGTTCGGGTCAATCGTAGCTTCAACAAAAATATACAGGCTATCCCCCGCAGCCAGCTGCATCCCTTGCACTTCATTGCGAGAAAGTCCATTGATATTTAACCTAAAATTACTGCTGCCGCTCATCCGACGGCCACCCAAATAGATTTCGTCGATGCTGATGTTTTTGGATGTAGGGTTGTAAACCTTGAATCGTTTGGTAATTGTACCCACCGTGGCAAAAACGGTATCGAATAGCACCGAATCCACCTCAAAGCGTAAGTCTACGTTGGCATTTGCTGCAAAGCGTTCCTGTCGGCAGGCTGTTGAGTACATCAACAAAACCAGTAAAGCAAGTAAATAAAGTATCCGCAAAGCTTTCGTTCTATGGGGTAACGAAGTTAGCCGGATTTTAGGTATCTGAATGCTTTAATGTTTATTCATTAAGCACGAAATGTATTGAGCTTTAGCATTTCCTCACTTCAATGAACCACTATCCTATGCTTGATTGCTCGTTTTCCTGCCTCCACTTCCAAAAAATACAATCCAGGTTGAATCATCTCGAGCGACAACTGCGCGGGCAAAGCTGTAGCCTCCACTCCCGACCAAGTGCGGAGCGTTTTGCCTGTAAGATCTACCAACCTAACGTTCACAGCGTCTCCGGCTGTTTCAGCTAACTTAAGCATGATCGTCTCGCGTGCAGGGTTGGGGTAAACCGTAGCGCCCAAATATTCTAGTTTATCGGTAAGGCTACTTGCCGCTGGAAATAGTTCAATAGAGCGTGTATAAGTTCGGTCGCCGGTAGCATTCATATTGCCGTTAGCAGCCACACCGGCGGCATACAAAGTTATTTTTCCAACTGCCGAATCTGGAGCGGTCCATTGAAACGACCACTCACGACTACCGCTCGTGCTTTGAATAGATGCGAGCGTATGTGTGACATAGTCGGTTATTTGTAGGCCAGGAGTGCTACCAGGCGAAAAAACTCCCACTGGCACAAAGGTCACGCCTTCACGACGTGCCGATACGGCAAAACCAAATCGAGGTCTTCCAGCGTAGGTTACTCGTACATTGACGGTATAAATGGTCCCGGGAACATAAAATCCTGTATTCGGGCTTATGCTTAGTTGTAAACTGCCAGCAGGATCGCTATTGGTCGCTGAATTTAAATGACAGCCTGAACAATCGCCCTCTCCGGGTGCTCCTGTCACGTTGAGCGCACCGTTTTGCATGCTGTACAATACACCACTTACAAAAAGAATGGGAACTACTACGAATAAGAAAGGTCGTTTCATGGCTTTGGTATTTTTCTCAAATTTCCAACGCTACTTCATTGTTTTATGGCACTAAGGTGCAAATCAATGGTACTTTTCTCTAATCATGTGTCGGTATGCCTCTGGGCTGGTCTGAGTCAATCGTTTAAAAAAACGCCCGAAATAAGCTGGATCTTCAAAGCCCAAGGCGTAAGCAATTTCTTTAACAGACGATGTAGAATGAAAAAGCAATCGTTTAGCCTCTAGTAGTTTGCGCTGCTGAAGCAGTTCTTGCGGACCTTTACCCGTAGCTGCTAGGCAGCTTGCCCGCAGTTGTGCCATGCTGCAATGCAAGCGATTGGCATAATCGGGAAGGGTTAACTCCTCCCGGAAAAAAATCTCAACGAGTTCGATAAACCTTTTGTACGTTTCTATCCTGCCGGTATTCTGTCGGGCATGGTCGATCCCTTGACGCGCACATTCCTCCACGATTTGGAGCACCAATCGTAAACGGCCTAATTGTAATGCTCTGCTTTGCGCCTGCTGAATACCCGATTCAATGGCCGTTATTAGTTGTAGTATCTCCAAAAACATCGCATTATTCAGCTCAAACACCGGTCTATTGCCTTCACTTATTTGATTGGGTAGCAAGCTCGAAAACCAACTCCCTTCACCGATATCGTTAAATAAGTCGGTAGAAAAACCAATGACCCAGCCACTGCAATCGGCATCACGGTCTAAAAAATGCAATTGTTCGGCTCTAACCCAATGTACGCTGCCTGCTTGAATCTGAAAACGTTCAAAATCAATGTCGTGGTAGCCGGCACCGCTTTCGAAAATGAAGAGTTCATTGAAACTATGTCGATGTGGGCTTCTGTCCATACCGTGACCCGACCGTATCCCTGCCGCTAGTCGCTCGAACCGAAAAACTTCTTGAGCAGCTAGTTTACCGGCTGCCTGTTGAATTACGATTGGCCGCGCGAGCAACTCTATTTTTTTTCCCACCAATAGTTTGTTGTATCACGAATATAAACGCTTGATTACGTGAATTCACTGCTGCAATTTTTTTTATCCGTTTCAAAAACTATCTTTGCTAACGATCGTTAGTTAGTACCATGAGTGATCTGCTTACCGACAGAAAGATTCAAATCACCGAAAAGGCTACCGCTCTTTTTCGTGCACGAGGCTACGCTGCAACAAGCATGCGCGATTTGGCTTCGGCCGTAGGGGTTGAAGCTGCCTCGTTGTACAACCACGTTCGGTCGAAAGAAGCTCTTTTACATCACATATGCTTCGGCATGGCCGATGCTTTTTTTTCGGCCAGTCGCGATGTAATGCACCATCAAGGCGATGCTGAAGAACGCTTGCGCCTGGCCATTTACAAACATGTTGAGGTGATCACCTCGCATCGCGATGCGGCAGCCGTATTTCAACACGATTGGCGCTACCTCAGCGAACCCGACTTAAGCGTTTTCAAACACCAGCGCGACAATTACGAACATTATTTTACGCAGCTCTTGCAAGACGGCGTAGATGCAGGCTTGTTTCGAGTAGCCGACACCAAACTTACTGTGATGAGCATGCTCTCATCTCTCAACTGGCTGTACGAATGGTACCGCCCCGATGGTGCGTTGAGCCCCACCCAGATCGCCAAACACCAAGCCGATTTATTCATTTCAGGATTAAAATTTTAAACCACCCGATTATGTACGGAGGAGGATATATCCACAACGACGACGCCCGCAAGGAGCCCATGCAACAAGACGATCCGGTAATGCTTGCAGAGTTTGAAGCACGTATTGCCCGCGGCGAAAAAATCGAACCGCGCGACTGGATGCCCCAAGCCTATCGCAAACAGCTTGTTCGGATGATCGAACAACATGCGCACAGTGAAATTATTGGCGCTCTCCCCGAGGGCACTTGGATTACTCGGGCACCTGGATTCAGACGCAAGCTAGCGCTTATGGCCAAAGTGCAGGACGAAGTGGGGCATGCGCAACTGCTGTATAGTGCTGCCGAAACCTTAGGCAAAAGCCGTGAGGACATGATCAACGACCTCATCAACGGCAAATCGAAATATTCGAATGTATTCAACTACCCGGCAAAAACTTGGGCAGACGTGGCGGTTATCGGCTTCCTCATCGACGCAGCAGCCATTGTAAACCAGGTAGCCAACAGCAAGGGCAGTTATGGTCCGTATTGCCGTGCCTTGGAGCGGATTTGTTACGAAGAGAGTTTCCACCTCAAACAAGGCCACAGTGTATTTGTGTACCTCGCTACTGGAACTCCGGTACAACGTCAGATGGTACAAGAAGCACTCAACCGCTGGTGGAAGCCCATCATGCACTTTTTCGGGCCTAGCGACACCATGAGCCAACATACTGAGCAACTGATGCGCTGGAAGGTGAAAATGGCAACCAACGACGATATGCGACAGCAGTTTCTGACCATGTATGTGCCTAAAATCCTGGAACTCGGTTTAACCATACCCGACCCAGAACTGAAAAAAGATCCTGAAACGGGCAAATGGCAATTCGGCGACCCCGACTGGAACGAGTTCTTTGAGGTAATCAAAGGCAACGGTCCTTGCAACAGTGAGCGTATAGCTGTACGCAAAGCCGCCGAACGTAATGGTGCTTGGGTACGTGCTGCCCTGCGTAAAGCCGACGAACATTATACCATACCCCTCGCATAATTGGCCATGAAAATTCAATCTCTCGACCCGCGCGTAAACCGTCTCGCACTTGATGCGGCCAATCCATATGAAAATGAGGTGCTTCAAAAGGAAGAGCATTTTCAAACGTATCAAGTTTTTCATCAAAAGAAGCGTGGCGATAAGCACGTGTGCGTAGGCATAGTACATGCACCCAGCGATGAAATGGCCTTGGTTTTCGCCAAAGAACAGTATGCTCGTCGCGGTGAGACCACCAATTTGTGGGTAGTTAACACCAAAAATGTGTTGGCGATGGATTACGACGATGCCGACATTTTCAATACAACTACCGAAAAACTCTACCGCGACCCGGCAGGCTTTAAGGTGAACGATAAAATTGAAGCCTACAAAAAATCACGCATCGATGTTTGATCCAAAAACTACTGCAGCCCTAAAAAAGATGCTCTTGGTCACAGCCGACGACCATCTTATCCTTGGCCATCGCAACTCGGAATGGACCGGCTTGGGCCCTATACTCGAAGAAGACATCGCCTTTTCATCGATAGCGCAAGATAAAATTGGTCATGCCCTAGGCTTATACAGCATCTTGCATGAACACTTGGGTGAAGCCGACCCCGACACCTTGGCCTTCATGCGCAATGAGAAGGAATTTTACAGCGCGCAATTGGTAGAGTTCCCCATCGGTGAATACGATTTTAGTTTGATGCGTCACCTTTTATTCGATCATGCTGCACAAATCCGTTTCGAACATTGGGCACTATCTGCTTACGAACCTTTGGCCCGATTAGCACGCAAGGTGAAAGGAGAAATCAAATACCATGTATTTCATGCCAATACTTGGGTGAAACAATTGGCCGAGGGTAACGAAGAAAGTAAAGCGAGGATGCAAAGCGCATTAAATGAAGTTTATCCGTTGGCACTGGGGTTGTTCGAGACCCTTGAAGACGAACAACTACTTATCGAAAACGGCATTCACAAAGGAGAATTGGCCCTTCAACAACTTTGGACCAACGAAATTGAACAGCTTTTGGGCAATTTTGGATTAAAAGTACCTACGCAAGCCGAAGCCATATTAGGTGGTCGCAAAGGATACCACACCGAACATTTGCAGCCCTTGCTCAACGAAATGACCGAAGTTTTCCGTGTTGATCCATCAGCAGAATGGTAGAAGAACAATTTCATACCGCCCTTGCAGAAATCAAAGAAGCCATAGCCACGGTTATGGACCCAGAGATCCCCGTGTTGTCGGTGATAGATCTCGGCATCATTACCGACGTGATTTTAAGCGAAAACCGTAAAGTGCGCGTGCTGATGACGCCCACTTTTTCGGGTTGTCCAGCCATCAAGTTGATGGAAAAACAAGTTCGGGATTCAGTATTGGCTTTGGGTTACGTGGAAGTAGAAGTAGAGACCAACTTCGATGTAGCCTGGAGCAGCAATCGAATAAGTGATAAAGGCAGGGAAATTATCAAAAATTTTGGCCTGGCTCCGCCACCCAAATATACCGATAGCCCCGACCTAGAAGCGCTGTGCCATACCGCTTGTCCGTATTGTAACAGCGAAAACACCACATTAAAGACTCCTTTTGGGCCAACTTTGTGCAGAAGTATGCATTATTGCTACGATTGTCTTCAAGCATTTGAGCAATTCAAACCTGTTTAGCATTTTTGCAGTAGATGGTTACTGCTACTACGCACGATATTGAGATTCGGGTTGAAACTTCTTTTCAGCCCGATTATTCGGTGCCCAACAGTGCCGAAAACATCTTTGCTTATCGCATTACCATACTCAATAAGAGTCATTTTACCGTTCAGCTCTTGCGAAGACATTGGTTCATTTACGACGGACCTAGGGTAGTACGCGAGGTGGAAGGTGAGGGTGTGGTAGGCGAAACACCTACTTTAGCTCCAGGTGAGCAGCACGTTTATGTTTCATTTTGCAACCTCAAATCAGTCATAGGACGAATGGAAGGGAGTTATACCTTCGTTCGAGAGCTCGACGACGAGTTGTTTCAAGTGGCTATTCCCAGTTTCACCATGGCTACACCAGCTCTGGCGAATTGATTATATTACGAAATTGTTAACATAAACATAACCTCAAAAAAGCAGCGGTAAATCTTGAAAACTTTCATTTTTGTCGCACAACTGCCTCGATGAGTCCCTCCCGAACCCCGTCACCCGGTCTTATGTCATCTTCACGCGTCAGGCAGTTTGTTGTGTACGCCCGTAAAGAGCGGAAGTTTTACATACTGGTAAGCGCTGCACTTTTGCTTTCTGGCTTTGCTTATCCGTATCCTCAAGTGGCTATGTGGCTGGGGTTCATGTTTGCCGGCTATTCGGCCGTGGCCAACGACAGCATACAAACCATCGGTACCTTCATAGCCTCCAATAGCGAGCGGAAGTGGTATTGGTTATGGTTATACATCGGCTTAATTTTCGTAGCAGCCATACTCACTTCTTGGTTTTTATACAACGGTGATGTTTCTTTTCAACGTTTGGCCAGTAAGGGTTTAGAACAAACACCTACAAGCTTTGCCTATTTGCAACTGGCCGCACCGGTGGTTTTATTGGTCCTTACACGACTAAAAATACCGGTATCTACCACCTTCATGTTGTTAACCTCCTTCAGCGGCTCATTGGCCACGGTAGAAGGGATGCTTTCCAAAAGCATGAGTGGTTATTTCATCGCATTTTTTAGCTCATTGGCCATTTGGTTTTTGTTGGCTCGGCCTATCGAACGTTTGCAACGCGGTAAAGCACACCAGGCCTGGTTAATTGGCCAGTGGCTCACTTCTGGCTTTTTGTGGTATTTGTGGATTGCGCAAGATGCTGCCAACATAGCCGTATACCTGCCTCGTCAGCTAAATGTTTGGGAAGTAAGCGCATTTATTTTATTCATTTTCCTTGGTTTGGGCATTCTTTTCAAGCTCAAGGGAGATAAGATTCAGAGTATCGTGAACGAAAAATCGAATGTGCAGGATGTGAGGGCAGCAACCCTGATCGACTTGGCATATGCACTTATCTTATTTTGGTTTACCCAAGTGAATACCATACCCATGAGCACCACCTGGGTATTCATAGGCTTACTTGCAGGTCGTGAAATAGGCATGAAAACCGCTGGTTTCCGCAAAGGCCCTGTCAAATTGAAGAAAACTTTCAAGCTAATAGGCAAAGACATCATTTATGTCTCCATTGGCTTGGCAGTAAGCATCATACTAGCCGTTTCCGTTAACCGAACCATCCAACAAGAACTTTGGGCAGCGGTCATGTCCTGGTTCAATTAAGTCCGGCTAGGTACATGTCAATTTGTAGTTGACAAGCTTTTACATTCGCCTTTTACCCCTCTTTTTTTATCTTTGCGCAGCCAAACATGCAGCTGTTCTGTATGTTATTCTTCAAAAGCTGATTTATGGAATTTAACCTGACCGAAGAGCACCTCATGATCCGCCAGGCCGCGCGCGATTTTGCACAGACGGAACTATTACCCGGCGTCATCGAGCGCGATAACGAGCAAAAGTTTCCTGCCGAACAAATTCGTAAGATGGGAGAACTCGGCTTCATGGGCATGATGGTGAGTCCGGAATATGGCGGTGGTGGCATGGATACGATTTCATACGTGCTGGCTATGGAAGAAATTTCAAAAGTGGATGCCTCTGCGTCGGTATGCATGAGCGTAAATAATTCTTTGGTATGCTGGGGTATAGAAACCTACGGCACAGAAGAACAGAAGCGGAAATACCTACCCGAGCTTGCCAGTGGCCGCAAGATTGGTGCATTTTGTTTGAGCGAACCAGAAGCTGGCAGCGATGCCACCTCGCAAAAAACCACGGCCATCGACATGGGTGATCATTACTTGTTGAACGGCACTAAAAACTGGATCACCAACGGCAATAGCGCGTCGATTTACATCGTCATCGCACAAACACACGTAGAAAAAGGCCATAAAGGTATCAATGCACTCATCGTTGAACGCGACATGCCTGGCTTTGAAGTGGGTAAAAAAGAAGACAAAATGGGCATTCGCGGTAGCGACACCCATTCACTCATGTTTACCGACGTAAAAGTGCCTAAAGCCAACCGTATAGGCGAAGATGGCTTTGGTTTTAAGTTTGCCATGAAAGTACTTAGCGGCGGACGTATCGGAATTGCTGCACAAGCTTTAGGCATCGCGAGCGGTGCGTACGAGCTATCGCTCAAATATTCGAAAGAACGTAAGGCTTTTGGCAAAGAAATCATGCACCACCAAGCCATTCAATTCAAGCTGGCCGATATGGCTACCGAAATCGACGCAGCTCGGTTGATGTGCCTCAAAGCGGCTTGGCTGAAGGACAAACACGACGATTATGCCTTGGCTAGTGCTCAAGCGAAGTTGTTTGCATCCAGTGCAGCCATGCGCATCACTACCGAAGCGGTACAGATACATGGTGGATACGGCTATGTGAAAGAATTCCACGTTGAACGCTTGATGCGCGACGCCAAAATCACCCAGATTTACGAGGGTACCAGTGAGGTGCAAAAAATAGTCATCTCGCGAGAAGTCCTGAAATAAGTGAAACATACAGAACCCTGCGAAAGCGGGGTTTTTTATTGTTTAGGACGAACACTATTTCGGACAATTTCATCCGTAATTAAAAATTTCGTAGCTTTGCGCAAAAAAAAATATGGCCTGGGATCGCAAACCCTACGAAAAGTACAAAGCAGAAGTACTTGCAGCACTCGAGCATAACCGCAATTACCGTATCCACGATGTGCTAGGTTTGCCGGCCTCTTACCTCGACCCTGAAGTATTCCCTCCCGATGCAGCCTTCCTCGACGATGCACCCTTTGCTCGTGTGTTTATGGAAAATCCCAATCATATCGGCTGTCATACCCTCGTGGCCAGCGAATCGGCCTTTGCTGGAACCCATGCGCTCGAGCGCGACCTCATCCGCTTGTGTGCCGAAGAAATAATGGGCGCTCCCGAAGCGGGTTACGACGGCTACGTGGCATCGGGAGGTACCGAAGCCAACCTACAAGCCGTATGGATATACCGCAACCTTTTCATGGAAAACTACCACAGCAGTGCGCAACAGGTAGGGGTGCTGTATAGTCACGACAGCCATTACAGCTTCTACAAAGCAGCAAATGTGCTTCAGGTAACGCCCATTGAGGTGGAAGTGGACGACAGTACCCGACAAATGACCCCTGAGAACTTTGCCAGAGCCATAAGCCGTGCGCAAGCAGCAGGAGTGCGGCAGCTGGTAGCCGTGTTTAATATGGGTACTACTATGTTCGGCTCAGTCGACGATATTGAAGCCCTATTGCCCATCTTAAAAGCATCGGGTATGCCGTATCGAGTGCATGTTGACGGGGCTTTCGGCGGTTTTGTATACCCATTTACCGTCAAAAATAACCCGCTCACCTTCGTAAATCCTGAGGTAGGCTCCATCACCATCGACGCGCACAAAATGCTTCAAGCTCCTTATGGGACAGGCATTTTCTTAGCACGCAAAGGGCTCATGAATTACGCACATACCAATCATGCGAGCTACGTTCAAGGCGGCGACAGCACCTTGTGCGGAAGCCGATCGGGTGCCAATTTAGTTGCTGCTTGGATGATCTTGCAACATCATGGCAGAAGCGGTTGGGAGCAGAAAATTGAAACCCTGGTAAAACGAACCGACCGGATATGTGCTTTACTCGATCGTTTTCAAGTGCCCTACTTTAGGAATCCTGCCATGAATATGGTAACCATACGGGCCGAAGGCATTCCGAAACAACTGGCAGACGCGTTTTTACTGGTGCCCGATACCCACGACCAAGCGAACTGGTACAAAATTGTGGTCATGGATCACGTGACCGACGCCAAAACTGATGCGTTCATCAAAGCCTTCGAAGCGGAGTTGCTGGCTGCTGGTGTATAGTTAAAAGGCAAAATAAGCCGAAACCTTCACCATGGTCTTGGGTGCATTCGGAGCGTTGCGGTAAGTAAGCCTATGGAACAACTCTACACGTGCTACCTTAAAGATATTCTCCAAGCCGTACGACACCTCAGCATACGGAATGTTCGGCCGCATGGCATAGGGTGCTTCGGAAGGCACACGCGCATTGCCACCTTCGGGCAGGTACACTTTGTTTTTGTTCGACATCTTTCCTACAATCACACCACCTCCCGCCACAAGGCGTAAATCCAGTTTTTTAATGCCGGGTATGCTATTCAAAAGTAGCCCTTCGAAATGATGTACTCCCCGAAAAGTAACCGACTGGTCGGTGACAATTTCAAAGAAGTTAAGCATGTTGAATAATTGCTTGTATTTGAAGAAAGTCTCGTTGCCAGGTTGCACTTCCAGCAAGGGATAGGGCAAACTTCCCAAAACCACACTACCGGTAAGCGTATACTCTCCCCAGCCCAAAAAACCGGCTTTTACATTCTTGGAGATATTGAGGCCAACCTTTTCGTACTTAAAATCACCTCCCAAAAAATTGCGGAAACCACGTTCATAATTCAGTTGATACACCGCTCGATAGTTCCGGCGTACCGTTCCCCTGTCGTTCCCACTGATGAGTAATTCTTCGCCTGGCGCCCAGCGTAAACTGGTCATTAAACTCGACAAAGTCCAGCCCGTGGCAAGTGATGAATTCGGCTCTTTTGGGTCGACTTTGTAACTGAACCCAAAATTTCCAATAGATTCGCTCACCTTATGCTGATACATGACCGAAGCCGTAAGGTGCTTGACAATATCGCCGCTTATCCAGCCGGCATGCATGCGGGTGCTTAAAAAACGATCGAGCAGTCCGAGCTGCGCAGTGGCTGCAAACGCCTGAGTAGATACGCTCATCACCTTGTTATCGGCCAAAAATGCCTGATCAATGCCCAGCGCTTCCAAGTCGTTTTTGTATTGGTAACCTGCAATCACCCATTTTTTACGATTCAAAAAATGCTCAACTTGAAAAAACTGCTTGAATCGTTCATCGCGAGTGCCATAGGCCAAATAGGCTTGCCAAATCCATCGTTTACTAAAATAGCTATTGGTTTTAACCCCCATCCTAAACCTATTTCCTTCTACTGGATTAGAGCCATACAGGAATAAATACGGCCCAAAATCGACTTTTCCGGCACGATAGAACCCCGAAAAAGCCAATTTTGCCAACTCGGCCATGCCTTTGATGGGTCCATAACGCTTCACAGAATCTACCACCGCACTCAATCGCTTTTCCCGCTCTGTAGGCGGGGTGTGGCGCTCCTTTTCCCAGTATTGCTCGTCGTAGTCGAAGGCATCCACCGCCATATCCACCGGCTTATCGAAAAAATACGAGCTCTTGGCTTGGTTTACAACGAAATCGGTATTGCTGACTTCTACATAAGCCACAGCTCCAAAAATAATCTCGGTGATATCGCCAAAATCGATGAACATGCTCAACTTGGCTGGTAACCAAGGGCCAGCTGCCGACTGAACCAACTCTTGTTTGATGGTCATCTTATCGATGAAATTGATGTTGGCTTCATCGGGGGTTTCAATATCTATGTTTCGTAGAGCAAAACTTTCGTCTTCAATGAAAACGTGCCCTGCAAAAGCCAAATCTTTGGTGCGTTTAGGCTTTACTTTGATTTTGTAAATTTTTTTTCCTCCAGCGTCGTAGTTGCTATCAACCAAATAATATTCGTAATACAGCCGTCCTTCGCCGGCAATGGGCGAAACAAACAGCTTGTCGAATATGGGTATCCAGTCCTGGTAAAAGTTAAAATCACGGAAACTCGACCCCATCAACTGGGCCACAAATTCCCCATCTTCAAGGCCAACACCATCGAGGCGCGAAGCCCGTATGACTTCTTTGCGTCGATAAGGATTAGCGTTGTAGTAAAAGTCGCTGATGCTTTCGCTGAAAAAGATGGGTAATAGGTACCTGCTCTCGCCTTCATGCATCATTTTAAGGCTATCGAAGAGGGTGACAATCGGCTTCAAGACCTTTTTGTCGCGCACCCTTTCGCTTACCTTGTCCATGTCTACTTCTAGCTTGGTGTAGCTTTCGTATTGGAAGGCTTCGAGCGACCGTCGGTCATTTTCACTGCGCTTGCGCCATACACCCCGCAAAATCCGAAAAGCGGGGTTCTCGCCCGCCCGTATTACCACCTCTCCCAACTGGGCCACATTGGCTTCGAGACGGAAGTCGATCGTTTGGTTTTCGCTTTTTTTGAGATAAACCGACTTTTCCATAAACCCAACCACCTTCACGGTTAGGCTGTCGCCCACACGGCGAGTTTTGAGTGCATAACGGCCATCTGCATCGGTAGTGGTGCCGATGGTTGTGCCCTTGAAATAAACGCCAGCAAAGGGAATGGGCATACCGTTGCTGCCGTCGACCACAATGCCCTTCACGGTGAATTCTGGGCCTACGAGCTGATTTACCTTAATATCGGGCTTCGGTAGCTGTATGTTTCTGCCTTTTTCTTGCGAAAGAGCCAAAAATGGCTGTACGGCTGCGGTATATGCCAACAGCAGTATGGTACAGACAAGAATTCGTTTAGTCGGGCTCAAAACGCTGCAAAACTACGTGATAATGGCCGAATTGACGGTCAAAAAAGCCTAGAAATCGTATGTTATTCCGCGACTATCCGTGTAAATGGGGAAGAATGGCCACGAAAATGCGGCATCTTCAACGTATAAACGATACTGCTGTGCTCAGGATATTATCAACGCCTTACTTCTCCCAATAGGAGCAAGCCGCTATGGTGGTGGATTTCAACCCAACCTGTTTCTGCGACCTGATTGCTGGTTCCTATCCTGCTTCCTATCTCGAGCACTTCATCCTGCAAGGGATACAACAAATTCCTGGTGCGTATGCCCTCTACCCGCCCCATGGGCATGAGCGACAAAATTTGGGCTTTTGGGAAGTGTTTTCTAAACTGCTTGGGCAAAGGATACAGCCGAATATGATCGTCGATTACGTTGATTGACAGTGCGTGAACGTACTTGTTTAAGTTGCTCAGGTTTGCGTAGGTATGGTCGAGGCGGTAGCCCGTTGCCCAAAGGATATTGACCGCTTTGTGCCCCTCTTCTAGTAAAAAATCGAGGCCCTTTTCAAAGTCGGTTTTTTCTTGATCGGGTCGGTGCAATACGCGTATTCCATCTTGCAACTGCGTCAACTCCGACGAATTAACGTCCATGCTGTCAAAATCGCCCAGTACGGCATCCACCTTAATACCTAGTGTCAACAAACGTGGCAAAGCGCCGTCTAAGGCCAATACATAAGGGCTCCACTCAAGCAGTTCGCCCAACAACTCCAGGCTGCATGCTTCTCCATTGGCGACCATCAAAGCTGGTTCTTGTTTTTCACGAACTATGTGATGGCTACTCATATCTATTTGTGATTCGACTGTAAAAATGCAACAATTGACTCGAATAGCCCCCCATTAAATGCTTAGGATTAGAACCATTCTTTCATCTTCAAACCTACAGCAAGTTCAAGCAAGTCCTTATGCCAAACTCGGAAGTAAAACCCGTCCAAACTCGGAAGTAAAAACCGTCCAAACTCAGAAGTAAAACACGTCCAAACTCAGAAGTAAAACCCGTCCAAACTCGGAAGTATTTGTATATTTGTTGAGCATTTGAAAAATTAAAAATGGCTAAAGAATACAAATTTCGACTTTCTGACGCAGAATTACAGCTTGCTCTACAATCGTCGGGAGCTGTATTAATTGAAGGCGCAAAATGGTGCGGTAAAACACGCTCTGCTATTCAAGCCGCGAATAGTGTTATTTATATGCAAGATCCCGACCAAAGTAGCTCTTATCAACTTATGGCCGAGACCAAGCCATCGCTGCTTTTACAAGGTGACACCCCTCGTTTAATCGACGAATGGCAAACCACTCCAGTATTGTGGGATGCTGTTAGGTTTGAAGTGGACAAAAGAAATGAACCCGGTCAATTTATACTCACTGGCTCGGCTGTTCCGAATAAGGAACCAACTTCACATACTGGAACAGGGCGGTTCTCACGCATCAAAATGAGAACCATGAGCTTATTTGAATCCGGAGAATCCACCGGCAACGTTTCCCTAGCGGCATTGTTTGAAGGTACTCAACCTGCTGAGGGTGCAATTTCAGATTTAACCATCGAAGATATTGCCTTTGCAATATGCCGAGGAGGATGGCCGGCTAGTTTGTTCTTAGCCCCTAAAGCAGCATTGCGCGTTGCAACCGACTATGTTGAGGCGGTGTTGAACTACGACGTATCGGCGGTAGACCAAGTCGAAAAAAATCCCGAAAGAGTTCGCTTGCTGCTTCGATCGCTCGCCAGAAATATTGGAACTACTGCAAACTATCAAACTATTTTAAACGACATAGAGGCCACCGACAACACTATTTCTGATAAAACTATTGCCAGCTACATCAATGCTTTAAAGCGCATATTTGTCGTAGAAGATTTAGCCGCATGGTTGCCTTCGTTACGCTCCAAAACAGCTATTCGTACATCCGACAAACGGCATTTTGTTGACCCTTCAATAGCAACAGCCGTTATGCGTTTACAACCCAAAGGCCTGTTGCATGATTTCGAATATTTTGGGTTTTTGTTCGAAGCACTATGTACCCGCGATATGCGCGTTTACACCGAAGTCAACGATGGTGATGTATTTCATTATCGCGATAAAACTGGCCTCGAAGCCGATCTAATTATCCGTCTCCGCGACGGGCGCTGGGGCGCTGTAGAAGTAAAGCTGGGCCAAAAACAAATCGACGAAGCCGCTGCCAACCTTTTGGCGGTAAAAAATAGAGTCGATGTCGATAAAATGGGCTCACCTTCTTTCTTGATGGTGCTCACTGGCGGAAAGTATGCCTATCAAAGAACCGACGGAGTTTGGGTAGTCCCGATAGGTTGCATGCGTAATTAAACATGAAGCAGGGAGAGCTGGCCGTTTGAATAGCAATCGTCGCCTCTCCCGCTTTTTTCCACCTAAACAAGCTGTCAAGGGTCGTGGTTAATGAGTGCTGGTCGCCTACTAGCAAAGCCTCCTTTTTATCCTATTGGCACGTACTTGAAGCAGAAAAAGATAAAAAGACAAAATTGTTGTTTATATTGGTTGTACATCGGGAGTTATGTCCAATAAAGTACTACTCAATACGCCTGCGTTAACCCACGAGAAGTCGCTCAAAACTTTGGTGGAAAACCGCACCATCTTTTCACTCGAACATTGCGAGCTGAACATCTTCGAGACCTACCAACAAACCGAGTTGGTCCCGCTCAAATTCAACGATTTGGTAGTGACCAGCATGCTCAGGGGTAAAAAGGTGATGCACTTGTTCGACGAGCCCGGCTTTAACTACCTCCCCGGCGAAACGGTGATTGTGCCCCAAAATGTAGAAATGCAAATCGATTTTCCCGAGGCATCCACCAGTAATCCTACTCAATGTATTGCCTTGGCCATCGATCATCAGGTGATCAACCGAACCCTCGACTTCCTCAACGAAAAATACCCCAAAGAAGGCAGCAATAACTTCTGGAAGCTCGACTACCAGAACTACTTCTTTTACAACAACTTGGAGTTGGCCACCACCATCAACAAGCTCATCACCGAGTGTATGGGCAGCTCTATCACCAAAGATGTGCTCGCCGACCTCAGCTTGCAGGAGTTGATTATCCGCATCATACAAACACAAGCTGCCAAAATTTTCGACGAAAATCCCAGCTTGCCTAACGCCAGTCCGCTCTCGCCGGCGATCGACTACATCAAAAAAAACCTGCACGAAAACATCACCCTGCAGGAACTCAGCCGCATCGCCTGCATGAGCAGCACGTCCTTTTATCGTTATTTTAAACGCGAGCTGGGCATGAGCCCCATTGAGTTCGTGGTGAACGAACGCATCAAATACGCCAAAAAATTATTGCGAAATCCGCGGATTCACATCGCTGAAGTATCTTATGCCGCTGGCTTCGACGACTCGAACTACTTCATCCGTCTGTTTAAACGTTACGAAGGCGTTACTCCCAAACAGTATCAGCTCATGAATTTTTCGGCTTGAGCTAGTGGTTGTAGCTGAGGTCGCTCAGCTGCTCAAGTTCAGCTTCGGTAAACAGGCGGTAGTGCACCACAAAAGTTTTACCGTAGGGTGTTTCGAGCGAGAAACCGCCAGCGCCTATGCCTTCGGTTACGTCGAGGGTGAAGTGGGCATGCTTCCAGTATTCGAATAAGTCTTTATCTACCCAAAATGCACAGCCAGCCACGCTGCCGATGCACACATCGCCATAACGCAAGTAAAAGCCGCCCTTTTCGAAACACTGTGGCTGCGTACCTTCGCAGCAGCCCCCGGCCTGGTAAAACATGAGCTCGCCGAATTTTTCCTGCAGCATAGCAATCAGTTCCATGGCCTTGGAGGTGGCGTCGAGCCTATTGATTTTATCCATCGTTTAAAATTAAAGCACGGGCAGCAGACAACGCTACTGCCCGTGGAAAATGAATGGTGGTTGAGTCTAGAAGAAGCCCAACTTGTTTTTGTTGTACGAGATGAGCATGTTTTTGGCCTGACGGTAGTGGCCGAGCATCATTTTGTGGTTCTCTCGACCGATGCCCGACTGCTTGTAGCCGCCAAAAGGAGCTCCTGCTGGGTAAGCATGGTATTGGTTTACCCAAACACGCCCTGCCTTGATGGCGCGAGGTACGCGATACAATTCATGCGCATCGCGGGTCCATACGCCGGCGCCCAGTCCATACATGGTATCGTTGGCGATGGCGATGGCCTCTTCGGTGGTTTTGAAGGTGGTGACAGCCAACACCGGACCGAAAATTTCTTCCTGGAAAATGCGCATTTTGTTGTGGCCCTTGAACAAGGTAGGCTGAATGTAATAGCCGCCTTCCAAGTCGCCACCGAGGTGGTTGACCTCACCGCCGCAAAGCAGCTCAGCGCCTTCTTCCTTGCCGAGTTTGATGTAAGACAGGATTTTATCTTTCTGAATCTGCGACGCCTGTGCACCCATCATCACCGTTGGGTCGAACGGACTACCGGTTTTAATTGCCTTCACGCGGGCCAGCACCTTGGCGATGAAGGCGTCGTAAATTGACTCATGCACCAGCAAACGTGATGGGCAGGTGCACACCTCGCCTTGGTTGAGGGCAAAAAGTACTACGCCTTCGAGGGCTTTGTCGAGGAACTCGTCGTCGGCATCCATCACCGATGGAAAGAAGATATTCGGTGATTTACCACCCAGTTCGAGGGTAACAGGGATGATGTTTTCTGTAGCGTACTGCATCACCATTCGTCCGGTGGCGGTAGATCCCGTGAAGGCCGCTTTCGACACTTTTGGATTGGTTACCAGCGTGCGGCCCAGCTCTGCGCCAAAGCCGTTGACGATATTCACCACCCCTGCTGGCAGCAAATCTTCGATGAGCTCCATGAGCACCAGGATAGAGATGGGTGTACTTTCGGCAGGCTTGAGCACCACGCAGTTGCCCGCGGCCAGGGCAGGAGCCAGCTTCCACACAGCCATGAGGATGGGAAAGTTCCAAGGAATTATTTGTGCCACCACACCAATGGGCTCGTGCACGATGATCGAAACGGTGTCTTTGTCGAGCTCCGAAATCGACCCTTCTTCGGCACGGATAACGCCAGCAAAGTAGCGGAAGTGGTCGATGGCTAGGGGCAAGTCGGCAGCCAAGGTCTCGCGGATGGCCTTGCCGTTGTCGAGGGTTTCTACCGCCGCCAGGTATTGGAGATTGGCCTCCATGCGGTCGGCAATTTTGTTGAGCAGTATGCTGCGTTCGGTGGCTGAGGTTTCGCCCCAGCTTTGGAAGGCCTCGTGGGCAGCATTTACGGCCATTTCGATGTCCATTTTAGCCGAGTGAGCGGCTTTGGCCATGATTTTTCCATCAACGGGCGACAACACTTCAAAATATTGGCCTGTAGAAGGTGCCGTCCATTTTCCGTTGATGTAGTTGTCGTACTTCTCCTTGAGTTTCGGACGTTCGATAAGGTTACTCATAAGTTCGGGTTTGATTGTATACCGAACCTAGACATCCTTTTTTCGGACGGATAGCACAATTCCGCCAAATGATAGCACAATTTAGGCAGGGGAAAGGGGGCAAGTATGCAACGAAATAGTTGAATTACCATTCTTTTAGGTAGAAACGGGTTCGACAGCGTATTTGACAAAAGCACAATGAACCACTTACGGATATATAAAACTTTTTGCCATACAAACGGTTAGTATACCACAGCGGCTTGGCGCGCGTTGTGTGTGCTGCTTTTAACTACCTTTGTCTTAAGTTTTTTTCTATGCAACCAATTAAAGGCTTCAGCAAATTATCGAAGGCCGGAAAAATAGAGTGGGTTACCCGCTTTTTCCAGGATCCGGAGGCAGCCTATACCACCCTCTCGGGCTACTGGCACCACGATGTTGCCACCCAAAAGCAGCACGATGAGTTTATCGAAAATACCCTCACCAACTTTTACATGCCCTACGGCGTGGCGCCCAACTTCCTCATCAACGGAAAGTTGTATGCCATCCCCATGGTCATCGAAGAGTCGAGCGTAGTAGCCGCCGCCAGCAAAAGCGCGGCCTTTTGGCTCAATCGCGGAGGCTTCAAAACCACCGTACTCTCCACCAAAAAGATAGGCCAGGTGCACTTCATTTGGCATGGCGACGGCGATAAGTTGCGTGCCTTCATGCCCGAGCTCGAGCAAAAGCTCATCAGCGGCACACAAAGCCTCACCGCCAATATGCGCAAGCGTGGCGGCGGCATCACCGGCATCACCCTGCGCGATAAAACCCTCGACGAGCCCGGCTATTACCAGTTGCACGCTACCTTCGAAACGCGCGACGCCATGGGCGCCAACTTCATCAACAGCAATCTCGAAGAATTTGCCCGCATACTACGTCACGAACTCGAGACCGACCCGCGCTTTAGCGAGGCCGAACGTGAGCTCACTGTGGTGATGTGTATCCTCAGCAACTACACCCCCGAGTGTTTGGTGCGCTGCGAGGTGAGCTGCCCCATCGATCAGCTCGCCGATGGCGACGACTATACCAACGAAGAGTTTGTAGAAAAATTTACCCGCGCCATCCGCATCGCCACCATCGAGCCTTACCGCGCCACCACCCACAACAAGGGCATCATGAACGGTATCGACTCGGTGGTGCTGGCTACAGGCAACGACTTCCGTGCTGTAGAAGCCTGCGCCCATACCTACGCCGCCCGCGACGGTCAGTACCGCTCACTCACTCGGGTGGATGTGAGCAACGGCATCTTCCGCTTCTGGCTCGATATACCTTTGGCACTGGGAACCGTGGGTGGACTTACCGGTCTGCACCCCATGGTGAAGTTTTCGCACGAAATGCTCGGCAACCCCAATGCCGAAGAGCTCATGCAAATCACCGCAGCCGTTGGCCTCGCCCAAAACTTTGCTGCGGTAAAGAGTCTGGTGACTACTGGTATCCAGAAAGGCCACATGAAGATGCACCTGCTCAACATCCTCAACCAACTCGAAGCCACCGAACAGGAGAAGGAGCGTGCCAAAATCTATTTCAGCGACAAGGTAATCAGCTTCCAAGGCGTTGCCAGCTACATGAAAAAGATGCGCGGCATGGCCGACGATGAAATAAGCCCCGACGCCGGCACCGCACAAGCATAAACATGTCGCATTACTACGCCCACGGCAAGCTGCTCCTGAGCGGAGAATATGTGGTACTGCATGGCGCTACCGCCTTGGCATTGCCTACTTTGCAAGGGCAGTCGCTCAAAGTACAGCCCGCAGGCGGTGCCAGCTTCCGCTGGACAGCCCTCGAGCAAGACGGTCGCCCGTGGTTGCAGGCCAGTTTCGACCCTGAATTTTTGAACCTGCTCGATGCCGACGACATACGCAAGGCCAAAGTCATCCAGAGCATGTTGCGTACCGCACGTCAGCTAAACCGCGATTTCGGTCAACAGCTGGGCGCTACCCAAGCCATCACGCAGCTACATTTCAACAAAGACTGGGGCCTGGGCAGCAGCAGCTCGCTCGTAGGCCTCATCGCCCAGTGGGCACAGGTAGATCCTTTCGCACTCTTCGACCGCCACCTCACCGGCAGCGGCTACGATGTGGCCTGCGCCATGCAAGAAAAGCCACTCCTTTATCAGCGGAAAGGCGCTAACCGCAGCTGGCAGAGCATCGAGTTCAAGCCTACGTTTCGCGATCGGCTACGCTTTGTGTACCTCGGGCACAAACAATATTCCGACTTGGAGGTGAAGCAGTTCATGGCCAACGGCACCCCGCCGCAAAGTCTCATCGACGAAGTGAGCGGCATCAGCTTGGCACTGGCGCAAGCAGATACGCTCGACAATTTTGCATGGCTGCTCAATCAGCACGAACAACTTATAGGCAATTTGTTGCAGCGCACACCCATCGGACAGAGCCACTTTAAAGGCTTTCCGGGCAGCGTAAAATCGCTAGGTGCTTGGGGTGGCGACTTCGTTTTGACCGTAGTGCCCGACCCTGAAGCCGCCGAAGCTTGGTTACAAGCACACGACTACGCCACCGTTTTACCCTACGACCAACTGTTTCCTTAATGTTTGAAGCTAACTATCACGCATGGTCCACCGCACCGGGTAGCAGCCGATGGAGAAGTCCATCGAACATTGCTCTGGTAAAATATTGGGGCAAAACCGGATTTCAGATACCCGCCAACCCGTCGATCAGCTTCACCCTCGATGCTTGCGCCACCGACACCCGTTTGCACTGGCAAGCGCGAAAAGGAGCCGTGGGTAGCCTTGAGCTTTACCTCGACGGCAAGCGCAACGAGAAATTTGAAGTGAAGGTGAACAAGTTTTTGGCCGCCATTCAGCCCCAATTGCCCCTTTTGACCGATCTAGATGTGGTGCTCGAAACCAGCAACAGCTTCCCGCATTCGAGTGGAATTGCCTCATCGGCCTCGGGCATGAGTGCGCTCGCCTTGGCACTTTGTACACTCGAGGCACAACTCACCGAGCAGGCCATGACGCAGGAAAATTTCCTGCAAAAGGCTTCGTTTTTGGCACGGATTGGTTCGGGCAGCGCCTGCCGGTCGGTTTACGGCGGACTGGTTAGCTGGGGCCAACACGCCGCTTTACCCGGCGCCAGCGACTTGTATGGCACCCCTTACCGAGGTGAAACGCATGCCGTTTTTCACAGCCTCCGCGACGCCGTTTTGTTGGTACATGCCGGAGAAAAATCGGTGAGCAGCACCGTAGGCCACGATTTGATGCACAAAAATCCTTTTGCCACCCGCCGTTTTGAGGTGGCGCACGAAAACATCGACCAATTGTTGCCGCTTTTGGCCACAGGCGATGTACACGGATTTGGTGAATTGGTAGAGCGTGAAGCGTTGATGTTGCACGCCCTCATGATGACATCGCAGCCTTACTTTTTGTTGTTCAAGCCCGAATCGGTGGCCGTTATCGAAAAAATATGGGCCTTCCGAAAACAAACAGGGCTCCCCGTTTATTTTACATTAGATGCTGGCGCCAATGTACATCTAATTTATTTTGGTGCTGATCACGAAGCGGTTATCGCCTTCATCGAAAGTGAACTGAAAAGTTTGCTCAGCGAAAAAGGCTATATTTGCGACAGCATCGGACAAGGACCCATTGAAATCGCATAACGAAAGATGATTAAAGAATCGCTCTATTACGCCAAAATCCTGCTCTTTGGGGAGTATGGCATCATTGAAGATTCGATGGGCCTAAGCATACCGTACCGGCATTACCAGGCTGCATTTTCGTTTACCGATACTGAGGGCGAAGCCGCTGGTCAAAGCAACGAACATCTGCGCCGCTACTTTAGCTGGCTGGAAGCCCGTGCCAAAGATGGCGAACTCCCCGTACAGCTCGACTTGCCCCGTTTTTCGGAAGAATTGTCGCGAGGCATGTACTTCGACTCGAGCATACCGCAAGGTTTTGGTATCGGGAGCTCGGGAGCCTTGGTAGCCGCTACCTACGACCGTTATGCACTCGACAAGATTGCGGGAGGCGATAACCTCCACCCCGACGATATTTTAAAACTCAAAGGAATCTTGGGTGGCCTCGAGTCGTATTTCCACGGCCGCTCGTCGGGTATGGACCCGCTGATTTGTTACTTGAAAATTCCGATTCTCATCAACAGCAAAACCGACTTGGGAACCGTTGACCTACCCGTTATGGAAGCGAGCGGCGCCGGAGCCATTTTTCTGCTGAATACCGGTGAACCAGGCGAAACACAACCGCTGGTAAACCTCTTCCTCGAACGGTTAAAAAACGAAGGTTTCCGGTCGATGATTCGGAACGAATTTGTGAAATACAACAACGAGTGCATCAAGTCGTTCGTCAAGGGCGATGTGAAGCCACTCTTTCGCAACCTGCGCAAGTTATCGCAATTAGCGCTCGACAATTTCCAGCCTATGATACCCGATTTGTTCCATGCGCTATGGAAACAGGGTATCGACTCGCGAGCCTATTACCTGAAACTTTGTGGATCGGGCGGAGGAGGATACATACTCGGCTTCACGCAAGATTACGAAAAGGCCCAAAAAATGCTGAAAGACTACGAACTCGAGGTGATTTACCGCTTCTGAGTCGTGGCCAGCAACATCCACTTGTTTACTACCAACCAGCGCCGTAAACTCATTCGGGGGCTGGTTTTTTTGTCGCTCATCCGGTGGTACAATTTGCTGGTGGTGGCCCTTGCCCAATATTTAGCAGCCTACTTCATCTTGCATCACGATGTGGCCTGGTACGCCGTGGTGTTCGACCTCCGCTTGTTTGGCGTAGTATCGGCCACAGGACTCGTAATTGCAGGAGGTTATATCATCAATGCCTTTTACGATATGGAAAAAGACCTCGCCAACCGACCCGACGAGGTGATTATCGGCAGAGTGCTTACCAAAACCCATGCTTTCAGGGGGTATTTGCTCGTGAATGGCTTGGCTTTGCTGTTGAGTTTGGCCCTCAAACCATCGTTGGTAGTCTTCAATGGTCTTTTTGCTTTTGGATTATGGTTTTATTCGCATAAACTCAAAAAGAAGCCGTTTTTGGGCAATTTGGCAGCAGCCACGCTCACCGTTGCAGCCTTTTTTGCGGTGTGTGTGTACTACCGCATGGTGAATCAAACCATTTTGGTGTATGCCATTTTTATCGTGCTCATCACCTTAATTCGGGAAATTGTGAAAGACCTCGAGAACATGAAGGGTGATTTGTTGTACGGTTACCAAACCGTGCCAGTGGTGCATGGCATACGTCGTACCAAGCAGCTCCTTTATGTTTTAATTGTAAGCGGCATACTGCCATTTAGTCTCCTATACGCCACCAAACCCCTCGAAGGTTTGTTGTGGTACTTTGTGAGCTGCGGGATTATGCTGGCCATTACGGCTGGCTGGATTCAACGCGCGAAACGCCCGGCCGATTTTGGCAAAGTAAATACCTTGCTCAAAATACTCATCCTTACTGGCGTTGCCAGTATCGTCTTGCTCTGAAAAATTAAACGTTTTTACCCAGCAGCTGAAGTATGCTGTTTTTGTAGGTAATGCCAATGGGCAGCTGCTTGTCGGCAATAAAGAGGGTATCGTTACTAAACGACGATACGTTGTGGGTATTCACAATATAACTGCGGTGCACGCGCACAAAATTCTCACCTGTAAGCTTCTTCTCTACGGCTTTCATAGTGCTATGTATCACATAACGTTTCACCTCGGCGCCTGCTTTGGCGAAAATGCATACGTAGTCGGCTAAAGCTTGCACGTAAAGGATATCGCTCAGCTGGAGTTTTAGCCAACTTGAATCTACTTTCAGGAAAATGTATTCTAGCTCGGGTTGTTTGTCGGGAATGGGCGCCTTTTTCTGCTCCTCACGCAGCTGCCACGCTTTTTGACATGCCTTCAAAAAGCGGCTGTAAGCCACAGGCTTTACCAAGTAGTCGATGGCATCGTTATCGAATGCATCTACCGCATATTCTTTTTTACTGCTTACCAGGATGATCTGTGGTTTAGTGCGGAGTATGCTGATGAGCTCAAGCCCGGTCATACCCGGCATTTCAACGTCGAGAAACAACAAATCGCAGGTATTACTCATGAGATACCTGTTGGCCTCAATGGCACTTCCACACTCTTTCACCGACGACAGGAAGTCGGTTTGATCAATAAAGCGCTTCAACACTTTACGTGACAAGATATCATCGTCGACAATCAGGCAATCCATTCGGTAAGGGGTGCTTTACGGAGTCCAAAATACAAATTTATACGAGTAAAAATCAAAGGATTGATAATACGTTGTTTTTTGTTTCTCGGAATAGGCACACAGGGCGCCAAACCCTTGTGTATCTTCGCAGTTCATGACCGATCATCAGCATTACGAACTGGCCAACGGCATCCGATTGGTTCACAAACAGATTCAGGGCAGTGAGATCTCCCATTGCGGTTTCATCATCAATACCGGTACTCGCGACGAGCACCCACAAGAAACCGGTATGGCGCACTTCCTCGAACATATGCTGTTTAAAGGCACCCCCAAACGGAAGTCGTTCCACATTCTTTCGCGGCTCGATGTGGTGGGGGGCGACCTCAACGCATACACCACCAAAGAGCGTACAGCCTTGCATGCAGCCTTTCGCAACGCGTATTTTCCTCGTGCTTTTGAGTTGCTTACCGACATTCTTTTTCATGCGGATTTTCCTGAAAAAGAATTGCTCAAAGAGCGTCAGGTAGTGATCGACGAAATCAACCAATACCAGGATTATCACGACGAGAGTTTACTCGACGACTTCGAAGCCCTCGTTTTTCGCGACACTCCCCTGGCTAGCCCCATACTTGGCACGGCCGAAAGTGTGGGCGGCTTCACGCGTGAGGCTGTGGCAGCGTTCCGCGACCGGCAGTATGCTGCCGATCAGTTGGTGTTCAGTTATGTCGGGCCCCTTTCTGCCACCCAATTTTTACGAAAAGTAAAACCCGTTCTCGAGCGTTATCCGCATCGAGAGGCGGTACAGCGGCCGAAGCTGCAACTGGCGTATACGCCTTTTCAGCTTGAGCTTGTAAAAAATGCAACGCAGGCGTATGCCGTTTTGGGGAATCTTGCCTACGCCGCCAACCACCCGCGGCGGGCAGGCCTGCTGCTGTTGAATAACCTCCTCGGAGGCGATGGCATGAATTCGCGGCTCAACCTGAGCATACGTGAACGGAATGGACTGGTTTACTCCATCGAGTCGAATTACAATGCCTACAGCGACACCGGCCTGTGGTATGTATACTTCAGTTGCGATCCCGAGTATGTGCAGCGTGTACTGCGCTTAGTGCGCAAAGAGCTCGAAAAACTGCGCACAAAACCCCTCGGGCGTATTCAGCTGCAACAAGCCAAGCAGCAGCTCATCAGTCGACTGGTGATGAACGAAGAGAGCCGTACAAGCCTCATGCTTGCCCTGGGCACCAGCCTATTCGACTTCGGACGCATAGACACCCTACCCGAACTAATTGCCCGTTTTGAGGAAGTAAGCGCCAGTGAACTTCAGCAAATCGCCAACGAATTATTTGCCCCCGACCAATTGAGTAGTTTAATTTATCTGCCAAAAAGCTAATGGACTTTTTTCCCCCGCAACTTACCCGTTACATCGAAAACCACAGCAGCCCCGAAAATGAGCTGCTGGCAGCTCTCAACCGCGAAACACACCTCAAACATCAGCTGCCTCAGATGGTGAGTGGCCACCAGCAGGGTTTGTTGCTCGAGCTCATCAGCAGCATGATTCGCCCCAAACAAATACTCGAAATCGGGACCTTTACCGGATACTCTGCCATTTGTATGGCCAAAGGTTTGGCAGAGGGAGGTACGCTGTATACCATCGACATCAATGCCGAGCTCGAAGACATTACCGCAAAATATTACCAGCTTTGCGGCGTTGAGGAACGCATTGTGCAATACTTCGGCAATGCTGTTGACATCATACCACAGCTGGAAGGTAATTTTGAGCTCGTGTTTATCGATGCCGACAAGCAGAACTACGCCCGCTATTACGACATGATTATCGACCGCGTGCCCTCAGGCGGGTTTATTCTGGCCGATAATGTGTTGTGGAGCGGCCGTGTAGCCGACGAGAAACACGACAAAGACACTGCGGCGCTACATGCTTTCAACCAAAAGGTGAGCGCCGACCCGCGCGTGACCAATCTGCTGCTGTCGATACGCGACGGCATTCAGCTCATCCGAAAAAATTGACCCATGAAACAACTGCTGCTCCTTTTACTGCTACCAAGCCTGCTCTTCGGGCAAGCTACCGACGACAAAAAGGCTTACGTAGAACAATATAAATACCTGGCCATCGAAAATATGCACCGTACTGGTGTTCCTGCAAGTATTACCCTTGCACAAGGATTGCTGGAATCGGGCGTGGGTAAAAGCCCGCTCGCCACGGTAGCCAACAATCATTTTGGCATCAAGTGCCACAAAGAGTGGACTGGCGAAACCTACACCATGGACGACGACGCCAAAGACGAGTGCTTCCGCAAATATCAGTCGGTGCTCGACAGCTATTTAGACCACGCCGCCTTTTTGAAGTCGCGCGAGCGTTACGCCAGTTTATTTAAGCTCGACATCACTGATTATGCAGGCTGGGCGCACGGATTGAAGGCGGCAGGTTACGCCACCAACCCCAATTACGCTCCCCTGCTCATCAAACAAATCGAAGAGCTAGGCCTCAGCGCTTACGACAAGGTTACCCCTGAGCAGCTCGCACTGTTGGTAAAAAACCCGGCTGGCAAACCCGGTCCGGTGGCTGTACACACTCCAGCAACGCCCGCGGCACCCAAAGTGCCGTCTGATTGCAAAGAAGGCGTGTTTAAGTTCAATGGTGTAAAAGTGGTTTGTGCCCGCGCTGGTGAAAGTCCGTTGGCTGTGGCCGAACGTACTGGCCTCTACCCTTGGCAGATTTTGAAGTACAACGATATTGAAAACGACTTGCGCTTTGCCGAAGGCGACAAAGTGTACTTGGCACCCAAAAAGAAGAGCAACCGACAGCAGCGTGAACATACCGTAGGCACCTACGAAAGTTTGCGCGACATTTCCCAAAAGTATGGCGTGAGTATGGCTGCTTTGCGCCGCAAAAATCAACTGAAAGCAGGTGAAGAACTGGCCGAAGGAGAAATTGCCCTTTTGTACAACAAAAGAGCCGACCGCCCCAAGGTTAGAACCAGGGAGGAGTTGCAAACCTTGATCATGGAGCGCGACCGGAAGGCCGCAGCACTGGTAAAACCTGAGGCTCCTGTTAAATTCGAAAAGCCAACACCACCGCCAACGCCTATACCGGTAAAACAACAAACTGGCGCCTCCATCAGCACAGGAGCAGGCGGAGAAGTTAAACCGAAGGACAGCCTTGCTGTACCTCCAACTGCACCTGCACCGGCGAAAGCCGAACCCGCCAAGGAGCCCATTCCAGTACCTGTGCCTCCAAAAAATGAAGAAATACGGCAACCGTTGAAACCTGGCACCGAAGTGGTCTTGCCTACCAAGCCAGCAGAAAAACCAGGAGAAGCTGTTCCAACCGACCAAGAAACCAAACCAACACCTGCAGGTCCTAAAAAACATACCGTTGCCAAAGGCGATACCATGTTCAACATCGCCAAACGTTACGGCATCAGTGTCGACAGGCTGAAAAGTTTGAACAATCTCGCCGACAACAACATCAAACTGGGCATGGAGCTCATCGTATCGGAATGAGGCCACGGGTATTTGTACACGGAAAAAGTTTTGTGCCCTACCTCCAAGAGGTGAGCATCCAAGAGCGTATTCAGGCGCTGGGGCGTGAAATCGACCGCGACTACGATGGCAAAGACCCCTTGTTTTTGGCCGTTTTGAATGGATCGTTCATGTTTGCCAGCGACCTGCTCAAACAAATCACCATCGATTGTGAGGTGAGTTTTGTGAAGCTTGCGAGCTACAGTGGCATGCAAAGCAGCGGTCAAGTAACCAGCTTGATAGGTTTGAGCGAAAGTTTAAAGGGCCGGCATGTGGTGATTTTGGAAGACATCATCGATACGGGCAATACCATGATGAAACTTTTGCCTGCCCTTGAAGCGCTATCGCCTGCCACCTTGCGCATTTGCACTTTTCTACTCAAAAGGGAGGCTTTGCAGCACGCTATCGAGCCCGACTACATCGCCTTTGAAGTCCCTGAAATTTTCTTTTTGGGCTACGGACTCGACTACGATGGTAGAGGTCGGAATTTGCCGGGCTTGTATCAATTGGAGTCTGAAAAATAAACCTACGAGTTCGGTTTATCGGCCGGTATGCATAACCCAATCGTAGAAATGGTGCTTCGGGTCCTGTATTGTGCGCAGATTATCGTACTTTTGCGCTTTCGTTATCTATACGCCCATGTTGAACATCGTTCTTTTTGGCCCTCCAGGTGCGGGTAAAGGCACTCAGTCGCAAAATCTCATCGAAAAATACAAGCTCGTACATTTATCTACTGGTGATATTTTACGCAGCGAAATTGCTGCAGGTACCGCACTCGGGTTGGAAGCCAAAAAACTCATGGATCAGGGAATATTGGTCCCCGATGAAGTGGTAATCGGCATGATCGACAGCAAGCTAAACGCCAACAAAACCGCAGGTGGATTTATTTTCGACGGTTTCCCGCGCACCATTGCGCAAGCCGAAGCCTTGGATCGCTTGCTCGCTGGCCACAACGAAAAAATCAGTTGCATGCTTTCGCTCAGAGTAACCGAAGAAGAGCTTACCCGCCGTTTGCTGCTGCGCGGAGCCGAATCGGGCCGCCCCGACGATGCCAATGAAACAGTAATCAGGAAACGCATCCACGAATACGAATCGAAGACAGCCGCAGTAGCGGAATATTATAACGCTCAAGGCAAGCTTACCGAGATTGACGGCATCGGCGAGATTGACGCCATTTTTGGTGCACTTTGCACTGCAATCGACGCCCGTCGCTGATATTTTTAATTCATGGCCGAAAGCAATTTTGTTGATTACGTTAAAATCTGCTGCCGTTCAGGCCATGGCGGAGCAGGCTTTGTTCACTTTCATCGCGATAAAATCACGGCCAAAGGCGGCCCCGATGGTGGCGATGGTGCCCGAGGAGGTCATATCATCTTACGGGGCAACGCACAGCTTTGGACGCTGCTTCACCTGAAGTACCGTAAACACGTTATTGCCGAAGATGGACAAAAGGGCGCTGCTGGATTAAAAAGTGGCGCTAGGGGTAAAGATGAAATTCTGGAAGTTCCCATTGGCACGGTGGCCAGAGATGCGGAAAGTGGAGAAATCCTTTTCGAAATCACGGAAGACGGTCAGGAAAAGGTGTTGCTCGAAGGTGGCCGTGGAGGGCTAGGCAACCACCATTTTAAAAGTCCCACCAATCAAACCCCTCGCTACGCCCAACCGGGAGAAGACGGGAAAGAAGAGTGGAAAATCTTGGAGCTGAAATTACTTGCCGACGTAGGATTGGTTGGCTTCCCCAATGCAGGCAAAAGCACACTCTTGGCGAGTATCACCGCAGCCAAACCCGAAATAGCCGACTACCCCTTTACCACACTGGTGCCCAATTTAGGAATTGTTCCCTACCGCGATTATCGTTCGTTTGTCATGGCCGATATTCCCGGCATCATCGAAGGAGCGCACGAAGGCCGTGGACTAGGCCACCGCTTTTTACGTCATATTGAACGGAATAGCATACTGCTGTTTATGATTCCCGCCGATACGCGCGACATACGAGCCGAGTACCAGGTGTTGATCAACGAATTGGAACAGTTCAACCCCGAGCTCATTCATAAGCAACGCTTATTGGCCATCACTAAAGCCGATATGCTCGATGAGGAACTCATGACAGAACTAAAGAAAGAATTACCAGCAGGAGTTCCCTCTATTTTTATTTCTTCCGTTACAGGATATAACCTCGTACAGCTCAAAGACTTACTTTGGAAGGCCATTAACGGATAAATACACATTACATATTTATTAATGTGTACTGCATTCGTTTTCAACTACCCAGTTTGAGGTATTTATGGCACCGAAATGCTCACCGTATTGTTATTTGGGCATGCTTGACTAATTTGCTTAGCAATTATGTCGACTTTGTACCCAGCAGATATTTCGAGCATAGTGCCCAAGGCCTTGCGCCAGTCGGGTTATTATTATGTAGTGCTGTTCGACCATGCATGTCGTTTTTTGTGGACCAACACGGTTTTTGACCGTAAATATCCTGCGCCCAGAAGTAAAAGCTGGGTAGGCCAGTCGTTTGCCATTTTTCTTCACCCCGACGATGTGAACCGGGCCTGGGAAGCAGGCGATGCTGTTCTTAAAGCAAACGATTTGTTGATGGAACTGCAAGTAAGGCAAAAAGCTCCCCGTAAAAGTACTTACGACTATGGCCGTTGGGAATTGTCGTCGCTACTCCTAGAAAATGGCGAAAAAGTACTTTTGGCAGTTGGGCACGATTACACCCGAGCCGAAAAAGAGTCGAGTGCGTTATCGGCATTTCAGCAGGCCTTTGAACAAGTAATCAACCAGTTCCCCGATGGCTTGTACCAACTCGATAATCACCATCGAGTAATGACCATCAACGATGCGGCACTTAAAATATTGGGCAAAAGGCGATTAGACTTGCTTGGCGAAGACATACGGGAGCACTTTAATGATACCCCTTATCAAAATTTTTGGACGCATTGTGATTTCGCTATCCAAAGCAAAAAACCGGAACGTTTTGAGCAATGGGTGGAGGAAACCGATCATTGGTTTGCCATTACCATCTATCCCACCGATGTTGGCCTTACCATACTCATGCGCGACATCACCGAAGTAAAAAAGGTGCAACAGGAACACCTTAGAAACGAAACGGTTTTGCGCTCGATTTTCGACAGCAGCACCGATACTTTTTTACTCATCAGTCCGCAACTTAGAGTACTGGCATTCAACCGTAAGGCCAACTTGAGTATTTCTCAGATTTATGGCCGAGAAACCTATGTGGGCGATGATTTTCGGACATTGATCATACCGGGCACAGAGGGCGATTTTTACGATCATTTTCACAAAGCACTAAAAGGCGAAGCCACGCACTTGGAAAAAGACATTGTCATGCCCGACCAACTGAGAAGGTGGTTCCGTTTTCACTATTATCCCGTTTACAATCATGAAAACGAGCTGATAGGTGTTTCGTTTACCGCTGCTGATATCCATGAATTAAAATCTTTTTCAGAGCTGATTGCCGAAAAATCGAAGACCATTTCTGAGATTTCGTTCAACCAATCGCATGTCATCCGACAACCCTTGTCATCCATGTTAGGTATTTTCGAAATACTCGATCCCCGTGGCCTCGATCCAGAAAACCGACAGTTGTACGACCTGCTTTGGCCACTCTGCCGCCAACTCGATACCATCATTCGCGATAACATCTACAAAGCCAGCGGCAGAAATTAAGTTCCGCACGTATTTTTGTGGCCTCAATACGTACTTATGCACCCAGGCGAATTACGCATACAGGATTTCAGCTATGAGCTTCCCGAGCATAGAATAGCCCAAGAGCCCTTGCCAGAAAGGGATGGATCTAAGTTACTGCACTACCGCGATGGGCAGGTGCAGGACCATATTTTCCGCGATTTGCCCAAGATACTGCCTGCAAACAGCCTCTTGCTGTTCAATAATACCCGTGTTGTTCGTGCACGACTCCTATTTCCAAAGCAGAGTGGTGCCACTGTGGAGTTGTTTTGCCTCGAACCTCTGCAACCAACTGCCGAACTGCAGCAAGCCATGCTTCAAAAAGGAGAAGCTAGCTGGCTGTGCATGATTGGAAACAACCGCCGATGGAAAGAAGGGGTACTCTTGCTTTCGGCAGGTGGCATTACGCTTACCGCCAGCCGTGTGCGGGCTGCAGGCGATGCTTGGGAAATACGATTCAGCTGGACGCCGCGAGAGCTGAGTTTTGCCGAGTTGCTTGAGCAACTCGGACATATTCCTCTACCACCGTACATGCATCGCCCCGATAGCCAACTCGATGCCGAACGTTACCAAACGGTATTTGCCCGTTACGATGGGTCGGTTGCAGCACCAACTGCCAGTCTACATTTCAGCGAACAAGTTCTGGCCGAACTCAAACACAGAGGAATCGAGCAGCAGGAGCTGACCCTGCACGTGGGTGCAGGAACCTTTAAGCCGGTAAAAGCTGCAACCATGGCCGAGCACGACATGCATCGGGAGGAACTTTTGATCGATACAGCCTTAATCGACCGCTTGCTCACCCACGATGGACCCATCATCCCTGTCGGCACCACGGCCTTACGCTGCGTAGAAAGTCTGTATTGGATGGGCGCGCTCTTATTGAAAGAAGATGCTGTTCTTCCCGAAATACACCAATTTACCCCGTACGAATTTGAGCATCCTCCAACCATAAAAGCAGCACTTACCCGCTTAAAGCACCAGCTTACAAAATTGGGTGATGCCCGTGTTCCTGCTTTTACCGCACTCATGATTGCTCCCGGCTATCAATTCAGGATAGCAGATGCCTTAATTACCAATTTCCATCAACCCAACAGCACCCTACTGCTTTTGGTATCGGCCGCCATTGGCAGCGAATGGATGCGGGTTTACGAGCACGCTTTGGCCAACGACTATCGCTTTTTGAGTTATGGCGACAGCTCGTTACTGTGGATAGATAGCAAGGCGAAAACGGTATGAAACTTCCCCGCAAAATTCGGGTGATTGAGCTTGCCTCGGTATTGGCAGGCCCAAGCGTGGGCATGTTTTTCGCCGAATTGGGTGCCGAAGTCATCAAAGTAGAAGCACCTACCGGCGATGTAACCCGCTCGTGGAAGCTGAAAACCGAAGCGGCCGAAAACGACAGGCCCGCTTACTTCTGTGCGGTGAACTGGGGTAAAAAGGCGGTAATTATCGACTTAAACCTAAGCTCGGGGCAACAACAGCTTCATGCGCTTCTGCAAACAGCCGATGTTCTTTTAACCTCATTTAAACCGGGCGATGCACAAAGGTTTCAACTTTCGTGGTCGAGCCTACACACGAAGTATCCCAAACTCATAGGCGGAGAAATTAGCGGTTACGGAAGCCAGGATCCCCGTGTAGGTTACGACGCCATCATTCAGGCCGAAGCCGGATTTATGGCCCTAAACGGTGAGCCTGGGAATACGTTCAAAATGCCAGTGGCTTTGGTGGATGTTTTGGCTGCCCATCAACTTAAAGAGGGCTTACTTCTGGCTTTGTGGCAGCGCGAAATCGACGGTTTGGGCAGAAGAGTAGAGGTTTCTCTGGTTCAATCGGCCATTGCCGCATTGGTAAACCAAGGAACCAACTACCTGGTAGGCGGCATTGAGCCAAAGCCTTTGGGCAACGAGCATCCGAACATCGTGCCTTATGGTAGGCCGTTCATAACCGCCGATGCAGTGCCCTTGGTACTGGCCGTAGGTACCGACCAACAATTCGAAAGTTTGTGTAAAATTCTCGGTATCACCCATGATGAGCGTTATCAGCGTAATCAAAGCAGAGTGCAGTATCGCGAAGCAGTGAATGCCCTACTCGCAGAGGCTTTTGCAAGGCAAAACAGCTCGTCGCTCATCGAGGCACTCGAAAAAAACAAAATTCCTTTCGGACGTATCAACCGAATGTCGGAAGTAGCCGCATTGCCAGCAGCTAAATCGATCGAAATACGAGCCAATGGGTTACGGAGTTGGCGCACGGCAGTGTTTACTGAAGGTCAAAATCAGCTTTCACCGCCACCTCATTTGGGCGAGCATCAGGCCTTATTGAATGAGCTGAAATAGACTAAAGCCCATTTAACACCAATTCTGTTTCCAAAGGCGGCCAAAAAAGGCTATTATTGGGCAACCAATGAACAACGTTTTGTCTACACTCGAGCCGCAGGTGATACTTGTTGATGAACACGACCGCGAACTTGGCACTGCACCAAAAATGCAGGCACATATCGACGGGGTATTGCATCGTGCGTTTTCTGTTTTCGTCTTTAACCGCGATGGTCAGCTGCTCCTGCAGCGTCGCGCTTTGCACAAATATCACTCAGGCGGACTTTGGACGAACACTTGTTGCAGTCATCCTGCTCCCGGTGAGGCTACCGAGGCCGCGTGCTTACGTCGCCTACAGGAGGAGATGGGCTTCCAGTGCGCCATTGCACCAGCCTTTTCGTTTGTGTATCGCACCGATTTCGAAAATGGCCTAATCGAACACGAATACGATCACGTATACGTGGGCGAATACAACGATGCGGTACTTCCCGACCCTGAAGAAGTGCATGAATATCGTTGGGTAAGTTTCGCAGGTATCGATTTAATGCTGGCCAACGACCCCGGACAATTTACGTATTGGTTTAAACACGTTTACGAACGCGTGAAAGCCCATCGCGCCCAACAGGGAGGGCATGGCGCATAAGTATCGACTACTTACTTTACTACTCTTACTGCTCGCAGCCGCTTGCTCCCAAAGCAAAAAGGAGAAAGCGCCTGTAGTTGCACCTACTTTGTTGTATGGCATTGCTATCGATTCGCTCCAAGTAGACACTCTGACCGTAAAAAACGGGGATAACATGAGTGTTATTCTTAACAAGCAGGGTCTCGATGGCCAGCAAATTCAACAATTTGTAGATGTCGCCAACGGAATATTTGATACCCGTAACATTCGGGTGGGTAAAAACTATACCACGCTCCGCGACAGCAGTTCACTTTTGTATTGGATATACGAACATGACCCGATCACCTACTACATAGTAGATTTTCGGGATTCTTTACCCAAGATTAATCGCTTTGATCGACCAGTCACTACCGAGATTAAAAAACTTGGCGGTGTGATTACCAGTTCGTTGTTCCAAACCGTGCTTGATGCTGGTGCTACCCAAGAATTAGCCGTAAATCTAGCTGGAGTTTTCGACTGGACAGTAGACTTCTTCTCGGTGCAAAAAGGCGATTATTTCAGAGTGGTGTACGAAGAAAAGCAAGTAGAAGGCAAGCCCTACGGTATGGGTCGCATCTTGGCCGCCGAGTTCAATTCACGAGGCAAAAACCATGTGGCCATCCTATTCGATAACGGCAAACCCAACCAATATTACAACGAAAAAGGGGAAAGCATGAAAAAGCGCTATCTCAAGGCGCCGCTTGAGTTTTCACGCATCACCAGCAAATTCAGCATGAAACGCTTCCATCCGGTGCTGAAGCGCTACAAGGCGCATTTGGGTACCGATTATGCAGCACCCACGGGCACGCCAATTCGAACAATCGGCGATGGCGTGGTAGTGGAAGCTGGATACCGTGGCGGCAACGGTAACTTTGTAAAAATCAAACACAACAAAACCCACTCAACAGGGTATTTGCACATGAGCCGCATTGCAAAAGGCATGCGTGCCGGGGCAAGAGTGAGCCAAGGTCAAGTGATTGGCTATGTGGGTAGCACTGGATTAGCTACTGGTCCGCACCTTTGCTTTCGCTTTTGGGAAAACGGCCAACAAGTCGACCCTAAGCGCATCCAACAACCCGCTGCCGACCCGCTACCCAAAGCTCTCTTGCCACAATTTGAAGTGGTACGCGACAGCATGATGGCGCAGCTTAACGCCGTAAAGCTGCCGACCGAATAAACCTTCTGGGCAGCCCTGTGGTTCAGCTGATCACCCCAAGCGCTTTGCCTACCTTTGTAAAGGCAGCGATTGCGCGATCGAGATGATCAATTTCGTGAGCAGCCGAAAGTTGAACACGTATACGCGCCTGTCCTTTGGGAACAACCGGGAAGAAAAATCCTATCACGTAAATACCTTCTTTTAGCAAACGGTCGGCCATATCCTGACTCAACTTGGCATCGTACAGCATGATGGGCACAATCGCCGATTCGCCGTCTTTGATGTCGAAACCCGCTGCTTTAATGCCCGCTTTGAAATGTTTCACATTGCGGTCGAGTTTATCGCGGAGGGCGGTAGTTTCATCGAGCATCTTAAATACCTCGATGCTTGCGCCTACAATTGCCGGGGCCAATGAATTGGAAAACAAATACGGACGCGAACGCTGACGGAGCAGCTCAATGATTTCTTTTCGACCGGTGGTGTAGCCTCCCATAGCACCTCCAAGCGCCTTACCTAGCGTGCCTGTGATGATATCAATTTCGCCCATCACGCCACATAACTCGGGTGTTCCTCGGCCCGTAGCGCCTAAAAATCCCGCAGCATGACATTCATCTATCATGGTTAGCGCATTGTATTTTTTGGCCAAGGCAACTATTTTATCGAGTTGAGCTACATAGCCGTCCATCGAAAATACCCCATCGGTTACGATGATGATGTTGCGATGTCCTGCTGCTCGGGCTTCCTGCAACCGAGCTTCCAGGTCGGCCATATTGTTATTTTCGTAGCGGTAGCGGGCTGCCTTACACAAACGAACGCCATCGATGATTGAAGCATGATTCAGGGAATCGCTTACAATGGCATCTTGCTCGCCAAATAGGGGTTCAAATACGCCTCCATTAGCATCGAAAGCTGCCGCATATAGAATGGTGTCGTCGGTGTGATAAAAGCGAGCTATTCGCTGCTCGAGTTCTTTGTGTATGTCTTGCGTTCCACAAATAAAGCGTACCGACGACATGCCAAAACCATGTGTGTCGAGCGCGTCTTTAGCCGCAGTAATTACCCGCGGATGATTCGATAAGCCGAGATAATTGTTGGCACAAAAATTCAGCACGGTTTCCCCACTATCGAGCGTGATCTCAGCATCCTGCGACGAGGTAATGATGCGTTCTTTCTTGTAAAGACCTGCTTCACGAATGTCGGCGAGTTCTTTATCGAGCACGGGTTTGAGGCTGTTGGCGTACATAGTGAGTTAATTTTGGCTCGAAAATACGAAAATGGGGCGGCTTAAAGCACCAATAATCCACCTATCAAGCCTAGCGTAACGATGAGCAATGGCGGCAAGCGAAGCTGATAATTCAATACAAAAGTGGCGGCAACTACTCCGAGATTAATTGCGTTGAAGCCGATGGGTTGAAGTAACAAAATGGCCGCGGCAACCATCAAGCCTGCGGCGGCGGCATTTAACCCGTTGAGCGACTTTTTTACTGTCCGCATTTTTTTGAGCTCTTCCCAGGCCGGGTACACAAAAAAAATCAATAAGGTGCCCGGCAAATTAATGCCTACAGCCCCAATCGCTGCGCCCAACAACATTTTCATCTGCCCAGCATCTTGGAATACCATGGCGCCTATGTACGCCGCAAACGAAAACACCGGTCCCGGAATGGCTTGTGAAATTCCATAACCCGACAAGAACTGCTCGGGACTCATAAATTCCTTTACCTGCACATAATGCTCAAACATCATGGGAATGAGTACTTGACCACCTCCAAAAACCAAACTCCCGAAGCGATAAATGTTTTCAAAAAGAATCAACTCTTTGATTTTAAATACATTACCCAATACTGCAGCCAGGGTGAAAATGCTGAGAAACACCCAAAAGCTCTGCCAGCGTATGTTTCGCAGGTTGTATTGCTCTTTTTGTGGTTCTTCCTGTGGCCAATAGTTGCTAATCAATCCACCGATGAGCAATACAGTGGGAAATATAAATGAACTGGTCAACAGTAGCGTGAGCACGACCGATAGTGCCAAGATAATCCGGCTCATGGCATCTGAAAGCATGGTTTTGGTCAACCGCCACGCGGCAACAGTAATGAAACCAATGGCTATGGGCCGAACAAAACGGAGCACCTCCAACTCAAAGCCTTCTCCTTCGATGTAGTGGAACATGAGCGCTATCATGGTCATGAGCAAACAAGCCGGCGTAATCCAAACCAGCAGGGTGAGCCACGCCAAACGCTGGCCTCCTAACCGAAGACCGATCGCTGTGAGAGTTTGTGTGGAGGTGGGGCCTGGCAAAAACTGACAGAGCGCATTGAGCTCCATCAGCTCTTTTTCACTGAACAGCTTACGTCTTTCCACGAGCAAATCCAGCATCAAACTGATATGCGCCTGTGGACCGCCGAAAGACGAGAGCCCCAAGGTTAGCACATCGCGCAGAAACCCACGCTGTTCGGCTGGCAGAAAGGTCATTTTACTTCTTTAAGCCGATTTCGCGTAGGCGTTCATCGAGATACTCGCCAGCACTAATAGGCGCATAATGCAACGGATTTTCAGGAGTTACACATTGCGGGAGGCAATCGAGGCGCATACCCGAACGTGGATGTAAGAAAAAGGGTATGCTATAACGCGAGCTACCCCACTTTTCTCGAGGTGGATTCACTACGCGATGGGTAGTACTTTTTAAGCGGTTGTTAGTTAAACGTTGCAACATATCGCCAACATTCACCACCACCTGCTCAGGTAATGCCGTTACGGCCACCCATTCGTTGTTTTTATTCAGCACTTCCAAGCCTTCGGCAGAGGCACCCATCAACAAGGTGATTAAGTTGATGTCTTCGTGTTCGGCGGCTCGAACAGCGTCTTTGGGCTCCTCGGTGATAGGCCCGTAGTGGATAGCCCGTAAAATGCTGTTGCCGTTGTGAATGTGCTCATCAAAGTAATTTTCGTCGAGCTCCAGAAACAGGGCAATGGCACGCAGCAACTGGCGGCCACTCTGTTCTAAGGTGGCATAAGCTTCGCGGGCTTTGGCATTAAAATCAGGCAATTCGCGCACTTGTACATTGTCGGGGTATTCGCTTTTAATGGCGTCGCCGTCGGTTACCTCCTGACCAAACTGAAAAAATTCCTTCAAATCACCGGTGCTTCTTCCTTTGGCGTGTTCTTTACCAAAGCCGGTATAACCACGTTGTCCGGCTAATCCTGCAATTTCATATTGTGTCTTTATGTCTTGCGGTAACGAAAAAAACTGCTGCACCTGCGAATAAAGAGCACTACTTAAGGCATCGCTGAGACCGTGATTTTTAACAGCCACAAAACCCACCGTTTCGTAAGCCTGCCCAAGTGCTTGAACAAATGCAGCCTTGCGCTGCTTGTCGTTAGATAAAAAGTCAGCCAGATCGACTGAAGGAATGCTGCTTTGCATAGCGTTTCGAAAAGCGAAAAATAGGCTGATTGTCGAAAATAACCAAATCGCCCGATTTTAAGGTATTGCGTAAATATATTTTTAGGCTTATCTAAAATCTACTACCTTTGTTTCATGAAATTTTGGGGAACGCTCTTTTTCCTTGTTTTAAGCTTGCAGTTAGCTGCCCATACGCCACCGCGGGTATTGGCTACAACGAGCTTTTTGGCCGATATCACGCAACAACTTGCTGGGAACGACTTTGTCGTTGAATCGTTGTTACCCGTGGGCAGCGATCCGCACACCTACGAACCTGTGCCGGGAGATGCTCAGAAGATCGCGGAGGCCGATCTTATCCTCATGAATGGCCTGAACCTAGAAGGCTGGCTCGAAAAACTCATTCAAAACAGCGGAAGCAATGCCCCAGTGGTCGTGCTAACAACCGGTATTGTGCCTATTGGCAGCGCCGATCATGCCAATAGTTACGACCCACATGCCTGGATGAATCCAGCTTATGGCCGTATTTATCTAAGAAATGCTTTCGAGGCGCTCTTGAGTTTAGCTCCCGAGCACGCCGATAGCCTGCAAAGTAGGTATGACCGCTATGACAAACAGTTGGCCGCATTAGACAAGCGAATTGAACAGATGCTTGCCGCAGTACCCCAAAAGCAACGTATCATAGCCACCTCGCACGACGCTTTCCGCTATTTCGGTAATCGATACAATTTCAGCGTAATTAGTGTCCTGGGTACCACTACCGACGCAGAAGTGCGTTTGGAAGACCTTCAACAACTCATCGCGACCATAGCGGCACAAGACTTACCCGCCATTTTTGTAGAAAGCACCATCAATCCCAAACTGATGCAACAGGTGGCAGGCGATGCAGGAATACGCATTGGAGGTAAACTTTTTGCCGATAGCATGGGACCGAAAGGCAGTGGAGCCGATTCGTACCTGGGGATGCTCGAACACAACGCCCGAGTATTGTACGAAGGCCTCACCGCCACAGGACCAGCGGCACTGCAACGGCGTGAACTTGGCTTACTAGGCATAATCGCGGCGTTTTTGGCTGCTGCATTCGTTTGGGTAGCTCGTGGTATCCAAAAAACCTCCAAAGCTTCGCTCGTACCGGGCTATACGCTCGAGGTACATGGTTTGACCGTGGCTTACGACAACAAGGTAATCCTCAATAATTTCCGATTGCAACTCTCTGCAGGTAAATTATACGGACTCATCGGCCCCAACGGTTCGGGTAAATCCACCTTATTCAAGTCGATACTAGGCTTAGTTGATACCGATCAAGGGCATATCACCCTGGGAGGTAGACCCATTGCCGAACTACAGCCCTTTATCGCCTATGTGCCACAAAAAGAAGAAATCGACTGGCAATTCCCAGCCACAGTATTGGATGTTGTATTGATGGGAAGATACCCACACAAAAAGACCTTTGAAAAAATAAACGCCTACGACCGGCAATTGGCCCTCGAAAAACTGCGCGAACTCGACATTTTGGCATTGCGCGACAAACAAATCTCTGAACTATCGGGAGGTCAACAACAGCGCGTATTTATCGCTCGTGCACTTGCACAAGAAGCAGAACTGTATTTCCTCGACGAACCTTTTGTGGGTGTAGACATTACCACAGAGGAAAAAATAATGGAAATTCTCCGCAAACTCGTGGCTTCGGGCAAAACGGTCATCATCATCCACCACGACCTTTCAAAAGCCACCCACTACTTTACCGATTTGATCTTGATAAACCGCCGACTAATTGCTTTTGGGCCGGCCAACGAAGTCATGACCGACGATAATATTCTACGAACGTTCAGTGGACCACAAGCATTGTATGAAACTGCAGCAGCCTTAAACCGACCGTAATGGAACAGCTAATCGACGTGTTTTCGTATGCCTACGCACAACGGGCGTTGGCGGCCTCCCTGCTGGTAGGCATTACCTGCGGGGTGTTGGGATGTTTTATCGTGCTCCGCCATATGTCGCTCATTGGCGATGCGCTATCACACGCCATATTGCCAGGAGTTGTGGCGGGGTTTTTAGTGGCCGGGCATAGTGTATTTGCATTTTTCGTCGGGTCGGTCATCGCAGGCTTGTTTGCAGCCATTTTAATCACCTGGCTCCAACGGAATGCCCGAACTCGTGAAGATGCTGCCATCGGTATCGTATTCTCGGCCATGTTTGCCTTGGGCATTATCGGAATTAGTCAGGTAACTCGTCAAGAAGGGGTTCACCTCGACATGAAAGATTTCCTTTTCGGAAATGTGTTGGGCATTTCGAATATGGATCTGCGACTAACGGGCCTAATCACCCTCTACACCTTGGTGTGTATCAGCGCATTTTACCGCTTCTTTTTTGTCACCACCTTTCAACCTGTTATGGCCCGCACGGGCGGCATCAATGCCAACCTCATGCACTATTTTTTGATGCTGTTATTGAGCTTTGCAATTGTTGCTTCCTTGCAATCGGTAGGCGTAATCTTGGTCGTTGCCATGCTCATAATTCCCGCATCTACTGCCTACCTACTTACCAGTAGGCTCAATCGGATGTTATGGATAGCTGCTGCCGTAGGCATTATCAGTAGTGTGGCCGGATTGCTCATCGCTATTCTGCTCGAAACCACCCCTGGTCCCGCTATGACCTTGGTTGGAGCATTTTTGTATGGCCTAGCGGTATTCTTCGCGCCGAAAAAAGGCTTATTTGTACAATGGGTGCAAAAACGTCGTCGGTTGCGAGAAACGAATCTTGAAGATGTACTAAAGGCTGCCCTGAAACAAAAAGAAAGCAGCGAAACCGATATCGCCATACTTTCGGCCAAACTTCAAAAATCGAATAGCGAGATACAAACAGCGCTTCGGCAATTGACCAAACGTGGACTGACCGTGGTAAAGGGAAACAAGTTTGACCTAACCCTTGCTGGTAAAAAAAGGGCCTATGAACTTATACGAGCGCACCGCCTATGGGAAACGTATCTTTCGCGGGAATTAGGACTAGAACAAGATCAAATTCACGATCAGGCCGAAGCCTTCGAACACCGATTACCCGTAAAATTTGTGCAAGAAGTAGAGGAACAACTGGGCTATCCCAAGTTTGACCCGCATGGCTCTCCAATTCCTCAACGGGCTCGTGAAACCATTTACTTATCCGACTTACGTTTAGGAGAAAAGGCGCTGGTGGCAACCGAACAAAGCGACGATAAAATCACCAGTGGTTTGTGGAAGTTAGGCATTCACCCGAACAATTTGATTGAGCTATCCCAGGCGGCGACGGAGCATCTAGAACTACAAACAGCAAATCAGCTCATACGTATTGAGCGCACATTGGCAACGAAAGTGCTCGTGGTTCGGATTAATTAGAGGCGTTGTAAGCGGATACCTGCGGGCAGTTGGAACTCAATATTTTCGAGTTTGCGTGGGGTAATCCGTTGTGCAACCAAGGTATACACCACTTTGCCATTTGATTTAAAGGTTAATTCAAGCGGAATACCCTTCATGCCATCCGGAAGCAATCCTTCCTGGATACCTACAATGGGTGCTATCAAGGCATTATAATCGATATTGGCCGCCATCACCCAAGCGGTAATTTCCAAAGCATCGTAGGTAGTAACCACCTCCACGCAGCTTTTACCTTGAATCGTCTTCGTATTTCCCGTCTTTTTAACTACCGCGAGCGCCTTCACTCCTGGAGCTAGAGGTTCGAGCGGAGTATCGGTAGCCGAACGGTCGTTATCGCCACCTGCTAAGGCAAGCAGTCGGCCATCGCTCAGATGAATGTAACTCAGCGAAGGCACTGTAGTACTAGGATTGTCGTAATGATTGATTCTCAGCTTGCCTGCTTTCACCAAATAGTCGGTACGCCGTGTTTCTGAGGTCTCGCCCTTTTTATTTTTCATCAAACGCTCGTATACAAGTTGCCCTTCGAAGGCTTGAGCGAGAGCGAACGAACTGAGAAACGTAAAAAACAAAATTAAACTGAGTGAACGGTTACGCATGATCCTAAATTAAGAACGGAAATATAAGAAAAGCCCCCGTTTTATGGCTGAATTCAGGTCTTCTTTTAGCATACTTTAATGTTGTCATATTACTTTCCCTGTAAATGTCATACAGTGGTTTGCGTTTTAGAATCAAAAACTCTATTTTTCACCATGTTCCGTTGGCTCATTTGTCTCGTGGCTTTAGGTCAAAGTTGCACCACCGAAAGTGATTTTTCGGCCGTGATTGGCACTTGGCGTACGAATAACGACCAAGCTGAGCTTCTCGAAGAATGGCGCCAACAAGCCAATGGCCGCTTACAAGGTCTTGCTTATCATCTTCAAGGATCCGACACCTTGCTTACCGAATTCATGGGTATTTATGCATTTCGCGGACAGTATTACTTTGAGTTTCGCAGGCTTCATCCCGACCCTAAACCAGCTGTTTTATTCTCCTTAACGCACTTCGATGATAAACGATGGGTTTTTGAAAATGTAGGTAATCAATACCCTCAACGTATTGTATACGAATTTCCTAAAGCCGATTCGCTGGCTGTTACCTTATCGAATGTGCAAGGAGCTGAGAAAGCGCGACATATAGGCTACAAAAAAGTTAAAAACATCACCGCCCCTATCAACTAATAGGTTTTTGTATATTTCGGCCATGAACCCTACTGCATTACGCTTAATCGCCCTCTCCGATACCCACATTCGGCAACATGGATACAATGCTTTCAGTTTTCATCAGCTCGCCAAGCTTACTGGCTTAAAAACGGCGTCAATACACTACCACTTTAGCAACAAAAGCGCACTTGGTGAGGCCGTTGTAAAACAACAAAAAGAGCAATTTATGGCATTCGAAAAAGCAGTAGAAGGCTTGAACCCCGCGCAACGCCTACGCTGGTTTTTTAGTTATTATGCCGAACAAGGCGAAAATGGCCAAATTTGTATCCTTGGGGCGTTAGGTTCGGAAATTAGCAGTTTAGGCGCTCCTTTGGCGGCTGCAACCCAGGAGCTAAGCGAACATATACGCGAATGGCTCAGAACCACCTTAAAAGAGGGCCGAAAAAAAGAAGAAATGGATTTCGACGGTAAAGCAGGTCAAGTATCCCAACTCATCTTGGCAAGCATGGTAGGGGGTTTACAACTTCAAAGGCTTGCCGGAAACGACCTCATCGGCGACATTTCGCAACGTTGGCTCGACCAACTCCTCATTCGATAATTTAGATGAATTCAGCACTTGATCTTTTGCTGTCGCAGCTCGGCCGCGACGCCCGCCATTCGCCTTCTCCCGTCATGCGTTGGCTCAACCCCATACTCCTCCATGCTGCCGAGGGCGCTCTCGAATTAAAATATACCGTTCGACCCGAATGGCTCAATCCGGTAGGTATCTTGCACGGTGGAATAAGTGCCGCCATGGTAGACGACGCCATCGGAGCCACCATTTACTCGCTTGGCGACACCCACTTTTATGTGACACTGAACAATTACATCGACTATTTTGCTCCAGCCAAAGAAGGCGAAGTGGTGATCGCCGTAACAGGCATCACCCGACGTGGAAAAACACTGGTTGCGGCCTGGTGCGAATTGTGGAATGCCGATCGAACCACCCTCTTGGTGAAAGGCAGCTCAAACCTATTAAAAACTGCCCAAGCGAAAAGTTAGGCTATCGTATCAATTTGAACGATTGCTGCTGCGTACCTTTTTGAAACTCCAACAAATACGTTCCGGCAGCAATAGGCCAGTTGTGTGGGTACATTTCGGCTGTCTCGGCTAGTCCTTCCAGCACCGTACGGCCACTTAAGTCGCGCAAGCGGTAGCTGCTTCCCCATGCCTTTTCGGGCAAAACCAATTTACTATCGGGCGAAAGTGGGTTACCGTATAGCTTGATGCCCATGCCTCGGTCGTTTGGCGCTACCGAAGTGTTTGGGTTCCAATTGGTATTTCTGAGACGAATAATTGAATGGGTAAATGGAGCATCGTTGAACCAGTTTTGGCCATTAGTGGCTAAATAAATGGCGCCCGACGCATCGGTGCAGATGTCGCGCAGGCGGCCAAACCGATTGGTGAGAAAAATTCGTTGGCTCAAAACCGAATCGCCCGCAGCATTCAACTGCATCACGTAAAGCTCTTTGTCTTTGAGGGTGGTAAGTAAAATACGATTCCGGAACTCGGGAATTGACGGGTGGTCGTACCAGATGAGGTCGCTTACGGCGGTAGTGGGCGTCCACCAAGCGATGGGCTCCGCCACATTATTCGTAGCACAAAAAAACAGCTCGTTTTGGGCATCGCAGGGACCCACCACATTCGGCCAACCGTAGTTCCTGTTGCGGTAAATGATGTTCAACTCATCGTCGCTCGAGGGGCCGTGTTCGCTCGAATAAATGAGGCCGTTGGGATGCAGGAGTAATCCCTGCGCATTGCGGTGACCAAAACTCCAAACGGGCGACTGTGGGTTGGGATTATCGTCGGGAATAGAGCCGTCGAGATTGAAGCGGAGTACTTTGCCGTTGGCGCTGCTTAAATTTTGCGGCGAACTGGTGTTTTGCGCGTCGCCAGTGGTCACCAACAATTTACGATCGGGCGTAATGAGGAGGCGAGCGCCGTTGTGGGTGCTGTTTCCCGGTATAGCTTCCATCAGTGTGTCGGCTCTTACCAACAGGTTGTTTTGGTAATTGAGCCGAATTATACGTTCGTAGATCGCATTGCCCAAGCTGTACGTATAGGCGACAAAAACCCAAGGGGTATCTACAAAATTGGGGTGTAACACTAGCCCCAGTAGGCCCGATTCACTTTGGGCTGTTACGTCGGTTAAAGTTGCGAGCACCTGCTGCTGCCCGGTGGTCGGATTCACCCGGCTGATACGTCCATACCGTTCGGTCATCCAGATGTGGTTGTCGGGCCCCCAGCTAATTTCCCAAGGGATATCAATGCCGCTGATCACGGTATCGACAGTGAGCAGGGTGCTATCGAGTCGGATTTGTGCTTGCCCAGCTTTAGGCTGGCAGGCCAATAAACTAATTGCGAGGAAGAGGAAGCTGACGATTTTCATGCATGCAAGTTAAGTCACACTGCACAGACTACAAACTTCGGTACATTTTAGCAGTCGCAACTGCCCAATGCAGCTGCTCAAAGTATTTACTTCCGTACTCTTTGAACTCAGCGCCCTAGGATTCAAACTTCCTTGGCTACTTCGTGGGAACGCCCGTACTGTCAATCGTTTGTTGCCAGCGTAATTTGCCCTGTGGATCAAAAAACCTAAATCCGGTATACGGCGCCTGGTTTTGGAACCAATTCCCTTGTGCTGGCGACATGCCCAGGAGTAAACGTCCTCTCTCGCCACCTATGACTAAACCTTTCGTACCGTCTTCCAGCGCCATCAGGTGAACGGCCTCTCCTTGGCCATCGTCTAAACCGATTACCGAGCGCGATTTACCGTCGGCAGCTGTGTTAACTCCAGCACCACCTAACTCCCAACCGTACGGATCGTTCCACAACAAACCAGCAACGCTAAACTGGCGTTTGCCTGAGTTGGGGTCAGAAAGTTCATCGCCTAGTTGAATGCGATCAAAACCCTGCTCATTGAGTACTACTACACCGTTGGCGTCATGCTTATAGCTTTGATACCATTCCATGTAGTCGTCTTCAATGCCTTCGTATGCCCCCGACCAATATTTCCTTACTGCAGCTGTATCGGTACGTACACGGTGTTTGGAAAAAGGGATAGGTGCTCCGATGAGTATACGATCCCGCCCGTTTTGGTCTTCGAGTATTATCCCTTTGGCCCTGATCAGGTTGAAATGAACCGATGGATTAAGCCACCAACCCAGTGCCAGACCGCCAAAGGTGAGAAGAGTTAAGAGAAACAGCCTTTGTAAGTTGCGGTAGCGGAGTTCGAGCAATTTCAAACGGCTTTCGAATGGAGATGGAGACATAAATTACAGTTAAGTGAGCCTTTCAACAATCAAAATGAATACCACTTCACTTGTTCGTTCGCGACATTCCTTCACCGTACATTCAATTTTCCGCCTTATTCAATGCAGCATCACACCAAAATCTGTTCGGCATTTTGGGAACGATAATCTAGCTTCTGCATGCGCGCTATGGCTAAGCGTGCAAGGAAATAACTTATCGTAGACTCAGCTCCTTGGTTAAGGTTTACGTTATGCTCCTCCAGTCCGTCATAACAGCCCCCAGTAACAGGGTTATACATAATTTCCTTTAGATGATTATTGCCTAAAAACCAGCTAAAAACCAATTCCGCTTTTGTCTTGTAATACTCTTTATTCGTTTGCGCATAAAAGAGCTCTAAGGCAAGCAAGGTGTAGGCCACGTCGATAGGCTGTTCACCGCCTTTAGGTGCATCGTGAAAACGGTCGCGAACCATCCATCCACGGTTAGAAATAGCCCTGAAAGTATCGTCCACAAATAATTTCGACAGCAAAAAATCGAAACTCTCAATGGCGATTTCTTTGTATTCTTCGCGACCCAAACTGATGTAAGCGCTAAGCAAAGCCTCTGGCAATACACTATTACCGTAGGTTATATAATGCTCGAACCACAACCAACCCGAGCTGCTTTCGTGTTTGTACATCTGAACCAACCGGTTAGCTAAGGTTTGCATCACCACTTTATTTGATGGCTTGGCTTGGTAATACAGGCCTTTGATGATAAACGCCATGGCCCGCGTAGAGTGTATTTTATCCAGGTATGGCACTACCCGTTCGAGCATTTCATCAGCCTCATTGGTCAAAAATTCAGGCAACACCCCCCTCATCGAACTTACATAACCCAGTGCCCAAATCGCCCTTCCATTGCTATCATCCAGATTTTCAATAAAGTTTTGTAGGGTAAACTCTCGATCAGGCCCCACATAATTCAAAAATCTGCCGTTGGGCTGTAAACAATGTTCGAGATATAAAATGTAGGTGCTTGCTAACTGTAAATCCGATTCGTCGCCACACATGGAATAGTGTTGACAAATGGCTAGCAAGGCCCGCGCATTGTCGTCGACAGTATAACCTGACTCCATGTTGGGACGAGCAAATTTTGAAAACTGCAGCATTCCAAAGTCGGTAGTCATGTTTTCTAAATGATTCAGCTTGATTTTCGGAATCTTATACTCAAGTTCTAATGGTTCATTGCTCAGTTTTTTGAAAAGTTGTGCATGAGCAATTGCAGCATTGTTCCAGGCTGTGGCCGCCATCTTTTGCAAACCGTTAGAAGAAAGCTCTTTCCGTAGCATCTCATTTGTCAGAAGTTTCAATACGGCCTTGCCCAATTGCACATCATTTTCGAAATCGAAAATCAGTCCGTTATTCTGTGAAAGAACTTCTTTGGCTTGTGGGATAGGCGTAGAAACGATGGGGCAGCCGCTACTTACGGCGTAAGAAAATGTTCCGCTCACTGCTTGATGTGGGTCTTTGGAGGTAAACAAATACACATCCACTAGCTGCAAATAGTCAAGTAGTGTAGCCAAGGGTAAATATTCATTGATAAAACGCACATGGTTTTCTAGTTTCAACGACCGCACCAATGTTTCCAGTTGCTCACGATATGCCTCTCCTTCTTGTTTGACAATAGCTGGATGAGTTTTACCCAATACTAAAAACAAGGTGTCAGGTATTTCCGCGATAATTGCAGGCAATGCGCGCAGTGTAGTTTCGATACTTTTGCTTGGCCCAAGGAGTCCAAAAGTTGCCAGTATGCTTCTGTTTTCAAGGCCATAGCGCAACTTAAGTGCCTTTTTATCAACGAATGGCAACAAATGCGTACCATGGGCTATGGTAGAAATCTGCGCTGGCTCAATGCCATAATCACCTACCAATATTGTAGCGGCATCGCTGGTCATGACTACTACTGCATCGGCAGCGTTTGCCATTGCCTTTACCAATTTACGGCGAGCCGGTTCAGGCGCGGGTAATACTGTGTGAAATACTAGAATGACTGGCTTATTTAGGTCTTCTAAAAAAGCCTGGAAAGCGTCCTCTTCCTTGGCATAAAAACCGAATTCATGCTGCACCACTACCAGGCGAATATCCTCATCGCGATTGATGTGAAAGGCGGTCTTGGTATACGAATTTCTATCGTTGGTTTGCAGAATGTACTTGGGTGTTGATACGTAAGCATGATAGGTGCTTTCCGACTCTAACGCACAAACAACACATTTGAACGTGCTATTAAATTGCGTTTCGAGCGCATTTACCAAGTCTTGGGTATACGTTGCAATTCCACATTGGCGGGGAGGAAAAGAGCTTATAAATAAAATTTCGGCTTGCTTATCTAAGTTTACCCCTGGTTGCGGAGTTTGATAGGCTGCACGATTTAAAATAAAGGGCCGAAGATCGGTGATAAGCTTGTACTGATATGAGGGATGTAGAATAAGTTGAGTAGTCATAACCGCTTCATTAAATTCCGTTTAATTTGAGTTCTTCGAGCAGGTCTTTCATACTTAACGATGCTACTGCAATACGTTCGTCGGCTGCTCCATAATAAATGAAGAGTGTGTCTCCTTCAAGTACAGTACCTGTTGGAAAACATACATTGTTCACCTCCCCTTTTAGCTCCCAGCGCTCAGCTGGTGAAAACAAAGGGTAGGGTAGTCTGGCAATCTCTCTTTGAGGGTTTTCGAGATCGAGCAGCGCTGCACAGGCCGAGTATACATAACCTTTGATGGTATCATGAACTCCATGATAAATTATAAGCCATCCAGCCGCTGTTTCTATAGGTGGGCATCCACTACCGATATAACTCACTTCATGATCAAATCGTGGCTTCAGGACAATAAATTCGTCGAAATGCAAAAAATAATTCTGCCAAAAATCGATGGTCAATTCTTCGAGACGATCTATCTCTACAACAACTTGTATATCCGGCTTAATACGATGTAAAAAGCAGAACTGTCCATTAATTTTTCGCGGGAAAAACACCAGATTTTTATCCCATAAAAACACTTTACGGTCCTGTTTTTCATGACTTTTTTGATAACTGTTAAATCGCTCGTATTTTTCATGTACCGTCCCCTCAAATTCCGTGAAGTGTTTAAATTCTTCATAGGTAATCTGAGGTACAAGTATGCCTAGTTTCTCCCAATGTTTCAAGTCGCTCGATATGGCCAAAGCCCCCAATGCGTTCACTCCGTCGTAAGCAGTGTAGGTTAAGTAAAAAAGATCATCTATGTGTACAATACGCGGATCCTCCAAGCCTTGAAATTCGTAGCTGAACTGAGGGAAAAGCAAGGGAGCTAGGTTTCGTTGATCAACAATTGTCGGCGACGACAAACTACAATACCCGATGGTACTGTAGTTGTCGTGCGTAACCGCTCGGTAAAACATATGGATAGTATTTCCGACTTTAATTACTGCAGGATTTAAAACACCTGTACACTCAAATCGATTGTCGGTTTTTTCTAATACTATTCCAAGTTTATTTACCTGAATCATGTCCATTTAATGCATCCCCTGCTTCCTGGTTTGCCTGTCGTTTTAACTTCTTAAATGCCTTTTTTTCTTTTGCCGTCCTATTCGGCGTCTTTTTGCCGGAGTGTTTATTTACTTCGTTAGCGTTTGCCATGAGCGTAGGTTTGAGAGGCTGTAATTCGTTAAAAATTAAAGTTTCGTCCGCGTCAACTCGACACCTCTTGGATAGTCGCTTTCGCCAGATTGTTCTACAGTTATGAACACTTCATAAAAGTCGAAGGCCGTAACGGTCTTGAAGGTGGTCTTTTTCGCATTATCCACGTTCAATTGACCCACATTTTTCACACCATGTGCCTTGGTGGTAATCCATACCGAATAGTTTGCACCAGGCGGTACCATACGGTCGGGACTTGCCAAATTCACAGCAATAATTTCAAGCGTGAAATTTTTCTGATCGTTGGTTTTTTTAATGGCAATTATGTCGGCCGCAGGTGCTGAAGCAGAGACAGGAAATTTAGCTTTTGTAGCACAAGCACTTAGAATCACTGCGCCAAGCAGCATTCCTACAAGCATTAATTTTTTCATTTGTTTTATTGTTAATATTCTTGTTATAGTCTCTCCAGTCTTTCTGGAGAGCAATTAATCTTCGTACCCGCTTTTGATCACGGTGGTTATCATTTTAAACTGCTCTTTGGCAGTAAAACTGTGTTTGGCATGTGCCGGAATAATGATTCCTTCACCCAATTTTACCAGCATACTTTTGTTGCCAATAGTAACTTGTGCCGAGCCGTCGATAATTTGCACATAGGTATCGAAGGGAATGGTTTTTTCGCTCAACTCCTCACCAATGGCGATAGAGGTAGCCGTTACATTCCCCGTAGTTTTTTTTATTATCGTGCGGCTAACAATGGCATCGGGCACATATTCAATGATTTGAACGATGATGTGTGCCTTGGCATTTTCGAGCGCTGTTTTAATTTCCATTTTGGTATAGTTTAGGGCTGTATGAAATCAAAAGCGCATGCCAACAGCCAATTGTAGCCAGCGATTTTTGTACCGAGGGGTAAATGATTCACCATCTTTTTTATTGGCAAGCAAATCAAAGCCTACTCGGCCAGAGCCAACAAACCACGAGTAGTTAAATTCAACACCACCAACAAATCCCGGTAAGGTATTTCTAAGGTTGTCTCTGTCAAATTCTTGTTCTAGTACCACGGTATTTGTCCCAAAAGCATATTCATCCTTTTTGAGCATTAAAAATGCAAATTGCGGCCCTGCTACTAGGGTAAGCTGACGAGTAGCTTTCAGCTGCATGAGCAGTTGTAAGTCAAGGAACAACGTATTGCGTTTGAAAGAGTAGTTTAGCCCTAACAACTCGCTATTCGCCGAAAATCCGCGCTGGGCTAGTTGCATTTCGGGTTGAAAGCCAATTACTTTACCCATTGGAATACCAGCAAAAACTCCGATCGCAAAACCTGGTCGTGGACTTGGGTCGAAACTTCGACCTTCGACCTCCCAAGCCGTAGCATGATTTAATCCTGCTTTAAACCCCATATAAACGGTTTCTCTTAAATCTACTGGCTGGGCATATGCCCCTCCTGAGCCCACGATCACAAGCACGACTATTGATTTAAGTAAACTTCTCATACTCTTGGTTATTTAATACTTCCGTTTTCATGTTTAGTTAGACAAGCGGCCTTCTTTATCTCATCAGCATTCAGCGGATTTTTACCACTTTTTCGGTGGAAAAACCACATTGGTGATGGTAGCCGAAAGGCGCTACGCTTTCTACATCAATGGTTTCATAGGAATTGCAGACTAGAGATAAAAAATTGCTTCGTTGTGGTGCAGTAAAATGGAAGCTGCTCTAGTCGACCCAAGCCTTTCATCATCAATGCCTAGTAAAGGTCTATCTACTCAATAAATAAACACTTATACAATACGTACTCAATTTTGGATAATTCCGTGATAGGCAATACGGCCTATAAATCCTCTAGATTGGTTCTTTTGCGAACCGACATGTGCTTAAAAAACGAGGGGGTAAGTCCGGTAATCGACTTAAATTGTTTGGTTAAGTGTGCAGCACTGCTGTAATGCATCTTATCGGCAATTTCGGAGATATTCAGTTCGTCGTAAATAAGGAGCTCCTTAACTCGTTCAATCTTATGGAGGATGATGAATTTTTCGATGGTAATTCCTTTGGTTTTCGAAAAAAGCTCGGACATGCTGTGGTAGTTATGGTGAAGTTTTTCGCTTAAATACACCGAAAAATTTACCGGTGGCAAATCCTCCGCATAGTGCACCATTTCGATGATAATCAAAATGATATGCTCGATGAGTATAGCCTTTCTATCGTCCATGAGTTCGAGTCCCGAGCCATGCAATACGTTTGCCAGTTCAGCACTAAGCTCATCGCTTAGTGGCTCCTCCAAAAGCACTTCCCCCAATTCTACGGTACGATAGGCGATTTTCAATTTGTCGAGCTCCGCCCGCACCAGCAATTTGCAGCGTAAGCTAACCATATTCTGTATGAATAATTTTTTGCTCACGTCCTACTCCAATCTTAGCATAATAATTGATTAAATATACCCTATTTTATTCATATTCAAAGATTTAAACGTGTCGGTGAAATTGAAATAAAGGCACTAAAGCAAAATTTACAGCTACTACTACATCGTTAAAACAGAATTTTTTTCTTTTTTTTGACCCCACCTGTATGTGCCTAATCATCAGTCGCGTCATTTTTGCTCGTTACCTGTAAATGTGCTGAGCAGTCATTTCGTCAAGCTCCCCACAAAAGCGTATCTTCGCGGCAAATTCTCGCAACATGAACCCTACTGCCGACCAGCGTATTATTGCCGAACTCAAAGGATTAGTCATGGATGCTACCCGAAAAGCCAACTCAGGCCACCCCGGGGGAGCATTTTCGTCGGCCGACTTTGCGGTAATTCTCTTTCGCGATTACTTGCGGTTTGCCCCCATGGCACCCAAGTGGCACAACCGCGACCGTTTTGTGCTCTCGGCAGGGCACGAGTCAATGTTGCTGTACAGCTTGCTCCACTTCATGGACCTGCTGCCCATCGAAGAGATTGAAAATTTTCGCCAGTTTGGTAGCCTAACCCCCGGCCACCCCGAAAGTCACCTCACCACCGGCGTAGAAGCCACCACCGGTCCGCTCGGACAGGGCGTGAGCATGGCCGTAGGTATGGCCATTGCCAGTTTGCACCAGCAGGAGGTACTTGGCCGCGAGCTGATGAACAACAAAATATACAGCCTCGTAGGTGATGGCGACCTGCAGGAAGATGTAGCCTTAGGATCGATGCAATTGGCCGGCCACCTCGGCCTCCACAACTTGGTGGTGTATTACGATAAAAACGACATTCAAATTTCAGGAAAAACTGAGCGCGTGAGTTCGGTCAATTTCCGTGGGCTGTTTGAAGCCATGCAGTGGGAAGTACTCGAAATCGACGGGCACGACCATGCCGCCATCCGCCAGGCACTTGATCATGCCCAAACGGAGCGCAAGCAGCCGCTGCTTATCATTGGCGACACGGTGATGGCCAAGGGTGCAGCCACCCTCGAGGGCAGCCACAAAACCCACGGCGAGCCCCTCAAAGTAGACGAAATTGCCGCCACCAAAACCAAACTTGGCCTCGACCCAGAAGCGTTTTTCCAGGTGAGCGACGAAGCCAAAGACGACTTCACCTACAAACTCAACACCTACAACGAGCTCGCCGACCAGTGGACCATTCAGCTCCGCAACCGCCGTAAGGCCGACAGCTCGTTCGATGCCCTGTGCGCAGGCCTGCTCGACGGCAAAATCGACCTCAGCGGCATGCCGAGCTTCGAAGTAGGCGAAAAATTGGCTACGCGCGTGGCCTTTGGCAAGCTGCTCGAGTTTATGGGTCAGCGCATCCCCTCGGTGATGGGTGGCAGTGCCGACCTCGAGCCTTCGAACAACACCGGTGCCTTTGCCGCAGCGGTAGGCGAATTCAGCATCAGCCACCGTGCAGGCCGAAATTTGGCCTTCGGTGTCCGCGAGTTCCCGATGGCTGCTATCTGCAATGGCATGGCCCTCTACGGCGGCATGCTTCCTTTTGGTGCAACTTTCCTCACCTTTAGCGACTACAGCCGCAACGCCATCCGCATGAGTGCCATCCAGCAGCTGCAGGTGCTGCATGTGTTTACCCACGACAGCATTTTCTTGGGCGAAGATGGACCTACGCACCAAAGTATCGAACACGTAATGAGCCTCCGCCTCATCCCCGACCTACTCGTTTTCCGCCCGGCCGATGCCCGCGAAACGGTAGCCTGCATGGTGCAATGGCTCGAAGAAACCCACCGCCCGAGTCTGCTCGCCCTCACCCGCCAAAATGTACCTACCCTCGACGGCCCCGTAGATGTGGCCCGCGGTGGCTACATAAAATTCGAAACGCAGCCTGGGGAAGCCGTTGATACGGTGATTTTTGCCTCCGGATCGGAAGTATGGGTGGCAATAGATGCCGCCAAGGAATTGGCCGCCGAGCGCGGCAACATCCGCGTGGTGTCGCTGCCCTGCTGGGAGCTATTCTTTGAGCAGGATGCCGACTACCGTCGTGAGCTGATGACCTTAGAAGCACGGGTGCGTGTATCGGTAGAAGCCGGAGTAACTACCGGCTGGGAGCGATTTACGGGCATCGACGGCCTCAATATCGGCATCAATCAGTTTGGATTTAGTGCTCCAGGCGATGTGCTGGCCGAGAAGTTTGGCTTCCTTCCTGCACAAGTAGCGCAAGCCATACGCCGTAAAGGATAAGGCTGCGCCGTTCGCGGAACAATTTTTGCGCAGCAATCGCAAAAACCCCAACGCCCATGAAAACGCTGCTACTTGTCGTTTTTACCCTGCAAATTCCGCTTTGGAGTAGCGCGCAGGACACACTGCTGGCCAAACCCAAGGTAACCTGCGAAACAGTGGCGGGGGAGGTGAGCAAACTTTTTCCTACCCTCAAGCTGAGCCAAAGCGACAGCTTGGTGAAGCTCATGGCCGAATGGGAAAGTTATTGCGGCGGTAACGAAGCCAGTCATCGCCTCGATTTGCTGCTGAGCATTTACCGCAAAAAGTTGCACGCCGATCAAATTGTTCACTACTACAAACGTTATCTCGCCAAATTCCGCGACCGCACCTACTTTCTTGCCGATATGGAAACCCCGGGCTTTTACGACGACAGCAAGGGGTATTTTGATTTTATGCCCCCCGGTGGTCGCTACGACCAGTGGGTAAGCACCTTGGCCAAAGAGCTACGCAGCCAGGTGGCCGACAGCACCGATGCCTACCTCCTTTGCACCTTATTTGGCTTTGGCCCCGCTGCTTTCGAGCGTTTCCGGCGCGAAAAACGATTTGGCACCACCACCACTGCCGCCTACTTTGCGGAACAATACGGCGAGATTTACGATTGGCAGCTGCAGTTTGAGCTCGGCTTTGGCGCGGCTTTGCCCTCGCAGGTAAATGCCGCCTATTTTGGGCCCGCCCCACAATTCGACTTTCGCTTTAGCCTGCCATTGAAACGTGCCCTTCGCCTCGAGCTGGGTTTTGGACTTCAGTTTCCGCAAACGGTAAGGCCCATCGACTACAACGGCCTCGACAGCGCCATGAAGCTCCAGTTGGTAACCGGCATACGTTTGGGCGGGGGCTTGCAGTGGGAGCGCATACTGAGTAGCCGCTGGAGCTGGAATGTACGTAGCGACCTGGCCTTTTTGCGTTTGATGAGCGCCATCCGCCAGCCAGAAGTAAACCCCGAAGAAGGCAGCACCTATTACGGCATCAGCACCTTCGACTGGTCGGTAGGTAGTGGCCTGCGCTACAAAATAAACCACCGGCATAGCCTGGGCATCTTGCTGCAGGCCCATTTTGCCCCGGTGGGCATCGACCCGGCCCTGCTCAGCCCCTTGGGTCCCAGCTACTTCAGCACCGGGCTAGTTTGGCGATTTTAGGGCTGTGGCAACGAGTGGCCGCGGAAGTGCCGAAAATGTTTAGTTTTGAACGTATGATGTACCGCCTTCGTCCGCTCAGCGTTTTGCTGCTGTTTCCGTTTTTGTGGGCCACGGCCCAACCCGTACCGGGCAAAAAACAAGACAAACCCGTTTGGATCATGGGAGCCACCCTACACCTCGGCAACGGCCAGGTGCTGAGCCCCGGAGTAATCGGCTTTGCCGAAGGCAAGATCGTATATGTAGGCAGTGGTGCCGAAATACGGATTGATGGCAACAACAGCACCGTAATCAACGCATCGGGCAAACACGTATATCCCGGCTTTATCGGCATCAACAATGTGTTGGGCCTAAGCGAGGTAGAGGCCGTTCGTGCCACCAACGACTTTCGCGAAACTGGTGAGATGAACGCCCATGTGCGCTCACTCATCGCCTACAATACCGACTCGAAGGTGATTCCTACTGTGCGCAACAATGGCGTGCTGCTCAACCAGGTGGCGCCGCAAGGCGGTGTGATCAGTGGCCGCTCGAGCGTAGTACAGCTCGATGCGTGGAACTGGGAAGATGCCGCGGTACTCGCCGACGATGCACTTTACCTCAACTGGCCGTCGCTGCGCATCTACGACGCCTGGTGGGCACCCTCTGCCGAAGAGCAGGAGAAACGTACCGCCGAACAGCTGCTGGCCATCGAAAGTTTCTTTGCCGAAGCCAAAGCCTACCTGGAGCAACCCACCGAAAAACTCAACTTAAAGCTCGAGGCCATGCGCCCGGTTTTAACTGGAAAAACCAAGGTATTTGTCCGCACTGGCGAAGCCAAAGGCATGATTGCCGCCGTGCAGTTCCTCAAAAAATACCAGCTGAAGCCTGTGCTTGTGGGTGCCGACGAAGCCGCCCTCATCACAGACTTCCTCAAAAGTGAAGACATCGCCGTGGTGCTCGACCAAACACATCGGCTGCCCACACGCATCGGCGACGCTGTAGATGCACCCTATACCCTGCCTGCCACCTTACAAAAGGCGGGAATACGGTTTAGTTTGCATGTCGACGGCTTTTGGCAAGTGCGCAACCTGCCCTTCCAGGCGGGTATGCTAGCAGGTTATGGGCTCACCCCCGAGCAGGCCTTGCAAAGTATTACCCTAAACGCAGCAGCCATACTAGGCATCGACAAACGCTACGGTAGCCTCGAAGAAGGCAAAAGCGCCACCCTGTTCATCAGCGAAGGCGATGCCCTCGACATGCGTGGCTGCGTGCTAACCCATGCCTTTATCGATGGCCGCATGCTCGATCTCGACAATAGCCAGAAGCAGCTGTACCGCCGCTTTACGGAAAAATACCAAGCCGAGAAACCTTAAGCGAACTTTTACCATGGCTAGTGGGTTGTAACCACGTTCCAATTTTTTATTTCCCATGGCTTTAATTGCTGCCAACGATCAAAATTTCCAAGCGCTCCTCGAAACGCACGACCAGGTGCTCATTAAGTTTTATGCCGACTGGTGCGGCAACTGCAAACTTATTGCACCCAAAATCAGGCGCATGTCGGAAGATCCGGCCTATAGTCACCTGACCATACTCGACATCAACGCCGAAGAAAACCCCAACATCCGCAAATTGGCAGGAGTCGACAACCTGCCTTATTTCGCGTTGTTTCACAAGGGTCAATTGGTAGCCGGAAGTGCTGCCAGCAAAATTGAGTTTGTACAGCAGCTGGTGAACCAAAAGTTGCCCGCATGAAACTACCCATCATCCGCACTTTGGCCGAGCAGCATAGCCTCGACCAACTGCATGCCGCCGAAAATGCCTTGCTCGAAGAACAAACCCCCGAGATTCATGTGGGCGGCGACGACGAAGGAGAGCAGCTTACCCACCTGCTTGGCGCCATTTGGATACGCGAGCAGATGGCTGCTGGGATTGATTTCAAAGACGCCTTTCGCGCCTTTGCCCAGCGGGTACGCGACAGCATTGGCTAGGTAAATCCCAGCCAGCTGCTTGAATTGGCAAAGTGTAACTAAGCATGTGTTGCCAATGCTCATTTGGGCTAAGGAAAGGCGCGATAAAGCAGGCCATTCCTATACCAGATGGCAGTACTTCAGCTAGTTTCGGGAATAAAATCAGCAGCAATCATCCATTTTTCTCGTAGGCGGAAGGCAGGAATGGTTTGCCGTTTAGCTTTGTTGGCGGCTACATTGCCCTTTATGTTGTGATTACTTGCCCAAATTGAAAGCGGTATAATCCTTTTAGCCGACAATAAGCTGATGCGCTTGTGCAGGGCTTCTTGTAAAAGCAAGGCAAACAATTGGGTGAATCCACCAAATTTAAACGACAATTGGTATTGGCCAAAAAGCGGATAATAGGCTGTGCGTTTGTCTTTGTTTTGAATGATGATGGGAGGCCAACCGGCATGAATCAACTGCCGATTGATAAGCAACCTACCCAAGCGGCCATTGCCATCAACAAAAGGGTGAATGGTCTCAAACTCGGCATGAAAATGTGCAATGGCATCCAAAAAATAGTCGATTTTCTGTTCATTATAGCCATCTACCAGCTCTTGCATCAAGCTGGGTACAAATTGAGGATTGGCGCCTAAATGATTCCCCACACGTACCCATTCCTTCTTGTTGCGAAACCTTCCTGCAATGCTATCGTCGATATTTGTAAGCAAGCCCTTGTGCAGACTTAAAATAAAGGAGATGCTCAGGCGTGTTTTACTCTTTACTAACAGCTGCTCGGTGATGTTCGCCAGGTTTTTGGCTTCATAAATTTCTCGAACACTCACCCTCCGTATCAAGCTATCGCCGACCAAAATCCTTTCGGTATCGTCTAAACTCAAGGTCGAATTTTCGATGGCATTAGAATTATAGACCATCTCGGGGATTTCGGCTAAGGCAATTTCATTTAGCACAGCTGCGTTGCCTTGGGCCAACAAAGTGTATCGCTTTTGTAGTGCGGCTAGCTTGTTTTTGGTGGTTTGGTTAACCATACTCCCTCTAACTTATCGTGAAATATACCATAAATATAGCTATTTTCACGGTAAATGGGAAGGCTTCAAGAGGACGAAAAAACACCCTATTAATAAGCATCAATTCCCTACTCGCCAAAAAAAGAAGGAAAGACCTGCCGGACGTTAAAGTGAAGCTCAAAAATATTGCTGCACTATACAAATAAAAAGCCCGGACTTGCCGGGCTGTAATGATTATTTCAAAAGTTCTTTATAATGACAGATAAAACGATATGTTGGTTTTCCATTATCATCCAATTTTATAAATTCTATGATCAAGTCATTAAACTCAGTCGTCTTACACTTATCAATAATGCTTTGAGCTACCATAATTCCTTCATTTTTTAAATCATTCTCAATCTGTTCAAAATTTTCAAATCGTTGATAATGAGAAGTAGGTAACATCTTAAAATTTAGAGCATTAGTAGTTGCGTTATAAATCAAAATAACCGGGCCATTTATTTCATTAAAATAAACTTCTTCTTTTATTTTCATATAATAAATGGTTACCGAGTCAGCATTAAATAAGTTACGTATTTCAGTACTCAATGTGTCAATACTAAGCGTACATTTTAGTGCTGCTTGTTTATTTTCAGAAGAAGCCATACATCCAACTATAATTATTGAATACAATAAAATAAATATTATATTTTTCATTATCTGTATTTTAAATATCTAAGTGCATTCGTTCTGTGCATATCATAAACCACATTGTCCCGACCTGTCCATGTTCTTACTTTTCCATCCATATATTCTAAGCCTGCTTCAATGTAATGATCTGCTCCAGTTCTCACTAAACCAATGCTATGAGCTCTTGATGGATAATACTTGACTGCATAACTTTCAGTGAGTGAGATGCCTAAAAATTTTACAATTGTAACTTCTCTTGCAACCGATAAATATGAATCATTAGTTCCAGAATAGGAGTCATACTGACCTCCAGTAAAAGAACTTTCATAACTAGAAAAGTTATTCAACCTTGCATAGTACTTACTAAAGAAATTATCTCTTTGCATAACTACATCTTGTGAGACCTGATTTGCTGAATACCCCAAATCTTGTAAGAATGCCCTGGCTGCTTTAACCTGAAGTCTTGTTTGCTGATTACTTTGTTGAATGTGGCGCGCATGATTCAATAGCCCAACTGTTGCCCCTGTCGCCGCTCCTCTCCAAAAATCACCTCCGGTTAACTCAGCTCCAACACCACCTGCTAAAGCTGAAAAACTTACTTGACCTAATGCAGATTGTGCAAAATTTCCTCCAAAAGCTGAAAATGCAGACCCTCCTAAAGAACCTAATCCACCAGCAGCAAAACCTGTCATAAAATCTCCGCCGGTAAATTCAGATATCATACCATTTGCAAATCCATGCGTATATGCTCTTGCAACCTCGCCCATTATACCATTACTTCCAACAGCTCCAAATGCAGAACCAATCCCAGCTGTAACTAATCCAGAAACAGCTCCTATCCCAACAGACTTTCCAAACTGCCCCCAATTCCAGTTATTAAATCCTCCTTCACTAAAACCTACACTTGCAGTATATCCTGCTCCACCTAAAATTGCGCCCCAACACATTGCATCAAGAAACACTCCAACGCCAGGCAATAGTGCCGAAAACACGAAATTGCCTGTTGGATCGGTATACTTCATTGGGTTGTTGTGGCAGTAACTGTACCGGTTATACGCCTGTGTGGCATCGGCATCGGCCACGTAGTTGTCGGGGCTAAGGGTACGGCTGGTAATGGGGTCGTACAGGCGGGCGTTCATGTGTATAAGCGCAAAGGCACGTAAATGTTCATGCCCGGTGTAACCGCGTATCAACCAATCGGGGCGGGTACCAAAATTACCGTCGTACGCCCAGTTGTTGGGGTTGCGGTAGCGGCACTTCACCCCACAAAAAAACCCCGACGATGCCGGGGTTAGTGAATTCTTAGAAACGGTGCCTCAACAGTATTGATCGAAGGCGTCGACGAGGTTGGCGGCGATCATGTCGGCCGAGCGACCCTCGATGTGGTGGCGCTCGAGCATGTGCACCAACTGCCCGTCTTTAAATAAGGCAATGCTTGGGCTCGACGGCGGATAGGGCAGCATGTAGGCGCGGGCTTTGGCCACGGCTTCTACTTCCATGCCTGCAAACACCGTTGCCAGCGTTCCGGGCTTTTTCGCGTTTTGGATGGCCTTCTTCACAGCAGGGCGGGCATTGGCTGCAGCACAGCCACAAACCGAATTCACCACCACCAAGGCGGTGCCCGACTGCTGCGCCATAAGCGCATCTACTTCTTCAGGCGATTTTAACTCGGTGAAGCCAACTTCGGTAAGGTCTTTCCGCATGGGCGACACCATAAATTCGGGATATGCCATTGTTTAGGTATTTATATCGTTATGAACTGCAAAATTAAACAAATCCAACCCGAATAGGTTCAACGCAATCCGATATCGTGCAATCGGGCGGTTACCACCCGTCCGTCGGGGTGGCGGGCGCGGATTACTCCTGTGCTCAATCGCAGCTGGTCGAGCGGTACATCCACACTCAAATGCTCACCACTGAAGCCCAAGGTGGGCACGGCAGGTACATACCGCCAATGTTCGCGCCCTACATAATCCCACAACAAAATCGAATGCAACTGCCCTCGCCAATCGGCTGGAAGCATCACACGCACATACCCTTCGCCGGGAGGATACAGCAGCACCAACCGATCGGCAACCGTTTCGAGGCGAGGCTCGGTATATTCGGCCAAAATGTGAATTTCAGGATCGAAACGAAGTGCTACGGGGGCAAAAGGAAGCACCTTATTGGTATAAAAGGCCCGACCAGCCGATTCCACTTCAAAGTCAACACTATCGCCATTGGCGGCATAAGCTCGGAAGGGGAGTTTGAGGTTGTAGCCACCGGCGGGAGCGCTCCACGAGCGGTCTTGTACAAAAAGCTCCACACCGAATCCAGTAGGGCGGTAACGAAACTCGTATTCGGGGTGTCCACCGTTGTAAATCCACTCGTCGAAATAGCGGTCGAGCGAGCAGCGGCAGGCGTTTTCGAGTTTCGTTTTCACCGTACTGCTGCTCATAAAACCATAGGCCAGGGAAGGGTCGGTCATGAGGTCGCGAAAGGCCGCAAATACCACCGAATCGCCGAGCTGGTAGCGCAACTGATGCAGCACGAAACTAGCCTTGTGGTAGGTAGATCGGCTTTTGAACAGTTTGGCCACTACAGTGGTATCTACCTTGTACACCACCAAATCGGGCGACGACAAGGCGCTAATGCGGGTGAGTCGTTTCCAGGGCTCCCACCAAAAGCCGTTGTCGAGCAAACGTTCGAGGCACAAACCGGTCATCCAAGTGGCAAAACCTTCGTTCACCCAGATGTCTTGCCAGTTGGCACAGGTTACTTTGTTGCCAAACCACATATGCGCCAGCTCATGTGCCATCAGCTCGTAGCCATAATCGCCCATCGAGCTCATGGTATTGTGTTCCATGCCGCCATTGCCGTTGCTGATTTGCATGTGGCCATACTTTTCGCTTTTGAACGGGTATTCACCAAACAAATCGCGGAACAGATTCACCATGGGTGGCAACCAATCGTTGAGTCGCTGCCGCCATACCGCCGTGTCTTCGGCATATAAATAATTGAGCACCAGGAGCGAGTCGGTGGTGCCTGCGAGCGCAACTTTTTGCGGGTAAATGGCGTAATCGCTCACTGCAGTGCCCACGAGGTAGGGCGGACAAGGATAGTGATGCCGCCAGCGGTGAACCCATTCGCCGTTCACGGTATCGATTTGCAGCAAACCCGGTCCGCCAGCGTAAAATCCTGCCGGTGTTGTCACATGCAGCTCGGTGGTGTCGGCTTTGTAGCCCAGCGGTTGGAAGTTGGGCCACCAATCGCGGGCACCATACGGTTGAGAGAGTGTCCATAAAACGGGACTATTGCTCGGACCGTGGGTTGCAGTACGAAAACTGCCAAAGCTGTTGGCGTTTTGTGGCGGCTCACCGCCATAACGTATGCGTAGCTGTACGGTATCGCCAGCCACATAGGCCGATACAGGGATGTTGAACCCCAAGGCATTGCCGCCGCCTTGGGTTGGCAAACTCAGGGGAAGGTACTGCCCCATGCGCAGGTCGAACACCATGCTGTCGGCCGACGACCACAAGGCTTCGTGAAGATCGATAAACAGCTCGTTTTGCTGACGTGAAATTAAGATGCGGTAGTCGACATAGCCCGAAACGGCGCGTACCCTTGGATCGAGGCGGATGTGTATCGCCTGGCTGAGGATTCGGCCTTGGAGGCTGTTTACAGCAGGTTGTTGCTGCCTTCCGAGCTGAAGCGCCAGCTGCTCGGGAGCCTTACAAACGGGCAATACGGGTGCGTTGCCCACCAGCGAGGGTTGCATTTGTGCACCGGCGTGCCAAGAGCACAGCAACAAAAAAATGACAAAGGCCTTGCGCATTGCTGCTAAAATAACCGTTGGCGTTCATTTTTGTTACACCTCAGCCTTGGTCGGGGTTAATCGAAAAGTGCTCAAAGAAATTGGCGCTATCGACGATGTGTACATCTGCTTGCGGGTAGGCCGACCGAAATGCCGCCGGAAACCGCATTTTTTTGTCGGTTTTCCATTTCATCTCATAGGCCGTGATCGCACCCGAAGGAGCGTGCTGAATGAGGTCAACTTCTTGTTGATTATAGGTTCGCCAGAAATAAAAAGCGGTCTCAGAGTCGCCCGACGTTTCTTGTCGTTTTTTGAATTCGCTCACCACAAAGTTCTCCCACAACGCACCTAGGTCATGGCGTAATGCAGGTTGTCGGAAATCGCCGATGAGTGCATTTCTAATTCCTGTATCGTAGAAATACCACTTAGCACCTTTCGATATTTCTTTACGCGGATTGGTGCTAAATGCAGGAAGTTTGAAGACGATGAACACCTTACTGAGCAAATCCAAGTAGTTTTCAACCGTGATGCGCGACAGACCCAGTTGTGTTCCAAGTTCTTGATACGACACTTCCGAGCCTACCTGAAAGGCAATGAGCCGCAACAATCCCAAGAGTTTATTGGCATTTTTGATCCCTTCGTAGGCGAGTATGTCTTTGAGTAGGTAATCTTGAACTAAGTTTTTGAGATACGTTTCCTTCTCGGAATAGTCTGTCGCGGTTACTACTTCGGGATAGCAACCGTACAGCATCCTATCGCGCAGTGCGCTATATTCCGTCAAATAACCATAATGTGCCTGCAGTTCAGCACTCAAAAACGGATGAAGCTGAAATCTCAGACTTCGACCCGTGAGGGGTTCACCCGTTTGGTTGCTTAAATCGAAGGCCGACGATCCCGAAGCGAGGATGGTTAGCGAAGGGAACGTATCTACCATCAGCTTTAAGATGCGGCCAATCTCCGGTACCGACTGTGCTTCGTCGATGACCAATAGCTTGTTGTCTCCGATGAGCTGACGATAATTGGCTTCTGAGCGGCGCGCAAGGAGTTCCTGCACATCCATATCCTCGCCGTTCAAGAGTAGTGCCTCGTTGTGGTATTCGGCTGCTATTTGTCGAATAAGAACTGTTTTTCCGACCCGGCGTGTGCCAAAAACGAGCAGTACCTTATTCCGTTTTAACCAACGATGGAGCTGCTTTTCTAGTTGTCGATTTACCGCTGTCACTTCGCTTTTTCAGTGAAGATAGTCCTTCATTTTCATTTTTCATAGGAATTTTGATAATGCATTTTCATTTTTCATAGGAATTTTGAAAATACGTTTTCATTTTTCATACTTTTCGGCGGAACGCCCAGCTCCTCTACACATGAACTTTGTGTAAAGTAGGCCTCATGCTCAGCAAGTTCAAACCATTTTGCACGAAAAAGGTTATCTTTGCCACCTGTTTGCATTTGCGAATCAGAGAAAGAAATAAAACATGATTGAAACTACCACCAATTACAAGGTAAAAGACATTAGCCTCGCCGAATGGGGCCGTAAAGAAATTAAACTTGCCGAAGCCGAAATGCCTGGTTTGATGGCGCTTAGAGCCGAGTTTGGCCAAAGCAAGCCGCTTAAAGGCGCACGTATCGCTGGCTGTTTGCATATGACCATCCAAACTGCCGTACTCATCGAAACCCTCGTTGAGTTGGGTGCCGAAGTAAGCTGGTCGAGCTGTAACATCTTCTCTACTCAAGACCACGCTGCTGCAGCCATCGCTGCTGCGGGTATTCCGGTATATGCTTGGAAAGGCATGACCGAAGAAGAGTACGAGTGGTGTATTGAACAAACTCTTTTCGCTTTCGAAGGTGGCAAAGCCTTGAACATGATCCTTGACGATGGTGGCGACTTAACCAATGTGGTGCTCGACCAACATCCTGAACTCGTAAGCGAAATCCGTGGTATTTCGGAAGAAACCACCACCGGCGTGGCACGTCTTTACCAGCGTATGCGCAAAGGCACCTTACCGGTTCCTGCAATCAACGTAAACGACTCTGTGACCAAGTCGAAATTCGACAATAAATACGGATGTCGTGAGTCTGCGGTAGATGCGGTACGCCGTGCTACCGACGTGATGATGGCTGGTAAAGTAGTCGTGGTTTGCGGCTATGGTGACGTAGGCAAAGGCACTGCCGAATCGTTCCGCGGTGCTGGAGCTCGTGTAATTGTTACCGAAATCGATCCAATTTGTGCACTACAAGCGGCCATGGAAGGTTACGAAGTAAAACGTCTCGACTCGGTGATTGGCCAGGTCGACATCGTTTGTACGGCTACCGGTAACTGCAACATCGTTACCGAGCGTCACTTCAAAAAGATGAAGGATAAAACCATCGTATGTAATATCGGTCACTTCGACAACGAGATTGACATGGCATGGTTGAACGCAAACTACAAAAACACGAAATATACCGTTAAGCCTCAGGTAGACGTATACAATGTAGATGGCAACGAAATCATCGTTCTTGCCGAAGGTCGTTTGGTAAACCTGGGCTGCGCCATGGGTCACCCGAGCTTCGTGATGTCGAACTCATTCACCAACCAAACGCTCGCGCAGATGGAGCTGTGGTCGAATGCCGGCACCTACAAAAACGAAGTGTATGTACTTCCGAAGCAGCTCGACGAAAAAGTTGCTGCCCTTCACCTCGCCAAAATTGGCGTGGAGTTGGAAGTGCTCAACAACGAACAAGCCGATTACATCGGCGTAAACGTGAACGGTCCGTTCAAAAACGACATGTACCGTTACTAAGAGGAATGCCCTACAAAGAAGCCGTCTTGTGAAAACAAGGCGGTTTTTTTATGTCGTGTCCAAACCGGCATTCGCGGCGATTGTTTTGTACTTTTGACACTTCAGAAACGAAAATCGAAATCATGACCAAATACCTCTTCATCGCACTTGCAGCCGTGGCTGTGGCTTGCGGAAACAACGAAACTACCGACGAGCATGCCGGGCACGACATGCATGCGGGGCACGACATGGGTGCCAATAACGACAGCTTGGTGATTAACCACCCCGAAGGCGCGCGCGTATTTTTCGCCAACCTCACCGATGGCCAAGAAATCACCCTTCCCTTTACCCTGCAAATGGGCGTTGAAGGCATGGAAGTGGAGCCGGCAGGTCAGCTGAATTACGGCAAGGGGCACCATCACCTCATCATCGATGGCGGATTTATGGAAAAAGGCAGCTCGGTACCGTTCGACGGGCAGCACAAACACTTTGGCAAAGGCCAAACCGAAACTGTGCTCGATAGCCTCGCTGCTGGCGAACATACCCTCACCTTACAATTTGCCAATGGAGCACACCTCAGTTATGGCGAAGCGCTCAGCGCAACCATCAAGGTAAAGGTGAAATAAAAAAAGAAATCGGAAGCGAGGCGGGGAGGAAACTTCCCGCCTTTTTTGTGGCCAACTACCGCAAGAAATAAAAAACCCCGCGATTGCGGGGTTATTAACCGTGTTGCCCGACTAGGACTCGAACCTAGACATACAGAACCAAAATCTGCTGTCCTGCCAATTAGACGATCGGGCAATTGGGACTGCAAATATAGCGAAAGCACTATATAACGCAACCCTCGGGCACTTTTTTCGCCCGTTTTAGCGGCAATTTGTCAAGAAAAGCCAAATTTGCAGTGGCTAAAACGAAAGCGGTATAAAGTTACGTTCGCATTAAGCTCACAACTCATACCGTATTTTGTAAGTAAAACCCTTATTTTCGACCCTGTTAAAAACTCTTCCATGTTGAATTATCAGCGGATCAACAACCTCATGGGCTGGTTGGTATTTGCCATCTCCGCCGTGGTGTACACGCTCACCCTCGAACCTACCACCTCTTTTTGGGACTGTGGTGAATTTATTTCGGCTTGTTACAAGATGCAGGTGATGCACCCCCCGGGGGCACCCTTCTTCATGCTCACTGGTCGCATGTTTACCCTTTTCGCAAGCGATCCCTCGCAAGTAGCCTGGACGGTTAACTTTTTGAGTGGCATCACTTCGGCCTTTACCATTTTGTTTTTGTTCTGGAGCATCACCGCTTTCGGGCGCAAGATGTTGGAGCGCGAAGGCGAAGTAAAAGGCGGTAGTTTAATCGCCCTCATGGGCGCCGGCCTAGTAGGAGCTTTGGCCTACACCTTCACCGACTCGTTTTGGTTTTCGGCTGTAGAAGGTGAAGTATACGCCTATTCGTCGTTTTTCACGGCAGTGGTTTTTTGGGCCATACTCAAGTGGGAGCGTGTAGCCGACGAGGTAGACAGCAACCGCTGGCTCATACTCATCGCCTACCTCATGGGCCTTTCTATTGGCGTTCACTTATTGAACCTCCTTGCCATTCCGGCTATATGTTTCGTTTACTACTTCCGCAAGTTTGAGCCAAGCCGCAAAGGGGTGATTTACACCCTGCTCATTTCAGGCGCCATCTTGGGCTTTGTACAATACGGCGTTATTCCGGGCATCACCAACATTGCCGCCTACAGCGACCTGTTTTTCGTGAACAGCATCGGCATGGGCTTTGGCTCGGGTGCGGTGTTTTTCTGCCTTCTGGTAGTTGCCGCTGTGGCCATCGGCATTTGGTATACCCACAAACAAGGCAAGGTGTTGCTGAACAGTGCTTTGCTTGCACTCAGCTTCATCATCATGGGTTATGGCACCTATGCCATGATCGTCATTCGCTCGGCCTCCAATCCGCCGATCGATATGAACAATCCCGAAAACGTTTTCTCGCTTTTGAGTTACCTCAACCGCGAGCAGTATGGCGACCGCCCTTTGTTGTACGGACCCTACTTCACCGCTCAGGTAATTGACCAGAAAGAAGGGAAGATGCGCTACCGCAAAGGCGAGAAGGAGTATATCGAAACTGGCCGCGACATCGAAGCCATTTACGACCCGGCACAATCTACCTTGTTGCCTCGTGCTTACCGCCGTGCCGGCACCCAGCAGCGGCACATCGACTTCTACAAGCAGTGGCTAAATCTCCGCGACGGACAAAAACCGACTTTCGCCGATAATATGGACTTTTTGTTCAGCTACCAGCTCGGCCACATGTACTTCCGCTACTTCATGTGGAATTTTGCTGGACGCCAGAACGACATTCAAGGCCAAGGCATGGACTATGAACGCGGCAACTGGATTACCGGCATACCGTTTATCGACGAAAGTCGCATTGGCCCGCAGAAAGACATGCCTGAGATACGTCTCGCCAACAAAGGCAGAAACGTATACTACGCTTTACCGTTGCTCCTCGGTTTGGTGGGCTTGTGGTACCAATACCGCAAAGACCGCAAAGACTTCTGGGTGGTGACCATGCTGTTTGTTCTCACCGGTATTGCCATCAACGTTTACCTGAACCCTGAGCCGCTGCAGCCGCGTGAACGAGATTATGCTTATGTGGGCTCGTTTTATGCCTATGCGATCTGGATAGGATTGGGTGTATTGGGGCTGTTCGAGCTCTTGCGCAAACGTTTACCCGAAACAGTGGTTGCCTTGGGTGTAACCGCTATTACGCTGGTAGCAGTGCCGGGGATTTTGGCCGCCGAAAACTGGGACGACCACGACCGTTCGGGTAAGTACACCGCGCGCGACTTCGCCATCAACTACCTCGAGAGTTGTGCTCCGAATGCCATCCTCTTCACCATGGGCGATAACGATACCTACCCGTTGTGGTATGCTCAAGAAGTGGAAGGCATCCGCACCGATGTGCGAATTGTAAACCTGAGTTTATTGGGTACCGACTGGTACATCGATCAGCTTCGCAGGCCGATGAACGCCAGCGCACCAGTAAAGTTGAGCGTGCCACAAGAGAAAATTGCACAAGGCATCCGCGATTATGTGCCGTTTTACGACCGCAAACTCGAAGGTGCATACGATCTCAAGCAGATCATTGCTTTCATGACCAACGACGACCCGCAGGCCAAGTTGCCAACGCAGGGTGGTGAGCTCATCAACTACTATCCTACCAAAAACTTTGTGCTGCCCGTGGTGAAAAGCAATGTGGTTGCACAGGGCGCCATGAGCGATACTAGCCAAATGCTCAATGCCGTGATTTGGGAGTATCCGCGTACCAACATCCTGAAGAACGATTTGATTGTCCTTGACTTGCTCGCCCAAAACATGTGGGAGCGCCCAATCTACTGGACCATTTCGATGGGTCCTGAATCGTATATGGGCTTAGAAGACTACTTCCAGCTCGAAGGACTTACTTACCGGTTGGTGCCCTTCCGCACCCCAAGTCAAAGCGGACAGCGTGCCCGTGTAGCTACCGACATCATGTACAAAAACTTCATGGAGAAGTTCAAGTGGGGTGGTATGGATAAGGGCATTTACATCGACCCAGAAACCAGCCGTATGACCATTAACCTCCGTAGCAACAGCATACGTTTGGCCGAAAGTTTACTTGCCGAAAACAAAAAAGAGCAAGCCGCCAACGTACTGCTCAAAGCCGACCAGGTGATGCCTCACCCGAACGTGCCGTATATGCTTTATAACTACCGCATGGTTGAGTTGTTGTATGCTGCTGGCAAGCCAGAAGAAGGCACCAAAATGGCGAAAACCCTTTTCGAGATGTACGAACAGGAGGCTAAATACTTTACGCAGCAGCGTGGCAAGGTATATACCTTCTACGAACGCGATTTGCAAAACGCCATGGCCATCATGAACGAGCTTATTCGCATCACTCGCGGATATGCACAAAACGAACTCGCTGCCGACTTCGAAAAACGTTTCAAGGTGTACGGCGGAAATACGCAAATGCCCGGTTAATTTTTTAATCGGCACCGAATCCCTCCGGCTTCCTAAGTCGGGGGGATTTTTTTTGCCCTAAAGCAGCCTCCTCCCTATACGTTTAGCCTCTGCATCGAATTGCCTACCTTTGCAGCCTATGAATTCGAACTTCCGTCCGCGCCGTAGTCCACGTCCCGAATTTGAGGACCTTGCATTTGGGCTGCACGCTGTTTACGAATTGCTGCAGGCCGGCAAGGAAATTAACCGCATACTCATTGCCCGCGAAGGTAAAACCGATGCCCTGCGCGAATTACTGGCCATTGCCAAACAACGGCAAGTACCGGTGCAAGAGGTACCCAAAGAAAAGCTCAATAGCCTTACGCGCAAAAATCACCAAGGGGTAATCGCCTTTGTATCGCCCATCGAGTACCAGGAGCTCGAACAATTGCTCCCCACGCTTTTCGAACAAGGCAAAACACCTTTGCTCTTGGTGCTCGACCGGATTACCGATGTGCGCAACCTTGGCGCTATTGCTCGTTCGGCGCAATGCGCTGGTGTTGACGCTATTGTCATCCCCCTGCGTGACGCAGCTCAAGTAACAGCCGATGCCATTAAAACCTCTGCCGGCGCCTTGGCTTCATTGCCCGTTTGTAGAGAACGCTCACTCGATCGGGTAATTGATTATCTGCTCGATAGCGGCATACAGCTGGTAGCCGCTACCGAACACGCCGCCGACGATTATTATGCTGTCGATTTTTCGTTGCCCACGGCGATCATCATGGGCTCGGAAGAAGACGGTATACATCCGAATATACTCCGAAAAGCCAGTGTTTTAGCACGAATTCCCATCGTTGGCACCGTAGGCTCACTCAATGTGAGTGTAGCTGCCGGCGTTTTGTTGTTCGAGTCGGTGCGTCAGCGTATTCAATCTGCCTAATATGTCAGCTACTCGCCGCGACATACGTGCACTTTCGCTGGAGCAGCTCACCGAGGCACTCACTGCTTTGGGCGAGAAGGCCTTTCGAGCCAAACAAGTACACGAGTGGTTGTGGGTGAAGGGTGCCAAGAACTTTGGCGATATGACCAATTTGTCGGTGGCCTTACGTGCCTTACTCGAAGAACATTTTACGATAAACCACATTCATATCGACCTGGAGCAGCGGTCGAGCGACGGTACAGTTAAAAATGCCGTAAAGCTGTACGACGGTCGAGTAGTAGAGTCGGTTCTCATCCCCACCGAGAGCCGCATTACGGCATGTATCTCCTCGCAGGTAGGTTGCAGCCTCGACTGTACTTTTTGTGCAACCGCGCGATTGAAACGAATGCGTAACCTCAACCCCGACGAGATTTACGACCAAGTAGTGGCCATACGGGAACAGGCCGAAAGCTATTTCGGTCGTCCGTTGACCAACATTGTGCTCATGGGCATGGGCGAGCCGCTGCTGAACTACAACAATGTGTTGGCTGCCATTGATAAAATTACCGCTCCGGCACCATCAGGTTTGGGGATGTCGCCGAGGCGCATTACCCTCAGCACAGTAGGCATCACCAAAATGATACGGAAGATGGCCGACGACGGTGTGAAGTTCAAGCTAGCCGTAAGTTTGCACTCTGCCATCGACGAAAAAAGGTCACGGCTTATGCCCATCAACGAAAGCAATAGCCTCGACGAATTGGTAGAAGCACTTCAGTATTGGTACGACAAAACCAAAAGTCGCATCACCTTCGAGTATGTAGTTTGGCGCAACATCAACGACAGCGAGGAAGACATCCGTGCATTGGTGAAACTGTGCCGCAAACTCGTTTGCAAGGTGAATCTTATTGAATACAATCCCATCGATGATGGCCCATACCAGCAAGCCGATGCTGCGGTAGTAGATGCCTACATTCGGGCATTAGAAGCGGCTGGCATAGTGGCCAAGGTACGTCGGTCGCGCGGGAAAGACATCGATGCCGCTTGCGGACAGCTCGCGAACAAGGGCGAGTTGGCTAAACTTTAAAAGACTCGTAAGCGCTACGGTTTTTGGGCGCGTTGATTACGAGATTAATTACAAACCGGGCTCTTCCTTGAAAAAATCGAAAACAATCTTGTGTTTGATTTAAACATTTGCTTTTCGGTCTTCAAATAGCGTAATTGCAATAGGCATTGGCCACCTATAAGTTCATTCAAATCAAGTTATTTATGTATCGCACCGTAATCACCGGAACCGGCCGTTATGTGCCGGAATTACTCAAGCGTAATCGCGACTTTGCGCATCAGCTGTTCTACGACGAAAAAAACCAGCCGATTTTGAGTCCCCCAGACGAGGTGGTACAAAAATTCCAAGCCATCACAGGCATAGAAGAGCGCCGGTACGCCCAGGAGCCATTAACTGCCACCGATTTAGGCATCGAAGCCGCACGCATGGCCATAGCCGATGCCGGCATCGATCCAGAAACCATCGACCAGCTGATTGTAGCGCATAACTTTGGCAACGTGGTAAAACACACCATTCAGAGTGATGCCATGCCCGCTTTGGCTTCGCGTATAAAAAGAGGGTTAGGCATTAAAAACCCTTCATGCGTGCCTTATGACCTTCTTTTTGGTTGTCCGGGCTGGTTACAAGGCGTGATTCAAGCCGACGCCTACTTCAAAGCAGGCATTGCGAAAAAAGCCTTGATTATCGGTACCGAAACCTTGTCGCGCGTGCTCGACCCGTACGATCGGGACTCGATGATATTCAGCGACGGTGCAGGCGCCTCCATCGTAGAGTGGAAAGAAAGTGACGAACAAGGTCCAGGCATTTTGTCAACCGCTGTACAGGCCCACTGTGGCGAAGAAGTGGATTATTTGTTCATGGGCAAGTCCAATTTCCCCGATTCCGACCCCCGAGTGCGTTACATCAAAATGCGGGGGCGCAAAGTGTACGAATATGCGATGAGCTATGTGCCGCAAGCCATGAAGCATGCCCTTGACGCAAGCGGTACGCAAATCGATCAGTTGAAGATGGTGTTCATCCACCAGGCCAACGAAAAGATGGACGAAGGCATCATTCGGGTCTTTTACAGACTTTTCGGCCGTCGCGACATACCCGCCTTCATCATGCCCATGAGCATACATAAATTGGGAAACAGCTCGGTAGCTACCGTCCCTACCCTCCTGGATTTGGTACGCAGAGGCGAAATTGAAGGGTACAAACTAGCAAGCGGAGATGTAATCCTGCTGGCATCTGTAGGTGCCGGAATGAACATCAACGCAGTATGTTACCGCGTTTAATAGGCTAGCGAATATCCTGACAAAGTTCAACCAATACCCCGTGGGTGCCTTTGGGGTGTACAAAACAAACCAGTTTGTTGTCGGCACCACGTTTAGGCTGCTCGTTGAGTAAAACAAAACCTTCGGCCTTTAATCGTTCCATTTCGGCAAGGATGTCTTCCACATCAAAAGCGATATGGTGAATTCCTTCGCCTTTTTTCTCGATGAATTTTCCGATAGGCCCTTCCGGATCGGTACTTTCGAGCAACTCAATTTTATTTGGACCACTCATAAAAAAGCTGGTGCGCACATGCTCGCTTTCAACAGCTTCCATTTTGTAGGGGGCAACACCCAAAAGCCGGGTGTATAAATCGTTTGCAACGGCCAAATCTTTCACGGCTATGCCAATATGTTCTATTTTCCGCATACGGTTAGTGTTTGTAGCGCGTTGCCGACTCGACAACGCGATCGTGTTTCAACCCTCAAATTTCCGAATCCTAACTTGGATAGCCTAATAATCGGACAAATTAATCCGATTTTATTTTTCGCTCAGTCTCCCATTTCACGTACATGCCCTCTTGTATGAACAAAAAGGTGAAATGCTGCATTTGTAATTATATTCACGCCAGATGCGTGACATAGGGTTTATACATGAAAGCTGTTTATTTCGACTATAATGCTACTACTCCTGTCGAGCCATCGGTGCTTGAGCAGATGCTGCCGTGGTTTACCGAGCATTTCGGCAATGCCTCCAGTAAATCGCATGCCTATGGATGGGAAGCCGAATTCGCGGTAAAACAAGCGCGAAAGCAGCTGGGGGAACTGTTGAATTGCTCGCCCGAACAATTGACCTTTTGCTCTGGCGCCACTGAGGCTATTAATTTGGCCATCCGAGGACTTGCGGCAAGTTGGCAACACAAAAAACGGCACATTATCACCTGGAAAACAGAGCACAAAGCTGTACTCGATACCCTGCAACAGCTCGAAAAGAACGGATTTGAAATCACCTACTTAGAGGTAGATGCTAACGGTCAGGCCAATATCCAGCAGTTACGCGACAACGTAAACGATAAGAGCTTGCTTGTTTGTGGCATGCTTGCCAATAACGAAACCGGTGTTATATTCCCCATTCGCGAACTCGCGGCAGTAGCTCACACAGCTGGTGCTTATTTTTTGTGTGATATTACCCAAGCACCCGGAAAAATTCCCATAGATGTAAACGCACTTGGTGCGGACCTAATTGTAGGATCGGCGCACAAGTTTTACGGCCCAAAAGGTATTGGTTTTCTTTACCTATCATCAGGCAGGGGAGCGCCGAAACTACAAGCACAGCTTACCGGCGGCGGACATGAAAATGGATTACGTTCAGGCACACTCAATGTGCCTGGCATCGTAGGTCTCGGAGCAGCAGCCCGTTTGGCGAAAGAAAATGAAGCCAAATGGTTCGAGCAACTTAGCCAGCATCAACGCGACTTTGAAAAGTTGCTACTCGACCATATACCTGAGGCCAAAATTATGGGGGCAAATACGAATCGTTTACCCAATACCACCAACTTATTTATTGCCCATTGCCCAGCAGCGGCCCTCATAAAACAGCTGAGAGGATACGCCCTGGCTACTGGCTCGGCATGCAGTTCGGCCCTGGCCAGTCCATCGCATGTGCTAACAGCCTACGGGCTTAGCGATCAAGAAGCGGCCTGCTGTTTACGGATTAGCACAGGCATCCACACCACCTGGGAGGAACTGGAATCGTTTGCACATGTTTTAAGCACATTGGTATCCGCGGAGCGCGAACAACAGCCCTCCTGGAAATATCGCTAATTCTACGATGACACAATTGGAACAACTGTTGTCGTGCGTCGACTTCGTTGAGCTGCTATTCTTGCGTACTTTTGTGTTATGCGACCCCTTGTACTTTATGCTGCCATTTCTATCGACGGCTATTTAGCCGGCCCCAACGGCGAACTCGATTTCTTGCCACAGAGTGGCGATTTTGGGTATGAAACCTTTTATAAAAGCATAGATACTACCTTGATGGGCTACACCACCTTTCACGAGGTTTTAGGCTTTGGCGACTTCCCCTATCCCGACAAAACGAATTATGTATTCAGCCGCCAGCAGCGTGATGTGTCGCAACATCCGGTAAGGCTCGTTAATCAAGACCCCGTGCGTTTTGTGGAAGACCTCAAATCGAGTCCAGGTGGTAAAATTTGGCTCGTTGGGGGTGGTACCCTCAATGGTTTGTTGCTGCAAGCCGGATTGATCGACGAGATAGCGTTATATGTTTTCCCTGTAGCTCTGGGTAATGGCATCTCCTTGTTTAAAGGTGCGTATGGACTACAGCACTATGACTTAACGTCGTCCGAGGTACTAGAAGGTGGGGCAATACGCTTGAATTACACGAAAAGAGCAGCTTAAGGAGCTACGAAGGAACCTTTTTGTTGAGAAAACTGTAATTTTGCAGTTCTAATACTTCATCCCATGATCACCATCAGCCCCAGCGCCGCCGAAAAAGTCCGCGAGTTACTCGCGCAGGACTACCCGGGCAAAGAAATGGCCATACGGGTATCGGTGGTAAGTGGCGGATGCTCGGGGCTTAGCTACAAAATGGACTTCGACGAAAACATTGCCGCGAGTGATGAGAAATTTGAAGACAAGGGCTTAAAAATGGTCTGCGACAAAAAAAGCTTCTTTTACCTCATCGGCACTGAACTCGATTATACCGCCGGGCTCAACGGGAAAGGGTTCCACTTTGTGAACCCCAACGCCAGCCGTACCTGCGCTTGTGGCGAGAGTTTCTCGCTGTAAAGGGTCTCCCCTTAATTCTTTGTTAATTTTTTAATCGTGCTGGTATTGCGCCAGCAACAAACCCCATTTTTACTCCATGCGCAAATGGATTAATTTATTTCGTGAATCTCTCGATTCGGCCGAACGCGATTATACAAGCGGAAGCATTCGCAAGGCCATCTTTTTATTAGCCATCCCCATGATGCTCGAAATGGTGATGGAGTCGCTATTCGCAGTCGTCGACATTTATTTTGTAGGTAAAATAGGTGTAGCAGCCGTTGCTGCGGTGGGGCTAACCGAGTCGGCCATCACCATCGTATACTCGGTGAGCATCGGCTTGAGTATGGCAGCAACCGCCATTGTAGCCCGTAGAATTGGCGAAAAAAACCCGAAAGCTGCTGGCGATGCCGCCTTTCAAGCCATCGCCCTTTCTACCATTATTGCCATTGCCATTGGGATTTTGGGCTATTGGTTTGCCGCCGATCTCCTCCGACTCATGGGCGCCGATGATAGTGTAATTGCCATGGGCACTGGTTACACCCGAATCATATTTTTGGGTAATCCGGCCATCATGTTGCTGTTTATGATCAATGGTGTTTTTCGTGGGGCAGGCAATGCAGCCATTGCCATGAAAGCCCTGTGGCTCGCAAACGGTTTAAACATCGTACTCGACCCTTTACTAATTTTCGGGTGGGGCCCATTCCCAGCCATGGGTATCGAAGGCGCAGCACTTGCCACCACCATCGGCCGTGCGGTGGGGGTAGCGTACCAACTATGGCACTTACTCAAAGGGAGCGCTACGGTACGTTTGGTTCGTGCTAATTTGGTGATGGAAGCACACACCGTTTGGAACCTCATCAAAGTGGGTAGCGGCGGTATGGGCCAGTTTCTCATCGAATCGGCGAGCTGGATTATGCTCACCCGCATTGTGGCTGAGTCGGGCAGCATCGCCGTTGCAGGATATACCGTTGCCATACGCATCGTAATCTTCACCTTGCTGCCAGCTATGGGTCTTGCCAATGCAGCAACAACCTTAGTCGGACAAAATTTGGGTGCAGGTTTGCCCGATAGAGCCGAAAAATCGGTCTGGAAAGCAGCTTTGTACAATGCCATCTTTTTGGGAACCGTGTCGATTGTGTTTCTGATTTTTGGCGACTGGTTCATTGGATTATTCAACAACGATGCAGGTGTTGTAGCCGTAGGAAAGGAAGCCTTGGCAGTACTTTGTTTGGGCTATGTGTTTTTCGCATACGGCATGGTGATCGCACAAAGTTTCAACGGCGCAGGCGATACTCTCACCCCAACACTCATCAATGTGGCCTTGTTTTGGGCCTTAGAAGTTCCGTTGGCGTGGTATTTTGCCCATACGCTCGGCATGGGCGCATCGGGGGTATTCTGGGCCATTTCGGTTGCACATAGTTTGCATGCCGTGGTGAGTGTAATACTCTTCCGCCGGGGCAAATGGAAAACGGTGCAGGTGTAGTAGCTATTTACGTACTTGGCAGTATGCAAATCAATCTCTGGCTGGTAGCCGCATTATTTTTGGTATTGGCGGCCTTTGGTTCGGTCGTTTTTGGCCGTAAACCGGGGCCGTCGGTACGCTTTATCAGCTGGAATATCCGCTACGACACCGCCGAAGATGGCGAACACCGTTGGGAAGAGCGTAAAACACGAGTCGTCAGCTGGCTTAAAGCCGAAAATGCACCTGTAATTGGGCTGCAAGAGGTTTTGCACGGTCAATTCATGACGCTACAAGCGTCGTTGGGCCCTAACTATGACTGGACCGGTGCGGGCAGAGACGACGGCAAAACCAAAGGCGAGTACAGTCCAATTGCCGTAGATACTACCCGCATGGAGCTATTGCAAAAGGGCATGATTTGGCTTTCGGAAACCCCTGGTCAGCCCTCAAAGGGCTGGGATGCCGCCCTACCACGCGTATGTAGCTGGGTACAATTACGCGATAAGCGTATGAACGAACTGATATGGGTATTTAATACGCATTTCGACCACCAAGGGGAAGAAGCCCGAAGAAAAAGCGCGCAATTAATCAACGATAGCATTCAGGCGTGGTGTTCGAGCGATCGTGTTGTACTGTTGGGCGACTTTAACGAAACGGCAGATGGCTCCGTTTGGCGAACCTTTCAGCTTGGAGGTCTTACCGACAGCAAGCTTTTGTGTGAACAGCCGTCGGGACTCGAATACAGTTTTCACGGCTTCAAACCCGGTTGGCGAAAGGGGAAGCGCATTGATTTTATTTGGCTTCGCGGATTTAATACCGTTCATCGACACGAAACACCAGCACTTTTGGACGAAAAAAGCAATTACGCCAGCGATCATGCACCGGTTGTGGTTGAAGCTGGCTGGTAATCGCAGCTGTGTACTTACATCCGTTTTTAAACGCTTGTAAACGGTTACAAACGTTTAACTACCGACTAGTAGGCTTGTGTGAGCGAGTTTTGAAAAATGAATTCGCTCACGCCCCAACAACAAGCTATACTCGATCAAACAGGCGATCAGAAAGTTGTTGCCGTGGCTGGCTCCGGAAAAACAACCACGCTTATCCGATATGCTGCCAGTCGGCCCGCCAACAAAAAAATCCTTTATCTGGCTTTCAACAGGTCGGTAAAGCTCGAGGCAGAGCAAAAGTTCAAAGCGGCGGGCCTAAGCAATGTGCAGGTAGATACTGCACATTCGCTGGCCTGGCGTTTTCAACGATCGAAAATAGGAGAACTAACAACCAGCATCCGATTACCCGACTTGGCCGATGCCCTACGCATCCGCAAAACACGTGAAAGTGGTTATCGTTTTGCATTAGCTGCACATGTCCTTCGATACATAAGCCTGTACTGCAATCATCCGGTAAGTCAGCTCAAACAGCTGAACTACCTGCAGCAGCTCGACGACAACCCGAGTAGAGCCTTTGCCGATCGCCACATCGGAGAAATTTTGCGCTATGGGCAACTCTTTTACCAAATGATGTTGGAGCACAAGCACCCCATGCTCCACGATGTTTATCTCAAGGAATTTCAGCTAACCGAACGTCGTTTACCGTTCGACTTTTTACTTTTCGACGAAGCTCAGGATGCTTCGGCTGTGATGCTCGAATGGTTTCGCCGACAGGAAGGAACGAAACTGCTTGTTGGAGACCCGCACCAACAAATTTACTCTTGGCGATATGCTGTAAATGCCATGAATCGATTACCCTATCCCGAATCGCCACTGTCGCATAGCTTCCGTTTTCCGCAACACATTGCCCACCTCGCCAGTCAAGTGATTGGTTGGAAATCGCTTATCAGCGATACCAAAACAAATTTTGAGCTTCACGGCTGGGGAACCGAACCAGCATCTGCAAATCAGGAAGCCTGGCTGGCGCGAACGAATTTGGTACTGCTAGGTGCAGCCATCGAGCGTCTCGAAGAGCAACCACAAACACATTTTTGGTTCGAGGGAGATTATAAAGCCTACACTTTTGCCGCAGGTAGTTGGTCGGTCAGTGATTTACTGGCGTTGTGGCAGGGTAGAAATTACAAAGTAAGAGACCCTGTTCTGCGAACCTTGGGAAGTTTTGGGGCACTCGAAACCTACTGCGAGCAAACCGGAGACGCAGAGTTAAATATGCTTATGGAGCTGATTAAGCGTTATGGGGGAGGTTTACATGAGCGGCTTCAACAATTACGCAAGCAAGTGGTTTCGGCCGACTGTCGGGATAAAGCCGACTTGATTTTAAGTACGGTGCACCGTGCAAAAGGACTAGAGTACGATCGTGTTAAGTTGCTTCCCGACTTTATTACAGAAAAAAAGTTGCGGAAACTGCTCGAAGAAAAGAAGAAGGTGGTTCGGCCCGACAAGCTCATCGAAGAAATCAATTTGCTCTATGTGGCTCTTACCCGAAGTCGTGGCCAGTTACTTGTGCCCGACGATTGGTTTGAACCAGAAGTGAAGGGAACAGAAAAATATACCGTAACCAAAAAAGAAGAAGTAATGGTACATGAAGGTGAAATCCCTTACAGCTGCTCACCCAGTTCGGTGGGCGACTTGTATGTAGGTAGGCAAGCGAATCGAATGTTAGCAGAAACTCGTAAAACCCGAACGTCCAGCCGTTCTTCCAATGTTAATACGCGTAAAAGTTCAATGAAGAAGAATAAACGGCGTGAATAACCCAATCTACTGACTCAACGGGCTTTCTATTCCCTTGAAGCTTTCCATAATTGGTATAAAAAAGGTGCGCCGTGGCCCAGCATAATCTCTTTTGCTTTGCGAAATATTCTAAGCATTTCGCCCCAAAATCTAAACAGCGAATACGTAAAAAAAGGTAGTTTTAAAAACTATACAGCAAACAGGCTAATCATCTGCCTCGTTCATACTGTTTACAAATGCTGAGGAATGTTTGAAAACAGGAACCGCAGATGAATTCACGGCCAGCGGAGAGCACCGTTACCGATATTGCTCACAACAAAAGACCCCGCTCTCGCGGGGTTTTTTTGTGTCCTTATTTAGTTGTTATCCTTCTACCGACCCAACAACAACCATGGCCGTAAGCGTTGGGTTTTCACTACCCCCTCGCGGTTCGATGGTCACCGCAAAGGCCTGAGCATTACTCATGGTTTTCATGTCGAGCATGGTCATTCCCTCCTGATTCATGTCGAAGACACCTGCATCCACGGGTTTTCCATCTACAATGGCCCAAAGCTGAAATTGTTGTTCCTCATTCAGTGAGGGCATGGTTCCCGCTACAAGCTTTACTTCTCCGCTTTGTGGGTTCCAGGCTACAGTTGCCATGGCTTCTGGGGCCATTTCGGTGCCTTTGAGTCGGATCATGTGGTGTTTTGGGGAGGCCATGGCTGCCGTTAATTCCTGCATTTCTACATAGCCAGCCTGCATTTGCTCGTAGTTTTGAGCCAGCTGTGTTTTTTCGGCTAGCAAGCCCTGATAGCCTGCTTCGGCCGATTGCCATTTGCCATAAAAAAACAAAGCAGCACCCGCGCTTACCACAAATAATGCCCAAGCAGCAGCAAGACTGTAATTTCGGCGATAACCCCCGTGCATGTTAATGACCTTTACCTCGGCTTTATTCGTTACCTGCTCACTTGATTTCGACCCCGTTTCGGCAGCCATGGCTTTGAGCACTTCCTCCCTTTTTTGAGCAGGAGGCGTTTTGGCATTGGCTAGGGCATACGCTTCGAGACCCACGTTTATGGCTTCCAACTCAGCCCTCAATTCGGGATGTAGTAGGAGCAATTGTTCAATTTCGGCGCGTTCTGCTTCTGTTCCTTGACCTAACGCATAGAGTTCCAGGGCGCCGCTTTCTAAAAATTCCCTGATGTTCATACTTTTTTCCTTTCACTTAATTGTTCTCGTAACACCATTACGGCCGTCCGAACGCGGGTTTTAACCGTGCCCAGCGGGATCTCGAGGAGCTCTGCGGCTTGCTCCTGCGTATACCCCTTAAAATACAGCAGGTCGAGAACGGTCTGCTGATCCGGTTTCAATTTTCCTACCGCTTCTTTTAGGCCGATATAATCTGACTTGTCTGCAGTACTCCAATCTGCTACCGACACACTTACGTCAAGTTCGTCGGTTTGGATTGCGGCTTTATGTTGTTTCGATCGTAAATAATCTATTCCGGTATTTCTAGCGATGTTGAGCATCCAGGTAAACAAGGTTCCTTTGCTGCGATCGTAGCCTTCGCCCGACTTCCAGATTTTTACAAATGCGTCCTGCATGAGGTCGCTAGCAATGGCTTCGTCGTTGACCATTCTGAACAAAACGCCGTACAAGGCTGCCGAGTACTGGTCGTACAAAGCAGCCATGGTCGACTCTGAGCGAATCCGCAGTCCCGCTACCAGATCGGCCTCGCTGACTAAACTTTTTTTGGGTGACATATGCCCTAAAACTAGGAAGGTTTATCGATGGTTGAAAAATATGTACGAACTAAAAACCAAATTGGATTGCCCTTGTTTCTTTTTTTGAACCAAATTTATTGGGTTCATCCATAGGCGTAGAAGGCAGGGCATGTCCCTGCCTTTTTTTATGTGTGAATCGACCGATTTCGGTTTTTTCGCTATTTTCGCACACGCTTTCGCCGCCGAAGTGGTGAAATTGGTAGACACGCACGTTTCAGGGGCGTGTGTCGAACAGACATGTGGGTTCGAGTCCCACCTTCGGCACCAAGCCGTCCGAGAGGGCGGCTTTTTTTGTTGGTTCAGTTGAACTAAATCATTGAATTAACGATGAATCAAAGTGGAATTACATAAAAAGCGTATCTTCCAAACGTATGTCTGCCTTGGTCCGTCTTTGCGTTTTTTTACTGCTCCCAACATTTTTATGTTTGGCGGTACAGCCACCGGCACCAACATCTAAACCCATCCACCTCAGCGACGAGCTGAGTTTGTCAAGCTCCCTGCCAGCCGAAGAATGTAATGAAGGAGGTCAAAGCCAGGGAGGTAATTATTCGCAGTTCGAAGATGCCGACTGCAACACCAGTGAAACAAAAAGTGCTTTCGATTTAGTAGAATCGGAATTTCATGGAAGTAGCCATTTCCTTAGCACCATTTATAGACTATTAGAATCGTGTTTTCAGCCCCCGGAGCGCGCCTGTTAAGCTCCGAATACCAATTGCTCCCATCTGGGAATTCACGTTAATTCTAATTTTTTATGTTCAAAAATTTGCTTCACGAAGCGCCTGATTGGCGGCGTGATCCTAAAGCAGCAATCACCGTATTTTTGGTGGCTTTACCCTTATGTTTGGGTATTGCACTTGCCTCCGGGGTTCCCATGCTATCGGGTATTTTGGCGGGCTTAGTGGGTGCACTCATCGTCGCCCCATTGAGCGGCTCGCAACTTTCGGTGAGTGGCCCTGCTGCTGGCTTAACTGTAATCGTACTCGATGCCCAACAGTCTCTGGGCGGTTTCGAGTCCTTCTTACTTGCTGTACTCTTAGCTGGCGTAGTTCAGCTAGTCTTGGGTTTTGTCAAAGCAGGTTTAATCGCTTTCTACTTCCCGTCGGCTGTGATCAAAGGCATGCTGGCCGGAATTGGGTTGATGTTGTTTTTTAAACAACTTCCCCATGCTGTTGGCTACGACCTAATTGCCATGGGCGACGAAGATTTTGTAGATGCGGGTACTCAAAACACATTCTCGGAGTTGGCGCTAGCCTTTTCGAGATTCAGCCCCGGTGCAATCGTGGTTAGCACGATTAGTTTGGCCCTGCTTCTTCTCTGGGATCTTCCTAGGATGAAAAACTCAAAACTCGCCCAAAATCTACCCGCTGGAGTCGTCGTCGTACTTATCAGCATCGGTTTGGATAGTTTGTTTCAAGTTGCTCTACCTGCTTGGGCATTGAGTGCCGATCACAAAGTAAATCTCCCGGCTTTTCTCTCTGGTCAGGATCCTTTACTGCTAACGCATCCCGATTTTAGTCAAATCGTAGACCCAAAAGTTTGGCAGGCAGCATTCGCCATTGGTCTCGTTGCGAGCATCGAAACGCTTTTGAGTACAGAAGCCGCCGATAAACTCGACCCTTGGAAAAGACTAACACCTCCTAACCGTGAGCTTAAAGCGCAAGGTATTGGCAATATAATAAGCGGGCTCATCGGCGGATTACCTATTACTTCGGTCATCGTGCGCAGTAGCGTAAACATTCAGGCAGGGGCAAAAACCAAATGGTCGTCATTCTTGCATGGGGTTTATTTACTCATTCTTGTGCTGCTCATTCCCAATCTGCTCAACCGAATTCCACTTGCTGCACTTGCTGCCATACTATTGATGGTGGGTTATAAGCTGGCAAGCCCCAGTCTCTTCAAAAGCACCTATCGGGCAGGCCTCAACCAGTTTTTACCATTTTTAGCTACTGTGATTGCCGTTGTATTTACCGATCTACTGGTCGGAATAGGGCTTGGGTTGGTTGTTTCTCTCTATTTTATACTTCAAAACAATTTCCAGCATCAATATCAAATCAAAAAAGAATTTGCCGACACCTGTTATCGCTATGTCATTACGCTTTCGCCAGCAGTGTCGTTTCTGAACAAAGGGAGCTTGCTGACTATGTTAGAAGCCATTCCGCACGATAGTGAAGTTGAAATAGACGGACGCAAAACCAAACACATCGATTACGACATACGCGAAGTCATTACCAATTATTATCTCCAATGTAAAGGCAGGAATCAGCCCATTACGCTTTACCACATCGAGCTCACCGAAGCCAGCAATCATCACTAACCATGGAAAAAAGTTATTTACGTTTACTCGAAAACAATGCCCGTTGGGCAGCAGAACGCCTCGATATGGATCCTGATTATTTCAAACGACTTGCAAACCAGCAAAAGCCCGAATTTTTGTGGGTGGGTTGTTCCGACAGTCGCGTACCTGCCAACGAAATTACGGGTACCGACCCTGGCGAGATTTTCGTTCACCGGAATATTGCCAATATGGTTGTGCATACCGACCTGAATTTTTTATCGGTATTGCAATACGCTGTAGATGTGCTACACGTAAAACACATAATTGTATGTGGTCACTACAACTGCGGAGGCGTATTTGCAGCAATGGGCAACAGCGATACCGGTCTGGTGAACAAATGGCTCAGAAACATCAAAGAAGTGTACGAAAAACACCACGCCGAGCTCGAGAAAATTGAAGATATGCGCGCTCGTGCAAATCGTTTGGTAGAATTAAACGTAGTTGAGCAAGTACGCAATTTGGCCAAAACCAGTATTGTTCAAAAAGCTTGGCTCAATCGTTCGCTAAAAATTCATGGTTGGGTATACGGCCTTGATAACGGTCGGGTGCACGACTTGAATGTTATGATGCACGAAATAGACGATCTTGAACCCATTTTTCGTTACGACAACTTATAAAAGAAGAGGCCAGCAAAACTGGCCTCTTTTGTTTATCAGTGATGAACATGTTCATCGGCAAATTCACCGAAGGTATCACAATGCCAGAAGCTCTCCACCATTAATTTTGGTTTTGCCGTTTTCGACCCATTCTTACGCGCCAAAACCATCTTTTCGATGAGTCGTTGACGTTCAACTTCCAGCTGCTTGCGCCGCTGTTCGTCTTTTTCGGCATCAAAGTATATGATCCCGTCAACCACGGTGTACACTGGTTTGCTCGAAACAGAAAGCGGATTATTAGTCCATAACACTAGGTCGGCATCTTTGCCTACCTTGATGCTTCCAACACGACTATCAACGCGAAGCATTTTGGCAGCGTTCAAGGTAACCATCTTCCAAGCCTCCTCTTCGCTTATGCCTGTATACATGACTGCTTTGGCTGCTTCCTGGTTCAAGCGCCTGGCCATTTCGGCATCGTCGGAGTTGATGGCAACATTTAATCCTACGTGATGCATGAGTCCGGCATTGTGTGGAATGGCGTCGTTTACTTCCATTTTGTACGCCCACCAGTCGGCAAAAGTAGAAGCATTGGCGCCGTGGGCTTTCATTTTGTCGGCCACTTTGTACCCCTCTAAAATGTGGGTAAAGGTGTTCACCTTAAAGCCAACCGAATCGGCCACCTTCATGAGCATGTTTATTTCGCTTTGAACATAACTATGACACGTGATATGACGCTGTCCATTGCGGATTTCGTTCAAGGTTTCTAGCGTCAGATCGCGTCGGGTGGCTGCTGGGTTGAGCTTAAGAGCCGCTTCGTAGCGTCGTGCTTGTTCAAATCCGTCCATCATCACTTGCTCAACACCCATGCGGGTTTGCGGAAAACGGATGGTTTGTCGGTCGCCCCAATTACTCTGCTTAACGTTTTCGCCCAAGGCAAACTTGATAAAGCCAGGAGCGCCATCAAACTTCAGCTTCTCGGGGTCGTTAACTCCCCACCGCAACTTGATAAGCTGGGTTTGTCCGCCGATGGGGTTGGCCGAACCATGCAACAGATGGGAGCTGGTAACCCCGCCCGCCAACTGTCGGTAGATGTTTACATCGTCGGGGTTAAGTACATCGCCTATGCGCACCTCAGCTGTAATGCTATTTGTGCCTTCATTTACGCCCCTGCTAATCGCAATGTGCGAGTGTTCGTCGATTATGCCTGCCGTTAAGTGTTTGCCTGTAGCGTCAACTTCACGGACATTTTTACCGTAGGTTGCTGCATTTAATTTTTTGCCGACGGCTACAATTTTTCCGTCTTTCACCACAAGGTCGGTTTCGGTAAGTATGCCTTCCTTTTCGCTCGTCCAAACCGTTGCATTTCTAAAAATAACCGTTTCACGCACCGGAGCGCTATCAAAACCTAAATCGGAAAAAGGAGCGTATCCTTTACCTACAACTGTGGGTTTAAGTTCCTTTTCCTTCTTTTCTTCCACCTTGATGGCTTGCTGATACACCCACCGGGTAGCCGTTTCTTGCCCGTTCGGGCTGCTCATCCGGCCTTCCAGATCTTGGTCTTTGCTGTAGAGTGTAAAACGATAGATGCCCTTTTCTAATTTCCCTTTGCTCTCGAACCAGATATTCCAAAAACCATTGGCTTGGTCTAGATTGAGTTTCGCTTTGGTGCTATCGTCTACCTGCAACTCTCCTTCGGGTCGGGCAGCTTTTCCTTTGATGTTTATTTTGTACGTCTCTCCAGCAAGTTCCACGGTGAAATTGCCGCGAATATCGCGTCCTTCGGGCATTTCATTCACCACATAACGTACCCCTTTCACCCAGTTGTCATAGATTTCCGTTTCCTTGGCAAACAGCGGCCCGCTGGTGATTAGGAGGTTGGCTAGTTTACCTACTTCAACGGTACCGAGGAGGTCGCTGCTTTTGCTTAGCTGAGCTGGCACCGTGGTGAGCGCCGCCAAGGCTGTTTTCTCACTCAAACCGTATTCAATGGCTAGTCGGAGATTTGACCAAAAATCGGATGCACTTTCAACACCCGTTTGGGTGATGGCGAAGGGTACCCCTGCCTTTTCGAGGGCGGCAAGGTTGCCTGGAGCAAGCTCCCAATGTTTCATTTGGCTTAGCGATACGTTGCGTGCATCTAAAGGGTCTTCAACCGCCAACGCCCCAGGAAAATTCACCGGAACCACCAAACTGGCTTTGGTTGCTTTTACCGCATCGAGGTATTGGTATTCCTCGCCATTAGCTCTGAAAATGTATTGAACCCCAAACTCATCTCCAATTTTATCGGCACGCAAGAGGTCGTACTTATTGGGAGCTTCAAAAAACTGCGGAAGCGATTGCGCACTCAACCAGCCGTCGAGGGCAAGGTCGGTCAGCCCCAGCTTGCCTTTGTTGGCTTGATACCAGCGCGCATCGAGATAGGTTTGGCGCAATAGGGCGATGCTGCCCATGAGCGAAGACGGATAATCTTGAGTGGAGCTACCCTTGTTGAAGCTGTAGTGGGCTGTGAGTGATGCCCGTAGCAATAGTTCATTGGGGGAGCCTTCACCGGCAGCGACCAATACCCCCGTTCCGCGCGCAATGCCGTCGGAAATGTGCGTTACCACAGCGCCGAAACCCGCTTTTCGCAACGAAGCAGCTGCCTTTTCGTCGGGTTGGAAGACTGCTTCTGGGCGTTGGTCTGCTTTAATGGCGTCGTTGGCACCATAAGCTCCATCGCGCGCAGGCGAAAGTTGTGGGCCATCGTTCCGCCGTGAGCTCCCCTTTTTCGGAAGTCCGTAGCTGCTGTTGAGTTCTATCGCGGCAGCATAAATGTACTTCCCTTGTAAATCGAGGATGCGGTACCCTTTGGGCGCTTTCAAGCCCTTGCCAACGGCTTCAATTTTTCCATCACGTATTTGTACCGAGGCACCTTCGAGTTGTACACCCGGAGCAGTGACAACCGTTGCGTTGGTTAACATCCAAGTGCCCGGCCGCTCGTCGCGGACGCCATTTACCGGGAAGTGGGGTTGTGCAAGTGTACAAAAGGGACTTACAAACAGCATTAAAAGCAAGAGCGCGATTCGGTTAATCATCGTATGTTTATTGAAACAAACCCATGGCGGGCTAACAAAAATGCTTAAAAAAACCAGCTTTAAAAATCTGTCGCAGCAAGCACTGCTTTTAGAAGGCCAAAAACCCTTGATATTGCTCCACGGTTTTACCGAAGATCATCGCATTTGGCAAGGTGTTCTCCCGCATTTAGGCAATCAGTTTAAACTTGTCCTGCCCGATTTGCCTGGTTCGGGCGCGAGTGCTTTTCATCCCAACATGACTATCGACGAAATGGCCGAGGTAGTTGTACATTGGCTCGATACAGCAGCAATACAAGAGGCAACCGTTATCGGACACAGCATGGGCGGATATGTTGCTTTAAGCATGGCCCGGCAATATCCGCAACGCGTAACAGCCCTATGCCTGTGTGCATCACATCCGTATGCCGATAACGACGAAAAGCGCAATCAGCGCAATCGAACCATATCGCTGATCAACGAAAAAGGAAGTAGTCATTTTCTGACTGCTTTTTTACCCAGCCTTTTTGCCCCTCAAAATTTACCGTCACAAACCGCTGCCATCGAAGCGTTACGCGCCTTAAATGCTGAATTTTTGCCGGGTGCTCATCAGATGCAGCTTGCAGCCATGCGCGAGCGCTCCGACCACAGCACATGGCTGGCTAGCTGGGACAAGCCGTTTGGCTTACTGCTGGGTGCCGACGACCCGCTAATTCCAGTTGCTTTGCAATTTGAAATGGCAACGTTGGCACCACAAACGTATTTCCGAAGGATTGCCCGTGCTGGACATATGTTGAGCTATGAAAATCCTTCGGCAACTGCCGAGGGTATAGTGGAATTCATGAACTTTACACACACCTAAATTCACTTCGATATGTACACTGGCATGCTGCACACCCACACCTTGGTGGTTGCTCTTTTTCTCATCTTGTACTTGATAAAAACTAGCCTTTTGCTCCTCGGCAAAAACGAGCTTCTCGACCGTTTCACCAAAAAGACCAGAATCGCCGAAATGGTGGTTTCTACACTCTTTTTGTTGACGGGTATCTATCTAGCTACACAAGCGCCAAGCATAAGTGCCGGCATGTGGTTTTGGGTAAAAGTTGCTGCCGTGGCTGTATCTATTCCCTTGGCCGTACTTGGTTTCAAGCGCAAAAACAAAGTGCTTGCCTTACTCAGCTTCGTTTTGCTTGTGTATAGCTATGGCGTTGCCGAAACCAAAAGTGCACGGATGAACAAGGCCGACTTTTACCAAGCGCTCGCCCAGGAAGGAGTGACCTACGATGCCTCGAGCTGGAATCCTACCGACGAAAACTATGCAATTACGGCGCATGGCAAGGCTGTTTACATCAACTACTGTATGCGCTGCCACGGTAACGACGGAAAACTAGGCATAGCAGGTGCTAAAGATCTAACCGCCAGCATGCTCGACAAAAATCAGATGTTAGAGCGTATTACCTACGGGAAAAATGCCATGCCTGCTTTTGGTAAAATTTTATCGGAGGAAGAAATTATGGCAACTGTAGCCTATATCAAAGCCGAATTAAGCGACGCATCGGCAGCTCACTAAGCCAGGATGTTCCGGATTACGCTCGTTTTTATGTTTGTGCTGGCGGGGCTTTCGGGCCCCGTTGGCGCGCAACAGCCCGAAGGTTCGACCTACATCGAAGACGCGCTGGCCACACTTGCGAATCCGGAAAGCAGCTACGAAAAACGTTTGCAGGCAACCGAAAGGGCTGTTGAATTCTTCAAAAACGACCAAAAGAGAGCCGAAAAACTTTATCTCGACGCTTTAGCCAGGGCCAAGGAAGCCAAAAAAATAGCCGACCAATACTATCTCCTCACCCGGTTGGCGACTTTATTCCGCGATAGCCCCAAAAGCCTGACCTATTTGAAACAGGCTTTGCCATTGGCAGCATCTGCAGGAGAAAAAGAACCCATGAGACTTCAAATTCGTATTGCTCAAGCGATGGTGCGGGAGATGCAATATGCCAAAGCCGTTGAATTATACGAGGAGATTTTACCAGAATTTCGAAAAACAGCCACCAAATTGGAGTTGGCATCGGCCCTTTCGAGCTATGGTAATGCCGTGTACTTCAACAAAGATTACGAGAAAGCCTTAGAGCTAGGCGAAGTAGTACAAAGTATTGCTGCAAAAGCATCAGCAACACCTGTTGAAATTCAAGGATTAATCTTACAAGCACGAGCACTCCAACAATTAGGCGAATACGACAAAGCTGTTCGGGCACATAATGACGCTTTGCAAAAAGCTGTTGGATTAGGAAACCAAATCCTACAAACCAACATATTGCTTGATATAGCTGCCATGCTCGAACGACAGGGCGAGCATGCCCGCGCAATTCCTCACCTCAAAAAAGCACTTGAAATGGGGCCCGAAAGTATACCGATACAGCAGCGGGTTGCCCTTTTCGTACGCCTTGCACGTATTCACCTAAATTTAAACAAACCTCAAGAGGGGTTAGGCTACATCAATGAAGCACAAGAATTAATTGCAGGAAGAAGAAGTAATGCAACAATGGTCGTACAAGTCACTAAGGGGCGATTGTTGTATGAATTAGGCGAAAAAGGCCGCGGTATCGACCTCATGCAACGCGGACTATCACGCAACGATGACCTAAGCGGCAATACCCTGGCCGACCGACTTTTTGTAGCCGAATACTTCAGCGAAAAGGGGGTGTACAAAGCCGCAGAAACGGAATATGCGATCCTTGAAAAACAGGCCAAAAAGTTTGGCAACGGCTGGCCCGAACGATATCGAGATGCCTGGAAGCGACATCTTGCTCGAAAATCAGGAAAAAAAATAAAAGCCATTGCCCCTACAACCGAGGAGGCATACGCTCAGGATCAGGCCAAGAAGAACATCGCTTCTCCCAAAGTGCGTCAGAAATCACAAGCGGCCATTACTTTTCAAGATTCTGTTTTACTCGTAGAACGAGAACTTGAGCTGGCCATTTTAAATGCCGAAAACAGGCGTAAAGCCGCAGAAATGCGCCAAAATGAATTCAGATTCTATCTGTTTTTACTTGGCCTTACCTCCGTACTCGTTGTACTTGGCACCTTTACCTTTTGGTACCGGGCACGAAAGCGGCAATTGGAGGTGTTGGCCGAAAAGGAACGTCAAATTCGACTTTTAGAGTTGGAAGAGGCTGAGTTACGGAAGCAAGCCGAAGTAGTTGAAGCCCTAGTCAAAGGCCAAGAAGGCGAAAGAAAACGAATCGCCGAAAGTTTACACGACGATGTGGGCTCCATGCTCTCCGCCTTACGCTTACAACTCGAACGTATCGATACCGAATCGGGTAGTGCCAGCAAAAAAGCACATGGTTCGCTCCGGCAAGCTGTAGAAATGCTCGATCAGGTATCGACCGATGTACGCAACCTGAGCCATGTACTCATGCCTACTGCCATCGGAAAATTTGGATTGAAAAAAGCACTCGAAGTATATACTGATCAATTAAACAAGTCGGGTAAAGTGCATTTCGAGCTTTTGATTACTGGGCTGGATACGGCTCTCAACGAACAATTGGAATTAAGTTGTTACCGCATCCTTTTGGAGCTGTGCAATAACGTTTTGAAACATGCCGAAGCGCGTAATGTGTTGATCGAAATTGTGGAGCACGACGACGAGCTGGTGCTGATGGTAGAAGACAACGGTCGTGGATTTGAACCTGCCGACAACAGTGCTGACGGCTTAGGCCTAAGAACTATTGAGTCGCGGATGCACTTACTCAAGGGCAAATTAACGGTGGATTCCCGACCCGGTCACGGTGCTCGTATTACGCTTGAAATTCCCAAACCAAATCACAACCTGAATAGTTAATTTTAGTAATGGCCATTCGCGTTATTCTTGCCGACGACCACGTGCTTTTTTTGGAAGGCTTAAGTAGTCTTTTGAAACAACAACCGGGAATTGAACTTATGGGGACGGCCACCACGGGAAAAGAGTTATTGACCCTACTCGCAACCACGCCCTCTGAGCTGGTAACCCTCGACTTGAATATGCCAGAGCTCAATGGGTTGGATACTTTACACGATTTAAGAACCCATTACCCTCAGCTTCGCGTATTAGTATTGAGCAATTACGAGCAAAACGAATTTAAAAAAGAAGTGCAACGACTCGGAGCACATGGCTACCTGCTCAAGAACACAAGTAGTGAGGTATTATCCAATGCTATTCGTTTAATCATGGCTGGTCAAACCGTTTATTTTGAAGATAAACCTACGGCCCAAACCACCAGCCAATTTTTCACAGATGAGTTTCTTCGCAAATACGCTCTCACCAAACGAGAGGTCGACATAATCAGGTGTATTGCCGATGAGCTGACCACCCGTGAAATTGCCGATCAGCTATTTATATCGGAACATACGGTGATGACACACCGTAAAAATCTATTGCGGAAACTTGAAGTTAAAAATACCGCGGGGCTTGTAAAATTTGCCACCGAACACGGCTTATTGAATTAACCCCGTGACTGAGTTGTGCCTTATTGTTCTTCGGCTTCCGACTTCAACTCCGCTTTACGGATGGCAATTATGCTGTCGACCGACAGATGCTGATTGCGCATTTCGGAACTAACCGTGAATAATTCGGCCTTTTTCCCTCTTTTAGGGTACCAGTAAACTTTCTTGCCTACGGGGAGAGTTACCCCGCTTCGAGAGTATGGCGACAAATTTGGATTCATAACTTCTGGGATGTGTAGGGGTATTGACTTCAACCCTTTATTCATCAAAGAAAATGGTACATCTTGACCGTACGAGATGGAACTAAAGGCGAGCACAAAAGCCAATGCTAGTAACGTTTTCATGTTGAGATTTTATAACTTAACCCATTGTAAACCAATAGGTTTTGCTAAAAAATGTAAAAGGGACCTTTTGGCCCTTTCCACATATCAGCATTCGCTTACTATTTTTTCTTGAACCCTAGGCTTACCGAGTTGATACAATACCGCAATCCTGTTGGATTAGGGCCATCGTCGAAAACGTGTCCAAGATGCCCATCGCATTTAGCACAACGAACTTCTGTACGAATCATGCCATACGAACGATCGAGTACTTCTTTAATTTTCGTTTTGTCTATGCCTTGGTAAAAACTTGGCCAGCCGCAACCTGCATCAAACTTGGTGTCGCTTGTAAAAAGCTCGGTTCCGCAACCCTTGCAAACGTAGGTTCCCGCTTCCCAATGTTGGTCGTATTCGCCTGTATAAGGCCGCTCCGTTCCATGTTCACGTAGCACCCTAAATTCTTCCGGCGAAAGTCGTTTTTTCCAATCTTCATTGGTGAGTGTTTTGGGGTCGATGGTGTCGTTTACCATAGTTGCAATGGTTGAAGTGGTTGTGGTTTTTGATTTGATACTTTTTGTGGGCTGAGCTTCGCATGCCACAGCAAAAAGAATGGAGAAAAGCAGAATGAGACGCATCATGGGAATAACGTTATAAATTTAAAATGGTTGCAAGAATTTAGTAACGCAGCAGGCTGTCGCGAACGGACAGCCTACCTACGCTACTGCTACCTGCCGCTTATGGCAACAGCACCTTGTCGATAACCTGTATTACCCCATTCGATTGATATACATCGTAGGTAGCAATATTGGCAATATTTCCTTGGCTGTCTTTTACCTGAATGTTGTGTTTGCCGTTCATCATAAAGGTAAGTTCGCCACCTTGTACGGTTTTGAGTACAGCCTTGCCTTTGCCCGCCATAATAGCCTTCATGAGTGCATCAAAATCGTATTTACCAGCTACGACATGATAAGTTAGCACCGCGGTTAACTGCCCTTTGTTTTCGGCCTTCAGTAGGGTTTCTACGGTACCAGCCGGAAGATTTTCGAACGCATCGTTTACCGGGGCAAAAACCGTAAAAGGGCCTTTACCTTGAAGGGTTTCTACCAAGCCTGCTGCCTTTACGGCCGCCACCAAGGTAGTATGGTCTTTTGAGTTAACGGCGTTTTCAACGATGTTCTTCTTTGGGAACATGGCCTCGCCACCTACCATGACGGTTTGTGCTTGTGTAGCGCCTGCAAATAAAACTGCCGCGAATGCCGCAATACGAATTGTGTTCTTGATTTTGTTCATGGATACTTTTTTTAAGTGAATTTGACACACTTACGAAGTATCGCTAGTACTTGGATTTAGTACTTGAAAAAAAAATCACCAATCTTCTTTAACGGCTATATCGTTTGAACGACCACTCGATTTCAAATACGGCCACCTCATCTCCTTGCTCATCAAATCCGCGACTTATTGCAGTAAACGAAACGCCTTCTCCTGTTTGAGCGGTTTTTTGAATGCGGGCATCCATGGCTGTAATGTCCTCGAAGCGGAAAAAAATTCTTCCGCGCGCTTTTTTACTGTAACGTGCAGTAAGTTGTGTGACCAACATCGATACAGCCACATTCGATTTACGAATCAGCAAGAGCGCTGGCAAGCCCGTGCTCATTTCTGCGGCCATGGCCAACGCGGCAAAATAGATGCTTTTGAAGGGGTTTTTGGTCAGGTAGCTGTAACGAAGACTAACCTCACAGGCCTGTTCGTCGTAGCGTTTTACCCGCAAGCCCGCTAAAAAGGCAAGCGGCAATTTCTGCAAGAGAAATAATCGAAAGAGTATAGGATTACGCACGAGGTTTTCCATATAGAGGAGCTATAGCTTACTTAATCTTCTTCGGCGACTTCGTTTTCTGGCTCAGCATACGGTAAAAAGACAAAAGAACTGGATTCTCCTGCCAATACAAATACACACATATACTCTTCCGGATCTTTCCAGCTTTCTTTGAAGGCCGAAATTCTGTCCATCTGAACTACGCCTCGCTTCACAAATTCCTCGAGCAAACTTACATTAATGCTCCAGTTGGTTTCTAATTGATCGTGGTTCATGATCGGCTTTCCAAGTCCGATGGTTTTTTCTTGATGCGCTACAAATACCGGGTACTTCGATGTACCACTATCGACTATTTCTCTTGCCATGCCGTGCAAATAATCGGCATAATACCTCAAATCGTTGCGTAATGATTCAAACAAAGGGTTAGTAGACTCCATGAGGTAAAGTTACGTCATCTTGAGCTGATAAGCAGTACTGCGTCCCCCTCCTGGTAATCGCTGTAAAATTCCCAATTGTACCAATTCGGTCATATCGCGCAAGGCAGAGTCGGCCGAACAGCCGAAAGTTTTGGCATAAGCGGCATTCGAAATCCTGTCTAAAGTGCCAGCTAGTAGTTGATTCAGCATTTTACGTTGACGTTCGTTAAATGCCGTTTCGGTATGCTCCTGCCAAAAACGATAGGCTCTAAAGCTGTTTTTAAGTGCATCGTTAGCCCCGGTATAACACCGCTGCACATTTTTGAGGTACCAAACTATCCACTCCGTAACATCCATTTCGCCTTTCTGGGCTTGTTCTAAGGCCGAAAAATAACCCGCTTTATCGTGCCATAAACTTTCCGATGGCGCATAAAACAAGGTCGTTTCTCGGTCGACCTTAGCCAACAAACTACAACTCAACAGCCGAGCAATTGGACCATTTCCGTCTTCAAAAGGATGGATTGTTAAAAAGTATAGATGTGCCAAGGCAACTTTGATCAGCGCATCGGAGTGAAAAGGAGCAGAAAGCCATTGTGCAAACTGCTTCATTTCCTTTTCTAGTCGATGTGCTGCTGGCGCAATAAAATGAAGTCGTTCGTAACCCAATCCTCCCGATACGATTTGTAGTGGTCCGTCGGCATCGTTTCGCCAGCTACCAGTAAGCACCTTATATCGGCCCAACATCCCATCGGGATACAACATGCTCTGCCACTGCAGCAAACTTTTTGCGTTTACTTCTCCTCTCAGTTTTAAGGAATCGCCATACAAGGCAACAATACTCTGTACGCGTCCTTTTTGCAGTTTATGTCCACCCGTTTCAACCATAAGGCGGGGTGCAAGTTCCTTACGAAGCTGTTCGGAGGGCAATTCTTCACCTTCAATCGCCAAGCTCGTCGTAATTTCTCGTAAAGCCGCATCTAATGCGATTTCTTTTCGGAGGTTATCAGGCATCATGGCCAGCTGACCTAAATATCGGCCACGCTCGTGTTGGATGCTACCGATAAGTTCAAGCAGAAGACGCGCATCAAATTTAAAATTCGGCCAGCCACTTCGTTGATGTATATACGCCTCCATAAACCCATAGGTTAAGCCGAATATACATGAAATTTGTGGAGTAGCCGTTTAAATCGCCGCAAATTGTGCGTTAAATCAACGTTATCAAACGCTATCTACTTAAAATTTAACGGCTTGACCCAATATACTCCAATAGCGCGATGTTCTCTACATGTGCAGTTTGCGGGAACATGTCGACCGGACAGTACTTCACTAAGCGATATTGTTCGCGCATCAAATCAAGGTCGCGAGCCTGAGTAGCGGGGTTACAGCTCACATACACGATACGCGGAGCTGCTATTCGGCACAACATGGCCACTACGTCGGGGTGCATGCCTGCTCTTGGAGGGTCGGTGATAATTACGTCGGGCTTACCATGCTGCTCCAAAAACGCGTCATTAAGCAGGTCCTTCATATCGCCCGCAAAAAAATCACAGTTGGTGATGCCATTACGCAGGGCATTCTTCTTGGCGTCTTCTACCGCGTCGGGTACATACTCCACACCCACTACCTTGGCCGCTTGGGCAGCAACAAATAAGGCTATACTACCCGTGCCTGTATATAAATCGTATACGGTTTCCTGACCCGTTAATCCGGCCATATCGCGTGTGAGCGCATACAGTCGAAGCGCCTGTTCGCTGTTGGTTTGAAAAAACGACTTGGCCGAAATCAAGTATTCTACTTGCTCAAATCGTTCGACGAGCTGTTCCTCGCCACTCCAAACTAAAATTTCTTGTCCCTCTAGGGTTTCGTTGAGCTTTTCGTTGATTACATAAAGTAAGCTGGTAAGCCAGGGAAAACTTATTTGTAGTCGACTCATTACACGTTCAATGAGCCCTTCATCGCGATAGCCAAACTGCACCAAAACCATCCATTGGTCGAGACTGGTAGACCGCAGGGTTAAGGTACGCAAAAAGCCTTGATGGCCGCGAATATCGTAGCATGGTATTTTTTCGTCGCGCACCAAAGCATACAACGTGTTTCGGATTTCGTTCATGCGGTCGTCCATCAAATGACAACGATTCACCTGCAGAATGCGGTCGAATCGTCCGGGAAGATGAAACCCCAAGCCTGGAAGCGGCTTTTCGACAGCCGGATCGGCAAGCTCTTCGGCAGTCAGCCAGCGGTTGTGCGTAAACGTAAATTCCAGTTTGTTTCTAAAGGCGAAGGTTTTTGGTGCAGCAACTATTGGGGCTCGTTCGGGTAATTCGAGGTGGCCAATTCGCGTAAGCGCATCATATACTTGCTTTTCCTTGAACACCAACTGGCCCTCATAACTCATCTGTTGCCATTTACATCCGCCGCATAAGCCAAAATGCTCACAAGCGGGCGTAATTCGATACGGCGACGGGGTTACAATTCGACTAATACGTGCTTGAGCAAATTTTTTCTTCTCCTGATAAATGACCAAATCAACCACATCCCCGGGTATGGCCTGTTCAACAAAAATTACTTTTTCTTGGATACGAGCAATGCCAAATCCATCGCTGGCAGTATCTACAATGGTTATGTTCTCGTGCGCTTCGTTTTTGTAGCGTTGTTTTTTCATTTTCCTGTGGCTAAATAATCACTAACCAGCGCATATAAAGCATCTGGGGCCTCTGCATGAACCCAATGGCCCGCCTGCGGAACCGTGGCTATACGAGAAAGGGGAAAAAGAAGTCGAATGCGGCTGTGATCCTCCGGCTGTACGTATTTCGATTTTCCTCCATTGACGAATAAAGCAGGCGACAAAAACCGGCTAGTGCTTTCTAGTGGCTTTCCAATCTCCTGTAGATTTTGTTGCAAGCCTTTTACATTCAGTCGCCATGCAAACTGCTGCTCCTCGTTGCGGTAAATGTTTTTGAGAATAAACTGGCGGGTGCTGTATTCGGGCAACGACGTGGCCAAGGCTTGATCAATCTCTGTTCGCGTTGCGTAATTGGCGAGTTCGAAGTTTGCAAGTGTTACCAGGATATGTTTGTGCTCGTTCAGCTGGTATTCTTTCGGGGCAATGTCTACGATAACGAGTCTTCGAACGCGACTGGGGTGTTGCAATGCAAACAACATACTCACTTTACCACCCATGCTATGACCAATCAAGTCGATTTGTTCTAGACCATGAGCGTCGCAGAAAGCAAGGAGGTCGTCGGCCAATTGCTGATAGCTAAACTCGTCGCTCCAAGGCGAGCGCCCGTGGTTGCGCTGGTCTACGAGAAACACGCGGTGTGTTGCTGCAAACTGCCTTCCGAGGGTAAGCCAATTGTCGCCCGAGCCAAAAATACCATGAAGTATCACCAGTGGAAAGCCGGTTCCCAGCTCCTGAAAATAGAGATTCATTCGGCAAAGGTAACAATTGCAATTGGAGCTAGCAGTTTAGTTCGACTTGTGACGAAGAACGAATATAGCCATGCCCACAAAGGGGAGGGTAGACAAAACTATCTTTTCATTTGCGCTAAATAGCCCAATCAAAAACATAAATCCTAAAAGCAGAAGCATACTGGAAGTAGACGCCACCACCAACCACCTTGGCGGTGTATTTAACAGAACGGCTACCAACAAACCCAGTTGACCAAGTAGAGGCAGTAGCGCGAATGGGTTGAGGATGGATGTGGGTGTGTTCCAAAAATTCTGCAAGAGCGCAACTTCAGCTTCAATCAAAAATGCGCGCTCGTTTTGGCCCCACTCGAGATAGCCGAATAACGAGCTGATGAGCAGAAACAAGAGCTTCCAACGCAATGCCATCAACCAAATTAAGCATTCTATCGCCAATTCATTTCCACTTCGCTTTATTCCATTTATCTTTTCACAGTAATGTCGAATTAAATCTTCCTTTCCACGCAAAACTAGTATATGAGTAACTTAACATGCATCAACTGTGGGCACGAACATGCCTTCAAATTTTGTCCTCAATGCGGCCAGCCAGCAGAGGTGAAAAGACTCAGCCTACGTCAGCTTTTCAACGACATTCAAGAGCGTTTTCTGGGAATCGACAATCTCTTTATGCGCACCTTCGTTGATTTGTGGCGCAAGCCAGGTACGGTGGCGCACACGTTATTTTCGGGAAACCGAAGGAAATACATTGGAGCCGGAGGCTACCTCTTCCTGATGCTGTCGCTGATGATTTTGGTTTTTGACATCTTTAGTGTTGACTCTGCCGCTTTTTATGCTGGTTCCGTAGAAAGCATCAATGAAAGCCAGAACTTTTCTGAGCGACAGAAAAATGTCCAAGAAATGGTGAATGGTTTCATCAATGAAAACCTGCGGCTGATCAACTTCGCCCTTTTACCCTTCTATGCTCTTTTAGCTAAATTATTTTTCAGGAAAAGTAAGCTCAACATCATTGAACACGCCAGCATTTTCAGCTACGCACAAGCTCAGCCCATTTGGATAACCATCGTGATGTCTCTAATATTCAAAACAACGGGGTTCAACAGTGCTAACTGGTTAATATGGCTTCACTACTTGTATAGCACCTGGGTGTTGGTTGACTTCTTTAAAAATGAGAAAACGTGGTTGGTCATCTTAAAAAGCATCGCCATCCAAATTCTTGTAATGGTATTGATAGGGCTACTTGGGGCAATTGGGGTTTTCTTTTATTTGCTGGTAAAAAATGGCTAAACGAAATCGAAGGCCATATACTCAAGTGTATGCCTATTTGTTGTATTTATCCCGCTTTTAAAACAATTTAGTTGTTTTCGGGTATATAGTTTGTTCAAGACTATACGCGTGATTACCCGCGAAACCAACCTTTGTGATATCCTCCAAGCCAGCCCATTGGCCTTGACCTTGCTGCTCGATGCTGGTTTGCTGCACAACCATATTGAGTCGTGTGCAGCCTTGGGTGAAGCTGCGCTTGCCGCACAGGTTCCCATTGAACCCCTTTTATTGGCATTAAATCGCGAATTATACCCTGCAAGCTACGACGGCGCTGCTTACCGCAACCTTACCCTTTCGGCCATGTTGCAGCTGCTAGAAGAACAGCATCGAGATTTTGTTGAAAGACGTTTGCCTCACCTGGAGTTGATTAGTAGGCGATTGCAACAAGATGTGCTCACGAGTTCAGCTACACTCGAACGAATCACGGTGCTCATTCTTCAACTGAAAGCAAGCCTGACTGCCCACATTCTAGAGGAACAGGAAGAGCTCTTTGGGCATGTGAGGCGGATGCAGGATTTTCTCCAAAATGCAACTACCCTAGAGGAAGTGAAAAAAGGACTAGGGCTTCCTTCGCCCTGCCGACACCTCATCCGCGACGATGAGGATGCAAACATCTTCCTTGAATTGCGTTCATTAACGAACGATTACCATGCCCCAGCAGGGAGCGGGATCATGCTGAAACACTTGTTCAACGAGCTAGAACGATTCGAGAGTGACTTGCAGCGGCACGAAAACGCAGAAATGGAAATTTTACTGGGCAAAGTTCTGAGCCTAGAGGATCAGGTACTCGAGCGACTGAGCTCGCTTTAATCCCGTATCTTAAGTACAAAAAGTTTAATTTTGGCAGCACTAAAAACTGCCTAATGGAAGAATTGCTCGCCCGCTTTGAGCACAAAGCCCCCGAAATTGTTTTTGAATGGAAAGATGCACTTACCGAAGCCGAAGGCTGGGTGGTGATTAATTCGTTGCGCGGTGGCGCCGCTGGCGGGGGAACGAGAATGCGGAAAGGCCTTGACCGCCGGGAAGTTGAGTCGCTCGCCAAAACGATGGAGGTAAAGTTTAGCGTTAGTGGACCCGCCATTGGGGGTGCCAAAAGCGGTATTAACTTCGACCCCGCCGACCCACGCAAAAAGGGGGTACTCGAGCGCTGGTACAAAGCTGTTATGCCACTCCTGAAAAACTATTACGGCACTGGAGGCGACCTAAACGTAGACGAAATTCACGAAGTAATCCCGATTACCGAACTATATGGTTTATGGCATCCACAGGAAGGTGTTGTGAACGGACATTATGGCGGCAAAGAAGGCGATAAAATACGCCGCGTTGGGCAGCTTCGCACCGGTGTGAGTAAGGTGGTAGAAGACAGTACGTTTAGTCCCGACTTGCGTAAAAAATATGTGGTCGCCGACATGATTACTGGTTATGGTGTTGCAGAAGCTGTACGGCATTATTATCAACATCATGGGGTTTCTCTTATGGGCAAAAAAGTCATCATCCAAGGCTGGGGCAATGTAGGCGCTGCCGCTGCCTGGTACCTTAGTCAACAAGGTGCGCTAATCACGGGAATTATCGACCGTGACGGTGGCTTGATAAGTCCAGAAGGTTTAGGACATGAGGAAATTACCGCACTATTTCTACAAAAAGACGGAAACAAGCTTGTTGCTGATTCCATGTTGCCTTTTCAAGAGGTAAATGCTAAAATCTGGGACCTCTCGTGCGACGTATTTATACCTGCAGCGGCTTCGCGTTTAGTGACCGACAATCAGGTAAGCCGACTTATCGCTGGAGGATTAGAAGTTATCAGCTGCGGGGCCAATGTGCCTTTCGCTGATCCTGAAATATTTTTTGGGCCCATTGCGCGTAAGGTAGATCAGCAGGTGGCCTTGATCCCCGATTTTATTGCCAACTGCGGTATGGCAAGAGTATTCGGCTACCTCATGCAGGACAAGGTTGAGATAAGCGATGCCGCTATTTTTGGCGATGTATCGGATACCATCGGCCGTGCACTTGCACAGGTGATGGCGTTGCAGCCCAAACGCACTACAGGTCTTACTCGCGACGCCTTTGAAATAGCGTTAAAACAACTCTTATGAATATCGAAGAGATACAGCATTACCGCATCCTCGGTCAAACCATCGAACAACTCGAAGTTGTTGGCATTCTGCTAGCAGCGGTCATCTTGTTCAATCGTTGGGGCGCAATTCTCATCAACAAATTGCTGTATCGCCTTTTCCAAAAAAATCGCACAGCCGCCAAAAGTCAACGTTTTAATGAGCTGGTGCGGCGGCCAATGCAATTTTTTGTTATCAGCCTTACGCTCTATCTCACGCTCACCATACTCACCATACCCAACACACTGGATGTTTTTGAAGAAAAGATCCGACTAGCCATGTATTTAAGCCTAGTCGTAAATCTTTTACTCACGTTAAGCTTTACACGTATCCTGATAAAAATTACTGATTTTATCGGCGAGCTGTGGATGGAAAAGGCCGCCTTGAGCGAGTCGAAACTCGACGACCAGTTGGTCCCATTTGCCAAAGACGCCATCAAAGTATTACTGACCATTTTTGCGGTACTGTTTGCGCTGGGTGCTGTTTTCAAGGTAAATGTGAGCGCTTTAATTGGTGGTTTAGGGATTGGAGGCTTAGCCATCGCGTTGGCTGCACAGGAAAGTTTGGCGAATTTGCTGGGGTCATTTACCATCTTTCTCGATAAGCCATTCACCGTTGGTGATACCATCGACTTTAACGGTATTCAAGGCACGGTTGAAAAAGTAGGATTTAGAAGTACGCGTATTCGAACGTTGGACAAAAGTTATGTAACTGTACCCAACAAAAGTTTGGTTGGTGCACCGCTCAACAATATTTCTGAAAGCACACACCGCAGAGCTCGCTTTTTTATTGGCTTGACCTACGACACCCGTCCCGAGGTGATGAAAAACATCATTGCCAGCATTCATAACGAATTATTGCGGCATCCTGATACCAACGACGAACCGTTAGTTCGCTTTTTTGAGTACGGCGAAAGCTCGTTAAATATCCTCATCACGTATTTAGTTCATACCAACGACTACGCAGAATTTTGTAAAGTAAGGGAGGAAATTAATTACCGGATTTATGACATTGTATTGCAAAACGGGTCCGATTTCGCCTTTCCTACACGCACTTTACACATGAAGGGCTCGGCCTCGGCTTAGCTCCGACCATACATTCTAGTCAAAATGCATCGGCAAAACCAAGGCGTTTTGTAGATTAGCATAAAACCCCAAACCTATGCCTGTTCGTCAAGCTTCAGCGCTCATTCTCATACTTTTAGGCGTTTTATTTACCCTAAATAATTTCTTTGATCTCCAAATAAGCGTTTTCAGGCTTTTATTGGCTATAGGCATGATAAGCTTGGGGATTATTTTGCTCCGGGGCCGTATGATACCGTTTGGAAATGGCATTGCCGACGACGGATCACAAACCGTACTCTTTGGTAAAGCATCGTCCTATGCCGGAGGCGGTGCCGCATCGGAACACTACAGCACTTTGTTTGGTGAGCGTAAACTTTATCTCGACCGCATAGATACCACCGAAAAATTCTTACGCGTAACCACCTGGTTCGGAGAAACTACCATTATCATTCCCCGCGACCTTCCGCTCACCATTCGCGCTAACGCAATTTTTGGGGAGGTGGCTTTTCCCGACGGACAAGAACTCAATTTTGGCGATCGTATTTTCGAACATCAGCCACAAGGCAGCGGACGATCGGTAGTCATGGAAATCTCCATGGGCTTCGGTGAGGTGAAGTGCATTTGGGTATGAACGTGAACATCCGAACCGTATTGCACGAAAGTGCCGGATGGGCGCTGAGCATCGCTTTGCGTACAGCTGTACTTCGCGAACCCCTTGGACTATTTTTTACCGAACAAGAACTCGAAGAAGAAGATACCAGTTACCACCTCACCGCTTGGGAAGGTGAGTTGTTGGTGGGTTGCTTGGTGCTCTTGCCGATCGACGCTTTTACCGTAAAAATGCGTCAGGTAGCTGTTAGACCCGACAAACAGGGCTTGGGCATTGGAAAGCTATTGGTAGAATATGCCGAGGCATTGGCCAAAGAGCATTTGTTTGAATCCATCCGTTTGCACGCCCGCGAGAGCGCTTTTCGATTTTATGACCAACTGGGCTATGTAAGCAGCGGGGATATTTTCGAAGAGGTAGGTATTCCCCACAAAGCATTTTCGAAAAAACTGGGATGAAAAAAATCGCATTACTTCCGGCTCGTCTCGATTCAACTCGTTTTCCCGAAAAAATGTTGGCCGATTTAGGCGGCCTTCCGCTAATTGTTCGTACGGCACAAGCCGTAACCCGTACTGGCTTGTTCGACAAAGTGGTGGTAGTTACCGATCATGAACGCATTTTTGAAGCGGCTCAAAAGTCTGCTTGCGACGTGGTCATGAGTAGCCCCGCGCACCAAAGTGGTAGTGACCGAATTGCAGAAATTGCCCGCACGCTGCCCGAGTACGATATTGTTGTGAATGTTCAGGGCGATGAGCCTTTCACCAACTCCGCTACCCTTGCCGAAGTGCTTTCTTGCTTCAACGACCCTAAGGTCCAGGTGGCCTCGGCAATGTGTCCTTTAGCTCATGGCGACGATTTGTTGAATCCAAACGTGGTGAAAGTAGCGGTGAATCAAAAAATGGATGCCCTCTATTTTAGTCGCGCACCTATTCCGTTTCCTCGCGATGCTGGTGCAATGCAAGTAATTATAGGTCAGCATTTCCAACATATCGGTATATATGGTTACCGGCGTGAAGTGCTCTTGGAGTTTACAAGTTGGCCAGTTTGTGCTCTTGAAAACACCGAAAAACTAGAACAACTGCGGCTTTTATGGCATGGTGTTAACATTCGCATGGCTTTAACCCAAGAAAAACCCATTGGAATAGATACTCCAGCAGACTTAGAAGCTGCCAGAAATATTTGGCATAACCGCTAAACTCACCCGGCTAACTAAATTCTCATCCTATGCTCCAAACGATAGGTCGCGTCAAAAAACTTGTTCTTTATGGCCAAGCTGTGGCTTATCCAATACTGGGGGCCAACCACTTCATTAACCCCAATTTTTATAGTGTCATGTTTCCGCCTTGGCTTGCCGAGTTTGCTTTTGAGCTCAACATAATAGCGGGCATCGCCGAGATTGTATTGGGTTTAAACTTGTTTTTGCCTCGGTTTAGAGCACTCGCAGCGAAAGGCATAATCCTTATGCTCATCGCCTTCATACCGGTTCACGTATACATGATTCAAGCTGGGGGTTGTCTTAGCCCCATGGTTTGTTTGCCGCTCTGGCTTGCCTGGGTAAGATTAGTGGTCATGCACCCGGTGCTGATGTTGTCGGCTTGGTGGGTAAAAGACGCTTAGTTTTGGCATCATCGAAATAAATTCAAGCCCACTCAGCTGTGCCTGAAATAGACATTACCTTGGCTTTACTTGCATTGGCTGCATTTTTTGCTGGTCTGCTCGATGCAATGGTCGGTGGTGGAGGCTTGATTCAACTGCCCGCAGTTTTAATAGCTTACCCGAATGAATCATTACCCATTCTCTTTGGAACGAACAAAATAGCAGGATTTAGCGGAACCAGTGTAGCCGCTTGGCAATACCTACGAAAAGTGCGATTGAATTGGGCAATCGTAGTCTTTGTAGGCGCATTAGCCTTTTTAGGTTCATGGCTGGGGGCCAATACCTTAAGTCGGCTCGACCCCAGGCTCCTGAAGCCAATAGTATTGTTTCTGTTAATCGGAATGGCCGTATATACCGCCATGCGAAAAAATTTAGGAGCTACTTCCCAAATACCCATTTCAGCCACCAAAAGGTGGTTAGCGGGAGGTCTCCTTGGCTTAGGAATTGGATTTTACGACGGCTTTTTTGGACCTGGAACCGGCAGCTTCCTGGTGATGGGCTTTGTGGTTTTTTTGGGTGAAGACTTCCTAACCGCTTCCGCGTATGCGAAGGTGGTCAATATGCTAACCAACATCGGCGCACTTTTCGTTTTTATCGGAAACGGTCAGTTTTTGCTCGAGGCAGCAGTAGTGCTGGCTGCATTTAACGTTTTGGGCAGCCTGATAGGCAGCAAGTTGGCCATACGCAAAGGAAATAGCTTTGTGCGTAAGGTGTTTTTGGTTGTAGTAAGCCTAATGATTGTCCGCTATGGCTGGGAGTTAATCCAACCGTAAACTACAAACCCAATTCTTTTCGCTGCTTCTGGTCGATAGCCGAAGGTGCATCTATCATGGTGTCGCGACCCGAATTGTTTTTAGGGAAGGCTATAAAATCGCGGATACCTTCGCTGCCGCCAAACAAAGAACAAAGCCGGTCGAAACCAAAGGCTATTCCACCATGTGGCGGTGCACCATATTCGAATGCACTTAGTAAAAAGCCAAATTTGGCTTCGGCTTCTTCTGGCGTAAAACCGAGGGCTTCAAACATTTTACTCTGTAGCGCTCTATCGTGAATACGAATCGAGCCTCCTCCTACTTCTGTACCGTTCAATACCATATCGTAGGCATTGGCCTTAACGGCTCCTGGGTCTGTAGCAAGCTTATCCAAGTCCTCGGGTCTCGGGGAGGTGAATGGGTGGTGCATGGCATTCCATCTTTTTTCTTCTTCATCCCATTCAAGTAATGGAAAGTCGAGCACCCACAAGGCCTTATAATTGTCTTTGTTGCGCAAGCCCAGTCGGTTGCCCATTTCCAAACGAAGCTCGCTCATGGCTTTACGCGTTAATGCTTCGTCGCCAGCAAGTACCAAGATCAAATCGCCCGGAACTGCCCCACAACGGTCGGCCCAAGAATGTAGTACCTCTTCGCTGTAAAACTTATCTACGCTCGACTTTAAACTTCCGTCTTCTTCCACGCGCACATATACCAGGCCTTTCATGCCAAGCTGTGGCCGTTTCAACCATTCGGTTAATTCATCCAGTTGTTTTCGTGTGTAGGTAGAGCAGCCGTTAGCCGCTATGGCCAGAACTGCCTCTGCGCCATCAAAAACCCCAAATCCAGCGCCACTGGTCAGGTCGTTGCCGTGTCCCTTCAGCGTGGCGATTCGCATATCGAAGCGAATATCGGGCTTATCGTTTCCGTAATACAGCATGGCGTCGTCGTAGCTCATGCGAATTATTTCCCCAATGTCGTATCCCTTTACTTTCGTGAATAGTTCACGCATGAGCCCTTCAAAGGTTTGAAGAATATCTTCTCGTTCAATAAAGGCCATTTCACAGTCAATTTGTGTGAATTCTGGCTGTCGGTCGGCGCGCAAGTCCTCGTCACGAAAACACTTCACGATTTGGAAGTAGCGATCAAAGCCGCTCACCATCAGCAGTTGTTTGAACGTTTGTGGGCTCTGTGGAAGCGCGTAAAACTCGCCTTGGTTCATCCGTGAAGGTACCACAAAGTCGCGCGCTCCTTCTGGGGTACTTTTTATCAAAACAGGTGTTTCCACCTCTAGAAAGCCTAAACTATCGAGGTAGCGCCGAACCTCTTGGGCCATGCGATGACGCAGCTCGAGGTTTGCACGCACCGGATTTCGACGCAAGTCCAGATATCGGTACTTCATCCGCAAATCGTCGCCCCCATCTGTCTCGTCTTCAATCAAAAAAGGAGGTAATTTGGCCGGATTAAGAACCACAAGGCTTTCAACCAAAATTTCAATATCGCCAGTGGCTATTTTGTCGTTTTTGGCCACCCGCTCTAATACGCGTCCGCTTGCTTGAATAACGAACTCGCGCCCTAACTCCCGAACTTGCTTGAGTAAATCGGCCGAAGTACGTGCCTCATCAAACAAAAGTTGCGTAATGCCGTAGCGATCGCGCAGATCTAACCACACCATACCACCCTTGTCGCGTACACGACTTACCCAACCGCAAAGGGTGGTAGTTTGATGAAGATGTTGAATTCGTAATTCGCCGCAGTGGTGTGTTCGTAACATGTAATTGGGTATAGAATCGCAAAGATAAAAGTAGTTACAGCATTCAAGTCAAATACCACCATTTGTAATACGAAGATGATAAGCAAAAAAAACCGCCGACACCTCCCGGCATCGGCGGATGATCTATGAAGAGACTATACGCAAACGGGCAACTCCCGCTTGTTAACGGATGATTCTAAATGTTTCGGTGCGCTGATCTGGGCCTTTGAATTCCAACAGATACATGCCCTTGGCAAGCGCTTCAAACGACCACTGTAGCTCTTGGGCGCCTGACTCAAGCTGATGTTCTTTTAGCATGACGGTTCTGCAACTCAAATCGCGCACAATCGCCGTATATGTGCCAGCACGTCGTACAGTGGTAGTCAAATTCAACTGGTCAACCACCGGATTTGGGAAAACTACGGTGTTCTCGAAGCTGCTCTCCTCTCGTACGCTTGTGCTGATGCCGCTTGCGCCGATAATGAATTGAACGCCGTTATGCTGCGGCTGGTTGGCACTTAACTCCACGAGATACGGATTACAAGGCATTCCCGGCCAGTCGATATGAACCAAATACTTGCCAAACGGCAGGTTATTGAAGGAGAAGTTTCCTTGCGCATCAAGTACACTCGTAATGAGCGGCTCTGACAGTTCATTCAACAACTGCACTCGCATACCGTTATAACGACTCGATACACGCAAGCCCGAACCATTGATCACGTTGCCGGTAATCAATCCCCCTCCCGAACCCAAGTTGAAGTTGGGTATCATGACGATGGTCGTGTATGGTGCGGGGTTCTGCGGCCCAACAAACAAGCCTTGAGCCTGATTCCAATTGGTTGTATTGCCCAAATAGGTAGGGAAGTAGTTCAGGTAATTGAGCGAGTTTGGGGTAAGTTCGGTTCTTATGCTATAAATACCGGCTGCAAGACTGTCGAATTCGTAGCGATAAAATGGAATTGACACTCCCGCAATAACGGAATCGACAGGTATCCAAGTGGTACCTTGAAGCTCAAACAAGACTACATTCAAGGTGTTCGCTGGAATTGGTGGAACGCCAAATACCACTCCGTCGATGCTATAAATTCTCAACGACGAGTTGCTTACGTTGATTACGGCACAAAAGGTATTGGTGCATTGTGCGCTCACCACGGTAATGCAAACGTTGTAATTGCCTGGTGAAGCATAGGTATGTGTAGGCGTAGAGTTTTGAACTACAAGTGGGCTTCCATCTCCGAAATTCCAGATTACAGAATCAAAAGGAAGCTGACCTGGTTGCCACGGCGAACTGTTGAAAAAATCAATGGTCAAGGGTAGACCTGATGCCGCAGGTTGATAGTTGAAACTTGCCTGACAAGGTATTTGTCCGCCATTAACGATTACAGTATCGCAAAATGTTGCGGTACAGCCCCTGCTGGTAGTGATGGTCAAACAAACTGGATAAACTCCATTTGGGAGGTATAGCACTGGGTTATCTTGATGGACCAACAGCCCATTGCCGAAGTCCCAAGTATATTGAATTAAACCCCCAGCTACGATAGGTTGACTAAGAAACGTAACTACATTGGGGTCAATAGTGTCGGCAGCTGAAGTGAAACGAACACTACAAATACCTACGGGCTGTCCAACATACACGGTGTCTATGTAAGTGTCGGTACAGCTAAATACGGTATCGGTTTGGGTTAAAGTAACCACATAAATACCGTTGTTTTGATAGGTGTGAAACGGCGAAACTAACGTTGATGCAGTACCATCGCCGAATGTCCATTGGAAAACCGCACTCGGATTAGCGATTGACGCATTGTTAAAGCTAATCAGGGCCGGAGCGCTTGGCGCTGCTGACGGTGTGGGGATAAAAAAGGCATGACAACCTGCCGGTGGCCCCGAGCTTATCACATTAAGGACTTGAATGGCAGAATCTTGACATCCATTGTGATCGAAAACCACGTGCAAAACGGTGTAGATACCTGAGTTTAAATAGGTATGGGTTACAAAAGGTCCCCAGCCGAAGTTGCCATCCCCAAAGTCCCAGAAATAACTGGTAGTTGGCGTCACATTGGTACTGGTACTTGTAAAGGTATACTGCCCCGATATTGGCGACAAAGTGTCGGGCATAGCCGTGAAGCCAGCCACACAATTGGAGGTAGCAGGAATACAGTTATTGATAAATGCAAAAGAAAGTATGGGCAGGCCTGGGCTCACCGGAAACAAAAATGGATGACTAGGCTGACCGTTGCAGTTAATGATGTCGATTCTCAGCAACCCAGCGGTAGTTAAATTAACACTGGTGTTCACCCGGCCAATGCTATCACTCAATACGGTAAAAGGTAAAAAGCCGGGGTTTGCGTTACTATCCGGATATATCCGGACGGTAACGTTTGATACAGGAATAGCGGGAGAATTGGCTATTATTTGCCCTTGCAGTTGCACTGTATAGGTTTGCGCCAACAACAAGGCAGGAAAAAGCAGTAAGGCTAGCGAAAGGAGCTTCGTTTTCATGTACTTAGGGCTTGGTGAACTATACTACGCAACACAATTGCAAAAGGTTGGGAAGTGGGTATAATTTAACATATACAAAAATTTAGCATGTTTGTTTCTGGCGCACTTTTTCCAGCAAGTTGAGTTCGGTGCTTCAAGTCGTTTACCTTTGTATCGTGCTTACTATCCAATCCGACGATTACTTTATGGCCGAAGCGCTCAAAGAGGCGCGCAAAGCATTCGATCTGGGTGAAATCCCGGTTGGTGCTGTCATTGCCGTAAATGGAAAAATTATTGCCCGGGCCCACAATCTGACGGAAACGCTAACCGATGTGACTGCCCATGCCGAAATGCAGGCCATAACGGCCGCATCTAATCAGCTGGGCAGCAAATATTTACCCGAATGTACGCTTTACGTAACGCTGGAACCCTGCCCGATGTGTGCTGGGGCATTGTATTGGAGTCAAATCGGTAGAGTAGTTTACGCTGCTTCCGACGAAAAACGCGGCTATCGCTGTATCCACCCTCACATGCTTCATCCAAAAACAGAAATTAAACCAGGAATACAAGAAACAATCGCATCCCAACTACTCCGCGATTTCTTTTTGCGCCTCCGCAAGCGAAAGGGATTGTAAAATATTCATCCTGTATTTATTTTAGGTGAGTATATTCGCCAAAACCTATAGGTTTATCCGTATAAGCCACTAGTTTTACATATATGGACACTCCCAGAAGATGGCGCGTAATGCTTGTGGACGACCACAAAATTTTACTTGACGGGATCAAGCAACTTTTGTCGTCGGAACCCGACCTAGAAGTGGTGGCAGAAGCCACCGACGCGCGTATGGGTTTAAATATGCTTGCTTACCTCTCGGTCGACATCTTGGTAACAGATTTGAGCCTTCCCGACGTAGAGCACACCAGCTTCATTCGCGACATCCGTAAAAAGTTGCCCGACCTGAAAATTTTAGTGCTCAGCATGCACGATGAATCGGAGCTGCTGCGCGACGTTTTAAATACTGGGGTGCTTGGTTACGTGCTCAAAAGCAATAGTCGCGAAGAACTTGTACGGGCTATACGTACTGTACTACACGGTGGAAAATACATTAGCCCCGAAGTTTCACTCAAGTTATTGGAGCAAGAGCAACGACAAAACAACTCGGTTTTAACCGACAGAGAAATAGAAATTGTACGCTTAATCGCTAAGGAATACAGCAACAAACAAATTGCTGATGCCCTGTTTATAAGCGAACGCACGGTGGAGTCGCACCGTAAGAACATATTTAGAAAAAGCGAAACACATACCGTAGTGGGCTTGGTAAAATATGCCATGCAGCACAAATTATTGTAATACCCCCCAGAGGGTAACTTAAAATACCCGAATTCGGGTATTGAAGCCCCAGATTGAATACGATAGTTTTGATTTAGAACCAAACTATTTGTTATGCAGGTATTAACTAAAAAACAGCGGGAGATTCTCAGTCTTATATTCAACGAGTATAGCAACCGCCAAATCGCCGATACGCTGCAAATCAGTATCCGGACGGTTGAAACCCACCGAAAGAATATTTACCGCAAGACGGGCACGTCGGGCATCGTGGGATTGATAAAATATGCGCTCCATCACAAAATGCTGGAGTAAAATTGAAAAAACGAGGGGTACAGGACTACAAAAAAGTTCTTAGCTTGTACCAACCAACCAAACTAATCCGGAAACGCCCATGTACCTCGAGTGCATGGGCATTTTCTTTTTATCGCCGCCTTTCCAACAAATAATAACACGAGGTGGTAAAAAAATCGCGCACCCAAGGGATAGCGGTAATGAAGGGCGCTTGCTTTCTGGTTTTCAACCCAAATTTGTACTCATATATGGGGTTGATGAAATAATGTAGCTCCTTCACTAGCTGAAAACCGGTTTGCTTGTACAATCGGTTCATTTGGTTAATATGTACGCTGTAATCGTGTATTTCTGCCAATTCATCTACCACTTGTTTGGGCTCTCCAAAGGCTTTGAGAACCGCAACATAAATTCGTTTTGGCAGGAGATGCAACCAGGCAAACACCTTTAAAATTTTACTTTCGGCAATTTGCTGGTGCCCACCAAAAGGCATTAACCACGGTGGCCAACCAATAAACAACAAGCCTTCATCGGTTAAAAAACGCCGCATTTGAAGAAGTGCCTTGTCTTTATTCGGAATATGCTCAATCACATCTTTCAAAATGATAAGATCAAACTTGCCCGTAAATGCCTCCTCTATGACAGGATTAAAAATGTCTTCCGCAAAAAGTTCCATTCTTCCAGCCTGAATGTGTTCGGCCATCAGCACCTTGCCTTCCTCGATTTTACGGGCATTTAAGTCGATACCCGTGCAATTTGCCCCGGCTTCTGCAAATGGCAACAAATTACCTCCTTCGCCACATCCTAATTCAAGCACTTTACATGCTTCAAGTGGCTTTTTCAATTGAGGACTAACAAAAGGAAGTATGCTCTTTCGGGCATTATCGCTTAAAAATTTCAAATAAGCAGCGGGATCGTGATGAAAATCGTAGGCCACAGCGAACGGTTAAGGTCTAAAAATACGTTATTGTACATCTAAATTGGTAAATTGTCTTCAAAAGCTTTTACGTATGCGAATCACCACTTCTTTATCGTTTTTATTGCTATTTATCTTGGGCTTTGTTTCGTGCAGCCAACAAACCGAAACAGGTCAGCTCACCCCCGCTCTATTCGCCGAAAAAATGAAAACAACCGGAGTAGTTGTTCTCGACGTAAGAACCATCGATGAATTCAGTAGCGGACATATCGAAGGGGCCAAACAGCTAGACTATTACGAAACCGACTCCTTCAACGCGGCTATCGACGCCTTGGACAAGGATGTTACCTATTTATTGTATTGCAGAAGTGGAGGCCGGAGTGGTACCACCTACGACATGATGGTACAAAAGGGGTTCAAGAAGGTTTACAATCTTGAAGGCGGCATGTTGGCTTGGCAGAAAGCGAATATGCCCGTGGTAGCGCCTTAAGAGCGAGCCAGCAACATCGATATTTTATTTCGTATCGAGTCGGCAATTTGTTCGCTGACGCATTTACGCTCGCAACGAGCCTTAATAGCATCTTTGAAGCTTTGTTCCATATCAAAGCGCTCACCGCATTTGCTGCAGTATTTCACGTGTTCCAAGAATATTGGAATTTCATTTTCAGGCATCTCGCCGTCAAGAAAGAGTGGAATTTTTTCGACGACCTTTTTACACGTATTGTCTTTCATGCCTCGTCAACTTTATAACCCATACGTCGGGCGTATTCTTTGATGCTATCTTTCAACATATTTCGGGCACGGTGCAAGCGTGAGCGAACAGTACCAATCGGAATACCGATAATTTTCGACATCTCCTCGTAGGTGAAGCCTTCGATATCGCTGAGTAGAATAATCAATCTAAAATCGACCGGGAGCTGATTCAATGCACTGGTGAGCTCGTCTCCCAACACACCCGAAAACACCTCCGAACGCAAATCCACTGTTGCCGAATAGTGTGCATCTTCCGAATTGTAAATCTGTTCAACCTCATCGTAATCCGTTTTGTCGGGCTCCTTGCTTTTCTTACGAAAATCGTTGATGAAACTGTTCTTCAAAATCCGAAACAACCATGCTTTGGCATTCGTGCCGCTCTGGTACGATTCTATGAAACGATAGGCTTTGAGATAGGTTTCCTGCACAAGATCGTTCGCATCGTCTTCGTTCAAAGTAAGACGAAACGCGAAATTGTACAACGCATCCATCACAGGATAAAATTCCTGCTCAAAAACACGGTTCTTTTGACTTTTAGTCAGGGAACTCAAAACGTTACTAAATCTGGTTTCTGTGGCTTCCATCCGTGCACCTAAGGCGTACGGCTTTGCTAAGATAGGCATTGATTCGCTTATCCGGCAAAGCCAACATGTACGAACAACGCCAACAGCCTCGCAAAAGGTTCCAATCGGTTTAAGCTATTCCGTATTTGTTGAAATCGGCTTCGGCTTGTTGTGCAAAATGAGCATACTCTGCCGGACTTAATTGTATCAAACCGCTTTGCTGTTCGGGGAGCTCCTCCGTAACGGCTAACAGAATATGTTCGCCTGCATTGGTTACCTCTACTACGGTTTCGCGGGTAAATAACCAACGCACGTTACCTTCGGCATCCACAAAACGGTATTTGATTTCATAATAGGTCTTCTTTCCTTCGCGTATTTCATCAAAAAAAGCCATGATTCTAGGTCGGTCCTCTGGATACGTCATGATGCTCAAGATTCTCGGGCCAAATTTTCGCATTTGCTCGGGTGTAAAACCCAAAAGCTGTTCAATATTCGGACTGGTGTAGAGATTTAGCTTGCGCTCGAGATTGTAGAGATACACGATCAAAGGCAAGCGTTGAACGCCCACACGGAATACCGAATTGAGATCGATTTTCTGAATGCGACTCAGTTTACGAACGCGGCTAACAACCAGTTGTAGCAACCAGGCCGATTGATGTTCGAGTGGTAAAAACTCGGCTTGTACGGCAACTAATTGGTCGTCTAGCCTCAAATAGTGCTCCTGCGCCAAAATTTCTTGACGAATCGGCGTCCAATCTAAACCCGAAAACTGACCATTCAATAAGCCGCGAAGGGCTTCTCCTTTTATTTCATGCTCAACTTCAACTGCCCGATCGTTTTTCCAAAGAATAGTCGCAAACTCCCCTACTAACCAGCAGGCTCGGGCACTGTTTGCAAATAAACGCCGTATGGTGGCTTCTTCCCGTCGCTTAGGTGATTCGAATAGGTTTTTAAACATCGCTCGGAAAAATACAAACTATGAAACCACTCTTTTCCATATTTTCCAGCCTTGAAATGTGAATAGCAAAAAAACCAAATACTGAAGCGCCGTTAAAGGCATGTCTTTGTAGAGGTATAAGGGAATACTCACCACGTTTACAACCGACCATGCTATCCAATGCTCCAGTTTCTTTTCGGCCATCCAATACATGCCCACTATGGCTATTGCCGAAGTAAAAGCATCTATCCATGGAACGTCACTATCGGTGAATGAACCAAGAACCCAACCCAACACCAAAAATGCCACCAATGCAAGCCCTAAACCAATACTTGCCGAATTTCGATCTAAATGGCTAACCGATACTGCTTTATTTATTTCGGCCGCTCGCCAACGCATCCAGCCATATATACTCATCAAAAAGTACCAGCCATTAATGCCTGCATCTGCGTATAACCTCACTTCCCAACAGAGAAAAATGTACATCGCAACACTAACAATCCCAAAGGGGTACGTAAGCACGCTAATCTTCCTAGAAAACCAAACACTCAAGATGCCCAGTATTGCTGCAACTCCTTCCAGTAGCGAAAACCATTTCTCCATGATCGCAATATAAATACAGAAATACCCACCAATGCTAGTCGAAAACGGTTGAAATAGCCTTGGTGACCCCTCAAATAAAAAAAGGCTCCCGAATGGGAGCCCTTTTCTCAAACGTTATGCTTTAAAGTTTTGCTTTAACTTCTACGCGTTCATATCCTTCAATGATGTCGCCAACTTGAATATCGTTAAAGTTATTGATGTTCAAGCCACATTCGTAGCCTTGGTTAACCTCTTTCACATCGTCCTTGTAGCGCTTCAGTGAAGCCAATTCACCGGTATGAATCACCACACCATCGCGGAGAACTCTCACTTTGGTATTCCGGTTAATCTTTCCATCGAGTACCATACATCCAGCAATGGTTCCAACCTTACTGATTTTGAAGGTTTCACGGATTTCCACGTTACAAACAACCTTCTCTTCGTAGGTTGGGGCAAGCATGCCTTCCATCGCACTCTTGATTTCCTCAATGGCGTCGTAAATGATGCTGTAGGTGCGAATGTCGATTTCTTCCTGTTCGGCCAACCGGCGTACAGAGGCTAGCGGACGAACCTGGAAGCCGATAATGATAGCATCGGAAGCCGAAGCCAACATAACATCGCTTTCGCTGATTTGGCCTACACCTTTGTGAATCACATTTACTTGTATCTGGTCGGTGCTGAGTTTCATCAACGAGTCACTCAAGGCTTCTACCGAGCCATCCACGTCGCCCTTCACGATCAAATTAAGCTCTTTGAAGTTGCCAATGGCCAAACGGCGACCAATTTCGTCCAAGGTAATATGCTTCTTGGTACGCATACCTTGTTCGCGAATCAGCTGCTGACGTCTTGTTCCAATTTCTTTTGCAACTGCGTCATTTTCGGTCACATAAAATTTGTCACCAGCAGTTGGAGAGCTGTTAAAGCCTAATATCTGAACGGGCTGTGCCGGACCGGCTTTTTGTATTTTTTGCCCGCGTTCGTTTTGTAAGGCCTTTACTTTTCCAAAGTGCGCACCTGCCAGAATTGGATCGCCCATGCGGATGGTTCCATTTTCGATGAGGACGGTGGCAACAACACCACGGCCTTTGTCTAAGCTCGATTCAATGATGGTTCCCGAGGCCCTCAAGGTAGGGTCTGCTTTAAGTTCCAGTATTTCTGCCTCTAAAAGTACCTTCTCGAGCAACAAATCAACATTGAGTCCTTTTTTCGCCGAAATTTCTTGGTCTTGGTATTTACCACCCCAGCTTTCAACCAAAATATTCATCATCGAAAGCTGTTCGCGTATACGTTCAGCATTAGCTTCTGGTCGGTCGATTTTGTTGATGGCAAATACGATAGGAACTCCAGCGGCTTGCGCATGGCTGATTGCTTCTTTGGTTTGTGGCATCACGCTGTCGTCGGCTGCAATAACGATAACGACGATGTCGGTTACCTTGGCACCACGCGCACGCATGGCTGTAAAAGCTTCGTGACCCGGTGTGTCCAGGAAGGTGATACTTTTACCGTCTTTGAGTTTCACCTCATAGGCGCCAATGTGTTGGGTAATTCCACCAGCTTCACCTGCAATCACATTGGTATTGCGAATAAAGTCGAGTAACGATGTTTTACCGTGGTCAACGTGACCCATGATGGTCACAATTGGCGCTCTAGGCTTTAAATTTTCAGGGTCACTTTCTTCTTCAAGCTGTGGTTCATTTTCTACCGCCGAGATAAAGCTGATATCGTAACCGAACTCATCGGCTACCAAGGTGATGGTTTCGGCATCGAGTCGTTGGTTGATAGTAACCACCAATCCCAATGAGAAACAGTTCATGATAACGTCACCTACAGCCACGTCCATCAACTGAGCCAATTCACCCGTGGTTAGGAATTCCGTAACCTGCAGCTTGATTTTTTCTCCGCTCTCTTGTTCAGCACCTTCGTTATCGCGCTCAAATCTTGCCTTCTTACCCAATTTGCCTCGTCCGCGGGTATTTCCTCCTTGCAAACGAGCCATGGTGGCCTTGATCTGATCTTGTATTTCCTTCTCGGTAGGCTCGGCCTTCGGTTGTGGCAAGCCTCCTCTATCGTTACGATTGTTTCCTCCTGGGCGATTATTGCCGCCTCCGGGACGATTATTGCCGCCTTGGTTAGGGCCGCGGTTGTTTCCACCTTGACCAGCAGGGCGATTCTCGCGGTTTCCTCCACCGGCACCTTGGGCTGGTGCATTGCTTGTTGCTGGCTGACCGGGAACGGTGCCATCTTTGCGCTTGCGTTTACGGCGAGCTGCTGCATCGTCGCTAGAGCTTGCAACTGGTTTTCGTTTTTCGAATTGGGTAAGATCTATCTTACCGAGTACCGTAGTGCCTTGCAAACGATCAGCTTTAGCACGTATTACGGCTTCATCTTCTTCGTTCAAAGGCTTATCTGCATTTGGAGCCTCTTCGGCCTTAGGAGCGACCTCAGCAACCTTAGGCTTTGGCTGCTCGGGCGCCTTTGGCGCTTCGGGTTTCGGGGCATTTGGCCGCTGATTGCTCTGCTGCGGACGTTGTTTGTTCTTGTTTAAGGCGTCTAAGTCAATGGTCCTTAGCACTTTCGGACCAGTAGCATCGGCACTTGTTGTGTCTGGCTTAGTTGATTCTTCTGGAGCAGACGCAGGAGCAGCTTCCACTTTGACCGCTGGTGCCTCGGGAACAGGCAGTTCGGCAACAGGAGTAGCTTCTTTTTGCTCGACAATCGCAACAGGCTCTGTTGGCTTATTCGCTGGAACTGCTACCAATTCAGGTGTTTCTTCCTTTTCTACTTTAGGTGCTGCAGTTACAGGCTTCTCTTCAGCAGGCGCGGCTGCAGCGGCTGCAGCTTTAGCTGTATTCAGCCCTTTGATGAGCACTTCTTCTTGTTCTTTCTCAGCTGCTGCCGGAGGCGTTGCGAACTCTTTGGTGTCGAGCACCACATCGCTCTTCGACTGGCGTCCGATTGAGATCTGGGCGGCTTGCTCTTTGATCTTTTTGTCTTGACCAAAGTCGCGCAGCAACACACCGTACATCTCCTCGGTGATTTTCGCATTTGGATTATTATCCACTGTGAAACCCTTTTTGCTAAGGTGCTCCACAACGTGCGATACACTGATGTTGAACTCGGTGGCGGCCTTTTTTATCCTGATACTTCCTTCTGACATGCCTGTTTTTCCCTGATTTTTAATGTATTGGTGCAGGAGTGTTTATTCAAATTCAGCCTTGATAATGGCGAGAATTTCCTGCACGGTTTCCTCCTCCAGCTCGGTTCTACGAACCAGCTCATCTTTACCTAGCTCCAATACCGAACGCGCAGTATCGCAACCTATAGCTTTCAGCTCATCGAGTATCCAGGTGTCGATTTCATCGGCAAATTCGTCCAGATCGATGTCGCTGTTGTCGTCTTCCATATCGCGGAAAACGTCGATTTCAAATCCCGTAAGGCGCGCTGCCAAACGGATGTTATGCCCACCTTTACCGATAGCCAACGAAACTTGATCGGGCTTGAGGAATACGTGGGCTTTTTTATGGTCGTGGTCAAGCTCCATGCTGGTAATCTTCGCCGGACTCAATGCCCGCTGGATGTATAGCTGAAGGTTGTTGGTGTAGTTGATTACGTCGATGCTTTCGTTGCGCAGCTCACGTACGATGCCGTGAATACGAGAACCTTTCATGCCTACACAGGCCCCTACGGGGTCAATCCTGTCGTCGTAGCTTTCTACGGCTACTTTTGCACGCTCACCCGGTTCACGAACGATATTTTTAATGGTGATAAGTCCGTCGAAAATCTCGGGTACTTCCAACTCCATCAGTCGAGCCAAAAACGCAGGAGCGCAACGGCTAATTAAAATACGCGGGCTAGCGCCTTGCATTTCTACTCCCAGTACTACCGCGCGGATTGCGTCTCCTTTTTTGAAGAAATCGGCAGGAATTTGTTCAACTTTTGGCAGAATTAATTCGTTTCCTTCGTCGTCGAGAACCAAAATCTCCTTCTTCCAAATCTGATACACTTCTCCGGTAATGATTTCACCTACTCGGTCGATGTACTTTTTGTAAATATTGTCTTTTTCAAGTTCCAGAATGCGTTGTACAAGCGTTTGGCGAGCGGCCAAAATGGCGCGGCGACCAAAATCTTCGAGTTTAATTTCTTCCGAAACCTCTTCACCTACCTCGAAGTCGGGCTCAATCAAACGGGCTTCACGCAATCTTACTTTGTCGAACTGATCGGCATCTTCTGCATCATCTTCCACAATCTCACGGTTACGCCAAATTTCAAGGTCACCCTTTTCTGTGTTCAGGATGATATCGAAGTTTTCGTCGGTACCGTACTTACGGCGCACCATACTACGAAATACGTCTTCAAGCACACGCATCATGGTGGCCCGGTCGATATTCTTTAGTTCCTTGAACTCTGAAAAGGACTCTATGAGTTCGCTGCTGTTCATGGTATTCGTTTATTTAAAAGAGATAATGACTTTAGCTTCTTTGATTTCCGAAAACTGAAGCGTCTTGGTTAAAAGAACCGCTTTTTTTCCTTTTTCCTTTTGGGCGTATTCCAGCTCCAAAACACTCCCATTTATGCCCAGAAGTTTGGCTTCTAGTTTATTCCCGTCGTTCAACAGCATCTTCAAGGTACGGCCAATGTGTTTGGGGTATTGACGAAGCAGCCGCAACGGGGCATCGGCACCCGGCGAGGAAACTTCGAGCACATATTTGTCAAGCTCGGTGAACGTTTCTAAACGTTCGCCTAAAGCACGACTCACCTCAGCACAATAATCGATGCTCACACCCGTGTCGCCATCTAGCAAAACGGTAATGTGCCTGCCGTTCGACCCTAGTTTAAGGTCGACAAGGAAATGGTGCTCATCTTTTAAAACGGCTTCGAGCTGTTGGAGTATTCGGGTTTGTAAACTGTTCATAGGAGCGTAATAAAAGAGGGGACTGCCGGGTCCCCTCTCTCATTTGCGCTGCAAAGATAATTATTCATGCGCAATTATCCAATTTATCCCCAGTAGCAAGTGGATAAAGTTTCGGCCTATTTCGCCGTTGGTGATTCCAGTTTTTTGCGGATACCCTTCAGATAATCTAATTGCCAGCCGGAAACTTCTTTTTCTTTGCTTTTTAAGAAATCGACACCCCTTTTCGTTAAAGCGGGATCATTTAAACGGGTCAAGAGGTCGACGTAGTTGTTAACCCATTGAAAACGCGCATTGCCCGCATTTGTCCAATCACGCTCAAAAAAATCCAACTTCGATGCGTCGCCAAGTTGTCCATATACGTCATATACCGCCGCTTTTACGTAACGCTCTTGTTCGTAGGCCGCTGCTTCTCGCATGGCACTTGTTGAGTCGGCTTTAGCAAGGTTGCGTAGGGCAGCACTAATTACGCGCAAGGATCTTTCTTTCGACAGCGCATCTGCAAAACTTGCGGATGCGCGTTGGGGAGAAATTTCGCCGAGCTTATTTAAGGCTGCTGAACGAACACGACTGTCGTTATCTGACTTTGCTATCATTTTTAAGCGTTCAAAAAGGTCGGCATCCTCTTTCCATGCCGTGAATTTCCAGTTGCTGATGGCAAAAACACGGATATCCCAAAACGGATGTTCAAGTGCCTCAATGAAGACAGCCCGAGCATCTGGCAATTGCTGGTTGCGTAAATACTGCAATGCTTCCAGTTTATCTAAGTATAACGGCGCCTGTTTCCACTGCACGATATATTCTTCAGCGGTTTTGTTTTCCTTTTTTTCGCACAGCAAAACTTTTTGTGCGTCGGCATTTACCAAGATGGGTTTTGTACTCGACTTGAGCCTGAAAACCTGTTCGGCCTTGGAAAGCACCACACGGTGAGTGCTTTTGCCAGACGGGGTATATACGTCTATTTGCATGGGCAATCGATACCGAGGAGTTGAAGAAAAGTCTTGCTTTTGTTTGATGGTGACCACAGCCTCCTGGCTGCTATCGGCCCAGCTGTATTGAATGTCGAGCACCGGATGCCCCTTGGCATACCACCACTGGTTAAAAAACCAGTTCATATCTCGTCCGGTAACCTCCTCAAAACACAAACGTAATTGTTGGATCTCTACTGCCTGATAGGCATAGCGGGTAAGGAATAATTTTAAGGCCGCGAAGTAGGCTTCATCTCCAACTTCGGTTCGGAGCATATGCAAAATGCGACTTCCTTTGGCGTAACTGTGGCTATCAAAAACATCGTCTTTGTCTTCGTAATAAAAACGAACCATGTTCTCTTGCTTTCTCTTCGCTTCATTCAGATAAGCCCGTAGATTGTCGTGTAATCCTCGGTCGGCCTCAAAACGACCATATTTATGCTCGTCCCACAAATAGCTGCCGTACGTGGCAAAACTCTCGTTTACCGAAATATTACTCCACGACTCACAGGTAACCAAGTCGCCAAACCAGTGGTGATACATTTCATGTGCAACCGTGCTTTCGCTGCTTCCGTCGAGTAGTTCCCGCTCGGTGCGCTGCGCCCATTCTCCAAAAATTACGGCTGTGGTGTTTTCCATGGCACCACTCACGTAATCCCGCACACTTATCTGGCTGTATTTGTTCCATGGGTAAGGCACGCCAAGCTGGTTCGAATAAAACTCCAGCATTTCTACGGTATTCGGGTAAGTGGCTTTAGCGGTAGCAGCAAATTGAGGTTCAACATAATAACTCACCTCTTTGCCTCTCCAGCTTTCGCGAGCCACAGCAAATTTACCAACCGCAAGCATCGTGAGGTACGGGGCATGAGGCAAGTCCTGTTTCCAGTAGTCGGTGCGTGTACCATCGCCATTATCCGTACTATATACCAATTCGCCATTACTCAGGGTAACAAATCCCGTGTCTACCGTCAGGTAAATTTCTTGGGTAGTTTTTTGGTTGGGTGCATCAATGGTAGGATACCAGCACGAGTTCGATTCTGTTTCACCTTGCGTCCAAAGCTGTGTGGGTTTATTTGGGTCTTTTCCGTCACCGTTAATAAAGTAGAGTCCTTTCGCCCCCTGAATAGCTGCACTTCCGGCAACATTTTCTAGTTCATTCGGCTTGGCGATGTACTCGATCAGAATCTCGAAATTTTTTCGTGGCGCATGGTTAAACCCTAAAAACATCCTTATTTTCTGTCCATCGTAGGTGTATTTCAGTGGTCTGAAAAAATCGTCTCCGATATACTCCACGCGATTCAACGTAAATCCTTTCGCATCCAAAATGAGGCTATCGCTCGCGTAGAAATGCGGCTGAATGGTTAAATAGGCCGTTCCGCGCATCCACGCTTGGGAAAAATCCGGCTTCAAGTAGAGCTTCGTATGCACCACCTTCATGTCGAGCGGCCTTGTTGATCGATAGTCTTCTACAAGATCGTAAGAACGAACGGAAGGCTTCGCTGCAGGTGTCACTGCTTTTTCGGGTTTTCGAGAACTCGTACACGCACTTACCAAGAGTAGCGTGAACACAAAAAGAAACTGGAGCTGCTTCATAGAAGTAGATTTATCAGAATGATGGCGCTTTGGGGTATCCATAGCTCCCAAAGTTTGTCATTTTGCTTAGTTTTGACAACCAAAAACTTATATCATGTACGAAATCCGTGTTAATGGCCGGGCTCACCAGCTCGAAAAAGTAAACGAGGCCTATATCCTCAACGGCCAAGCCGCACAAATGGACCTCGTACAACTAGATTCGCATCGTTTTCACTTGCTTTTGAACCATAAATCATATACGATTGAGTTGTTGCGAGCGGAAGACAAAAAGATGGACCTATTGGTGAATGGGGCTTCGTTTTCGCTCGAAATCAGAAACGACCTCGACCTAATGCTCCAAAAATTAGGTATGGATACGCTCGCCGAAACCAAAGTGAACGAAGTAAAGGCACCAATGCCCGGATTGGTACTCCGCACCTTGGTGGATTCAGGCACCGAAGTTCAAAAAGGTGATCCCTTGTTGGTTTTAGAGAGCATGAAAATGGAAAATGTTCTCAAGTCGCCTGGTGCTGGCGTGGTGGATAAAATTGCTGTAACTGCAGGTCAGGCCGTTGAAAAGGGACAAACCCTATTGCGTTTTCGTTGATAAACATATTTGTTTGGGCATTTGTAAATGTCTAGTTTAGAATAACTAAGCATATCATTGTTTAAACCCTAAAACCCAAACGCATGAACAATCTCGACAAAATTGGCAAAGTTCTCTTTGCGCTCCCCTTCGGCATTTTTGGCATCTTCCATTTTATGGGTGCCGATAATATGGCTGGAATGATTCCTAGCTGGTTACCCGGCGGAGTACTGTGGATCTACGTAACGGGCTTGGCGTTGCTCGCCGCTTGTATCAGCATGCTCACAGGTAAAATGACCCGTTTAGCCACCTTACTTTTAGGCGTAATGATGTTGGTATTTGTACTTACCATACACCTCCCCGGAGTAATGTCGGGCGATCAAATGGCCATGCCGGGTGTATTGAAAGATTTGGCCTTGGCAGGTGCTGCCTTTTTCGTTTCGGGAAAAAGTGAAGCTTAATTTAGGCGAATACCAAAAACAGATAAGCTGTCGTTCCGTTGGGGCGACAGCTTTTTTTTAGGGTTTAAAAGGGTTCCGTCCCGTTGGGTTGAATGCCTTGGCAATCGGTAAAACGAATTGGACGAAACCCAGCACAAAACTAAAGCGCGTTCAAAAACGCGTTACGACAACTAGGTATCATCTCGCGACTTTACTCCTTTTGTTCCTGTACCGGGGTAAGCGGGTGAAAGAGATAGGCTTTGCGGGTACTAAGTTCGTAGCATAAAAAACGTGTTCTTCTTTTTTCGCCCTTTTTAAAATACCTACGCTGGCGCGTCATAAATACGGCCCCTTCGGGTAGCTCTTCTAAAAAGTCATAGTTGTCTCGCTTTTTGTCATAGTTGGCCAGCTCACGCATCAATTCAGGATCGGCACAGCTCGACGCACGTGGGTTTTTGAAGTACTGGTACAAAACCTCCAATAGAGATGCTGGAAAAATGGTTTCTGTCAAATACGGTTTCATCAGCTGCGTAAACTGGTTCTTCCATTCGGAACCATGTGGCTTAACCCCATTTTTATGCGCCTCCCACGTAGTTAGATGGGCAAATTCGTGCACGAGCGTAACCAAAAAAGCATACTGATTTAAGGTGCCATTTACCGTTACCCGATGCCCTTCACCTAAATACGGGTGACGATAATCGCCCAATTTGGTGGCCCTTCCTCTTGTTACGGTTAGTTGAACGCGGTGTTGAATAATGAAGTCTACAGCTAGAGGAACCGCATCGCCGGGAATAAACGGCTGCAGTGCAGCACTAAGTTTTTCCGGGAGTCCGGGTGTCATTTACTTCAATAGTTGGTAAATAACGAAGCTGGCCAGCCAAGCAAGGCCAGTCATGTAAACGAACTGCAATGCGGGCCACTTCCAACTTCTCGTTTCACGAAAAGTAATGACCAACGTACTCATACATTGCATGGCAAATGCATAAAATACAAGCAAACTAAAGGTTGTGGCGATGGAATACACCGGTTCACCCGTTCTGGGATGTATATCGGCTTGCATCTTTTGCTTCAAGGTGGTTTCTTCAAAATCAGAGGCCCCTAAGCTGTAAATGGTTGCCATGGTACCAACAAAAACTTCGCGAGCTGCAAAACTCGTAATGATGGAGATTCCGATTTTCCAATCAAACCCCAAAGGAGCAATAGCTGGTTCGATGAGTTTGCCCAGCTCTCCAGCATAACTCGCCTCTAGTTTGTCCTTTTCTTTTTGATTGGCCATTTCTTCTGGTAACGACCCATTATCGTACTGATCATAGTAGGCTTCAATCCTATCGAAACTATCGCCAGGCCCAAAGCTGCTTAATGCCCATAAAAGCATGCTAACCGCGAGTATGACCTTGCCTGCGCCAAATACAAAAGCACTCGCCCTATCCAATAAGGTTTGGCCAATATTTCCCCAACGGGGTAGTTGATAGGCTGGCATTTCGAGCAAGAAAAAACTTTTTGAGCTTTCCTTAATAAACCATTTCATGGCCAAGGCAACCAAAAGTGCAGCGACAAAACCCAAAAGGTAAAAGCCCATTAAAACTAGGCCTTGCAAATTGAATACGCCTAAAACAGCTTCATCGGGCACACTCAAACCAATAAGCAAAGTATATACTGGTAAACGGGCGCTACAACTCATCAAGGGCAATACCATGATGGTTAAAATGCGCTCCTTCCACGAATTGATTGTTCTGGTAGCCATTATGCTCGGCACTGCACACGCATAACCACCAATTAACGGCACGATGCTTTTACCATTAAGGCCAAATTTTCGCATCATCTGGTCCATTAAAAAGCTCACTCGTGCCATGTAACCCGTTTCCTCGAGCAGGGCCAAAAAGAAAAACAGCAATACAATCTGGGGAACAAAAATTACCACCCCCCCTAAGCCAGCAATAACTCCGTTAACCAGTAAATCGGTAAACATGCTTTCAGGCAAAGCACTTTCAACGGCCGAGCCCAGTACGTTAAACAGCTGCTCAATCGCGTCCATCGGCCAACTTGCCCAAGCATATATGGCTTGAAACATCAAAAACAGTATGCCTATAAAAATAGAATACCCCCAAATCGGATGGAGTAAGACTTTATCTATGCGCTCCGACCTCTGATCTTCGTGTTTTGCGGCTTTTCGCTCAATTTGAGTGAGCATGCCCGCTATTTGCTGGTAGCGCTCAACGGTTTCTCTGGCCTGCAATTGCTGGATATTTACCCCATACGAATGGATAACACCATCAATCTCGGCATGCTCTTGAAACTGAAGTTTATCGAGAAAGTCGTGGTTGCAGAGAAAAATAAAACTCCGATACCCCGGTTTTTCGCCACTTACGGCACTTAACTCTTCAAGTACAGGCTTTATTTCGTCATTGGTTTGGTAAAACGGAATAGCAACTCGCGCTCCTCCTAACTGAATTTCTTTTTTCAATTCTTCAATACCGGCATTCTTTCTGGCGTCAGTACTAACTACAGGTATGCCCAATAACCGCGACAACTCATCTGTTTTGTGCTCGATTCCCCGCTGTTCAGCAAGGTCGCTTTTGTTCAATACCAAAATAGATGGCAAACCCAAGTCAATAATCTGGGTGATAAACAGCAAGTGTCGGCGCAAATTGGTGCTGTCGGCAACAATTACCACCAAATCGGGATGATCGGGGTTTTGATTATCCAGCAGCACGTTGAATGTAACCTTCTCATCGTCGGAACGAGGATACAGGCTGTAGGTACCCGGCAAGTCGATTACTTCAGCAGAATTACCCCCGCCAAGATTAAGTGTTCCTGATTTTTTGTCGACCGTTACTCCAGGAAAGTTTCCAACCTTTTGGTGTAAGCCAGTCAATGCGTTAAACAGCGACGACTTTCCGCTATTGGGGTTTCCAACCAGGGCAATTTTTTTGCGCTGGCTCAAAGGAATGGAGATTTAGGTACGAGTTCTATTTCTATTGCGTCTGCCTCGTCTTTACGAAGTGCAAGCACGTAACCCAATATAGTGATGGCCATAGGGTCGCCAAAAGGAGCAATTCGGCGAACTTTCAGCCGCTCTCCTGGCAAGCAGCCCATTTCGAGCAACTTATTCGCAACCGGATGGTTACCCAGTGAGCGAATGATGGCTTCTTCGCCTGCTTGCAGCTGACTAAGCTTCACGCTATTTAGATTGATTTTAAAGAGGCAAAGGTAGAGAAGAGCATCCAAAAAACGAAGCCATTTAGCTCTGGCTTTCGGATTTTACTTTGGGTGGCGAGGCTTTTCCGAACGAAGGACAGTCACAGCCCCTCTTGGAGGCGCATCCATACGTTATAAAAGCCAAAACGGATAAAAGAAGAATAACTTTACGGCTGTTTTTCATCGTACTAAAGCTAATCATTAAGTGAATATTACGGAAGGCGGTTCCTTACCTATTCAAAAAAAAAGAACGGTACTTGTTTGTGCCCTCGATTGGGGGCTTGGACACGCAACGCGATGTATTCCGCTTATTGAGTCGTTAATTCAAGCAGGACATCAACCCGTACTTGCAAGTTCTGGTGCAGCACTCCATTTTTGGTCCACCTATTTTCCGCAACTCGAAATACATCCGTTGGCCGATCATCGCATGGTGTACATCGGACCGGCATGGCTATCGGGCTTAATTCTCACCCCTCAAATTCTCTTTGCCCGCAAACGCGACAAGCAGTTGGTGAAACGCATTTGTTCGGAAAGAAAAATAGACCTCATCCTTAGCGATAACCGTTACGGATGTTACGATGAAGGCATCCCCTCCATTTTTTTAACCCATCAGTTAGAACTCTTGCCGCCAACTCAATGGAATAGTATTGGTAAATGGCTTTGGAAGCTCTCGTGGCGTTTAGGTTTTGGATGGATGGTGAAACATTTCCAAGAGGTTTGGATACCCGATTTACCCGATAAAACGACTTCCTTAGCTGGAAAAATGGCAAACTCGACGGTATCGGTCAAGCAGCGGCATATTGGCTATATTTCTCGCCTTTCGAGATTGACCTATCCCAACAAAAAAGGAACCTTGTTGCTGCTCAGTGGCCCTGAACCACAACGCACCTTGCTCGAAAACAAACTGTTGGCTTCAGAGAACGAATTCATCAACGCTGTAACATTAGTAAGGGGAAGCACTGCGCCTAGTAAACGTGCTATACCCGCGCACTGGAAGGTGTATAATCAGCTCACCGATGCTTCCTTTATCAATGAACTCATCGCATCACACCAATTGGTGGTCTGTCGACCCGGTTACAGCACGCTTATGGATCTTCATGCTGTAGGTGCCAAATTTGTTGTCATACCCACTCCTGGCCAACCAGAACAAGAGTATCTCGCCGAAAGGCTTCACGCTTTCAATATTGCCCCTTTTCAATCGCAGAAAAAACTGAACGTGGTCACACTCCTGCAAACGAGCGAGCGCTATACGGGATTTGAAGGCAGTTATGGTGCAAATTTTAACGCCCTTTGGGCAGAAGTTTTATCTTCGTTAACAACATGATACTCATCTACAGCGATCGTTACTCAAGTCGGCTACGTTATAGTCTCGATTTGGTTATTCGCACCATGATGGGCCTGTCGTATGAGCTTACCCACGACCTCGAAGGTTTCCGAAATGCTTCGGGGCCTCGTTTGGCATATGCAAGCGACCCTTCAGGGTTCGATGGCTGTATTGTAATACGCGCGGTGAACTTGCTTTTCGAAAAAGGGCTTCAAGACCAGAACATCTCTATTGGCCAGCACCAAGACCTAAAAACTATTTTTAGAACCAGTAAACGTTACGCCTTACCTTACGACCTTTTTGCTGCGGTATTTTATTTGGTATCGCGCTATGAGGAGTATTTGCCACATAGAAGTGATGAACAAGATCGCTATCTACATACCGAAAGCTTAGCCTGGCGGGAAGGGTTGCTTGAAACGGCCATTGTTGATCGTTGGGTTGCTCAGCTTCGCAACCTTATTGAGCAAAACTGGCCAAGTTTACCGCTTAATAAGCCGGTTTATTCGTTTATGCCGACCCTCGATATTGATCAACTTTATGCCTATCGACAAAAAAATTGGCTGCGTATTGCAGGTGGATTAGCTGCTGAGCTTCATCGAGGACGTTGGCTGTCGTTCAAAAATCGTCTTCGCGTGCTGTCTGGTGCCGAGAAAGACCCGTTCGACACCTATACCTGGCTGAACGAACAACATGCAGCGCATGGATTAACCCCCATTTATTTCATCCTCATGGGCGACTATGGGGTACTTGATAAAGCACACAACCCTAGAAACGAACACTTTCGAGAGCATATTCGGACATTGGCCGATCGCAGCCCCATAGGGTTACATCCAAGTGTTAGGAGTACTCAAGATTATTCGCTCATCGATCGCGAGAAACAGTTACTGGAACAAATACTCAACCGGCCGGTAATTTACAGTCGCCAGCACTACTTGAAGCTACGTCTTCCGCAAACTTATCAGCAATTGGTGAAGCGCGACTTCACGGCCGATTTTTCGATGGGATATGCAGCCGTTCCCGGATTCAGGTCAGGCACGGCCACACCGCATTTTTTTTACGATCTCGATCACGAAAGCCCTATTCGTTTAAAGATTTACCCTACTATACTCATGGATGTTAGTTTAAGGGTTTATCAAAATTTAGATCGTGAACAAGCAAAAGCGCACATCGATAAACTTGTACACGAATGCAAGTCGGTAGGAGGTACTTTTGTGAGCCTCTGGCACAACAGTAGTTTTAGTGCTCCCGATGGCTGGGAAGGCTGGAAAGAGGTTTACGAGCACTTGCTTAAAACCGCTAGCACATGACCGGTCGTTTCATCAGTAATCGAGAGGGACGAGAAAACTATCAGGAAGCCTTAACCGGTGATGCCGATTCCTTACCATATCAAGAGCCCGAATGGCTCGACATTGTAGCACCTGGATGGTTAATTTGGGAATTTGAGGGCTGTTATTTTCCTGTGGCAACTAAAAAGTTAGGTCCCATCACCCTCATACAGCAGCCCGTATTAAGTCCTCGCTTCAAAATAGTAGGACCAAAGCAAAATGAAAGGTCCATTCTTTCGGTGCTCTTGCGGGATTTAGAGCGTACAGCCGACTTTGTCGATATCTGCATTGACCAATCGGAGATTGAAACTTTTGGCAGCTGGAAACAGGAAGCACGTCCTACCTATATTTTTCGCGTTCCAGACAATTCCGAAGCATTATTTTCGGCATATCACTCGAATCATAAACGAATCCTAAAAAAAGGCACAGAACTTCAGCTCCATCAATTTTCGGATATCCATAAATTCTTGAACACGCTACAGAAGGGATTAAGTACCAAAACCAAATTGCCGTCGTCGTTTTTCAGGGCTGCACGTCAACTCCAATACTGTAAATCCTTTAGTTGGGATTTATGGGTTGCCGAATATAAAAACAGTCCGTTGGCTGTTTGTGGGATTCTATCGTATCGTGGAAGGCAATATTATCAATTAGCTGCGGGCTTACCTGCATCGAGAGATTTTCAAGCCATGCATCACCTGGTACACAGGGTTTTAGAATCGGCTAAGGATAAAGAATTTGATTTTGAAGGGTCGGTCATTCCTGGCTTGCAGCGATTCTATTCGGGTTTCGGTGCCAAGCCCTATATTTATACCAGGGTTAGCTATAACCGATTACCCTGGCCACTAACCCTCTGGAAATATGGTATACGATCTAAGTAAACAGGCATCCATCTTGAGTCAGTTTGTAGCAGAAATTCGCGACAAAGAGATTCAAACCGACCGCATGCGATTCCGTCGCAATCTAGAAAGAATCGGTGAGGTTTGTGGGTACGAGCTCAGCAAACACCTACAATACCGCGATGAGGCCGTACGCACTCCGCTAGGAGAAGCCATGGAGAAAGTTTTACCTCAACAACCTGTTTTAGCAACCATTCTCCGTGCTGGTTTACCACTACATCAAGGCCTACTCAATTATTTCGATGGCGCCGACAATGCATTCATTTCTGCCTACCGATATCATCACAAAGACCATTCTTTTGAAATAAAGGTTGAATACGCGTCTTGCCCGCCACTCGAAGGACGAATACTTATTCTCAGCGACCCCATGTTGGCTACTGGAGCATCGTTAGTTTTGAGTTATAAAGAGCTTTTAAAATACGGCAAGCCAAGCCAAGTATTCGTCGTAACGGCTATCGCATCAGAGCAAGGCGTTCAATATGTAAAAAAACAAATACCAAACGCCATCCTATTCTGTGCTGCCATCGATAAAGAACTTACTGCAAAATCTTATATCGTGCCTGGACTGGGCGATGCAGGTGATTTAGCCTTTGGCGAAAAAAAATAACTCCACAAAAAAACCCGCAAAGTGCGGGTTTTTAAATCTTAAAGCCGAAGCTATTAATCTTTCTTAGGCTCTGTTTTTTCTACCTTGTTTTCGGTTTTTTTACTGCAGCACGACTTAGCTTCTGAGCAACCCTCCTTTTTGTCGGTTTGTTCAGTTTTGGTTTCGGCTTTCGCTTTATCCTTTTTCTTTTTGTCGCCTGTACCAGCATTGGCGGCTACGGCTACAAAGGCAACGAGTGCGAGACTTAAAAGAAATTTTTTCATGACTATCCGTGGCTTATAAAATGAATAATACGAATATACGAAACGAAAAGAACTTTAGTTTCGTATCGTCGTTTCAAATTGAGTATGCAAGAACGTTTTGATTGTATTGTCGTTGGTTCGGGTATCGCCGGACTTAGTTTCGGATTAAAAGCTGCCGGACTTGGTAAAGTTTGCATTATAACCAAAAGCGACGAAGACGAGTCGAACACCAAATATGCTCAAGGGGGGGTAGCCGTAGTAACCGATCTGCTAAAAGATAGCTTTGAAAAACATATTGCCGACACGCTTGATTGTGGTGACGGGGCCTGCCAACCCGAAATCGTTGAATTCGTTATTAAAGAAGGGCCCGCCCGTATAAGAGAAATTATCGAAATGGGCGCTCGTTTTGACCAAAATGATGCAGGATACTACGACCTCGCGAGAGAGGGGGGTCATAGTGTACACCGGGTGCTTCACCACAAAGACATGACCGGTTTTGAGCTGGAACGCGTCTTACTGGAACAAGTATACGCTAACCCCAACATCACGCTATACAGCCATAAGTTTGCTATCGACCTCATTACTCAGCATCATCTGGGCGAAGAGGTGACCAAAAGAACAGAGAACATTCGCTGTTTTGGGGTATATGCGTTAAACACAGCTACCCAAAAAATTGAAACCTTATTGGGAAAAACCGTAGTTCTTGCCACAGGAGGTGCAGGACATGTATACCAAACCACCACCAACCCGGTTATTGCCACGGGCGATGGTATAGCCATGGCCTATCGAGCAAAGGCAAGGTTACGGAATATGGAGTTCATTCAGTTCCATCCTACGGCATTGTACAATCCTGGTGAACACCCGGCATTCTTAATCAGTGAAGCTGTTCGAGGTTACGGCGGTGTTTTAAAAAATCAAGACGGTAAGGAGTTCATGCATTTATACGATAAGCGTAAATCATTGGCTCCTCGCGATATCGTGGCGCGAGCTATCGATAATGAGCTCAAAAAAACGGGCACCGACTATGTCCTTCTCGATTGCCGGCATATTCCAGAAGATATTATGCTGTCGCATTTTCCAAACATTTATCAAAAGTGTTTGAGTATTGGCTTAGACATGCGTAAGGACCCCATCCCAGTTGCACCGGCCATGCATTATTTAGTTGGAGGAATTCAAGTAGATGAACGCGGCAGAACGAATATTCAACACTTGTACGCTTGTGGAGAATGTGCATCTACTGGCCTTCACGGCGCTAACCGACTGGCATCCAACAGCTTATTAGAGGCCCTCGTATTTGCAGATCGCATTTTCAACGATGTGGCTGAAAATTTCAGCTCACTTAGCTTTCAAGAGAACATCCCCGATTGGAACGATGAAGGGACATCGGAACCGGAAGAATTAGTATTGATTAGCCAAAATCTTAGAGAAACCCAAGCCATCATGAATTTTTATGTTGGCATTGTGCGCAATAATAAGCGGCTTGAACGTGCGTGGGAAAGATTGAAAATACTACACCACGAAACCGAACGATTATATTCTGAAACCAAACTGAGTGTACGTTTGCTTGAACAACGCAATATTCTCAAGGTGGCGTATACTATAGTTAAGTCTGCCAAAATGCGTCAAGAAAGTCGGGGTTTACATTACACCACCGACTATCCTAAAAAAAATGATGGTCAGAGCGATACCATCATTTAGAAAGCAAGTACAAACTGATTTCAAGTTCCCAGTTCGAGCGTAAGCGTATCAACTCGGGGTATTGCTGAATGTACTCAGGTTGTCGTCGAAGAATATAACTTCCGGTATCCCATCGGTTATTCCCGTTTACATCGGTTATTACTCTTAGCTTGTATCCAATTGCGCGGAGTTTATCAAACTTTATCGACTCTTCTCCAGCGTATTTTTGTTGGCGTATGATCTTTCCGTTTTCATCGAGTAATTGGATGAGACTTCCTTGCTTGAGTGAATCAAGATCTAACAGTATTAAGGTGCCAAATAATTCGGCATTTCCACTGTTCAGATTTAATCGTAACGTATCATTCTTCCCGCCAAAAAAACCGATTATACTACCACTATCGATAAAAAGCTCGTACGTGGCGTTCGGCTCGAATTGTGCATTTATACTTAATTTTTGTCCCTTTATTTCTGTAGTGTATGCTAAATCAACTTCTGTTGTATCCTTTTTCCACGTGAAACCAGCTGTATCTACTTGAACTATAGGCTGGTTTGCTTTTATTACCAACGGTTCATGAATAGAAGGCGTGCTTTGCATGTCGCGCTGGATGTTAAACGCAGGATACCCGCGCTCCCCAGGTTTACGGTTTATCACCTTAAGCGTATCACTATGATTTGCCAAATACAGGCCCAGTGTTAAGCTATCTGATTCCGTGTCTAAATGAAAAAAATAAATGCTATCGGCCGCAACCAAGCTTGCCGTCTGTCGATTACTGTTTAGGAGATTTACCCGAAGCGCCGTATCCACAGGATTAGCATATTTTAGCCGGATAATACCTGGTAAAATGCTGCGAACTTCTTTGGGCTTCCGCTCAGCCTCTGGGTCTTTAAATAAACGTAGCTTTAGCGCTCTCGAAACCGTGTCTGTTTTCAATAAAGTATCGATGTAGGCTATTTGTTCGGTGGATTTATACAAGTAGTTATTGTCCTCGTCTTTGAAAGCATACAGTTTAAAAGTGCCGTATTTCAAGTTCTCAAGTGAAAACTCTCCTTGCTTATTGGTTCGGGCGAAGTAAAAAGGCTTAGTCTTATAAAGTGTTGTATCCCCCAAGTGATCTGGGTACAATCCCACTAGAACATCCTCAACAGCTTCTCCGGTTTCAGCATCAACAACCAACCCCCTTTGTTTTAACGAGTCCAGAAAACTACCGGTACTGAATACAAAACGGAAATTAGTGAGTTTATTTCCTTCGTTTAAATCAGTTATTGAACTTGCGAAGTTGATGGTATAGGTAGTATTCTCGCTAAGGTTTTGTCCTTTTAAATCGATGTATACGCTTCTATATCTTTCTTCAATCTCTGGTTTTACTTCCAATTGAGGAGAAATCAATATGTTCTGGGTTTGTTGAAGCCTTATGTATTCATCAAAATCGATACGAATTACTCCTCCCTTGAACTCAACGCTGTAATTTTCCGGTGTTGATTTTACGAATACTGGAGGCACCTCGTCTTTTTCACCTCCAGAAGGGGCTACAATATTGGCGCAAGAAGCTAAGAAAAGCGCTATTAATAGGCCCCACAGCTTATTCATGGTTTTCGAAAAATATAAATCTGACTCGAACAACGGTCAGCCACAAAGGCGCTTACCAACCACGAACGAAAACCTTGAATAAATCCTGCCAGAAGTTTCTGCTTACCATGTTTATATTGTTCACTAAGCAATGCAATATAAAAAGGGTCGAAGGGCATCCACTTGGTTGATTCAGATATAAACCCCTCTTTTTCAAAGAGTTGCCTTATACTTTTAGGCGTAAAGTGATACAAATGGCGCGGTACGTCGTAGGCTGCCCAGTACTCACCATATACAGCAGCATCGGTGCTATTCGGATTTGGAACAGCGATTATCGCGACTCCGCCTGGTTCTAAAAGCCGGTACAGTTCCTCGACTCTATTTTGTAACTCATGCACATGTTCGAGCACATGCCACATGGTTATAACCGAAACAGGAGAGCTGGTTTTCAAAAGACTTTCATCACCCGTAACTACTCCTCGAGTAGCAGCGATCGACCTTGCACTTTCGTCAGGCTCTACAGCAACGACCGACCATCCTAAATCTTGCATTTGAGCTGCAAATGCACCGGTTCCTGCGCCAATATCCAACAAACGTTTTCCCCTGCTTGAACGAATAACCAATTTCGCTTTGGAAGCGAGCGTGAATTTTCGGACACGCAGATATATTTGATTGATTAACCCAGGCGCTGCTTCATCGGTGTGAGAAATGTAGGTGTCGGCTTTATAATAGGGCCATATTTCTACCGAATCGGGTCGGGGATTGGTAAACACCAACGAACAAGAGCCACATTGTGATAAGGAGAATTTTTCGTGGCTAACTGTATAATCGTTGCATACCAAATAGGGCTTCAACTGCTTGTTATTGCATGCAGGACATGCCGATAGATGTTCCATTCCCCTATTTGTTTAAGTAAACCATCAAGATTGATATATCGCTCGGTGATACTCCGCTCACTCGGGATGCTTGACCTAGAGTAGCCGGTTTTAATCGACTTAATTTTTCGCGCGATTCTTTCGATAGAGCTGTAACAGCATGGTAATCGAAATCCGCACGCATCCGAATGTCGTCGAGTTGGCCTAACTTCTGCGCCATTTCGTGTTCTTTCTCGATGTAAGGAGCATACTTGAGCTGAATCTCAGCCTCTTCAATAGCCTCTTCAAGCTTAGTCTGCAAATAGCTGTCTAAAGCTTCGCTACCTTTTCGTATTTGTTCTAAACTCAATTGCGGTCTTGATAATAAGCTATCAATTTTAACCTTCTGGGCTATCGCTGGCGTTTCTAGCGCTTCAAGAACAGGATTCATTTCGGCAGGCTCAACAGAATTCTTTTTCAAATATTTCAAAATCTCATTCGTTTGTTCTGCCTTCTCCTGTACATCTCGATAGCGGTCTTCCTTTAATATACCGAGATCATAGCCCAAACTACTTAGTCGAAGATCTGCATTATCTTGTCGGAGTAGTATACGGTATTCGGCGCGAGAGGTAAACATTCTATAGGGTTCTTCTGTACCCTTATTCACGAGGTCGTCGATTAAAACACCGATGTAAGCGTCGGAGCGTTTCAAAATTACGGCCTCCTTCTCATGTATCTTGTTGTGCGCATTTATTCCTGCCATTAAACCTTGACAGGCGGCTTCCTCATAACCGGTGGTGCCGTTGATTTGTCCCGCGAAGTATAAATTGGCTATCAGTTTTGTTTCTAGTGTAGGGTACAATTGCGTAGGTGGAAAGAAATCATACTCTATTGCGTATCCTGGTCTAAACATTTTGGCACTTTCAAAACCCGGAATTAAACGTAGTGCGTCTTGCTGAACCTCTTCGGGCAAGGAGGTGGAGAAACCATTCACGTACACTTCTACAGTATTCCAGCCTTCGGGCTCTACAAATATTTGATGACGATCTCGCTCTGCAAATCGATTTATCTTATCCTCAATAGATGGACAATATCTCGGCCCTAAACCTTGTATTCGGCCAGAGTACATGGGAGATTTGTCGAATCCTGTCTTTAGAATTTCGTGAACATCGGTGTTGGTATAGGTAATCCAGCAAGAGCGCTGTTTGGTTAAAGCACTAGTTTCACGACTGTAAGAAAACTTGCTTGGATACTCATCTCCAGGCTGTTCTTCCATTTTCGTATAATCTAAACTCCTCCCGTCAATTCTTGGAGGTGTGCCCGTTTTCATCCGCCCTGACTCAAATCCCAACTCAACCAATTGTTCGGTTATACCCGTTGCGGCCTTTTCACCACTTCTGCCTCCACCGAAACGTTTTTCACCAATATGAATAATACCATTGAGAAACGTTCCGTTCGTTAGCACAACTGCCTTACAAGGAAAGTAGATACCCATTGCAGTAATTACACCTACAACCTTCCCTTCTTTTTCATCAATCTTTACAACGGTATCTTGCCAAAAATCAACGTTTGGTGTTTGTTCGAGCATATTTCGCCATTCCAGCGCAAACATCATTCGGTCGTTTTGGGTGCGAGGACTCCACATGGCTGGTCCTTTTGACCTATTCAACATTCTGAACTGAATAGCCGACCGGTCGCTTACAATACCTGAATATCCGCCTAGGGCGTCAATCTCACGAACAATCTGTCCTTTTGCAACACCACCCATTGCCGGATTACACGACATCTGTGCAATCGTTTGCATATTCATGGTGATAAGCAATACACTAGAGCCCATATTGGCTGCAGCAGCGGCCGCTTCACAACCCGCATGGCCGGCACCAACCACAATTATATCGTAAACGTTTGTTTTCAACTGTTTTGTTTCACGTGGAACAACTGCCCCATTACTTAAATACCTTGTATTGTTTCACGTGGAACAATCGCGCCTCAAGCGCCTTGTTCTCACGTAAACGCATCTCTTTAGCCTCTTCTTCACTTTTATCGCCAAAACCCAATAGGTGTAGGACGCCGTGAATCATAACACGATGCAATTCGTCGGCAAAGGTACTATGATTTTCTTGAGCATTTTCACGGATTCTGGGTACAGAGATATACAATTCTGCATTCAATACATCCGCATTTTCCGACAAATCAAAGGTTATTATATCCGTATAATAGTCGTGATTTAAATGCGTCTTGTTTATCCCCAGTAAATATTCATCGTCACAAAAAACGTACGACAAGCTTTCTATCTCCTTATTTCCTTCTGCAGCAATGGCCCTGATCCAGCTTTTTAGTTTTGCTTGATCCAGTATCTTAAATACAATGTCGTGGTAATAGAAAGAAATCACTTCATTCTCAATTTAACCGAAAATTTCATTGCTTTCGCATCATTACAATAAGCAAGCTTTTCTGTGAATTGCTTCAAAAAAAACACGCCTCGTCCACCCTCCCGCTCAAGATTTTCGGGTTTCGTTGGATCCAGCACATCACTCAAGTCGAAACCAGGTCCTTGATCACTTATGCAGAAAAACACCTTATCCGACTTCTGGTCTTTCGAATAGTCAATAACCACCGTCTTATCCGGATCGCTGTGATTACCATGAACAATGGCATTTTGAATGGCTTCACTTAGAACCAAACGAACTCTAAAGCGGTCGTCCTCTTCTAAAACGTATTCCTTTTCAATACGCTCTAAGATGGTATCGATAACCTGCAGGTTCGTCAACTGCGACCGAATTACGATTCTGCCTTCCATCAACGGCTAATTTGCATGAAATACTGCTCTACCTTCTGTTTATAGAAGCTATTCAGTTCGGGTGTTACTGTTCGATACAAATCTAACGACTTTACTCTTTGTCTGCGGTAAGCTTCGAAACCAGGAGGTTCAGCATTTAGTTTTTCTTTAGCAGATTCACTTTCTCTACGTTCTTCTTCATCCCGCTCCCGTTCGGCGCGCTCCGATTCTAGCAAACGTGTCATGATATCTTGTTGACGACGAAGTGTTTCTTGACTTAGAATTTTATTTACCAATTCTCGTTCAGTCTTCTCCATTTCCTTGGCGAGTTTATTCAAATCGCCTAAGGGTTTCTTTCCATCTTTGTTGTATTCTTCATTCAATCGCTGCAACTCTCTTCGTATTGCTTCTTGTTTCGCTGCTGCTTCACCAAATTCTTTCGATTGTTGCCCTCGTTGCCCTTTTTGACCTTGCTTGCCTTTTTCCCCTGGCATTTGCCCCTCTTTCATTTGCTGCAACTGCTGATTCAAATCTTTCTGCAATTGCGACAGTTTACTCATGCTACCACCTTTACTTTTATTTCCTGGTTTCATGCATTGTGCCTGCTGACCATCTTTTTTCGATTTCATTTGAGCCATCTCTTGCTGCATTTGCTTTAAAAGCTCAGACAACATAACCGCTAGATTATTTGACGAAGTCATGGCGTATTGTTGACGCGCTCTGGCTTGCGGGGTTTGACGCGCAGACAAATACTCTACCGTTTTTTGTAAATGGTCATTTAAATCTCCAACTTCCTTATTTACAACACTTTGTAGTTGAATAACGCGTTTACTCAAGGCCAATAAACTATCCTCAATTAACGCTACATCTTCTCTTAGTTTAAACTGTTCCTTAGCAATTTGAACATAGGCCTGACTATAATTGGTGTTGTCTTTTAAGCGGTCCATTAAGGCCTCTTGTGCAAACGAGTAAGTAACCAAGTTCTCAAGCAATTGGCGCACCGCCCGAATATCCAATTCAAGTTGCTCCATATTACTTTGTTGCATTTGGGCGCGCATCTTTTGGGCAAGTTTTTCCATTTTATCCGCTGCCTGCTTTTGTCTTTCTGAAGCTTTACTCTGCTTTTTGTCTTTTAAATCACCGGAAGCACCGTCCATTTCTTGTTCTATTTTCTCTCCCTCTTCATCAAGCTCATCAAAATCTTTAGGCTGCTCAAGTTCAGCATTCTTTTCCTCAAGCTCCTTTAATTCTTGTTGCAGTTGGTCAAACTTTTTATTGAGCTCACCTTGCTTTTCTGCTGCCTTTTCGGGGGAAGTACTTTTTTGCTCATTTTCCTTGGCCAACTTCTTTTGTTCTTCAGCCAATTTTTCCAAATCAGTACTCAGTTGTTCTGCTTTTTGCTCTACTTCTAATTCTTTGAAGAATTCGAGCATCCGATCTAACTCTTTCGCGATGTCCTTGTTATCTAACTTCAGTTCATCAAGCTTCTCTTGCAATTGCGGTTGCTTTTCTTGCTGCATTAATTTTTCCAGCTCTTGCATTAGTTTTTTCAGATCGTCGTTCAGCAGTTTTTCTGCCATTTCTTTCAGCTGTTCTTGCTTGCGAACCAATTCTTCCGACTGTGGCTCCAACTCTTCTTGAAGCTCTTTTCGCTGTTGCATTTCCCGTTTAGCTTCTTCCAAACGCTCGCGAATGTTTTCTTCTCTATTTTTTATTTGTTCAAGAAGTTTCTTGTCTTCCCAATTAAGCTGTTGCTGCTCTTGGGCCTTTCTTTTGAGCTTTTCAGTATCCTGTTGTAATTGTTTAACCTCTTTAAGGGCCGATTTTAATTGATTTGCAACAGCATTTGATTGCCTTTCTATTTCTTCTTTAGTTTCTTGTTGAGATAACTGCTTATAGGTAAAAATACTCGATTTGGTTCTTTTTGAGCCATTAACTTGATCGTTATCCGCTATTTCAAAATAGTAAGACAACTGCTCGCCTGGTTTTAACTCGAGCGATTTAATATCGAAATAGTAATAAAAGTTCTGACGGATTCCAGAACCCAGTTTTATACCTTGTTCAGCTTTTTTGACAATTTTTCCTTCTTCATTCGCTATTTCTGCTTTAAATACCAGCTCCTTAAAACCATAATCATCTTCCACACTTCCAGAAAAGTATTTCAATTTTGCATTGTCGCTATCCGACGACGACTCGACCTCAATTTTCGGATACTGATCAGCTACAACGGTTAAGCTATAATTCATCCGCTCGGCAACAGGATTGTATTTGTTCTTCGAAAGAATAGCGTACGTATCGGACCGAATCGCTCGCTTCTGAATCACAAACAACTCCCCTTCTTTACTTGCTAGCTTAATAGACGAGTCGGTTCCCTCTCGCATGCTCACTTCATCTACAGCTCTTGACCTAAACTCCCACTTCAAACGCGTACCCTCTGGTACCAATAAATCACCCGTATTCACCAGCCGCTCGTCTGTTTTTCCCGTGTATTCAGGATAATCTACGCGTACTTCAAAACTCGATATTATTGGTTTCGGGAGTACGGTCAATACGTGGGGCGCTGAGAAGAATTTGTTGGCCGATAAGCGAAACTTGATGTTCTCTTTTAACTCCTCAAACTGATAAACGAAGCGGTTTCTTGCTTTTTTCTCCATTAAAAAAAGCCCACGATCCGTTTCTACAAAAACTTCTAAGGGCAGTTCATCTCCTTGTATTTCAACTTCTAGCAAAAAATTTTCGTATTGCTGAATTTCAAGACTTTGGTTTTTAACTATGAAACTATATGGAGCAACTGGAATAAATTCCTCATCGTATTTAATAACCCGTCTACCTGCATCCGTCAAAATACTTGGTGCCATGAGTAACACTAAGCCGAATATGAACAATACGGGTAATAAATACCTCAGATACTTTTGGTTTTTCTTTAAATCAATGACTTGCTGAAAGGGCACAGGTCTTAATTCATGTGTTCTTTGCTCGATACTTGCTAACAGCAATTCATTCGAAGGCTCAGACAATAAAATGGCGTTTAACTGGATGGTATTGAGCAATTTATCCGAAACGTCGGGAAAAAAACGACCAATGATCTCAGCTGCCTGAATGTGCGATAAATGTTTGCCTAAACGGTAATATGCCAATAACGGTCTTCCTATCAACCAAAAGACCAATAAGCCATTGACGATTAAAAAAGCAAGAAACAGAAGCAGCCTGCCCCCTTTACTAAATTCGCCATAAAACTCAGTAGTACTTACTACCAAATAACTCAAGAATAACCAACTCAAAAACAAAATAATACCCTTAACTATCTCATTTAGATAGTATTTACGGATAAATCCGTCGAGCTTTTGTATGAGTTGGTCGTAAGCTTTCATTTTATATGTCCAATTCAACAACTACAGGACAGTGGTCGGAATGATGGGCTTGAGGCAAAATGAAAGCATTTTTCAAATAAGGACCTAACGCTTCGGTTAAGATATGGTAGTCTATTCTCCAACCCTTATTGTTGGCCCGTGCATTCATACGATACGACCACCAACTGTAGTGATTTTTTTCAGCCGGATGTTTTTGACGAAATGAATCAACATATCCATCTGCCAGAAAATCAGTAAACCATGCTCTTTCTTCAGGTAAAAATCCCGACATCCCCGCATTTCTAATTGGATCGTGTATATCTATCGTCTGATGACAAATATTATAGTCGCCACTAATGACTAATCGTGGAAACTCTTTGCTCAAATCTTTGATATAGGTTCTGAAAAAATCGAGAAAAACCATTTTCAAGTCTTGTCGTTCTTCACCACTTGAACCCGATGGAATATAAACGCTTATTACACTATAATCATCGAAATCGGCTCGAATGATACGTCCTTCCCGATCAATCCAATCTGTACCACAACCTACTTCAATATGTTTGGGCTTTTCTTTTGTCAGCAATCCAACACCACTATAACCCTTTTTTTCTGCCGAATGCCAAAAGCAATGGTAGCCTAAATTCTCGTAAAGCGCTACGTTGATTTGTTCTTTCTCTGCTTTTAATTCTTGAAAGCACACCACGTCTGCACCCTGTTCGAGTAGAAAGGAGGAGAGCCCTTTATTTTCAGCTGCTCGAATGCCATTTACATTGTACGAGATTATTTTTTTCATTTCAACACCTTCACAGCGATAATACGTACATCTTCTACCGGACGATCGCCTGGTGCCGTTGGACTCGAAGCAATTTTATCGATAACATCTAAACCTTCAACAACGCGACCGTATACGGTATAAGCTCCGTCGAGATGTGGTGTGCCACCAACGGTTTTATATAATTCTCGTTGTGCTTCGGTATACTTCCGACCCGATCGCATTTCAAAGTTATTCAGCTCACTGTCGCTAAAAACCCGTCCTTGAACTATGTAAAACTGACTTCCACTTGAAGCCTTGCTTGGATTAACCATATCGCCCGTACGTGCGGCAGCCAACGCGCCTTTGATGTGTAATAATGAATCAACAAATTCAGCTGGAACCGTATAACCTGGTCCTCCTTGACCGAGTTGTTTGCCTTTGGGTGCATTTTTCGAATCAGGATCACCTCCTTGAATCATAAACTGATTAATCACCCTATGAAATAACAGGCTATCGTAATAACCCGATTCCGCTAGTTTGATGAAGTTATCCCTATGCTGAGGCGTTTGATCGTATAGTTCTATCACTAAGCGACCAGCAGTGGTTTGCATTTCTATCATATTCGATCGTGTGTTTTTCTTTTTCGATTTTTGGGCATGGGCTGAGACAGTAGCTAGTAAAATCATCAGCATAACTAAGTTCTTCTTCATGATAATGGGTTCAAAGTTCTGTTTCTATATATTCAATTTCTTCAAAATAATACAGTGCATGTGCTTTAAGAAGCTCTTCTTGTTCGAGAAGATTAACACCAGGAACTTTTTTTAACGCTTTAAAATGTGGCCAGCCTTCTTCATCGTTCCCAACAAATTCGTAATAGCCCGAAAAAGAAAGTAATCGACAAACTGCAATATGCATCAAGTCTTGTTTTTCTTCTTTGGTAAACTTACGAAAACCCTGACCCAACACATCAACACCAATCAAATACAGAATTGCTTGTAAATCGGGCGTTCTCCCAAAACGTTCGCTCAGTTTAGCGGTAAGTATATTCCATTTCTCGTTCAGATCTGTTTTCATTCTAGCTCAAATTTATCTCTATCACGTAAAAAGGGCAATTTAGATCGCACTTCATCCAATTCACGTATGGCTAATTCAAAAGTTTCTACCCACTGCTGATCAACAGCTTTAGCCACCACATCACCTAATGGAGTAATAACTACCGAATGACCTGGATATTTCAAGCCATTACCATCTTCACCAATTCTATTTACACCTACAGTAAAACACTGGTTTTCAATAGATCGTGCAATCAACAATTGATCCCAAGCATGGATACGTTTCTCAGGCCAATTTGCAACATTAATCAATACGTGATAATCATCGGTATTTCTTGACCAAACTGGAAAACGGAGATCATAACAAATTTGAAAATTGATTTTCCATCCGTTATACTCAAAAATAAGTCGGGTTTTGCCTGGAGAAAATACCCCAGTTTCACCTGCTAAACCAAATAAATGGCGCTTATCGTAAATTGCCTCCACACCTTTAGCACTAACAACCAATAATCTATTAAAAAGTGCATCTTCTTCTCGAATAGCAACACTACCCACTATTAAGGCATTAAAATCGCTAGCTTGTTTCATCATCCAGCTAACCGTTTCACCTTCCATATTATCGTGAAAAGCACTCACATTCATGCTAAATCCACTCGTGAACATTTCTGGTAATAGGATTACATCAGTTTGGTTCACCCGTTTTTGTAGTAATTCCTCGATGAAAGTCAAATTCGCTTCACGATTTTCCCAAACCAAAGGAATTTGAAGAATAGTGACCCTTAAATTCCGCATATCAGTTCGGCAGCTTTGTTTAAAGTTTCATTATTCTTTGCAAAACAAAAGCGTATGAGTTTAGGGTTTTCGCCAGACTGTAGGAAAGGTGAAACCGGAATTACAGCAATTCCTTTTTCTGAAACTAAAGTTTTGGCAAATTCCACATCGTCAGCATCACTAATATTAGCATACGACGCCAACTGAAAATACGTACCAGCCGTTGGTATAAACTCAAAACGAGAAGATTTAATGCTGTTCAAGAAAAGGTCTCTTTTAGCCTGATAAAACTCAGATAACTTCAGATAACTACTGTCTATTTCGAGCCACTTTGCGTACGCGTGTTGCATGGGTGCGTTCACCGAGAAAACATTAAACTGATGAACTTTTCTAAACTCCTTCATCAAAGAGTCGGGAGCGATTGCGTAACCAATTTTCCAACCCGTATTGTGGTACGTTTTACCAAATGAACTAACTACAATGGAACGTTCACGCAGCTCCGGATGAGATAGCATGCTCAAGTGCTGTTTTCCATCGTATACCATATGTTCGTACACCTCATCTGCCAGAACAGCTACTTCGGTATTTCTTAACAATTCGGCTATTCTATCTAAATCGGGTTTATCGAGCACTGTACCAGCAGGGTTATGCGGATTATTGATGATCACCATCCTGGTACGTGTATTAATTCTCGCCCGAAGCATATCCCAGTTGTAGCGATATACTCCACCTACAAACTCCATAGGAATGTGTATTGGGCGTGCACCTTGAACACGAATGGCCGGAGCATAACAGTCATACGATGGATCAAAACAAATCACTTCTTGCTCGTTAGAGACCAATGCGGCTATAGCTGTGAAAATGGCTTGAGTTGCCCCTGCAGTAACCGTAATTTCCAATTCAGGATCAGGTTGATACCCGTAAACACGTTTCGCTTTAGTAGAAAGTTGAGTTCGCAAATCTGCCATACCCGGCATTGGTGCATATTGATTGTGACCATCGCGTAAAGCTTTAGCTACCAGTTCTACCAAAGCCTCATCGGGTTGGTAATCCGGAAAACCTTGAGCAAGATTCAAGGCACCATGCACACCGGCCAAGCGTGTCATGACAGAAAAAATACTATCACCTGTATTTGGAAGCTTAGTAAGAAACATGGCCTTCTAAGTTCGTAATTATAGTCCAAATTGCGCCGACAACTCCAACATGCGTACGATTGGCTTCTTGGCTTTTTCTCTTAGCGCTTCATCCATGAATAATTCAGGTTTTTCGTATTGCAGCGCTAAATACACCTTTTCGAGTGTATTTAATTTCATATGTGGGCAGTCGTTACAAGCACAGTGATTATTAGGAGGTGCAGGAATAAACTCTTTGTGAGGCGCCGACTTTTGCATTTGGTGCAAAATTCCCGTTTCGGTGGCTACTATAAACTGGCTACTTTCACTTTTTACTGCATAATTGAGTAAAGCAGTTGTGGACCCTATAAAATCTGCTATTTCTAAAAGTTCCGCCTCACATTCCGGATGTGCAATAAACTCAGCATTTGGATACTGCAAACGGAGTTGGACTATTTTTTCGAGACTAAAAATTTCATGGACCATACAGCTACCATTCCAGAGTACCATATCTCGGCCCGTTTTTTTATTGATGTATGCACCTAGATTTTTGTCGGGGGCAAAAATAATTTTCTGCTCCTTGGGCAAACTTTCCACAATCTGAATCGCGTTACTTGACGTACAAATAATATCGCTTAGCGCTTTAATTTCAGCAGTACAATTGATGTAGCTAATTACAATGTGTCCTGGATGCTCGTTTTTAAATCGTTCAAAAAGAGCGGCAGGAGCTGAGTCTGCCAATGAGCAGCCCGCTTTCAGATCTGGCAAAAGTACTTTCTTGTCAGGGCATAAGATCTTGGCTGTTTCGGCCATAAAATGCACACCAGCAAATAAAATAATATCAGCATTCGTATTTGCTGCAGCTTGCGACAAACCTAAACTGTCGCCAATGTAATCTGCAACATCTTGTATATCACCCGTTTGGTAATAATGAGCAAGAATAATTGCGTTTTTCTCTTTTTTCAAACGAGAAATTTCAGCGACAAGATCAAGCGTAGGGTCAACAGCTAAATCCAGAAAGCCAATTTTTTCCAGCTTTTCAACGGAAATTTTCAATGAGTCACTCAGCATCTTTTCCTTTTAATAAATATTTAAAAAAGAATGGTTGTTATGGTTAGTGCCGTGCATAAGTGGATATATCACCAAAATTTAACTTGTCAAATCCACTATCCACTAAGCTTACCATATTGTCAACAGACGTAATGTTGCAAAGTTCCTCTTTATTCGAGTCTTTTCATTGCTTATCCACATATGTTAACTGCTTTTGTTCACGCTCTAACCAAACCAATTTCTGTTAAGAGAATGTGAACATTTAGAATTTTGTAAACGATTCACTGCTTGAAAAAGGATAAATAAGTTTCGATAATTCATTATTCTGTTCAAACAAGGAGCTTTCCACCCGTTGTGAACGAAAGCCCACATATGGTATAAACATTTGTGGATAATGCTGGATTAACGATAAAATTGTTCCTGCACAACGTAATCACAAATGCTGTCGGGCAATAAATACCGTACTGATTGATCCATTCTCAGATATTCCCTGATGGTGCTCGATGCTATTTCAATGAGCGGAGCATTGGTTAATCGAACATTTGTATAATGGATCAAGGGGCTCTTTTCTTGCTGGGGCCTCGGATAAACGTAAATGTGATAATGTTCTATTATCTGCAGATAATTTTTCCATTTTGGCAGACCAACTAGGTTATCTTCTCCCATGATTAACGAAAATGTCCGATCGGGGAATTTTTCCTGTAGATGTAATAGGGTGTGAATGGTATAATGTGGTGCAGGTAAGTGAAATTCAATATCGCTAACCTTGAGTTTTGGGTTGTTGGCTATTGCCCTATGTACGAGATCCAGACGCAAGTATTGATCTAATAGCTTGTTTTTAGTTTTAAAAGGACTCTGTGGAGTAACAACCAGCCAAACCTCGTCGAGCTCTCCACGGTTGGCAAAGTGATCGGCCAAAATAAGGTGCCCTATGTGGATGGGGTTGAACGTGCCGAAAAATAGTCCCGTTTTTTTCATAGACCTAAAAACTCACGAACAACCGTGACAGCTTCCCTTTTTGCAGTTTCTAACTCTTGATTGATGATTACACGGTCGAATTGTTCGGCAAATTGCATTTCAAACTCGGCCTTGGAAAGACGCGTTGCGAGCTTTTCAGGGCTTTCGGTGTTTCTGGCTGTAAGCCGTTGACGCAGAATAGCGACCGATTCAACTTTCACGAAAATCGCGAGGGCCTTCGGCCCGTAACGTTTTTTTAGATTTAAACCACCCTGAACATCTAAATCAAAAATCACGGATTTACCGGAATCTAAAATTTTATCAATTTCCGATTTTAAGGTTCCATAAAAAGTACCGGGATAAACTTCTTCCCATTCCACGAAATCGCCACTGGCAACTCTACTCCGGAATTCATCTGGGCTCAAAAAATGGTAATCCTTGCCGTCGGTCTCATAGGCTCGTTTTTCCCTACTTGTTGCCGAAATGCTAAATTGTAATTCGGGTATTTGCCGTAGTAAGTGGTGTACAAGTGTTGTTTTACCTGAACCGCTAGGAGCACTAAAAATGATGAGTTTACCAGCCACGAATTACAGAACGTTAAGAACCTGTTCTTTGATTTTTTCCAACTCATTTTTCATGTCTACAACCCGCTTTTGTATTTCAACATGATTGCTTTTTGAGCCTAAAGTATTTATTTCACGCCCCATTTCTTGGGCGATAAATCCTAATTTTTTTCCGCCAGAACGTTCATTTAGGGTGTTTTTAAAATAATCACAGTGTTGACGTAAACGTTGTTTTTCTTCACTGATGTCGAGTTTTTCGAGGAAGAAAATTAATTCTTGTTCAAAGCGGTTATTATCAATTTGCTCCGGCTCTAGTGCATTTTCGAGACCAACCTGCATACGTTTACGAATGGTGTCGATCCGTTCTTGTTCAAAAGGATCTATTTGGGATAGGGCTGTTAAGATGTTTTCAACACAGTTTAGCATATCTGCACCGGTTTGTTGTCCCTCGGTTTCCCGAAAGGCATCAAACGCTTTTAGTGCCTGATTAACCAATAATTCGAGTGCCGGCCACCAACTTTCGTCGTCGGTTTGCTCACCCCCAACCACTTCAGGAAGACGCATGATGATGGGAAGTAAGTGTTGGTTTTGTTCACCGAGGGTTACCGAGAGGGCTTTTAGCTCGGTGAAGTAAGCGCTTACGAGTGATTCATTGATAAGCTTCGACGCTTCTTTACCTGTTCTTTCGACGTTGACCGAAAAAGTAACCTTACCACGTTCGATAGGCGTTGAAATCAACTGACGAAATTGATATTCGCGATCCTGTACCAACCGAGCAAGCTTTAAGTTTAAATCTAGAAACTTGCTGTTTAACGAACGTATTTCAACAGTAACCAGGCCGATGGGCAATTGTGCAGTGGCTTTACCAAAGCCGGTCATGGATCGAATCATAAGGCAAAAGTACGACTAATTCCGGGCCTCGCTGACGAGATACACCCCAGAGAATATCATGAATGCAAAAATTACTTGTTCAAAATATAGACGATCACCACCCCAAACAACAGCTATTGCAGTTGCAAGTACTGGCTGAAGATAGATATAAGTACCCACGACCGAAGAGTTTACATGTTTTAATGACCAAGCATTTAACCAGTAAGCTACTATACTAATTCCTAGGATGATGTATAAAAACTCTAGCCACTGTTTAACGCCGAATGAAGTCCAAGATACAGCAAGGGCTTCTGCTGCACCAAAAGGTAGCACCATGAGGCAACCAAATAGAAATATCCATTTAATCACAGTAAATGTTGCATATCTCGACATTAATGGCCGTACAAGCACCAAATATGTTGCAAAAAACAGCGCATTTATCAATACCATCAGGTTGCCCCAAGGGCTGTTGGCTATACCAGCTGAGTCCGATGTGCTCGTGCCTAACATTAACAAAACGGCCCCAATTGTACCCAAGCTAATACCTAGTAGTTTTTTCCAGCCTATTTTTTCGGATCGATAAAACGATGCTACGACCAGTATAAAAATCGGAGACGTTATCATGATGACCGAAGCATTGATAGGAGAACTTATGGATAAGCCCTTGAAAAAAAGCAACATATTCCCAGCTACCCCAAAAAACGCACAAGCCACCATCAGCAATAAGTCTTTTCGACTCGGCAGCTGTCGATTACGATTAACGAGTGGATCGATGAACCAAAAAAAGGCCGTTGCAATCCAGACACGAAGAAGAATAAAACCGTAAGGGCCTATCCATTCGGGCATTAAATTTTTTGCTATGGTATAGGAGCCGCCATAAAGTAGAGCTGTTAAAAACAACGACCCGTGTACCAGCACGTTTTTATTCATCGCGCAAAAGTAACGGGTCTTAGGAAATAAAGAAGATTCAGCTTACAGCAATCGCCATCCTACTGACATGACCCACTGACGAGGTCTTAAATCGGTGTTGAACGATTGTCCTTGGATAGATAAATTATTTACAACTGCTCCAAAGCCGCCTTCATATTTCAAATCGAGTCGCAGTTTCCATACATCAGCCCCCACGCCAATTTGATAACCTACCGTGCTTGATTTGTATTGATTGATAATGTCTTCGGTAATGCCCCCATTTCTAACATCAGCCTTGAGGTATTGTGTAAATACTGGGCCAGCATTTGCCCGTACAATTCCGAAAAAGCGTTTGCCAATAAGCACAGGAACGTCGAGACGGTTGTAATTGAGTTGAGCAACGGTATTTGTGCTCACACCAGGTATCACCATATCGGATGAATTGGAAACAAATAATACTTCGGGCTGAACATAAAATCCAAGTACCATAATTCGAGAATATAATCCCGCATGAAAACCAAATCTCGCATCAGATTGAGCTATGGTTTGAAGGTTTGAATTGGAGGCCTCTTTCGCATTTATATTTGCCGATTGTGCTCCAAAACGCAGACCCAGCTGAAAAATTTGAGCGTTACCAATATTGCATGATGAAATAAGCAACATTAAGAGTAGGGTTCGTTTCATGTTTGATTTTTTGTTTCGAAAATACGAGAAGTAGCTGATTGTGGCACAATTACTTAAAAAGTACGTACTTTGTAGCATGCATAAGTTGCGTACTTTCATTATACCAGCATTGATCTTTGCCTACCTGCTTGCCTCCACGGGCATAGTGGTACAGCTACATTATTGCTTAGGTCGTGTGAAGGCAGTAAGTTTTGCGGTACAAGAAAAGAACAGTTGCTTGTGTCCATCTCCTGAAGCGGATAGCGACTGTTGTCGGTCGGAGAAGCAGCTGATAGACACGCAATCCACACATTACTTTTCTCAAGCCGATATTTTTGCAGCCGTTCTAGTTCCTCTTTACGAATTACAAACGATAGCGGTACAGTTTGAAAAAGAGTATGCGTGTGTATTTGCATGTTTAAGTGATCGTGCCCCACCTGAAGAGGGCATTTATTTGAAGAACATGACTTTTAGAATTTAGGATAGGAATAATTGCAGCCCTACTTCAAATTCTAAAAAGACAAAACATGAAAATTCAAACTTCAAAAAATTTATATATCGGCATTTTGATGCTGATTTCACTAGCACTGACTAGCACGGCAAACGCGCAAAAGCCGCCCAAAAAAGCCGAGATTCGCTTTACCGTTTCGGGTAATTGCGGCATGTGTGAGAAACGCATTGAAACTGCCCTCGATGTAAAAGGCGTAAATTTCGCGGATTGGGACAGAGTAACTAAGGAAATCCTCATTAAGTACAATCCACGAATAATTACTGAGGAAGAGCTGCACAAAAAAATTGCTGCAGTTGGTCACGATACGCCAAAGGTTAAAGCCGAAACAACGGTTTATTCCAAACTTCCAGGTTGTTGTTTGTATCGAGAGAACCCGAACACCCATAACGATTAAGCCGTGGCTGGGTTTAAAATGCTACCGGCACTCTTGCTGGGGGCAATGTTGTGCACTTTGAGTGCCTCTGGGCAAAGTATGCTTACGGGTTTCGTGCTCGAAGAAGACGATAAGGGAAAGGTGAAACCCTTGGCAGCGGCCAACGTATACTGGCTTGGCACCACTACGGGTACCACTACCGATGTTCGGGGCTACTTCAGTTTAGCTATAGAAAGCGCACCTGCAAAACTTGTTGTAAGTTACATTGGCTACCAAAACGACACCATCTTAATCAACAAGCCTCAAGAGCTTAAGGTGATTCTGAAAAATGCACGCAGATTGTCGGTGGTTGAGATAAGTGGTGACCGGGCCTCTACATACATTTCATCCATTAGTACAATAAAAACACAACTGATGACGGAGCAAGAGTTGTTCAAAGCAGCTTGTTGTAATCTTTCGGAAAGTTTTGAAACGAATCCTGCAGTTGATGTGAGTTATACGGATGCGGTCACAGGAGTGAAGCAATTGCAAATGTTGGGATTGGCTGGAGGATATGTTCAAATTCAGCGGGAGAATCTTCCCGACGTTCGTGGATTGGGGGGCTATTATGGATTAGGCTTTGTACCCGGCAGCTGGATTGAAAGCATCCAATTGATTAAGGGTATCGGCTCGGTGGTGAATGGTTTCGAGAGCATCAGCGGACAAATAGATGTTGCCTACAAAAAACCAGATACAGGTGATCATGTATTCGCAAACGGCTACTACAATCAGATGGGAAGGAGTGAAGGCAATTGGTACAGCCGTCATAAAACTGGAAAGCATACAACAACGGCGGTTCTTCTTCATGGCAACTACACGGGATTAAAAAACGATGTGAATGGCGACGGTTTTTTAGATATTCCTACAGGAGGCCAATGGAACATAGCCAATCGTTGGAAATACGATAACCAGCAGGGTATAGTTGCACAATTGAATGTGCAAGCCTTAGGCGACAACCGAACGGGCGGTCAAACTGCTTTCGATATTGCCCAAAATGACAGAAATACGTCTTCCCCCTTTGGCACCCGAATGAACGTCAAGCGACTTACTGCCGATGGCAAATTAGGCTATCTGTTTCCGGCCATGCGTTATCGGAGCATTGGCTTACAATTGAAATGGACCGACTATCGGAGTACTGGTTTTTTTGGCCTGAACAACTATTTGGGGAACCAAAAAAGTGGATATATCAACCTTATTTATCAAGATATACTTGGTACTACGGATTGGAAATACCGAACAGGGATAAGTTTAGTTTACGACGATTATAACGAAGTATACCAAGGACGAGACTTTGGTCGACGGGAGGTAGTACCAGGCGCTTTTTATGAGCTGAGTTTTCAGCGACTGCGCTGGAACATCATCGGTGGAATTCGTTACGACCAACACAATTTGTATGGCGGAGCTGTTACTCCTCGCATTCACGCCCGTTACGATTTAACTGAAAACACTACGCTTCGGGCATCGGCAGGCAGTGGTTGGCGGGTGGCGAACGTTCTTATGGAAAACCTGGGTGGTTTGGTAAGTAGCCGGAGTATTCAGATTGATGGTGGAGGGAATGGTGCTTATGGGTTAAGACCTGAACGGGCACAAAATTTTGGCGTGAACTTAACACATAGTTTTCGTCTGGCCCGACGCGATGGGCAGGTTCTATTTGATCTTTATCATACACGCTTTACCGATCAGGTGGTGGCCGATTACGATTTGTCGCCCCAACAATTGTGGTTTTACAATCTCGAAGGGAAAAGTTACAGCACCAGTGCACAAATCGAAGTTCAATATCAACCGAAGCGCCGATTGGATGTTAAGTTGGCATACCGATGGCTCGATGTGCGCACAGATTACCGAGCCGGATGGTTAAGCCGACCACTGGTAGCGCCGCATCGAATTTTTGCCAATGTTGCTTATAAAACCAGAAACAAATGGGCCTTTGATTATACGGTGCAGGCATTTTCATCGAAACGACTTCCGAGCACAAACACGAATCCAGAGGCGTTTCGTTTTCCCGAGCAATCGCCGGCCTTTGTGGTCATGAATGTGCAAATAACCAAAACACTTAAGTCTTGGGATGTGTATTTAGGCATTGAAAATCTCGGTGATTTCCGCCAACGCGTTTTGGTGAATTCTGCACAAGATCCGTACTCGCCATATTTTGATGCGTCGTTAGTTTGGGGTCCGGCTATTGAACGAATGGTATATGTGGGTTTCAGGTGGAAGATTAGTCCACCGGAACCAACGCTTTAACTAGTGTCCAAACACGTTCTGGCTCGAAACCTTTTCGAATTAAATAGTCAGATAATTTTTGTTGTTTTAACCACGGGTCCGGCTCAAGTATTGAGTCGGACTTTTTTGTGGCGGAATGCCTCAGTATTTCGGCATATTCGTTTTGATCGATGCTGTTAAGGGCAATTTCAATACAATAGGAAGAGACATCGCGTTCTTTGAGCCCCATTTTAATTCTTCTCAGCCCCCACGATTTTTGGCGAAGCTTGCTTACCGCATACAGTTTGGCAAAACGTTCTTCGTTCAAATAATTCTCTGAAATAAGCGCCGCAATGAGCTCGTCGTGATGGGTATACGGCACTTTGAGTTGTTCCATTTTTGCGATCACCTCTGCATGGCAGCGTTCCTGATAGGCGCAGTAGCGCTTAAGTTGTTCGAGCCAACGGATTTCTTCTGGCAATTCGGTGTCAAGGCGGTTCATCGGTTGTAAATTCGAGTCGTGAAAAATACCGGCCGCTTTGAGAATAAACAAGCACTCTTCTGGTTGTTTGCAGCTAACACAATTTCTGGGGCGGCGCAAGGCATAAGTCTTATTGCCATTCCTTGGTATTTCATCGATATCGTTCGTAAGCCCGGGGTGTTTAGTTTGTTTTATGGTATCCTCACGCTCACCAGCATGCTTTGGGTGATTTATGCCGGAGCATTAATAGACCGTTACAATCGACAGCGTCTTTTTCAAGCTCTTTGTGTGATTTCGGGGGTTTTGATAACGAGCATGGCCTATTGGAGTAGTGTTTCGGGAGTTGAGCAGTTCCTTCCTGCATTGGTAGTTCTTGCCATTACGGTGTTAAACTTTAACCTGCATTACCCCACCTTGTATGCATTTGCGCAAGAAATTACCGACAAAACGCGATACAGTAAAATTGTGAGTTATATGGAAATACAGGGGCAGGCAACTTCTGTATTGTCAGGGGCACTAGCGGCTATTTTGCTCAAGGGGAATGCCAACGGTGAACCGGTGAATGTGATGGGTTTTCGGTTGGAGATGCCATTTACCTTAGAGGCGTGGTCGTTGAGTGACATTTTTTTTCTTGACGGCATCACCTATTTCGTTGCGCTTTTGTGTGTTAGCCTCATAAGGTATGTACCACAAACCATACGAGAGATAGAAGAAGGCAGTGCTTGGGCGCGGATACGCTCCGGCTTTGCCTATTTACGTACCCGACCGATGTTACTTCTTTTTGGGATTTTAAGTTATGGGGTTTTTATCAGTGTAACTGTTGAAGACAAAATCCTTTTACCGGAGTACGTTCGAACGCACTTGGGTAGTTCAGCCGATGTATATGCTTCTGCGAGCGTTTGGTTTGCCATCGGCGCGCTACTTTCGGGGGTTATTACTCATCGCTTGTTTCGCCGGTGGCACCCACCTGCTGCGGTTAGCTTTTTATTCGTTTTTATCGGGTTGGTTTATCTGGGATGCGTTTGGAGCCGTAGTGTGGCCTATCTCTATGGGTTTTCTTTGTTGTACGGGTATGCAAACACAGGCGTTCGTATACTTCGAGTAAGTTATTTGTTCACCCAGGTGCCCAATGCCATGATTGGTCGGATGTTGAGTTTTTTGAAAATGGCCGATACGGCCATAAGATCGTTGTTTATAGCTCTTTTTGCCTTACCCTGGTTTCATCTATCGAACAACATCCGGTTTGGCTACTTGATTTTCGGTATTTTTATCATCGTTTGTGGATTGATTATGATTCCAACCCTGAAGTCGCTGGCGCGAAGCCCTCAAAATGCATCCTAAATTCTCTTTACGTCAATTGAGTGTGGCCTGTGGTGGCCGTATTTTGCAGGAAGGCCTGTCGAACGACGTTTCGGTATTGGCCTTCGACAGCCGCAAACTCACCGAGCCCGACAGAACTGTTTTTTTTGCCTTAAAGAGCGAGGTCAACGACGGCTTAAAATATGTTGAAGATGCCTATGTAAAGGGCGTGCGGACTTTTGTGGTTCCACGCAATTATTTTCCCGATAAGCGGCTAAGTGAGGCGAGTTTTGTAGCGGTTGAGGATACGCTTAAGGCCTTGCAAACATTGGCAACCTATCATCGCAAGCAGTTTGACCTAACCGTTGTGGGCATTACGGGTAGTAATGGGAAAACTATTGTCAAAGACTGGTTAGCTCAATTGGCAGGCCCTAACGAGCGCATTTGTAAAAGCCCAAAGAGTTACAATAGTCAGCTGGGTGTTCCGCTTTCGGTTTGGGAGCTTCAGCCGGGCGATACTCTGGGGATCTTCGAGGCAGGCATTTCTCAACCTGGCGAAATGGCGCCACTCGCTGCGATTATTTTACCTCGTCAAGGTATATTCACCAATATTGGTGAGGCACATGGAGAAAATTTCCCCAGCAGGAAAGCCAAAATCAACGAAAAACTGCAGCTATTTGCTGGAAGTAAAAAACTTATTCAGAGTGCCGACCAACAAGAGCTGGTCGACGAAACAGATGCTTTTGTAAAAGTCCATCCTGAATTAGAGCCCGTACGCTGGTCGATGCAAGCGGCTAAGGCACATTATCAAGTAGCTCCAGAAGAGTTACCCGGGGACAGACTACGGTTGCACATCACGGGAAAGGCGACAGGCAGTTTTATTCTTCCTTTTTCCGACAAGGCCAGTGTTGAAAACGCTTTGCACTGTTGGGTTTGGTTGGTTGAAAATGGGCATCATCCCACAGAAATAGCATCCCGATTTGAGTATCTACCACGCATGCGTATGCGCATGGAGATGAAAGCCGCAATTAACGGAAGTACACTCATCAATGATGCTTACAGCCTCGATCTAGATTCGCTCGAAATTTCGTTGGACTATCTTGATCGGTTAACGCACCACAAGCGCAAAACGGTAATACTTTCCGATTTCGACCAATTGGGAGTTGACATATTACAGTTGCATAGGAAGGTTGCGGGGATGCTCAAAGAACACGGGGTAAATCGGTTTATTGGCGTAGGTCCGGAGTTGACAAAAAACAAAAAGCTTTTTTCGGGCTTTGAAACATCCTTTTATGAGCGCACGGCTCAAGCAACTGCCGAGATTGCACGAATTGGATTTGCAAACGATGCTATTCTTTTGAAGGGCGCTCGACGGTTTGGTTTCGAACAAATCGAGCGAGGATTAGCCTTGAAGCAGCACCAAACCGTTTTGGAAATCGATCTCGATGCCATGCTGCACAATTACCAGTTTTACCGGAGTAAGCTAAAGGCCGGTACCCGTATGATGGTGATGGTAAAGGCATTTTCATACGGTAGCGGAACGTTCGAAGTGGCCAGTCTTTTACAACACCATCGTGCCGATTACCTTGCGGTAGCTTATGCCGATGAAGGTGTTGCCTTGCGGGAAGCTGGGGTTACTTTGCCCATTATGGTCATGAATGTTGAGCCTACTGGGCTAGAAAAGCTGGTACAGTATCAACTCGAACCCGAGGTTTATAGCTTCCGCCTTCTCGACGAGCTCATTGCTTATTTAACCGCAACAGAACAAAAAGCGCTTCCGATACATTTGAATATCGACACGGGCATGAAACGCCTGGGTTTTGAATTGAGTGAGGTCGACGAATTGGCGCGTCGCCTAGAAAATAAGCTTCAAGTAAAAGTTGCGTCGGTATATTCTCATTTGGTTGCAAGTGATGCACCCGAACACAAAACCTTTACTTTAGAACAAATCGCCTCATTCAAACGCGCTTGCGAGAAATTAGCACAACGTTTGGGCTACAGGCCGCTCATACACATTCTTAATACAGCGGGAATAGTGAATTATCCCGAAGCGCAGTTCGATATGGTACGCTTGGGCATAGGCTTATATGGTTTTGATAGCGCTCAACGCTTTCAGCAACGCTTACAAGTTGTAGGAACGCTAAAAACGGTAATCTCTCAATTAAAAACGGTAAAAGCGGGCGAAACGGTTGGCTACAACCGCAATGGTAAAACAGAGCACGACATCGTGATCGCTACACTACCCCTTGGGTATGCCGACGGCATCGGGCGTGCAGCAGGAAATGGTAAGCTCACCGTTCTCATTAACGGACAGGAGGCACCAACCATCGGCAACGTTTGTATGGATATGTTAATGGTTAATGTAACTGGGATAAACTGCCGCGAAGGCGATGAGGTTATTGTATTTGGCAAGGAGCATCCCATCGAAAAACTTGCCGCAGCCTTGGGTACAATTCCCTATGAAATTTTGACCGATGTGTCGCAACGGGTTAAACGGGTATATCTCAAAGATTAAGTGCCTCGAAAATCGTATTTTTGTGTTTTGCCAAGCGGCTGAAACATGAAAGTAGCACTCATCACCGGCATCACCGGTCAGGACGGCGCCTATCTCGCCGAATTATTGCTTGAAAAAGGCTATATGGTTCACGGAATAAAGCGCCGTGCGTCTTTGTTTAACACCGACCGGATTGACCATCTGTACCAAGACCCACACGAAAAGGGGGTTCGGTTGAAGCTGCACTACGGCGATTTAACCGACAGCACCAACCTCATCCGTATAATCCAAGAAACCCAACCCGACGAGATCTACAACCTCGCCGCCATGAGTCATGTTCAGGTAAGTTTCGAAACCCCCGAGTACACAGCGAATGCCGATGCTTTAGGAACCCTGCGCATATTAGAAGCCGTGAGAATTTGCGGTTTGACACATAAAACACGTATTTACCAGGCATCAACCTCTGAGTTATATGGGTTGGTTCAAGAAGTGCCTCAAAAGGAAACCACACCATTTTATCCGCGGTCGCCTTACGGTGTGGCAAAGCTCTATGGCTATTGGATTACTGTAAACTACAGAGAAGCCTACGGGATGTTTGCCTGCAATGGTATTTTGTTTAACCACGAATCGCCTTTGCGCGGTGAGACCTTTGTAACGCGCAAGATTACGCGTGCTGCTGCTAAAATTGTTTTAGGAATGCAAGACAAGCTTTATCTCGGCAACCTCGATGCTCAACGCGACTGGGGTCATGCCAAAGATTATGTAGAAGCCATGTGGCGGATTTTGCAGCAGCATGAGGCGGAGGATTTTGTCATTGCTACCGGCAAAACCACTTATGTGCGTGATTTCGTAAAAATGGCATTTGCCGAAGTAGGCGTTGAGCTTACGTTTACAGGAGTGGGTGTGGAGGAAAGAGGCGTGGTTAAATCAATAAATGCAGCGGTTCAAGCATCGAAAGACATTGGTTGTACACTCAAGCCTGGCGATGAGGTAGTTGCCGTTGATCCTAGGTACTTCAGGCCCACCGAGGTAGATCTACTCATTGGTGACGCAACCAAGGCGAACACAAAATTGGGATGGACGCCCAAATTCTCCCTTCAAGAGCTTGTACACGACATGATGGACAGCGATGTAAAACTGATGAAGAAGCAGAAGTTTCTGGCCGAGGGTGGATATGAAATTTTGTCGCAACACGAATAGAAGAGGCATCTATGGAGATTAATGCTCGGATTTATATAGCCGGCCACAATGGAATGGTTGGGAGTGCAATTCTTCGTGCCCTGAAGAAGCGTGGTTACAACAATTTTATTTTGAGGTCGAGTAAAGAACTCGACCTAAGAAACCAGGAGGCGGTTTCACGGTTTTTTGAGGCCGAAAAGCCTGATTACGTGTTTTTAGCGGCAGCTAAAGTTGGTGGCATACACGCGAATAATGTTTATCGTGGAGAGTTTTTATACGATAATTTGATGATTCAGAACAATGTGATTCATCAAAGTTATGTGCACGGCGTGAAAAAACTTTTGTTCCTTGGATCAAGCTGCATCTACCCAAAACTCGCTCCGCAGCCGCTGCAAGAGGAGTCGCTACTCACAGGTTTACTAGAACCAACCAATGAGCCATATGCCATCGCTAAAATAGCCGGTATTAAGATGTGCGATGCGTATCGCAGTCAGTACGGGTGTAATTTCACTAGCATAATGCCTACCAATTTGTATGGCCCAAACGACAATTATGATCTGGCCAACAGTCATGTCTTACCGGCGCTCATCCGGAAGTTTCATGAGGCAAAACAGTACAATCAATCAACCGTTGAAATTTGGGGCAGCGGTAAACCCATGCGTGAGTTTTTGTATGTGGATGATATGGCCGAGGCTTGTTTGGTGGTAATGGATAAATACAACGATTATGGCTTTTTGAATGCCGGTTATGGCAGCGACCTGAGTATTCGGGAGCTGGCAGAAACGGTCGGAAGCGTGATTGGTTACAACGGACAGCTTGTATTTAATACCGAAAAGCCCGACGGCACCCCGCGCAAATTGATGGATTCTTCTAAACTAATGGCGTTGGGCTATACCCCAAAAATTACGCTTGAAGCAGGTATTTCCTTAGCCTATGCCGATTTTCTTGCACGATATACGAACACCTAATATTTCTTTCGAATTAAACAGGTAAATGACGCAAAGTCCGAAGATCTCGATTATCACCGTTTGTTGGAACGCAGCTGCTGTGCTCCAACGAACGATAGATTCAGTTGCAGAGCAGGACTATCCACACATCGAGTATATACTGGTTGATGGTGCCTCCAGCGACCAAACGATAGCGTGCATTCAAAACGCCGGGAGTATCGTTACGCGGTGGATTTCTGAGCCAGATAAAGGCATTTACGATGCCATGAACAAGGGCTTGGCATTGGCGACAGGTGATTATGTTCTTTTTTTGAATGCTGGAGATGAGCTTGCCGATGGGCATGTATTGTCCGAAATTTTTAGTTTACCTGCAGCCGATGTGTATTACGGTCATGCCATGCTCACCGACCTGGATGGACAAGCGTTGGGTTTGCGGGAGCCGCTGCCTCCCAGCACGCTGACTTGGAGAAGTTTGCAATGGGGCATGAGTGTGTGCCATCAAGCATTTATCATCCGCAGAGAAAAGGCTCTACAATACGATTTGCAGTATCGCATATGTGCCGATATCGACTGGATGATTCGGTCGCTGCAGCAGTGTGAATGCACCCTCAATACTGCAGGGGTAATCTGTCGGTTTTTAATCGACGGAGTATCATCGGCACATAGAAAAAAAGCCTGGAAAGAGCGTTACAGCATTCTTTCCAGGCATTATGGAACAATGAAAAATCTAATAAATCACCTTTTCATTGTTTTGCGTTATCCTTTTAAGCGGCGGTAACGTCTTCCTTCTTTTTACGAATACCCAGAAGTATTACCCCTAACAAGAGCAATGCTAAAACTGCGGAACTTGCCATCGAAACGGTTTCTCCTAGCTGGTAACTGTTAGGTTCGAAACTAAAGGTGATGGTATGTTCGCCTGCCGGCACGCGCATGGCGCGCAGTAAAAAGTCGGCGCGGAAGTGTGGTGCTTCTTGACCGTCAATCGTAGCTTTCCAGCCCTTATCGTAGTAAATTTCACTAAATACGGCCAGCTGTTCGGTTGGGCTGTTGCTTTTATAGGTGAGCTTATTTGGTGCGTATTCGGTGAGCACGATATAGGTTGCGCTATCGGCAGTTCCAGGGGTAAAACCCTCTAATGCCGCCGACATATCGTCTTCTACAATCGCATAGCGCCTCAGGTCCGCCCCGTCCAATGTGTCGATGGCTTCGTCGGCATTTTTAACGCGAATAAGGTCGTTGGCAAACCAAGCGTTGCCAAAGGCGGTTGGATTCATCTGTGCTTGAGGCCCACTTTCGGCGGGAAGGATGAACCAGCGTGTATTGAGCATGTTGAGCACATTCATGTTGGGCTCACCATTCTGCAGCAAGGTGTTTTTCAAGTCTTCGAATCGTGCGAGTTTCGCGGCATGATAACCGCCAACAGATTTGTGGAAATAGGAAGCACGGTTTTCGTTGAACGGGTTCCGGTTGCCCAGATCAAATACCCGGTAGTACAAGGTGGTGTCTTGCAAAATTTGTAAATCGGCAGCGGTTGCTTCAAAGGGCTGCTCGGCTTGGCGCTTGTTAACGAAGTCGTCGCTATTCACGTATCTTTTATCAGTAAGCCAGAGGTCGAAGGCAGTGCTGATGAGTAAAACCCAGATAAGTTGTTGGGGCTTCAAACGATCTTTCATCCAAAACCAGATAGCAGCAGCGGTAATCAGGACTAGTATCAACGATTTGATGGCGTCGCTGCGCAACATGGCAGCCCTGTCGGCCTTTAATGCATCTACAAGGCCCGGGAAATTATTGAAGCTTGGGTCGGCGGGAGAATCGAAGCTGAAAAACGCACCGGGAGCCAACACAAATAGCAAACAAAAACCACCCACCACGCCAGCGGCAATTTTCAAATTCTTTTCTAAACGCTGTTTTTCGATTTTACCATCCAAGAGTCGCTGAACAAGGATGACTGCGAGAAAAGGAAACGCCAAAGATGCGGTGACCTGTGCAATTGAAACAGCCCTGAATTTATTGTACATGGGCATGTAATCGAAGAAGAAGTCGGTAAGCACACTAAAATTACGTCCCCACATGAGTGCAAACGACATGATGGCAGCGCTCAAAAGCCACCATTTTGCAGTGCCATCAACGACCAATAGTGCTAAAACAAACAAAAACACGATACTGGCTCCAAAATAAGTTGGCCCAGCCGTGGATGGCTGGTCGCCAAAATAGGTAGGAGCTGCCTCTACGAACTGTTTCGCTTGGTTACGGGGCACTCCACCACGCGTAAGTACCTCGAAGGTTTCCGATTTTTCACCAATGGGGCTAACTGAGGCTCCGCCATAGAAGTTGGGAATAATTAAGGTGCCAGTTTCACCAATCCCATAGCTCCAACGCAGTGCATACTCCCGATCGAGCCCACCGCCATTCGACTCTCCTGTTGCACCCTTTGTAAGCGTTGAGCCATTGCGTAGTGTTTCTTTGGTGTACTCGTAAGTCACGTAAAAGCTTGTAAAGTTTGCGGCAATGGAAATAATCGCTGCAAAAAGGGCCAAGAACGAGGACTTTAAAAATGCAGGCATGGTTTTCTGGCGTGCTGCTTCTACAGCTTTGAAAACCACATAAAGCACGACCATGATGGCCAGATAATAGGTTACTTGATAGTGATAAGCATGCACCTGAAGGGCGAGACCTATACTCAGAATGGACAAGCCGGTTAAACCGGGCTTCTTGTATAATTTAATGAGGCCGGCTAAAACCACGGGCATATATCCTATGGCCATGGCTTTGGTCAGGTGACCTGCATCGAGGATGATGAGGTTATAGCTTGAAAACGCGAAAGCGATAGCGCCAAATACGGATAAAAGCGGGCGAAAGCCGAGTACTGCAAAAAGAAAATAGCCCCCCAACAAGTAGAGCAGCATGAGCGATGCCGGTTGTGGTAAACCATAGGCCAATAAGTTGTGCGGATATTGTACCCACACCTGAGGGGTTTGCATATAGATTTGGTAGGCTGGCATACCACCAAACAAACTGTTGGTCCAAAGTGAAATTTCCCCCGTTTTTTCATGAAATTCCTGTAGTTCTTTCGACATTCCGTTCACTTGGGTCATGTCTTCCATGCGCATCCGCTTTCCTTCGAGCAGGGGCGAGTTGTAAACAAAAACGAGAATTAGGAATGCAAGAATGGCCGCCAGATGGGGCAACAACTGCTTGAAATTTATTTTCATAAGAGGTTAATGGAGGCGTTAAACTACTAAGAAAAGAGGGGATTATTTTACTTCCTCATAATCAACATAATCGCCGTCATCAGACGAGCGATTGGAATTTCTTTTTTGGGCGGTATTGGTTTCTACAAAAACGCTGCCCTCGGGCCTGCGTGGCGGCTCTGGTCGGCCTTGTTGCATTTGCGTGAAAACCTGACGAACAATAACAGGTAAAAACATTCGTAGCAGCAGCCTGAGCAGAAGCACTACCAGAATAAAAACAAGGATAAACTTCAACATGCTCCAAAGATAGGCTTAGTTCAGCCTAATCTGTGCATTGCCCACGTAAGCATTGTTGGTATAAACGTCGAATAGATACACCCCGGGCTGTAATCCCTCAAGGTTTTCGAGCGTCAAAGAAATCCGGTTTACCTGCTCCGAGTCTTGTGGGCGAATTTCGAAAGAAGGCATGATATCGACTGGATTACCGTCGAGATGGATGGTTTGCTTCTGGCTTTGCAGCAAATTGTAGATAGCGCCGCTTTGATCGGACATGATTACATAAAAAACATCTTTTTTGATTTTCATGAATTCATGACGGTCGGTTGGTTCGAAGCTGACCACAATTTTATCGGTCTTTTTGGCCTTTGTAGTGAGGCTGGCTGCTCGTCCGCGCAAGGCTTCAATCCTGAACGAACGACCTATTCCTTTGTGTATGGTGACTACATCACTGATATTCTTATGATTGCTTTCTTGAGCCAGCTGTTGAATTTGTTTGGTGAGCTGCTGGTTCTTGGCAATAAGTTGGTCAAGCGATTTGGTCAGTTTTGCGATTTTTTGGTCGCTCAAATCCGACTCCGCATCGATTTTATTGATGCTGTTCCGGATTGCCTGAATTTCTTTTTGGTTGGTGCCTAAATCGCGAATGAGGCTCGATTTAAAATCACTTTCCGATACGCTATTTCCTAGATGAGTAGTAAGCTGTTGATTTGACTGCTTTAACTGCTTCAACTCCTTGCTGGTGTATTCCAGATTTTTCTCGGCAACCAGTTTTTCGTTCAATAGACGCTCGTTGGCGAGCTTCTCTTTGTTCAGCGACTGTCGCAAATATTCCCGGTTCAAAAGCAAATAGAACCCACCCAATCCCCCAGCAATGGCGGTGAAGATTGTTCCAGCGATTAAAACGCTGGCTGCGGTCGATTTTTTGATATTAAGCATTATTCGAGTGCTACAAAGATTAACAACTTATCCACGTTATATGCAAAGGATCAATTAAAATAATATTAAATCAGTTCGGTAATAGGACGGTAAAGGTGCTTCCTTTTCCTACTACTGAACGGACACGAATTTGCCCTGAATGTAGCGCAATTATGCGTTCCACTAAGGAAAGCCCCAATCCACTTCCCGTTTTTTCACCTGCATTCGAAGAGCGGAAGAAAGGTTGAAAGATTCGATCAATTTCATCGGCGGGAATGCCAATGCCTTCGTCTTCAAAACGCAACTCCAGCAAGTTTTTGTTCTTTAACAATTGAATTCGAAGTTCCTTTTTAGCACTGTACTTTAATCCGTTCTCCATAAGATTAAAAAATGCAGCACTCAATAACTCTTCGTGTGCTTTTACGAGCAGATCATCGGTACTCGAAAGCTCATCGGTAAACAAAATGTGAATTCGCGCATTCGGGTACCACATTTGTAAGCGCGATTGAAGACTAAATAGCAGCTCATCTATTCGTAAAGGATGAAATTGTTCCCGACTTTGTTGGCTTTCGGCCTGCGCGATCATCAATAACTGATTGGCAATACCCGTTAGTTTTTTCATGTCGTCGAGCACCTGCTGCAACTTTTCGGCATATACTTCTGGGGTTCTACTCTTCATGAGCAACACCTCCAGCTGACCGCGAATGGCGGTGAGTGGCGTTCGCAATTCGTGAGAGGCATTGGCTACAAATTGTTTTTGCATAGCAAACGATGCCTCAATTCGATCGAACATTCGATTTATAGTAGCGGTCAATTGGGCGATTTCATCCTTACTACCCGATTCGGGTAATCGCTCTTTCATGTGGCTAAGCTGCAAACGGTCGGCTTGCTTCATGATTTCTTGTATCGGCTTAAGTGCAGCACCACTGTATAGCCATGCCAGAAGTGAAATAACGCCTAGGCTCAAAGCATAAACTACCATGAGCAAGCGCTTCAAATAGTTGAGATTATCCCATCCCAGTTGATCAATACCTCCGCTGATTACCACCAGGCGGTTAAAGCGGTCGGTAAACATGAAGCCAGCCAATTCATATTCTTCTTGTGTAAAGCGAATCTCACCGTTTAGCCGAACACCATCCAGCATTTCGGCACTCACTTTTATGCGGCGTCGTGGGTCGGAAGCATATAGCAGCTCATTTTTATAATTATAAATCAGCATTTCTTCCCGAGGGAGGAAGGTGCTCGACAGCTCTTCGAGCGAGCGTAACCGCGTAGAATCACTCCCCGAAACCTCCATGTAAAAAAGCGCCTTGCTGATGCCGCTGGCTTTCATTTTCTCGAAGAAAGTTCGCTCACGATATTGCGCAGCATTCCAGTAAATGGCCAGTGAGGCGATGAGCTGGATCAGCGCTACGATGAGCACGAAAAGTAAGGTAAGCCGGGCCCTGATTTGCATCTTAGGCGTCCATCATATACCCCAATCCTATTTGGGTATGGAGCAGCTTTTTGTCAAAATCTTTATCAATCTTCTTTCGAACAAAATTCACATAAACGTCAACCACGTTGGTACCCGTGTCGAAGTGAATGTCCCACACATCGGCAGCAATTTGCGCGCGGGAAAGCACTTTTCCTTGATGTACCATTAGGTATTCGAGCAGAGCGAATTCCTTGGCTGTTAACGTAATGCTTCGCCCGTCGCGAATGGCCACTTTTTTATCGAGATCGAGCTCTAATGGGCCAACACGCAACATGCGATGCTGGTGCTGAAAGGGCTGTTGAGCTCGACGGGTGAGGGCTTTAATTCGGGCAACCAATTCGGAAAATTCGAAAGGCTTCACCAAATAGTCGTCGGCACCCGCGTCAAATCCCGCTAGCTTATCGGCCGAAGTGCCTAGCGCCGTAAGCATGAGGATGGGCAAACCCGGTTGCAGGTTTCGGAGCGACTGACAAACGTCAATTCCGCTCTTACCGGGCAGCATGAGGTCAAGTAAAACCAGGTCGAACGCTTGCTCAGTGGCTAATCGTTCGCCTTCGAGGCCATCGTGTGCCACGGTGACCACATAGTCCAGTTCGGTCAGTCCTTCGTTCACGAAGGCTGCGACACTTTTTTCGTCTTCTATCAGCAGTATGTGCATATCAACGACTCAGATACATCGACTTCCGCTTGTATAGGTCGCGGAAGTACGGATCTTTCAGGTCCTTGATAAAACGGATCGCTTCACCGGTCGATTTCATTTCGGGACCCAATTCCTTGTTTACATTCGGGAATTTCTCGAAAGAAAAGACAGGTTCTTTAATTGCCCACCCTTCTAATCGTTTTTTAATGTCGAAGTCGGTCAATTTTTTCTCTCCAAGCATCACTTTGGTGGCAATGTTCACGAACTGAACATCGTAGGCTTTTGCCAAGAAAGGCACTGTGCGTGAGGCTCTTGGGTTGGCTTCAATCACATATACTACATCATTTTTAATGGCAAACTGCACGTTCATTAAGCCTTTAATTTTTAATGCACGTGCTAGCTTCTTGGTGTACTCTTCCATGAGTGAAACCACCAATGGCGAGAGGCCGAAAGGAGGTAAAACAGAGTTCGAGTCGCCCGAGTGTATTCCTGCGGGTTCGATGTGCTCCATTACGCCCATAATTTCTACTTTCTCACCATCGCAAATGCAATCGGTTTCGGCTTCCATGGCACGGTCAAGGAAATGGTCAATAAGAATGCGGTTCCCTGGAATTTTGCGAAGCAGGTCCACTACGGCGTGTTCCAACTCTTCTTCGTTGATGACGATGCTCATGCCTTGACCACCCAAAACGTAACTGGGACGTACCAATACCGGGTAACCTACCTGGCGTGCGATTTCGATGGCTTCTTCAGCTGTTTCGGCCACGCCATATTTTGGATAAGGGATTTCAAGCGTCTTCAAAAGATCCGAAAAGCGGCCCCTATCCTCGGCGAGGTCCATGTCGTTGAAACTGGTTCCAATGATTTTGATACCTGCATTTTCGAGGCGTTCGGCGAGCTTCAAGGCTGTTTGGCCACCAAGCTGTACAATCACGCCTTCGGGCTTTTCGTGCTCAATGATGTCGATTAGGTGCTCCCAGAATACGGGCTCGAAATACAATTTGTCGGCCATATTGAAGTCGGTCGATACGGTCTCGGGGTTGCAGTTGATCATGATGGCTTCATAGCCACATTCTCTTGCTGCCAATAATCCGTGTACGCAGCTGTAGTCGAATTCGATTCCTTGCCCAATACGGTTGGGTCCAGATCCAAGAACGATTACCTTTTTCTTATCGGTAACCACCGATTCGTTTTCGGCATCGTAGCTGGAATAATAGTATGGCGTTTGTGCTTCGAACTCTGCAGCACAGGTGTCCACAAGTTTCCAAACGCGGTTTAAGCCAAGCTCCTTGCGGCGGGCTCGAACGGCATCTTCGCTCACCGTTTCACCGAGCACATGAGCAATTTGTGCGTCGCTGAATCCATTCTTTTTCAACTCATCGAGTAGTCCCCGCGGCATATTGCTTAAACTGTAGCGGCGTAACTCCTGCTCCAAGTGAACGAGCTGCTGTATCTGATTCAAGAACCAGCGGTCAATGCGGGTGGCTTTTTCAATCGACTTGAGGGGAACACCCAGCGACATGGCGTCGTGAATATGGAAAAGACGATCCCAGCTCGGCTTTTCTAGGCTAGCCATCAGCTCGTCGAGATTGCGAAGCTGTTTGCCGTCAGCCCCCAAGCCGAGGCGATTTATTTCAAGACTTTGACAGGCTTTTTGCAGAGCTTCATTGAAACTTCGGCCAATGCCCATGACTTCTCCTACCGATTTCATTTGGAAGCCCAACGACCGATCGGCACCATGGAATTTATCGAAATTCCACTTAGGTATTTTTACGATGACGTAATCGAGCGTGGGCTCGAAAAATGCCGAGCTGCTCATGGTGATCTGGTTGGGCAGCTCGTCGAGTGTATACCCAATGGCCAGTTTGGCCGCGATTTTTGCGATGGGGTAGCCTGTGGCTTTCGACGCGAGGGCCGAAGAGCGTGAAACCCGCGGATTTATCTCGATGGCAATGATGTCTTCGGTATCGGGATCCATGGCGAATTGCACATTACAACCTCCTGCAAAGTTTCCGATTGCACGCATCATACGAATGGCTTCGTTGCGCATCCGTTGAAAGCCGGTATCGCTGAGGGTCATGGCCGGGGCAACTGTAATCGAATCGCCGGTATGTATGCCCATCGGGTCGAAGTTCTCGATAGTACAAATGATGCATACATTGTCGTTCTGGTCGCGCAAAAGCTCCAATTCGTATTCTTTCCAGCCAAGTACCGCCTTGTCGATAAGCACTTCGTGGGTTGGAGAGGCATCAAGGCCACGAATAAGTAGCTTTTCGAAGTCTTCTTTGTTGCGTACGATGCTACCGCCGCTTCCGCCCAGGGTATAGCTTGGGCGGATTACTAGTGGAAAGCCAATCTCTTCGGCGGCTTCTTTGCCCTCGAGGAAGCTATTGGCAATTCGTGAAGGTGCCACCCCCACACCCAATTCGAGCATGAGTTTGCGGAATTCTTCACGGTTTTCAGTTTTTTCAATGGCATCGATATCCACGCCTATTAACCGAACGCCGTACTTGGCCCAAATACCGAGCTCATCGGCTTCTTTACAGAGATTTAGCGCAGTTTGTCCGCCCATAGTCGGTAAAACGGCGTCTATCTTGCGTTCTTCTAGGATTTGCTCGATCGACTCCACGGTCAACGGCAGCAGATATACGTGATCTGCCGTTACTTTATCGGTCATGATTGTGGCCGGATTGCTGTTTATCAGCGCTACTTCTATTCCTTCTTCTTTTAACGAGCGTGCAGCTTGGGAGCCGGAATAATCGAACTCACAAGCTTGACCAATAACTATAGGGCCGCTGCCGATGATGAGTACTGAACGAATAGAAGAGTCTTTAGGCATAGTATGGGTTTTTTTACGAAGCACTGGCTTCATAAATTGGGCAAAGTTAAGCTTTTGAAGGCGTAACTACACGGTAGAATTGGTGGAATCGAAAGGGTAACGGAAAGAAAATGTGCATGCCTGTATGTTACACTCTTACGCTGTAGTTGAAGGGTGTTCTAGCAGTTTCTTTCCAGAAAATTTACCCTCAAAATAAGTAAGCAGCACTTTTTATGACCTAGGTTGTCAACCGGTATTGCAGCTAACGAGTAGCTCTCTAAGAAACAAAAGGACTCAACAATAACCAACCCTTTTGATGGATGCTAACGAACTACTGGGTTGATTGTGCTTGTTCGAGAGCCGCTTTTGAAACTCAACTTAAGGTGTAAAACTCAACTTTTTCGGTAGTGTGCACGCGTATTACGCCTGCCGTGATGAGGTTGACTAAAATTTTTCGTGCTCGCCAAGGCGAGATGTTTACCAGTTTGCAAAACTGTTTAAGTTGAATACGCTCGTTTTTTTGTAGGTACTCCAGCAGCCCTTTTTCCTTGCTCGAAAATTGAATCAGCGCATTTTCGCCGCTCGTCTCTTTTTTCAGCACGTCCATCACAAGTTTGCTGGCAAGCACGCTTTTGTCGGCCACCCGAATGTAGGCCCACCATTGATGGTCGTCGCCGCGAGCAAAAACCGGCTTGCTTTGAGCAACCGGCACCGTTACTATCAGTACTTGCTTACCTTGAATATCGCAGGTGTCGTAGCTAATGGCAATTTCAGGTTTGCAGAAAAAGCTGGCGGCAGTATCGAGCATGTGTTTTTCTTCATCCACTTGCACCCCCCTGATCGCCTTGTTGTCGCGTACACCAACCAAAATGCGTCCGCCACGGGTGTTTGCAAACGAGCAGATGGTTTTGGCTATTTTAAGCGAGGAAGAGATGGTTTCTTTAAAATCCTGTTGGTCGTGCTCGCCAGCTTCCAGCCATTGTTGCAGCGTTCTGGTGGAAATCATAATGCCAACTCAACAGAAGGATCCCAGAAAAGTTGGCGAAAAGCAACAACTTGGTCATTTTCCACGGCGATTCCTTCGGCTTCAAGCAGCTCTTGCATGCGGTTTGGATGTCCGAAGTGATGTTTGCCCGTGAGCAGGCCAAGGCGGTTTACAACCCGTTGTGCCGGAACGGGTGGATGCTGCTGGTGTGCTGCATTCATGGCGTAACCAACCAAACGGGACGAGCTTTTAGCACCTAAATATGCTGCAATTGCCCCGTAGCTGGTTACTCTACCCGGAGGTATAAGTCGTACTACTGCATAAACTTGTTCAAAAAAGTCGGCCTTTTGCGACAGTTGAGGATCAAACGAACTCATGCTTGCAAAATACGAAAGCTATTGCCTCAAATGCTTAAATTGCATGCGTAAAGTCCTTCGTACGATGTCGTATATCACCCAACTGTACTTCAAAGAGATTAATAATCTGAGTGATGCGCGTTTTGCTGCGGCTGCGGGCGCTTCATTTATTGGTTTTTCATTCGACCGTTCCGATTCACGCTATGTAGAACCTGCAACTTTTGTCGAAATCAAGGGTTGGATTAGCGGTCCACGGCTTGTTGGGAGTTTTGGGTTTATCTCGCCCGACGATCTGAACAGAGACATTGACCAATATGGCCTCGATTTGGTGGAGGTAGGTTTAGACATCTACGGTGGTTACGCCAAGAGCATACATGCCGAAACCATGATGCGCATCAAGTTGTCGGCACTTGATCAAACCTCGTTACGGCATTTCGATGGAGATTATTTGCTGGTGTATGCCGATGATTTATTTCGGAATTGGAACTTGACGCGTGTAAACAGGCAAATTTTTCAGAGCCTGAAAGATGCCTGCACCTATACAAATTGCTTACTCGATATCCCTGCCGATGCACCTGCCCTCAGAGACATCGTGGAGCAACTCAATCCTGCGGGACTTTGCATCAGAGGCGGAAACGAACAACGACCTGGAGTTAAAGATTTTGGCGAAATGCAAGATTTCCTGGATGCGCTGGAAGCTTGATTATAGGGGCATTTTCGCCCGCATATAACAAATAGGCAGGCCTTGTGCGCGATAGCGCTCTTCGTAGGTGGTTTGAATTTCCAGCACGGCCTCGGTTACTAGAGTTGCGTATAAATCACGCGTCACCATTTCTATGTCCATACCGTAATTCTTCCAACAATCTACGGAAAAGTCGAATAGGGCTTGGTTGTCGGTTTTAAGATGTACCACGCCCTGAGCTACCAGCAAGGGTTTATACAGGTCGAGGAAACGTGCGGAGCTTAGTCGTTTGCGCTCTCGGCTTTCCCGCGGTTGAGGGTCGGGGAAGGTAATCCAGATTTCAGAAACTTCTCCAGGGGCAAAATAGTCTTGGATATTTTCAAGCTGTGTGCGTACGAAGGCCACATTATGTAGCCCCTCAGCTTGTACAGCTTTGGCTCCATGCCACATGCGGGAGCCTTTGATATCGAGGCCTATGAAGTTCTGGTTGGGAAATAATTTGCCCAAGCCAACTGCATACCTGCCGGTACCGCATCCCAGCTCGAGTACAATGGGATTGGTATTGCCAAACCATGCATGCCACGCTCCAGCTTTGTCTTTAGGGTACGCAAACACATGCGGCATCCCATCCATTTCTGCAAAATGGGCGAGTTTTCGGCGTGCCAAGGAATCAGATGTTTTTGAGGGTCACGTACGATTTGCCTTCTTCAACGGTGAAGATGAGGTCGGCCAAAGTTTCTTTCATCAGCGTATTGCGGATGCTTTCACGTAGAAACTTGAATTTGTTGTGGATTGGGCAAGGGTGTGCGTCGCTGCAATGTTTGAGACCAATACCGCAACGATCGAATATGTCTAAGCCATCGATAGCCGAAACTACTTCGAGCAGGGTGATGTCTTCGGGTGGACGATTGAGGGTAAATCCACCGTTCGGACCTTTAACCGACTGCAGAAGTTTGTATTTAACGAGTATTTGGAGGATTTTACTCAAGAAGTGAGCAGGGATATCTTGGCTATCGGCGATTTCTTTCAAACCGATTTTGCGATCGTCTCGCGCATGTAATGCGATGAAGAGAATCGCTTGAAGTCCGTATTCGCAGGATTTTGAAAACATATGCCGATAATTGGACAAAAATATACACTTATGCGGTTATTCCGACAAGGCCTATTAAAAAAATTGAAATTTTTTGGCTCAGTGGCTTTATAATGAGCTGATATAGCCGAAAAGCTTCGTTTCTCGTGTAGGCTTTGTCTATTTTTGCAGGGCAAAAATATCCTCATGCAAAAAGCCCTTCTGGCACGTGCATGGGAGCTCATGTGCACTGCGCGTGCCATGGCTGCCATCTACGACGAGAACCGCACCATTACCAAATACGTACATTCCACCTCTAAAGGTCACGAAGCTATTCAGCTGGCCACGGGGTTGTTGCTAAAGCCATGGGACTATGCAAGCCTTTATTATCGCGACGAATCGGTTTTGCTCGCCATGGGATTTCGGCCGTATGAGTTGATGTTGCAACTACTGGCGAAAGCCGACGATCCGTTCTCGGGTGGTCGCACCTATTATTCACATCCCTCGGTAAAACGAGAAGGCATGCCATTGGTTCCGCATCAGAGCTCTGCCACGGGCATGCAGGCAATTCCCGCAACAGGTATGGCACAGGCCGTAAGTTACTTGGAAAAACAAGGACTTTTGCAGTCGCCTGAAGCTCCGGTGGTTCTCTGTTCGTTTGGCGACGGGTCGGTTACCGAAGGAGAAGTAGCTGAAGCCTTCCAGATGGCGGTTTTGCACAAGATGCCGATTGTTTATTTGGTACAAGACAACGATTGGGGTATTTCGGCTACTGGCAAAGAAATGCGTGCGATGGATGCTTACGAATATGCGGCTGGCTTCAAAGGAATGAAGCGCAAGCAGCTCGACGGCACCGATTTTCTGAAATCGTACAAAGGCATGGAAGAAGCATTCGACTATGTGCGGAAGCATCGAGCCCCAATATTGGTACATGCCGAAGTGCCTTTGCTGGGCCACCACACATCGGGTGTACGCAAGGAGTGGTACCGTAGTGCCGACGATCTCGACAAGCACGAGAAAAAAGACCCTCTCCACAAGCTGAAGCAGGCCATGTTGGAAGAGGGATTCTGGGAAGAAGAACTTACACGGGTAGCAAATGAAGCGGAGGCCAAGGTAAAAGCCGATTTTGAGGCAGCGATTGCCGCGGAAATTCCCTCCGACGAAAGCTTGTTTTTACATGAATTTGCCCCGACGCCTATTACTGAAGAAGTAGGAAATCGGCACCCGCAAGGTCGCGAGAAGGTGGTGATGGTAGATGCTGCTTTGCATGCTGTGGAAGAGATTTTACGCAAGCACCCCGAAGCTTTATTTTACGGACAGGATGTAGGGCGCACCCTTGGCGGCGTGTTTCGTGAGGCGGCTACCTTGGCAGATAAATTTGGCGACGACCGCGTTTTTAATACGCCAATTCAAGAGGCGTATTTAGTGGGGTCTACGGCAGGTATGTCGGCCGTAGGGGCAAAACCCATCGTAGAGATACAATTTGCCGACTATATCTGGACAGGCGTGAACCAGCTGGTAGTGGAGTTGAGCAAAAGTTGTTATCTGAGCAACGGTCAATTTCCGGTTCAAAGCCTTATTCGGGTACCGTGTGGAGCCTATGGCGGTGGTGGTCCGTATCATAGCGGCTGCATCGAGTCGGCCATTTTGAGTATACGCGGAATAAAGGTGGTGTACCCGAGCAATGCTGCCGATATGAAAGGATTGATGAAAGCTGCTTTTTATGATCCCAACCCAGTGGTTATGTTCGAGCATAAGGGACTTTATTGGAGTAAGGTGCCCGGTACAGAGGGAGCCAAAACGGTAGAGCCCGACGAAGACTATATTGTACCTCTTGGCAAGGGACGTGTGGTTCAGGAAGCCATGCCACACAAAATAGAGCAAGGCGAAAGTTGTGTGGTTATCACCTATGGAATGGGCGTGTATTGGGCATTGAATGCCGCAAAACATTTCCCTGGTGCTGTAGAAATTGTAGATTTACGCACGCTTAATCCAGTGGATGAGGAGCTGTGTTTTGCAGCCGTAAAACGACACGGCAAGGCGCTGGTATTGACCGAAGAGCAGCTTCAGAATTCGTTTGCAGAAGCTTTGGCAGCACGCATCTCACAAGCCTGTTTTCGTTGGCTCGATGGCCCGGTACAATGTATGGGTGCAGCCAATCTGCCAGCCATTCCGCTCAACGACCGACTAGAGCAGCAAATGCTTCCATCGGCGGATAAGGTTCAGGCGAAAATAGCCGAGCTCCTTCGGGACTAAAGCTTTTCTGCATGTTGACTCAGGTCGAGGCCTAATTTTTCTTCGTCGTTGCTTACCCGCAGAGGCACAATTAAAGCCGTTACTTTGTAGAGGATAAAACTACCAAAGAAGGTAAATGCTGCTACAATGAATAGGGCGATGAGGTGATTGAAAAAGGTTGTGGTTTGGCCGTAAACAAGACCAACTTCTTTCGCAAATACGGCGGTGAGCAGCATCCCCACTATTCCGCCTACCCCGTGGCAAGGAAAAACATCGAGTGTGTCGTCGAGGCGGGATTTGTTTTTGAAGCCCACGGCCAGGTTGCTGATGATGGCCGCCACCGCTCCTATGAATATGCTGGGCCCTATATCGACATAACCTGCGGCGGGTGTGATGGCTACCAAGCCGACTACCGCGCCTATGCAGGCTCCCATGGCCGACACTTTAATGCCACGCACCGCATCGAAAAAAATCCAAGTCAGCATGGCGGCGGCCGACGCAGCATTGGTAGTAGCAAAAGCACGAATGGCTACCGTATCGGCGGCTAAGGCTGAGCCTGCGTTAAATCCAAACCAACCAAACCAAAGCATACCTGTTCCGAGCAGCACGTAAGTAATACGAGCGGGGTCGTGTTTTTCGCTTTCGCCATGGTTTTTCCTCGGTCCAAGTACCCAAGCGCCTGCAATCGCAGCAAATCCAGCCGACATATGAACAACCGTTCCTCCTGCAAAATCGAGCACGCCCATTTTAAACAGTAAGCCTTCGGGATGCCAAGTCCAGTGCGCCAAAGGCGCATAGATAAGCAAGCTGAAAAGGACCATGAACACCAAATAAGCCGAAAACTTAACCCTTTCGGCAAAACTACCCGTAATGAGTGCTGGGGTAATGATGGCAAATTTCAATTGAAAAAGTGCGAAAAGTAAAAGGGGTAAACCAGCCCCGAAAGCCGGATGAGGCTTGAGGCCCACGTCTTTGAAAAAGAAAAAGGTTCTAGGGTCTCCTATGAAGCCACCCAAGCTATCGCCAAATGCTAAACTAAATCCCACTACTATCCAAAGTAGGGTAATTACCCCAAGCGCAATAAAACTTTGCAGCATGGTGCTAATCACATTCTTTTTGCTCACCATGCCCCCGTAGAAAAACGATAAACCTGGCGTCATCAGCAAAACAAGTCCGGTTGCAGTAAGCATCCAGGCTATATTAGCGGCATTTAGGGCGATGTTTTCGTCGGCTACAGGGGTAGGTGCCGCGACCAATCCGCCTATTGCCAATACAATTAGTAAAAAGAAAATGAGCTTCCAGCGAGATTTGATTTTTTCCACGGTGTAATTTTCGGCAAACTAATAAATGTGCATGTAATTGGAAAATCGCGAAACATAATGGCTTGAAAATTTCGAAAATCATAATGAAAGGCGCATGTAACAAGCATGATTGTAAATAAAGCGTGGACTTTTCACGTGGTCCTTCGATGACCGAAATTGCACGGGTAGTAGTGTTTGTAAATTCATTGTGAATCACGTTCTTTGTGACGCTGTGGACTGATTTGACCGATTGCAACCACGTAAAAAAAAGTGCTAAAGTGATTTTACCTTAGGTTGTTGCAGTAGGTCAGAAGGGTTAAGCGCTCATTTTTTAAAAACAACAATCACCTATGTCGTATTTTTTTACCTCTGAGTCGGTTTCGGAAGGACATCCGGACAAAGTTGCTGACCAGATTTCTGATGCTCTTTTAGATGCATTTTTGGTACAAGACCCGAATTCGAAAGTAGCTTGTGAAACCCTGGTAACTACTGGACTTACCGTATTGAGCGGTGAGGTTAAAACCGAAGGGTATGTTGACGTACAAAAAGTAGCCCGCGAAACTATTCGTAAAATTGGCTATACCAAGTCGGAATACATGTTTGATGCCGACAGCTGCGGTGTAATTTCGGCCATACACGAGCAATCGCCCGACATTAACCAAGGCGTAGAAAAGTCGAAGCCCGAAGAACAAGGCGCAGGTGACCAAGGGATGATGTTTGGTTATGCAACCAACGAGACCGACACGTATATGCCTCTTGCCTTGGAGCTAAGCCATTTACTCCTTCGCGAGTTGGCGACTATCCGTAAGGAAGGCAAAGTGATGAAATACCTTCGTCCCGATGCGAAAAGCCAGGTAACCATTCGTTACAGCGAAAAACATCGTCCTGAAGCTATCGATGCAATTGTAATATCGACCCAGCACGATGATTTCGTAAAAACCGGTAATGCCAAAGCCGACCAAAAGGCGATGCAAGACCGTATTACGGCTGACATTCACAAATATTTGATTCCCCGGATTAAAAAGCTGGTACCTACACGTGTTAAGCGTCTGTTTACCACAGACATCAAGTTCCATATCAACCCAACAGGAAACTTTGTAATTGGTGGTCCACATGGAGATACTGGTTTAACTGGCCGTAAAATTATTGTTGACACTTACGGAGGCAAAGGAGCGCACGGTGGTGGTGCCTTTTCGGGTAAAGACCCTTCGAAGGTTGACCGCTCAGCTGCCTACGCTACCCGACACATTGCTAAAAACTTGGTGGCGGCCGGTGTTGCTGATCAAGTTCTAGTTCAAGTAGCCTATGCCATTGGTGTTGCAGAGCCTGTAGGGCTGTATGTAAATACCTACGGAACGGCTAAGGTGAAAGACGGTGAAGGCAAAAAGCTAAACGACAGCATTATTGCTGAAAAAATTGCCGGATTGTTCGACATGCGCCCGGGCATGCTCATTAAACGTTTGGGTTTATTGAACCCTATTTACAGCGAAAGCGCAGCCTATGGTCATATGGGCCGCGAAGCGCAGAAGGTTAAAAAGACCATCAGCTGGGGCAGTCGTGCAAGCGATAGTAAGACTGTAGAAGTGGAGCTTTTCACTTGGGAAAAACTCGACATGGTAGATGCTGTGAAAAAGACTTTCGGAATTTAATCCGTAAGCTACCGTAATCCAAAGCCGTTCTGATAGTATCAGAGCGGCTTTGGTGTTCAATGGAATAAGTAGTTCTCCTTGGTGAGCAAGCAAAATTTCCATGCAGGAATCATGCGGATAGTGTACCCGTTTTGCTGTATTTCGTCTTCTTGGTGATCGGTAACTAGCCATAAGTTCTTGCAGCCTGTAGCTTGTGCCGCCTCGAGCAAGCCAGCGATTTCACGCTTGAGGGTGTCGGGCTCGTACACTTCCCAACATACTTGCACCAATTGAACCACATTGTGGTTTTGTGCGACCACAAAATCACATTCTTTTTTGCCTTTGTAAAAGAAAAACTGGCTCGACAAATCGGCTGAACGGCGCAACTGCAAATAGACCACGTTTTCAAGTATCATACCTCGGCCTTCACTCAAAGCCGGACTCAACGCACGTAACAGCCCGTTGTCGATAAGGTAGTACTTCTTTTCGCTGCGCTGTTCTTTCACCATCGACGGCTCAAATTTGGGCAAGGGCAAAAAAAGGTAGATGGCCTCAAGCTGCCCCACCCATTCGTAGAGCGAGTTTTTGCTTACCACCAGTCCGGCCGATTTAAGTTCGTTGAAGATCTTTTGTATGGAAGTGGGCTTGCTAATGTTGACGATGAGGCGGCGGATGAAGTAGCGCAGGGCAGGCAGGTTGCGTATGTCGTAACGCTCTACCATGTCGCGGTACAACATGAGATGATAGTACTCTTGCAGTATTTTGTCGCGGTAGGGCGTTTCGTCAAGCGCTAGTTCCGGAAAGCCTCCTTGCTGGCAATAGCTTTTGAATGTAGCCTCTAGCAGCGCGTTTTGGCGCGAACTACCATAATTACGGTCAATTTTTTTGAAGTGACAATATTCGCCAAACGACAGGGGGAAATATTCGAATTGCAGGGTCCGACCGCGCAGCGAGGTGGCTATCTCCGACGACAGCAGTCGTGCATTAGAACCTGTGACAAACACATTTTGTGTTTCTTGATCGTACAGTCTACGCACAAATTGCTCCCATCCTGCACATTGTTGAACTTCGTCTAAAAACACATATACCTGCTGCAGGTGCTGGTTTGGATAGAGCTCGCGGTACGCCTGTAGTATGAGGTCGAAGCTTTCGGCAGAGAAAGGCAAACGTTCGTCGTCGAAGTTCAGGTACAGCACCTGCTCTATGGAAGCACCCTCTGCCAATAAAGAATCTACAGCCAAAAGCATAGCACTTGACTTACCCGAGCGCCGCACGCCCTTGGCTACCACCACCTTGCGGGTGTGTAATGGCAATACCTCTTCGCGCGCCACCAAAGTCGGTTGATGCCGGTCTTGGAAGTTCTTAATTAACTGTTGTATAACCTCTTTACGTATCACAATGCAAATATATCAAAATGTCCTTATAAAAAGGACAGAAACAGTCAAGATGTCCATATAAAAAGGACGAAAATAATAAAAACATCTTATTAATAAGGGGTTGTTTGGGTGTTTAGCCATCGAACCCAACTGGTTGATTGATTCTGTGACCGTAATTTAAGGTAGTAAATACCCGCAACTAAATAGGGCGAGACTGATTGTATTCCCGCGGTCAAAGGCGTTTTGAATAGGCATTTTCCCTGTAAATCGTAAATCAGGAGCTCTCCATGGGTTTCTGCATCTATATAAAAAGAGCTACTGGGGTTGGGGTACATTTTGAACCAAACAGCTTTTCCCGGTATTGCTGAAATGGAATTGGGGGCGGCTGAACAGGAGGTCAAAAAAGCAGTATTGCCGAAATAGTGTGTAGCTAGAAAGCGATTGGTTACGGCGCGTAAGGTGTCGGCATACTTACTTCGGTTAATAGCGTTGTCGCGTATACCCGCCATGTAGTGCTCAAGCTGAACAGCGTCGATGGCGCCACCTGAGCTGCTACCGTGCCTTTCGGTGATGTATGCCCCGCTGAAGTAGGGTTCTGAGGCCAATGGAAAGGGATCTGATTGAGAAGGCACCGACGGGTATCCGGCAGATTGTAGCGTGGTTCCCAGTGCGTATTCGCCACGTAATAAGGCTACATGGTTGTATTGGGCCAGATTGATTTGAACTAAACTCCTAATACCACTTCGCTGCACTCTGAATGGAGCATTAATGGCCGAATCGCTTTCGCGTAGCTGTTCGCCGGTGAGTTGGTAACCGAGTTCAATACGGGCAATAGCATGCGCATGTCCATGAATGTCGAGTAACAAACCTTTACCAAATTGCCGAGTAACTGCGGTTCTGGCCGAATCTAGAAAAGTGTGATAGGCTGTCCATGCTGCTAAAGCTTGAGGACTATCGCAAGTGGCTAACGGTAAGTCGCGATTGGGGTCGAGTTTGGTGCGTGCCAAACGATTTATGACCACGTGTGGACGACAACCGTGGCGGAGTAAATACAGCGAGTCGATTGCGCGGGTTAGTTCTTGCGTGAAGCCATCGCGAACTGTCACCGCGTCGGGGCAAATGCGATCGGGAAAATTGGCAGGGCTGAGGTAGCCGCCGTGTGGTGCACTCAAAATGAGGGGGAGGTTCCCACAACGGTATTCGATTAGGCTATCGGTCGAATAATAAACCTGCCCAGCCACAAAGGGTTGTGCGGCTAAAAACTTGAATACACTGATGAAAAAAAGAAGTGGTATAAAAACTTGCTTTGACATATGGCAAGCTAAGATTTATCCCGGCAAAATAAAAAACCCCCAACAGTTTCCTGTTGAGGGTTTGTGAAAAGTGAGTTTGAAGAATTACTTCAAGTTCATTTTACGCGTTGCATCTCCTTTGTCGGTGCGCACTTTAACGAAGTAAATACCGCTGGTTAATCCATCGCGAGTAACTGTGAATTCGGTGGCATTAACATCGTCGATAGCACGAACTTCTTTACCAATGATGTCGTATACACGAATCGAACGGATGTTGTTCGCAGCATCTACACGGAGGCTGAAATCGCCTTCGGTTGGGTTAGGGTACGCAGTAAGAATGAAGTTATCACGAGCTACACCTGCCACGCTTATATTGTTTCCAGGTAAACCGAGGACGTTTACGATACGTGGGTGAATGTATGCCTGAATGGTATCGATAAAGGTCAAGCTTTTGGTGCGGCCCATTCCTGGGTTACCAGCTAAACCTTGAAGGTGCAATTGTTGCGCATTGTATGTGCCACCAGTGGCAGCGTTGGTAGCAGCAACTACAGCTACGAGGGTGGTAGAATCCCACCATGTCCAAGGGTCACCTTCGTTAGCAAATACGCTGATTTGGTTACGAATTGGACGAACAATTGGGAATAAACCTTCACCAGAACCCACGTTGATAGTATTAAATGGAGCAGGATAAATGTAGTCGATAGTCTGGTTGTACCATGAGCGAGCTACTGTTGAAACGGGGTCGGTAAATTGACCAGGATTTGCGAAAGGCGCGTTGTTGCCTAATGCGTTGGCTTTGGCAATGAACACTCCAGCACCACTTACGTCAACAACGTTTTCGTTGGTAGTAGGTACAATTACGGTACCGTTACCATAAGGTGCAAATGGGTCGCGTACGGCATGGAACGAAACCATAGGCACGTTACCTGCTTCAAGCCAGCTAGTATCGGCCAAGGCACCACCAGCATTGATAACCATACTTACTGATGAAGAATAGCCAGGCCAGTTGCTTACATTTAGTTGACCGCCAAAACCAGCGATATTACCAACAATGTTGGTGTCGATCATGCTGTTGCCGTTTGGTAAAGTGAATTTGCCCGGGATGGCCATTTCGCTAAACTTGTCTAAAGTGGCATAAGCCAAAGCAACATAACCGCCAGAACCTTGTCCATAAAGCACAATCTTGGTGTCGTCTACTTTGTAAGGGTTGCCATCAACAGCTACTGTTTTGCGAATAAAGCGAACCGAAGCCTTGATGTCGTTAATCGCGCGATAAACGGCATTTAGAAGCTGAACGCGACGCTCTAACTCAGAAGTTGCCAGCGGGTTCCAGCCTAAGCGATATGTTGGAGCAAATACCACATAGCCACGCTTTGCCCACTGACGGCAAAGGTTCACGGCAGCTGAGTCGCTGATCGAGCCCGTGATTCCACCGTTAATGATTGGGGGAAGGAAGTTACCCGTGTGGATGTAAATCATGATCGGGCGTGCAGTGTTGTTGTCCGCCGACTGTGAGGGTTGATACACACGCATCCGCAATGAGTCAATCGGAAAGGTGGTAGTTGGGGGGAAAAACAAGTGATTTCGTGCGTATACCACGTTACTGGTCACTGTAATTTGTGCATCGGTGAAAACTTCGGTCAAATAACGCTGCTGAGCTACAGCAGTGCTACCTAATAGAAGCATTGCAATGAATGCGAAAAGTTGTAGTCTTTTTGTCATAATGGGTTGATTTTAGGCAAGCTTAGATATCCAAATTTAATGAAATGTAGGCCAAACGACCAACACGTGGGCCACCATATACCTGAAATACTTTGTTGTTAAGCAGGTTGGAGGCACCAATTTTAACATTCATCTTCCAAAAAGGGAGATTTTTGTTGATTTGAGCGTCAACAAGGCCATATGATGGTATCAAGCCAGTAAATTGTGGTGAACCTTCGAATAGGAAACCTTGAATCCATTTGTAGTTGATGTTGAAGCCCCAATCGGTAAAACTAAATCCGCGAATCTCAGTGATTAAGTCTTTACCGCTGATACCAATGTTGAATTTATGTTCGGGGGTATTAAAGGCAGGAATGATAGGGTCGTCGCTATCGCGTACATTCAAAACATTCCATGAATAGTTGAAGTTGAAGGCATACTTGCGGCTGTAGTAGTAATTGCCACCTAATGAAAATCCTTGAGTGGTTACTATGTCGCGGCTATTTGCGGCAACACGATAGGCTTGAACGCTACTTGGTAGACCAAAGGTGGTTAGGTTAACATCCAAACCGATGTTGAAGCCGATAAAGTTGGTGTACCAGCTGTAGTAGTAGCCCATGTCGAGGTAGAGCTTGTTGAGCATGGTGCGATAGCCAACTTCAATGGTTCTTACTTGTTCGGGGCGTATGGGTGCAACATTAAAATAGCGCAGCCGGTTGGTATTTAATGAATCGAGATAGTCTACAAATGAGCCTACAGTTACTAACGAGTCGAATCCGCTGAGGTTGCCAAGTAGGATTGCTCTACCGACATTATAGTACAAATATTGATCGGCAAGAGTTGGGTTACGAAGAGCCGAAGATAACGATACTCTAAATGTGTGCTTTTCGGATGGAGTGTACACCAACGAGGTGGCTGGAGAAAAAACGTAAGGGAAGTTTTGGTTTTTGTCCATCCTTGCCGTTCCGCTCCATTTGAAGTCGCCGAATTTTTTCTCGAAACCGGCATAAATTCCAAACTCACTGTTGACGATTTCGCGGTAAGTGCCGTTGGCTTGGAGGGTATCACTAAAAATACTTCCTCGGCTATCGGGGCGGTATTGCCTAAAGTTTGCACCAGCAGTCACGACCCATTCTTTGCCAAAACGGAACTTTTTCTCTGCTTGGGCATGGTACAATGCCGACTTATCGTAAAACAAAGTGCCACCTTCTGAGGGAAGTCTCGACGTAATGGCCGAAAAAGCCGAATCGAAACGAGCGGTGCCCGGCACGAAAAAGGGTTGCTGATTGCCTGTAACATTTTGATCAACGGAATTGCGGGTTTGCATGTGCCACATCCGTATCAAATCAATGTTCGCGGCGATAACCGAGTCGGCAACTGCCTGATTATAATTCGGCGAAAACTGACCGGGCATGCCAGGAAGGCCATATACTTGCGGGCGGATAATCTGGTTCCAGTACGTTGAGTATTGTGTATTCCAGCTTGCGTTTGATTTGGCAGCGTCCTGAAGTCGGTAGGCTGTGAATACTGCATCATACGAATTTCCGGCATCTTCGTTAGTGGCATAAGCGCGTATAAACCAGTCGTCTTGCTTCCGAACTTCTACTCGGTTTTGGAAAAATAAAATGTCTTTTAAACTGAACCGGTTTTCACCTTGATAAACGGTTGTCCCAGTTCCAAAATTTGATGCGGCAATCAATTCAATCTTTGGCGTGAGCATATAGTGAAATGCGCCACTCAACTTAAGGTTGCGCGTGTCGTAATCGACTAAGTCTCTCTCTTCGTAGCCTGTGCGATAGAAAATGCCCAAGCCGGGATAATTACGTTGGCTAAAGGGCTGACTAAAATCGTTACCACCCGACTGATCTTCATCGCCGTAGCGGTTAACTGCATCGTAACCCCCAGGGCTGTCGGCAGAAACACGCGAATCGGTCGAAGCCGCCATATTGTCGGCCTCCCAATCGTTGGCGCGCAAATAAAAGAAGTTGAATTTCCACGCGTATTTGTCGTTGCCATTTTTGTCTTTGTATGCCTGCGCATAGCGCACCGCGGTTTCGAACAAAGCCCGCTCGCCGGCTTTCATGCTGGCCGACAAACCTTGATGCACAAATGGACTTTTGGTAGTCATCGAAATAACCCCATTGAAGGCATTAGGGCCATAAAATGCCGACGATGCGCCTACAATTAGATCTACCTTTTGTACATCAAGCTCACTTGCGCCCAAGAAATTGCCTAACGAAAAGTTAAGACCTGGCGATTGGTTGTCGACACCATCGATCAACTGCAACGAACGAACGGGCGAGGTGCTGTTAAAGCCGCGTGTATTGATCACGACAAAACCAAGGCTCGCGGTAGTCATATCTACCCCCTTGAGGTTGCCCAGCCCTTGGTAAAAACTTGGTGCCGGGGTTTCTTTGATGGCGAGAATATCCATGGCCTCCACCGTCAATGCCGATTCGCGTTGTTTTTCGGTAATTCTGCTGTCTACGACTTCTACGCTTTGCAGGGTCACATTGTCGGCATCCAACTTAAACGTTAAGGGTTTGTCGAGGTTGGTAATGTTCTGTTCCGACGATCGGTAACCGATGTACGAAATAACCACAGTGAAAGGTGGCTTGCGATTTACGCTGAGCGTAAATCGGCCGTTTAAGTCGGTAGTAGTTCCAATGGTTGTTCCTTTAATGACTATGGAAGCGCCGATCAGTGGCTCGTTGTTCGCCGCATCGCGGATAGTTCCCGTAAGCGTTTGCGCAGAACTGAATGCGCTAATTAGTAAAAACAGCAGGCAAAAAGGCAGTGCCTTCATCGTTTTTGACATAGGTTCGTTTGAGTCGGTTCTTCAAACATAAGCAATAAGCGTATGTACCCCAACATCCTACGACTTAATTTGTTTCTATGCCGCCAATACACGTAATTCGTAGTACTACCAAACTGCCATGTTTCGAAAACTTCTGCCGCTGATTTTACTGGTCTTATGGCTCTTCGTTTTGCTAAATCGTTGGGGTACAAACCCAAGATTTGGTTATTTATTTACCTACGCCAGTTCTCCATTACACATCAACAATTACCACGAAGAGTCGTTGGAATTGCGTGAAACGCCCTATGGGGCGGTACAAATTGGTGTCGACAGCCTGGGTGTGCCTTCGATTTTTGCTCCCAACGACGATGCTGCCAGTTATGCATTGGGTTATATGCATGCCCGCGATCGCCTGTTCCAGATGGAAATGCTCATGCGCACGGTGAAAGGCCAACTCTCGGAGGTGGCCGGAGAAGTGGCACTTCCAAGCGATCGTTTCTGGCGTAAGTTTGAGTTCGACAGTCTAGCACCTATTTGGTACGAGGAATACAAGGCCGAAGATCCTGCCCTTGCCGCGCGTTTTGAGGCCTATTGTGCAGGCATCAACGAGTACATTAACCTCATGCCTTTCGGTTCATTGCCGGTGGAGTTTCACTTGCTCGATTTTCGGCCAACCCCTTTTCGTCCCGAGAACATGTTTTACCTCATACGGTACATGAACCACGTACTTACCTACAACGAAGACGATTTGAAGGCTACCGAAGCACGCTCGTTGTTGGGAGATGCCTTATATAACCAGTGGTTTGGACTCTACACACAAGCCGCATTTCCAATCTACCCCGACTTTGTGATGAACGATAGCACTTTTGTTGCGCTCACCAGGAGTCAGCAGCCCGAAATTTTGGCGAAGGGGCCTGGATATCGTTTTCCTTATGCGCTTGAAAAGAACCAAGACGAGCTTAGCTTAGGCAGCAACAACTGGGTGGTTGGACCCAGCAAGTCTAAGTCGGGCAACCCCATCTTGTGTAACGACACCCATTTACAGATTGCCTTGCCATCTACCTGGTACGAAGTGCAAATAGTATCCGACGGTCAGCTACGCCGTGGCTTTAGCATCCCTGGCGAGCCATTTATCATCACCGGATTCAACGAACATATTGCCTGGGGCATGACCAATGCCACTTGGGATTTGGTAGATTTTTACGAGCTCAATACCGACGAAGAAGGACATTATTATTTGGATGGAAAACTTCAGCCACTGGAGCGATTTGAGGAGCTGATCGAAGTTCGTGGCAAGGGAACAGTAGTACAATCGTATTGGAGAAGCCACTTTGGTCCGGTAGATACCACCGGCATGGGTGGAAGATGGATAGCCGTAAATTGGGTGGCCCAGCAAAAAAGTAACGAAGGTATTGCATTTGCCGGCTTAGAAAAGGCCAAAACGGTTGATGAAGGCTTTTCGGCCATCCTAAACTTCATGCACCCACCTCAGAATTTTATTTTGGCCGACAAACAAGGCAATATTGGGCTGATGACGGGCGGCATGGCATCTATCCACCGCGACCCCGTGAAGGGCGTGCGCTTAGGGGTAAAAGCCGCAAATAAAGCACCCTTTGTGCCGGTACATCAGTTCCTCAACCACAAAAACCCTGCGCGCGGCTGGACTGCCTCTGCCAACCAAGAACATGTCGACCATCCGTTTAGTGCATGGCTCAGTAGCCGTTATGAAGCCAGTGCTCGGGGCCGACGTATTGCAGAGCGGATGAATGCGTGGGAAAAGCTGGGCCCTGAGGAATTGCGCGAGCTGCATCTCGACATAATCGATAAGGAATGGGATATCATTCGCCCATTGCTCGAAAAACATTTAAAAACTGAACAATTTGCGCTGTTTGGCAGCTGGGATGGCAGCATGGTGGTCGACCGCATTGAGCCGACCCTATTTTATAATTTCAAGCTGAAGTTGGCCGATCAGGTACAGTTGGCTATTCATCCTGAGCTCAAGTTTAATCCGCTACAGCAAGAAATTTATTTGAAGCTCGCCGCTGCCGACAGTTTCCCGATATCGGCAGGCGAAATGGCCGTGAAAGAAATCGTTGCCAAGGCGTGGGATGCCAGTTGGGCCGACCTTACCGAGCGTTTTGGCGTAGGCCAGGAAAATTGGCAGTATGGCAAGTTTCACCAAACGGCAGTGAACCACATCACGCGTTTACCCCAACTATCGCTCTTGCCGTTTCCTTCGCCAGGAAGTAACCGTACCGTAAATGTTGCCAGCAGGCTTCCATCTACCCATGCAGCGAGCATGCGTACCATCATCGAGCTAACACCCGATGGGCCGAAGGTGCAGCTAATGCTTACCGGGGGGCAAAGTGGCCGCTTTAATTCGGCAAACTATTCCGACCAAGTAGAACATTGGCTCAACGGGGTATACCATGCTCCAGATTTGGGCAAAACGTTCGATGCCAACAGGTATAAAACCGCTTATTCGTTCACTCGCAAATAATACCAGCCATGTTTCGTAAACACATTTACCTCTATTTGCTCATGCTGCTGGTGCTTATCCATATGCAGTTTAATGTGCACAGCTTCGGGCTTTTCGTTTTGGCCTCTGCTTTTACAGGCTTGCTGCCTATACCCGGCATGAAATGGTACAAGTACGCCTTAGTAGAGCTCGTTGCCCTCGGCATTTGTTTGGCGTTGCAGTTCCCGCAAGCCAAAGTGCTCGAAACAGTAGGCTCGATTATAGGCACCGGTGGCCCTGGGCTTGTTGTGGCTACAGTAGTAGTGAGCACCATTACCCATACGCTTACAGCTTGGACGGTTTACGTGTGGGTAACCCGATTCGTATTTGAGAAAAGGTTGAAATCGGCTTGAGTACGCAAGATTTCGATTACATTATTGCCGGATCGGGAGCGGCAGGCTTGAGTTTGGCATACCGCCTTGCCGACCCTGCTTTTTCCGATAAGCGGGTGCTTTTGCTCGATAGAGCTGCCAAACAGGAGAACGACCGGACCTGGTGTTTTTGGGAAGTGGGGGCAGGCGCTTTCGATGAGGCCGTATTTCGGAGTTGGGACCAAATGTGGTTTCACGGACCATCCCAAAGTCGCAAATTGGACCTTGGTGATATACGCTATAAAATGCTTCGTGGACTCGACTTTTACGACTTTGCGCTAGCACGTATCCGCGAATGCAGTCACATGACTTTTCGGCGTGCAGAGATTTACGACATCGGCCATCACCAAGGAAGGGCGATTGTAGATACCTCTGAGGGGAGTTTTACCGCCGATTGGGCTTTTTCGAGTTTGCTTTCGAACGAAGAAGTGCATGCTGCCAAAAAGGGTTTGTTCTTATGGCAGCATTTTATGGGCTGGGATGTGGAGTGCGAGTCGTCAGTATTCGATCCTTCGTGCCCCATATTTATGGATTTTCGCGTTGAGCAGCCCGAGGGAAGCTGTTTCGTTTATGTACTGCCCTATTCCGAAACCCGAGCGCTGGTAGAGTACACCGTTTTTTCGGAGGAGGTGTGGGAGCGACCGGCATACGAAGAGCGCCTGCGCGACTATATGAAAAGATTTGTGGGAGAACAGCGCTATCAAATGCTGCATGTAGAACAAGGCCGTATTCCTATGGCCAGTCATAAGTTTCCGACGAGCGAAGGGCGAACAGTGTTTATTGGCACTGCTGGCGGCCAAACCAAGGGGTCAACGGGCTATACCTTTCAGAACATCCAGCGGCACAGCACTGCAATCGTAGAAGCCTTAAAACAGGGAAAATCACCTGTTGTGGAGCCAAGTGCATGGCAGCAGCGTTTTAGAGCCTACGACAACGCTTTGCTACGGGTACTTGCCAAAGGGTATTACCCTGGGGCACCCTTATTTGAACAGCTTCTTCTAAAAAATCCTCCCCAGCGAATTCTTTCATTTCTCGACGAACAATCGGATTTCGGGATGGAATTGGCGCTCATGAACTCGGTTCCGCGCTTGATATTTACACGAGCTGTTATCGAAAATTTGTTGCCGGGTAAATAAACGTCTAATAACAAAAAAGCCCCAATCGGGGCTCATTGCGTTATACGGTCATGATTTCTTTTTCTTTTCCTGCGAGTACTTCATCTACTCGTGCGATGAACTTATCGGTAAGCTGCTGAATTTTGGCTTCGGCGTCTTTAGCCACATCTTCGGGCAGACCATCCTTCTGAAGCTTTTTAATCGACTCGTTGGCGTCGCGGCGTATGTTGCGAATGCTCACTTTGCCGTTTTCGCCTTCGCCTTTGGTTTTTTTCACCAATTCGCGCCTGCGTTCTTCGGTAAGCGGTGGAATATTGATTCGGATGATAATCCCGTCGTTACTGGGCGTAAGGCCAAGATTAGCGTTGATAATTGCCTTTTCGATTGGGCCTATCATGTTTTTTTCCCAGGGCTGAATGCTGATGGTGCGGGCATCGGAGGTAGACACATTGGCGACCTGCATCAATGGCGTAGGCGCTCCGTAATAATCTACTTTTACGCCCTCAACCATTGCGGGTGATGCCTTGCCTGCACGCAATTTTGAAAGCTCGAGCTGCAGGTGGTTGATGGCCTTTTCCATCGACTCTTTCGCGTCGTCGATATAGAGTTGTACTTCTTCGTTCATGGCTGCAATAGCGATAATTGGTTCAAGATACGAGGGTGCCGATTTGTTCGCCTTGCGCAATTTTAAGCAAGTTGCCGGCTTTGTTCATGTCGAACACAATGATGGGCAGGTTGTTTTCTTGACAAAGCGTGAATGCTGTCATGTCCATCACTTTTAGGTTTTTGCTGATGGCCTCGCGGAAACTTACAGTTTCGTAACGAACGGCATCGGCGTGTTTTTCAGGGTCTTTGTCGTATATGCCGTCAACACGAGTGCCTTTGAGGATCACGTCGGCACCAATTTCAACGGCACGTAGCGAGGCAGCTGTGTCGGTAGTGAAGTACGGATTGCCGGTACCTGCACCGAAGATGACAATACGCCCTTTTTCGAGATGGCGCATGGCCTTGCGACGAATGAAAGGCTCGGCAATTTGTTCCATCTTGATGGCCGACTGCAAGCGTGTGCTGAGGCCCATCTTTTCGAGCGATGCCTGCAGCGCCATGGAATTGATCATGGTTGCCAGCATGCCCATATAATCGCCCTGTGCACGGTCCATGCCGCCCGATTCGGCTTGAACGCCACGGAAAATATTCCCTCCGCCCACCACGATGGCTACTTGTACGCCCTGTTGCACCAAATTGCGGATTTCTCCCGCGTATTGATCGAGGATAATCTGATCGATACCAAATTGTTTCTGGCCCATGAGCGACTCTCCGCTCAGCTTCACAAGGATACGTTTGTACTTCATACCGGAAATTTTCCGTGGCGAAGATAATTAATCTACTGCAGTTAATACGACAAGCGGGTGAGATGGTGCCACATCCAAAAAAAAACCCCGTTAACCACTAGGCTAACGGGGCGTATAAAAAGAAGTCGGCTTATGCGCCGATGGCGATACGCTTGAACGACTTCACCGTGAGTCCTTTGGACGCTTTATCGAGCATTTGTGCTACGGTCATTGCACCGTCTTTTACAAAAGCTTGGTTCAGCAAGGTGTTGTCTTGATAAAACTTGTTCAATTTTCCAAGAGCGATTTTTTCGATGATATTTTCTGGCTTGCCTTCTTGACGAGCTTGATCTTTACCAATTTCGATTTCGCGCTCGATGATGGATGGATCAACATCGTCCTTATCGACAGCTACAGGATTCATGGCTGCAATTTGCATGGCAGTGTCTTTACCTGCCGCTACTACTGCATCGTTTACCGCCTGGTTCACGGCTACCATTACGCCAAGCTTGTTGTTGCTATGTACGTACGTGATGATACCTTCACCGCTGATGGTTTCGTATTTACCCACGCTGATTTTTTCACCGATTTTGCCGGTATATTCAATCAACTTCTCGGTAAGCGAAATACCGTCGATTTTTTCTTCGAGCAAAAGCTCAATGCTGCTAATTTTTTTGCTCAACGCCAATTCGGCAACCTGGCGAGCCAAGGCTACGAATTCTTCGTTTTTCGCAACGAAGTCGGTTTCACAGGTAAGGGCTACCAACACACCGAAGTTGCCTTCGCTGTTTGTGAGGGTAATGATCGCACCTTCGTTGGCTTCACGGTCGGCACGGCTGGCCGATACTTTCTGACCTTTTTTACGAAGGATGACCACTGCTTCCTCAAAGTCGCCATTGGCTTCGGTGAGGGCTTTTTTGCAGTCCATCATACCGGCACCAGTCATCTGGCGCAGTTTGTTCACATCTGCTGCAGAAATGTTCATGTTATGAATAGATTATGAAATTACGTATTGGTGAAAAAAGCGATGGGCCAACTTACCGTCGACCCATCCGCTTGTATTATTCGGCCTCAGCCTCTGGTGTTACTACTGCTGTAGGGGTTTCCTCTACTTCAGGTTCAGCTACCGCTTCTGCGTCTTTATCGTGCTTGCGTTCTTGCAAACCTTCCTCTACCGCCTGCATGATTACTTTCGTAATGAGGGTAATCGACTTGGTGGCGTCGTCGTTGGCAGGAATTGGGAAATCTACCAATGTAGGATCCGAATTCGTATCTACCATCGCGATGGTTGGAATGTTGAGCTTTTGCGCTTCTTTTACAGCGATATGTTCTTTTTTGATATCGATGATGAACAACGCAGCTGGAAGGCGGCTCAAATCTTCGATGCCACCCAAAACACGACCCAACTTCTCGCGCTCACGGGCTACCATGAGACGTTCTTTTTTCGAAAGGGTTGCGAGCGTTCCGTTGCTGTCCATCTTGTCGATATTGCTCATCTTCTTGATAGACTTGCGTACTGTCGTGAAGTTGGTGAGCATACCGCCCAACCAGCGCTCGGTAACGAACGGCATGTTAAGACGCTTGGCTTCGGCTTCGATGATTTCTTTCGCCTGCTTTTTGGTTGCTACGAAAAGCACCTTGCGGCCCGACTTCACAATCGACTTAATCGCGTTTGCGGCTTCGTCGAGGCGAGTTTGGGTTTGATGCAAATCGATAATGTGTATGTCGTTCTTCTCCATGAAGATGAACGGGGCCATCTTAGGGTGCCATTTGCGCTTGAGGTGACCGAAGTGTACCCCTGCGTCGAGCAATTCCTGATATGTAACTCTTGCCATGATTTTTCTCCTCCTCTGATTAACGTTTGCTGAACTGGAAACGACGACGGGCTTTGCGTTGACCGAATTTCTTACGTTCAACCATACGTGGGTCGCGGGTAAGCAATTTCGATGCTTTTAACGCGCTGTGGTGCTCTGGATTAATTTCGTCGAGCGCACGAGCGATAGCCAATTGCAAAGCTTCGGCCTGACCACTAACACCACCGCCGTAAGCGTTGGCCTTAACGTCGTATTGACCGAGCGTGTTCGTCACTGAAAATGACTTCAGGAGGATCTGCTGGAGGGTTTCCAGCGGGAAATATTCTGTGAATGGGCGACCGTTAACGGTAATGTCGCCTTTGCCAGGAGTTACGTAAACACGTACTACGGCATTTTTCCTTCTTCCGAGGGTATTGGTAACCGACATGATTAGAATTTGAGGATTTCAGGTTGTTGCGCTTCGTGCGGATGTGCTGCACCGGCATATACATGCAGGTTGCGGAACATTTCACGACCGAGACGATTTTTCGGGAGCATGCCTTTGATGGCTTTTTCCACCACGTAGGTAGGGCGACGACGCATCAGGTCTTTCGCGGTCTCGAGTCGCTTTCCACCGGGGTGACCCGAATAGAAGAAGTACTCCTTCTCACGCATTTTGTCTCCTGTAAACCTCACCTTGTCTGCATTGATAATGATCACATTATCGCCGCAGTCTACGTGTGGGGTGTAGCTGGCCTTGTTCTTGCCACGGAGCACATGTGCAACGCGGGCAGCAAGGCGCCCCACAATCTCTGCTTCGGCATCTACCAGATACCACTTTTTCTCAACCGTCTGACGGTTGGCAGAGACAGTTTTGTAACTTAACGTATTCACTGCTTTTTTTGTTGATTAAATGAATTGATTCCAAAAAGGACTGCAAATATAGGAGTCTGATTTTGAGTTTCCAACAACGACTGTGAATATGTTGGTAGGAATACAAAAACTTAATCTTAGGAGTTGGCAGTACGATAGTGTCTAAACGCCAAGTGCAGCAGGTAGTAATGAACTAAAGCGGCGGCTTCAAAGCCGAGGATGTACCAGGGCCAGTCGCCCATAACAAATGGGTTTTCGGCCAACGGCTTGACGCATAGGTACATATAATTGGCATTAAGGAGCAGGTTTACCAGGCCAATGGGTAAAAGCGCCAGATTGTTCCAAAGCAACGCGTAAAGCCAACTACGGGTATTTAGTTTGAATGCCCCGCTGCGCAATAAAAACCACGGCGCAGCCATGATGCTGGCATGGCTAAAAAAATATTCGGCGATAATGAGCGGGTGATCCCCCAAGGTAATTTCAGGAGTAAGAAAAGAATGGATGCCGCCGGCAATTCCCCAAAAAAGCAAGGGCACAAAAGCAGGCCGCCAATACCAGAGTAGTGCTGCAATGGCAAGTAAATTACTCATGCCACACATTTGTAATGGCAAACTATCGGCAAGGTGCCAGCGCCCCTGGGCGATTAAATATAGCTGCGTTGCTACAAGGGTTAGTAGCAGTAACGCACCCCAAAATTTCCGAAGCCGAAGTTGTTGCAGCGCTGAAAATCGGGTTGCCGCGAGGTGGGCCGTGGCAAATACAAACGTGAGTACAACTAGTCCTAGCCACCAATTGGCCGAGCCCGGAGCAATGACAAAATGTGCTGTAAGGTGTAGCATGGTTATCAGACCGTTGAATTAACTAAAAGAAAGCCAAATAACAAGCACAGAAATACAAAAGGGGCCCAGAGGCCCCTTGAGTAAAGGTGTATTGGAATTATTTGCCAACGATAAATTTCTGACGGGCACTGAATCCGTTGCTACTGAGCTCAACGAAATAAATCCCTGCATTGAGTTGGTGCAAATCGAGCTCCAAACGCTGTTCGCCAGCCGTTTGCTGCTCGGCACTTCTCTCCGACACTATACGGCCCGACATATCGCGGATGATTACGGCCACTTCAGCATCTTTTTTCAGTGCGTATGCCAAATTCAAGACATTCTGCGCTGGATTTGGATACACGGGTTTAAAGCTAAAGGTGCTATTGTCAAGCTCATTCACCGATGTATTGATATCAGCAAATACCGCTTCAACTGCAGAAGAAATGCCATTGGTGTACCAGGTAGCGTCGGCTGGGATATAGATTAAGGAAGCATAGGTTGGCTGAAAACGCTCGTAGGTCAGGTCGTCGATAATCCGAATGTTATTTGCTCCATTTTGTGAGTACAACTCCGCCGCCACGAAATAGGCCCCTGGTGCTAGTACACGGTTTTGCGCGATACCACCGATAGAGGTTGGTATAGGAATTACTACTTCGCGAGCTTGTGTGTCGGCCGACGTTAAAGTGTAAAGGTCTGCTTCAAGAAGTACCGGATAATCAACACCTCCTGCTGGAGTACCGAATAAACCAGCTGTATCACGAACTGTGATTTGAATGAGTGCACCTGGGGTACTTGTGCCCAAACGAAGCCGAACGTCGGAGATCGTATCAGTTTCTGAGGTTTCAAATAAGGACATGATGATGAAGCCATCTTGGCTATCGGCACCAAAAGAAGCTGTACCTAATGAAGTTGTACGAGTAGGATTCGGACGAGCTACACTCATAATTTTACCGCCGACATTACAGTTCATGGTGATTTCGTTGTTTGCTGGACTTCCGTCAACTGAGTCGGACGACAAGACAATTTTAGCCGACAGTTCACCCGTGCCATTAAAGCTGTTCATATTGTATCCGGCCGATGAACTAAGTGTATCGCGAGCACCACCCGCAAGTAATACTCCGCTGCTTACATTATTAAAAAGAACGTTAGCCCCTTGTGAAAAGGTGCTCGTCATACGGGTATTGGGTTGTGCATTGGTACCAAAATTCAATACCGCAGCTTCAAAGGTTATCGAGTCATTTTTGTGGTTATTCGGATTGGTACCGTAAAAGGCGAGACGCTTTTCAGATACGAAGCTGTAATCTTCCAATTTTAAGTCGTTCGGTGGAAGATCCGAGATTTCAACGTCGTCAACGGCCCAAAACCAATCCCATACACCAACATAACGGAAGCGAATCCAAACGTTGGCCCGGTTAGCAGCCACACTAGAGATATTAATTTCTTCGAGGGTAGCGTTGGTAATGGTTGTATTTACGGGGATTGATGCCTGGCTGTTGTAAACAATGGTCCAGTTGGTAGAGTCGTTACTCACCTCCACAATGTGTTGTTCTTGAAAACGACGGAAATAATGCTGAAAGCTTAATTGGACCCCATTAACACCCACCAAGCTAGTTCCAACCTTTAAGATTATAGAGCTGTTTTGTGTACCATTTGGAAATGAATCGGAATTGATAAAGGCAAAAGGCTGACCAGATAGGGAGTTTAAAGTGCTACCAAAGTTTTGTGGGGCAGTAGCGATGTTAGGCTCAAATGCAGAAACTATTTTCCAGCCATTGCTCGAAGCCGATGTTTGCGCAAAGCTAACACCGGTTGAGGTTGAGAAATTCTGCGACCAAAGCACAGCCTCGGGGCGCAGTATTCCGTTCTCGTATACCGCAGGGGTTTCTTGAACAGCTCGTTTGGCGGCATGGCGTACGGCATGCTTTCCATTTTGTGCCATGAGGCCACTCGACAGGGCTACGCCTGCGATTAGAAGTAGTAATTTTTTCATAAAATCAGATTTCGCGATGGCAAAGTAGTTTTTTTGTGTTAATCACATTCGATTGGCCGCTAATTCTAAAGAAAATGCCTGAAAAAATAAAAGACCGACAAAAACGTCGGTCTTTTCTATAAAGCACATGCTGATTCGCTTCGAGTTCAAGCCGTTTCGTAAGCCTCCATAGGTGGACAAACGCAAACTAGATTTCTATCGCCATAGGTGTTGTTGATGCGGCCCACGCTTGGCCAGAACTTATTGGCTCGGCTCCAGCTTGCTGGGTATGCAGCCTTAGTCCGTGGATAAGGGCGACCCCATTCGTCGCCAGTTACCAAAACTGCTGTATGCGGTGCATGTTTTAAAACGTTATTGGCTCTATCGGCTAAACCCATTTCTACCTCTCGAATTTCTTCGCGTATCTGTAATAAAGCTTCACAGAAACGGTCGAGCTCGCCGAGTGGCTCCGATTCGGTAGGCTCAATCATGATGGTACCGGCCACCGGGAACGAAACAGTTGGGGCATGGAAACCATAGTCCATCAAACGTTTGGCAACATCTTCTACTTCTATGCCTGCCGATTGTTTAAACGGACGAAAATCGACGATCATCTCGTGTGCACAACGCCCGTTGCTGCCAGTATACAAGATGGGATATTCTTTTTCGAGGCGCGCTTTGATGTAATTCGCATTGAGTATGGCCCACTCCGTAGCGCGGGTAAGACCATCGGGCCCCATCATGCGGATATAGGTATAGCTGATGAGCAAGATACTTGCGCTACCCCAAGGTGCTGCCGAAACCGCGGTCATGGCATTTTTGCCTCCCACTTGCAATACCGGATGACCAGGTAAAAAAGGTACCAAATGCGCAGCAACTCCTATTGGGCCCATGCCGGGGCCGCCACCGCCGTGTGGAATGCAGAAGGTTTTGTGCAGGTTTAAGTGACATACGTCGGCACCGATAAGTCCGGGACTGGTAAGACCAACCTGCGCATTCATATTGGCACCATCCATATACACTTGTCCGCCGTTGGCATGAATCATCTGGCAGATCTCGACGATGCTTTCTTCAAATACGCCATGGGTAGACGGATAGGTAACCATAAGGACCGCGAGATTGTCGCGGTGTAATTCGGCTTTTTCGCGTAAATCAGCAAGGTCGATATTGCCGTGGTCGTCGCACTTGGTGACCACCACCTTCATTCCGGCCATTACGGCCGAAGCAGGATTGGTACCGTGGGCCGAAGATGGGATAAGGGCAATATTACGATGACCTTCTCCTTTTGCTTTGAAGTAATTACGAATCACCATCAAACCGGCGTATTCGCCTTGTGCTCCACTATTGGGCTGCAACGATACCCCTGCAAAACCGGTTACATCTTTGAGGTATTCGGTGAGCTCGTCGAATAGTTGTTTGTAACCTTCGGCTTGCTTGAGCGGTGCAAAGGGATGCAAAGCACCAAACTCTGGCCATGTTACTGGAACCATTTCTGTGGTTGCATTGAGCTTCATGGTGCACGAACCTAGCGCAATCATGCTGTGGCAAAGCGACAAGTCTTTTGCTTCCAGATGTTTGATGTACCGCAACATCTCGTGCTCGCTATGGTGGCTGTTGAATACCGGATGGGTGAGCACTGCCGAACTACGTAAATATTGCGCATCGATGGAGGCGTCGATTTCTTTGTGTAGCTGCTCAAGATCTACCTGTTTGCCATTGGTGATGGCTGCAAAAACGCTGATGAGTTGACCCAAGTCGGCTGTCGAGGTGGTTTCATCAACCGAAATGCCTACCTGACCGGGCACCCAAAAATTCAGGTTGATGCCTTTTGATTCGGCGATGTTGTGCAGTTTTTCGGTTTCTTCGGGGGTGAGCGCCACTTGCAGCGTATCGAAATACTGCTCGTTCAGCTGTCGGAAGCCAAGCTGCTTGAGGGCCTCATCGAGCTGGGCGGCACGTTTGTGGATGCGTTGAGCAATATTGCGCAAACCAGCAGGACCGTGGTAAACAGCATACATGCTGGCCATTATCGCCAAAAGCACTTGCGCGGTACAGATGTTTGAAGTGGCTTTTTCGCGACGGATGTGTTGTTCGCGGGTTTGTAGGGCCATACGGAAGGCAGGATTGCCATGGCTGTCGATTGAAACGCCAATCAAACGGCCAGGAAGATCACGTTTGAAGGCATCGCGAGTGGCGAAGAAGGCAGCATGCGGACCACCATAACCCATGGGTACACCAAAACGTTGTGCTGAACCGACTACTACATCGGCGCCCCACTCGCCAGGAGGGCTGAGCAGCACCAAACTCATCAGGTCGGCAACCACGGCAACAAAAATACCGGCAGCTTTGGCTTTTTCGCAGAAGCTATGGTAATCGCGTATGGCACCGTAGCCATCGGGGTATTGGAACAAGACGCCAAAATAGTCTGGGCCAAAATCGAAAGCATCGACTTTTCCGTAAACGATTTCAATGCCTAGTGGTTCGGCGCGGGTTTCGAGTACACTTTTGGTTTGTGGGAAACATTTTTCTGACACAAAAAATTTATGTCCATGTCCCGCACTGTGTTGAGCATGCAACATCAACATGGCTTCGGCGGCGGCTGTACCTTCGTCGAGCAACGACGCATTGGCGATTTCCATGCCTGTAAGCTCGGTTACCATCGTCTGGAAATTCAACAGCGCCTCGAGGCGTCCTTGGGCAATCTCGGCTTGGTAAGGTGTGTATTGGGTGTACCAACCCGGATTTTCGAGTATGTTTCGCTGAATTACGCCGGGCACTATCACGTCGTAATAACCCAAACCGATGTAGTTTTTGAAGAGGGTATTTTTATCGGCCATTTTTCTTAGCTGCTGGAGCATCTCGTGCTCACTCAGCGCTGGCGGGATGTTCATCTTGTCTTTGCGGCGAATATTGGCCGGAACAGTCTCATCGATGAGCTGAGCAACACTGCTCACGCCAATGGTCTTGAGCATATGCGCTGTTTGTTCGGCATTCGGCGCAATGTGCCGCTGCATAAACTCGGTATTCCCGGAAAAATGCGTCATGGAAAAACGTTTTAGTATGGAATGCCAAAAAACACTTTTTGTTTGTTTTAGGGCGGTGCAAAATTAGCAGTTATACGGGCAAGGCACAACTAATTCGTATGGGTATACGATGGTTTTATTGCTTTCAGCTTCCGCAGGCCTTTCTGTACAGCTGGATGGTATTTTCGAGCCCTAAATACAAAGCATCGCAAACCAAGGCATGCCCAATGCTTACTTCCAACAATCCAGGCATGCGTTCGGCAAAAAAGGGCAAGTTTTCCAAGCTCAAATCGTGCCCTGCATTTAGTTCCAAACCAACGGCTGCTGCGGCTGCTGCGGCACGCACAAAAGGAGCAATAGCAGCTTCGCGGTCGGCAGTAAAATGGTGGGCATAACTTTCGGTGTACAGTTCAATGCGGTTAGTACCGGTACTTTTAGCAGCGGCAACCATCCGCTCGTCGGGATCTACGAACAAACTGGTGCGTATGCCATGTGCTTGAAATAGACCCACGATGTCCTGCAAATAGTTTTGGTTGGCAACGGTGTCCCAGCCGTGGTCGCTGGTTAACTGATTCAGGGCATCGGGAACAAGGGTAACCTGTGCCGGTAGGGTTTGAAGCACCAGCGCTACAAACTTTTCTTCACGCGGGTTGCCTTCGATATTGAACTCGGTAGTGAGCAACGGCTTTAGCGCGTGTACATCGGCATACCGGATGTGCCGCTCGTCGGGGCGGGGATGCACCGTAATGCCTTGGGCACCAAATCGCTCACAGTCTGCAGCAACTTGGAGTAAATTGGGGTTGTTGCCACCCCGACTGTTGCGGAGGGTAGCAAACTTGTTGATGTTTACGCTTAAACGAATCGTTGACACGAGCTAGAAAAATTTATTGCGGAATACGAAGTTCGATTTCTCCGCCGAAGACGATAGGCATGTTGAGTGCTGTATGTCCTGCGGGGAAACCAAAAAGCAGCGGATAACCATATTCATCAACCGCGTCGAATACAATTTGTTCGGCATCACGCCCAAAAGCAATGGCATTGTCTTTCATGTCGGTCATACCGCCGACGATTAATCCGGCAAGGCCTGCGAGTTTTCCTGCCCGCTTCAAGCCCATCATCATCCGGTCCATGTGATACAGGTATTCGTCGAGATCTTCGAGGAAAAGGATTTTTCCCTTCAAATCGGGCATGGAACTAGAGCCTAGCAGGCTGTACAACACCGACAAATTGCCGCCGACTAGCTCTCCTTGTAAACTTTTGCCGCGGTTGAAACGATGAGGTACGAGCGGATAATCTACCGTATGTCCTTGGAGTACTTGGAGTAAAGCTGTAAAGGAGAGAGGATCTTTGCCCTCTTTGCCAAAGTTGAAGGCCATTTCGGCATGTAGCGTGGCAATGCCAGTGTGTTTATGGGCATGGGCATGCAAAACGGTAACGTCGCTAAAGCCGATGATCCACTTGGGTTGCGTCTTCAATAGCGACCAGTCGACGCCGTCGACCATTCGAACACTTCCGTAACCCCCACGAGCACAAAGGATGGCCTTTACTTCGGGGTCGGCGAGCTGCTTATTCAAGTCGGTGGCACGCGCTACATCACTACCGGCTAATTGGTTGTTCACCAGCCCAATGGTGTCGCCAAAGCGAACGCGCAGCCCGGCGTCTTCTAGCAACTGTACGGCTCCAGCGAGCTCAACCGGGGTGATTTTACGTGCCGTGGCAACAATCGCAACCAAGTCGTCATGCGATAAAAATGGAGGCAGCATCAGGCAATGATGTTTACCTCGGGCTCGAGGGCTATACCAAATTTCTCGAAAACTTGTCCCATCAGCTCGCGAGCAAATGCCCAGATTTCAGGACCGGTTGCTCCACCGTGGTTCACCAGTACCAAGGCATGCCTGCTGTAGGTGCCGGTATTGCCCGTACGGTGGCCCTTGAGCCCGCACTGCTCGATGAGCCATGCTGCCGATAATTTTTTACCGCCATGACTGCCGGGATAAGCAGGTATATCAGGAAAACGCTGCAGCAACCGTAGATAAACCTCTTCTTCTACTTCAGGATTTTTGAAAAAGCTGCCAGCGTTGCCAATGGTGCTCGGGTTGGGCAATTTGCTTTGCCGAATACGGCATACCACGGTCGAAACATCGCTGATGGTATAACTTTCTTTTTCGAGTTTTTCGAGCTCTTCTTGAATTGCGCCGTAACGGGTGTTGAGCTCGGGCCTTTTACTCAATCGGAAAGTAACGGAGCTCACCAGCACTTTGCCCCGAAGGTCGCCTTTAAAAACACTTTGGCGATAACCAAAGCCGCAGGCATTTTTATCGAAAAGCAAAAAACCTTTGTCGATATGAAAGGCCTTGAGCTGATGAAAAACATCTTTTATCTCTACACCGTAAGCGCCGATGTTTTGAATGGGCGCAGCACCTACGGTTCCCGGTATGAGCGATAGGTTTTCGAGACCTCCATAACCATGCTCCACTGCCCACAGCACCAAATCGTGCCATACCACACCTGCACCGGCCTCGACATATACGGCATCGTCGGTTTCGTCGACCACAGCAATGCCTGGAATGGCTACAAGCAGCACAGTGCCGTCGTAATCGCGCGTGAAAAGCACATTACTTCCGCCACCGAGAACAAGCCACGGCTTGCCAAAGTGCACGGCCATATCTACGGCTTGCGGGATTTCGGAAGGGTCGTCGATACGAACGGCATAGCTGGCCCTAGCGGCAATACCAAAGCTGTTGTGGTGGGTGAGGTCGAAATTTTTGAATACTTCCATGGCGCAAACGATGGTCAAAGATAAAGTTTTGGTGCTTCTGGCATGCTTTCAACTGTGCATGCTTTCGCTTTCGTATCTTGACCGCAGTTTTTTCGACGCAAAGCATGAGCAGTGTGCGTGCCCTGGCCGGGCAAACAGCTTTATACGGACTCAGTACCATGGTTGGGCGTATGCTCAACTACCTCTTGGTACCCCTGTACACCATCCTTTTTGCACCGGAGGTGTATGGAGTGGTGACCGATTTATATGCCTTGGTGGCCTTTTTGAACGTGGTATACACCTACGGCATGGAAACCGCCTACTTCCGGAAGTCGGCCGACCGGCCCGAAGCCGCCTACCATGCGGCATTTTGGTCGCTTACCGCTACCACGCTGCTGTTTACCTCCCTTTTGTTGCTGGCAGCTCCAGCGCTTGCTCGTGGTTTACAATATCCGAATCACCCTGAATATGTACGCTGGTTTGCCCTCATCCTAGGTCTAGATGCGCTTGCAGCTATACCGTTTGCAAGGCTGAGGCAACAAGCTAAAGCCCTGGCATTTGCGAGCATTAAACTGGTGAATATTGGCTTGAATATTGGCCTCAATCTCGTCTTTTTGTTGTTTTTACCTTGGCTGCAAAGTCGGGGTATAGCCCTTCCCAGCTGGCTTTACCAGCCCGAAATGGGCGTGGGCTATATCTTCCTCAGCAATTTAATAGCGAACGGGGTAACCCTATTGCTTTTGCTACCGGGCATGCCACGAACTTTTTCTGGCTTCGACAAGGCTCTCTGGCGTGAAATGGCAGCCTATGGTATTCCGCTGCTACCGGCAGGATTAGCTGGGATGGTGAACGAAACCCTCGATCGAGCCCTGCTGAAGTATCTGTTGCCGGGTACGACCCAAGAAAACCTGTATGCCGTTGGCATTTACGGGGCTGTGTACAAGCTGGCCATGCTCATGAGTTTGTTTACGCAAACTTTTCGTACCGCTGCCGAGCCGTTTTTCTTTCAGCAAGCCAAGGACAACACCGCACCTGCCCTGTATGCACGCATCATGAATTATTTTGTGCTCGCTGGTGGGCTCATTTTCACCGGGGTGATTTTGTTTCTCGACATTGTAAAACACTTCATAGGTTCGGCCTATCACAGTGGCTTGCACGTGGTACCCATTTTATTGCTAGCCAACTGGCTGCTGGGTATTTATTACAACCAAAGTGTGTGGTACAAGCTCGCCGACAAAACGCGTTATGGCATGTGGTTATCGTTTGTAGGCGCAGCGGTAACCATCGTCGCTAACTTGGCACTAATTCCCCTCTTGGGTTATGCTGGCTCGGCATGGGCAACCTTGGCCTGTTATTTCACCATGGTGGTATTGAGTTATTACTGGGGCCAACGGCATTATCCAGTGCCGTATCGGCTCGGCCGAATTGCCTTTTATGTGCTTTTTGCACTGGGAATAGCCGCAGTTGAATGGCAGTTCCTCCGCCATCTTGATACAGCTGCGGTATGGCTTATTCGTATAGTATTGTGGCTTGTATATCTTGCTATTGGCTGGTGGCGGGAGAAGCCTCGATTATCCGTAACTTAGCCGCTCGTAACCCGCAAATACGCTATGAAAATCATCGTCCCCATGGCCGGTCTCGGCAAACGTATGCGTCCCCATACCCTCACGGTACCCAAACCATTAGTACCCATTGCAGGCAAGCCCATTGTTCAGCGTTTGGTAGAGGACATTGTAAAAGTTTGTGGTGAGCCGGTCGATGAGATTGCCTACATCATTGCCCCTAGCTTTGGTGCAGCCGTAGAAAAAAACCTCAAAGACATTGCCGCGTCGCAAGGTGCAGTAGGAACCATACACTACCAAGCCGAAGCCTTAGGAACTGCACATGCCATATTGTGTGCCGAGAGTGCACTTACTGGCAAGGTGGTGGTAGCCTTCGCCGACACGCTGTTTAAAGCCGACTTCACACTCGACACCTCACACGAAGGCATCATTTGGGTGAATCGGGTAGACGATCCCCGCCCTTTTGGCGTGGTTAAAATGAATACCGAAGGCCAGATCACTGAGTTTATCGAGAAGCCACAAGAATTTGTGAGCGACCTTGCCATCATCGGCATCTATTATTTCAAAGACGGCGACTATTTACGCAAAGAGCTCCGCTATTTGCTCGATAACGACATACGGGATAAAGGAGAATACCAACTCACCAATGCCCTCGAGAACATGAAAAACAAGGGCACACGCTTTTTCCCGGGTACAGTAACCGAGTGGCTCGACTGCGGGAATAAAGACGCCACTGTTTATACCAACCAACGTTATTTGGAGTTTATACGCAACAGCCAGCTACGTGCGTCATCGGCCAAAGTCGTAAACAGTACCATCATCGAACCTTGTTACTTGGGCGAAAATGTGGTCGTTGAAAACAGTGTGGTGGGTCCGCATGTGTCGCTTGGCGACGGCACCCAAGTGAAAAGCAGCATCGTAAGTAACAGCATTGTTCAAACCGGTGCCAGCTTACATCAGGTGGTGATTACCAACAGCATGGTTGGCAATGCCGCTGCTGTACGCGGAAATGCCCTCGACCTTAGCGTGGGCGATTACAATCAAATATCGGCATGAACCAACGTCTTCCTCTTCTTGCGCTAGGCGCAGCTTTGCTACTCAGCGCCTGCGGAGCCCAAAAAACCGCCACCGAAAGCAGCACTGGTTCCATCAGCAGGCCGCTGTCGGAAGAGAAGCGCATGGAGGTAGACTTCCTCTTTTTTAACGCCCAGAAGGAGAAGCTCATCGGCAATTTTGCTGTTGCCGAGAACTTATTTCTCGAAATCATCAAACGCGAACCGAGCAACCATACTGCCTACTACGAGGTTGCACGATGTGCTGTAGCAAGGCAACAGTTCGAACGGGCTTTGGAGTACAGCCGAAAGGCGTCGACTATGAAAGCCGATAATCCGTGGTATTTGCGTTTGGAGATTGACCTACTCCGTCAGAGTGGTAGGAATACCGAAGCCATACCGGTGATGCAGCGGCTGGCAACCTTGGTGCCCGACGAGGAAAAAGACAATACCTTGTACGAATTGGCAACCGCTCAAGGCGAGGCGGGTCAGTATGCCGAGGGCATAAAAACCCTAAACCAGCTCGAAGCGCGCAATGGCCCAAGTCCCGAATTGGCCGATTTGAAGCGCCAGTTTTGGCTCAAACTCGGCAAGCCCGATAAAGCCATCGAAGAAATCCGCCGCTTGGCAGAGGCACAGCCTTTAGTGATAGACTATCGTTTGTACCTAGGGCAACTTTATTTCGAAAAAGGCGATTATACCGCCGCTGCCCGAGAATTTGAGGTAGCCCTAAAGCAGGACCCTGATAATGGCCGCATTTTATTGGCCATGGCAGATGCCGCAAGAGCCAAAAAAGACAACGATAAGGCATTTTATTACCTCAGAAAGGCATTTACCAAACCAGAGGTAGAGGTCGATACTAAAATTCAAGTGTTGCTCACCCTGTTTGGGGAGATGGAAAAAAACCCAGAGTCGAAACAGTTGGCCTTGGAACTCGGCGAAACAGCCACCAAAGTTCATCCCGACGAACCTAAAACATGGGCCATGTATGCCGACTTGCTGTACCATAACGACAAGATGGCCGAAGCGCGCAGCGCCTATCAACAAGCGATAAGCACCGACAAAGGACAACAGAAATACACCGTTTGGCAGCAGTATTTGCTGGCTATTTTTGATGTCCAAGACTTTAAAGCACTGAGCCCCGAAGCCGATAAAGCTGTAGAACTTTTTCCAAATCAACCATTGCCGTATTTTTTGAGTGGATTGGCTAAAAACCAATTGAAGGAGCATGGTTCGGCTGTTAAAGTGCTCAAGTCGGGTTTATTTTATGTAGGCCCAAATCGCGACTTGGAGGCGAACTACCACAGCACCTTGGGCGATGCCTACAACGAATTGAAGCAGTTTGCCGAATCGGACCAGAGCTACGAAAAGGCGTTGCAAATTCAGCCACAAAATGTCTTGGTGATGAACAACTGGGCCTATTACCTGTCGCTGCGCAAAGAAAAGCTCGATAAAGCCGAGGAGTTGATCAAAAAAGCGGTGAAGGCCGAACCTCGTAATCCGAGTTATCTCGACACCTATGCCTGGGTGATGTACCAACAAGGCAAATACAAAGAAGCACTCGAATGGATGGAGCTGGCACTTACCCATGCAGGTAACGACCGTGCTACCTTGTACGAACATTATGGCGACATTCTCTATCGACTCGGGCAGGAAACGAAGGCGTTGGAATACTGGCGCAAGGCCAAGGAAGCGGGCATCAATAGCGAATTTATCGATCGTAAGATCGCCGACGGTAAATTGTACGAATGAGCAGACCGTGGTTCATCCAAGTACTGCTGCTTTCAAGCCTGATAGGGGTGGCCGGTGGATGTAAAAGCAACAAGTCGATAGCCGTAGAAACACCTCCACCAGCAGCGACCATCGATTATCGTTTGGAGCGTTGGGAGGCTGCAATGCGCAACGACCTGAATGTAGCGGAGCTGAGCATTTCAGGTGACTTGACGGCCACGCTCCAAGGCAATGAACAAAGCAGCGCTTTTAATTTCCGCATTCAAAAGGGCCGTCAGATATGGATGGTACTCCGGCCAGCCTTGGGCATTGAGGCTTTTCGGATTTTGATTACTCCCGATAGCGTACGTATGCTCGACCGTTTGAATCGAGTGTATTACGAAAAACCTGTTGCTTATTTGCAGCAGTTGGCAGGCACGCCTATCGACTACTTTACGCTCGAGGGTTTGTTACTAAACAATATAGGGCATCATACCGAAGTGCAAGTGCGCCCGCGTGCTGAGCTGCCAAATAGTTATGAACTGCAATCGGCAGGCCTATTTTGTCGCTACGAACTACAACCCGACAGCGCGAAAACCAAAAATGTAGAACTCACCGCTGGTCCACGTAAATTGAAGGTGGCGTACGAAGAAATGTCGCGAATCGACGGCAACTGGGTGCCAGCCTTGATAAAAGCTGTGCTCAATAATGACGAAAAGACTGCGATAGTCCTGAAATTTTCCAAATTTGCAGTAGAAAATGGACAGTCGTACCCCTACAGCATACCTAAAAACTACAGTCCTGCGCCATAACCGTATTTTGTGGCTGCTGGTAGCAGCGTTGTTTTTGACTTGCACGGCAGGTGCACAAACTAAAAAGCAGCTCGAAGAGCAGCGTAATAAACTCTTGGAGCAGATCAGCTTCACGAAAAAACAAATCGAAGACGTACAGAAAAAGAAGTCGACCAGCCTGAATCAATTGGTTACCCTCAAGAAGCAGATTCAAGTACGTGAGCGACTAATTGAGAATTACGGTAATGAAGTAAGCTTGGCCCAGCAGCAGATAGATCAGATGGGTGCGGTGATTGAAGCGCTGGAGCGCGACTTGCAGAAGTTGAAAGTAGAATATGGGAGGATGCTTCAGGTAGCTTACCGCAACCGCAGCGGTTACAATTCGCTCCTCCTCATCCTTTCGGCCCGCGATTTTAACCAGGCCTACTTACGGTTGAGGTATTTGCAGCAGTACAACGACTTCAGACAAACGCAGGTGCGGCTCATCAACAAAACGCAAGAATCGCTCAACAAGCGGAAAGCCGAATTAGAGCGTAAAAAAGCCGAAAAAGAAGGGTTGTTACGAGACGAAGAAACACAAAAAACCCTGCTGACCTACGAAAGCGACAAAACCAATCAGTTGGTGAAAGATCTGGCGCAAAACGAACGGCAATTGCGCAAGGAGTTACAAGACAAAGAAACTGCTCGTCAACGGTTGAATAAGGCCATCGAAGATTTAATCCGCCGTGAGATAGAAGAAGCCCGTCGCAAAGAGGCCGAACGGCAACGAGCTGCAGGTAAAAAGCCAGCACCAACATCTACGGCCAAGCCGAAAAACGAGGAGTTCGAGCTAACGCCAGAAGCCAAAGCCCTTGGCAACGATTTTGCCGCCAACCAAGGCAAGCTACCTTGGCCGGTGAGTAAGGGATTTGTAAGTGCTACTTTTGGCGAACACCCGCACCCGGTGCTCAAAAACGTGAAGGAACGCAACGATGGCGTGAATATCCGAACGCCACAAGGCACAGCGGTGAGTGCTATTTTCCGTGGCGAAGTAACCGCCGTGGTGAACATTCCAGGCATGCAGCGCGCGGTGATTATCCGCCACGGGCAGTACCTCACGGTATATGCGCATTTGGGTACTGTAACCGTTAGCAAGGGCGATAAGGTTACCACCGGCCAGCAAATAGGAACGGTTTACTTCGACGAAGACGAAAATAAAGCCGAAGTACATCTGCAAGTCTGGAAAGGCACTACCAAGGTAGATCCGCAGCTGTGGATTGCCAGAAAGTAGCCCCGCATTCTACCGCAATATTGTGTTTTTGTGAAGGCACATTAATTCCCGACAAGATTATCCATTATTCGCTTTATTGTGTAACTTTAATGCACAAACCCCAATGCCATGGATAAGCTATTACTGGTGGTCGACCAGGGAATTAATTCCGGAAACGTATTGGAACAGGCCTTTTCGTTGGCCAAACAAAACGATGCGGTGCTCACAGGTGTTTTTGTACAGGACCTCACTTTGGTTGATTATTACACCGTTTTAGGAGGTGAACCGGTGTACTACGAGCATACATTTGAGATCATCAAGGAAAGTTTGAGCGAAAGTGAAAAACGCACCGTTGAACTCATCAATTATTTCGTGGACGCCTGTAAAAAAGCAGGAGTGCGTTTTCGTGTGCACTTCGACAAGGGCGATCCGGTAGAAGAAGTGGTGAAAGAAACCCTTTTTGCCGACTTGCTGCTTATGGGTTATCGATCCTATACCAGTCTCGCGGGCAATAGCGATCAGCAAACGGTTAAACAATTGCTAAGTCGGTCCCGCTGCCCAATCCTTTTACTGCCAGAAACAGCCGAATTATTTGATTCGGTGGCTTTATGCTACGACGGTTCAGAAAGCAGCATGCGGGCAATCGACGAATACTACCACACCTTCAAACCACTTTGTGAGCGATGGCCACATTATTTGGTGCGTGTTTTTGATCATAAAGACCACATTACTACGCCCGAAGAAGGGTTGGAAGAAATCATTCAGCTCCGTTTTCCACGTATCGAATGGGTAAATCTGGTCGGCAAAGCCCGAGAAGAAATCCCCTATTTTGCTACACAAAAAGGAGATCCTTTGGTTGTAATGGGTGCTTACGGAGGTAGTGGTATTACACGCTTTTTCTCTGGCTCAACGGCCGATCATTTGCTTAAAACAGGCAATCTACAAGCATTTATAACCCACTGATATGGCCGAAAAATCCCCCAAAAAGCCCGTTCGGACGATATTGGTGCCGACCGATTTCTCTGATAAGGCGAACAGAGCTATCGATTATGCAGTGCTTATTGCTAAGCATAACAAAGCCAGAATCGTGCTCCTACACGTAATTGAATTGCCAAATGGCACCAATCTTCAAAAAGATAAGATTCGGTCGGAGCACGAAAAAGTAAGTAAGCCACAGCTCAAAGAAGCCGTTCAGCGCGTGAAGGTTCAAGGGCGGATTAAGGTTGAGTCAATCATTCGTATTGGCGCATCGGTGAGCACCATTGTGGCCACAGCGCATGAAGTGAATGCCGAACTCATTTGTATGGGGAACCGCATTGCTTCAGGCCTGCGTCGGCTGGTGTTCGATACCACCACTTCGGGAGTGATTGATTTATCGCCCTGCCCGGTGCTTGCCACAACCAGTAAGTTGCCGGAGGTACGCATCAATCGGGCGCTTTTTGCCACCGATTACAAGGCCAACGATCTTCAAATATTAAAAAAGGCAACCAAATTGGTGAGTGAGTTCAAAGGGGAGCTTCAGGTGCTGCACATACAAACCCGCGATACCTTCGATGAACAACTCCGCGATATTGGCTTTCAAACCCTTGCGCGTAAAGAAATTAAGTACAAGGGGCTACATTTTATGCAACTCAAAAACAGCGATGTAGAAGAAGGTCTCGAAAAGGCGATACAAGCAGTTTCTCCCGACTTGGTAGTACTAACACATCAAAACCGCAGTTTTATCGACGCCGTTTTTGGTTCGAACGTGGTGGATGAGCTGGTTTACAGGGCCGAAATTCCGGTGCTGGTGTATCCGGTTTAAATGGCAGCCAGCGCCTCACGGGCAGCATCGGCACCAGCCACACCATTAATTTCGAGTATCACCGTAGCTGAGGTTTGCTTCAAGCTCACCTGCGACGGGTGGTTCCTCACATGATCGAGTATGCGACCAAATACTTCACTCTGGTAGAACTTTTCGTTTTTACCACTCACAAAGTAGCACTTCAGCTTACTGGATTTTAATACCACCTTTTCCATGCCCAAAGCTTTGGCTTCCCACCTAAGCCGGATGAGGCTGAGTAAGGTTTCAGCCTCGGCAGGCAACGGACCAAAACGGTCGAGCAGCTCAGCGCGAAAACGCTCCAAACCTTCTTCGGTTTCGGTATTGTCGAGCTGCATGTACAGGGCCAATCGCTCTGTGGTGTTGCGCACATAACGCTCGGGCAACAAAGCGGCGAGGTCGGTATCTAGCTGCACCTCGCGAACATATTCGGGTGTTGCCGATTCCTCAAACAAACCAGCGAATTCCGAATCTTTGAGCTCGCGCATAGCTTCATCGAGGATTTTTTGATACATATCGAAGCCTATTTCAGTAATGAAGCCACTTTGTTCGGCCCCCAGCATATTCCCTGCTCCGCGGATATCGAGGTCGCGCATGGCTATTTGGAAGCCGCTGCCGAGGTCGCTGTATTCTTCGAGGGCTTTTAAACGTTTGCGGGCTTCGGTGGTGAGCATGCTTGTAGGAGGTGTAACCAGATAGCAAAAGGCTTTGGTATTGCTACGGCCTACCCGCCCACGCATCTGGTGCAGGTCGCTGAGCCCGAAGTTCTGCGCCATATTGATGATGATGGTGTTGGCATTCGGAATGTCCAAACCCGACTCGATGATATTGGTGGCTACCAAAACGTCGTACTTCCCGTCGATGAAGTCGAGCAGCACGTCTTCTAGCTCTTCGCCGGGCATTTGACCATGGCCGATACAGATGCTCACCTTTGGGCAAAGGCGCTGTACCATGTGTGCCACATCTTGTATGTTCTGCACTCGGTTATGCACGAAAAACACTTGTCCGCCTCTATCCACCTCGTACAAGATAGCTTCTCGAATTTTGTCTTCGTCAAAGCCTAAGAGCTCGGTATGTACGGGCTGGCGGTTTGGTGGTGGGGTGGTGATCACGCTTAGGTCGCGGGCTCCCATCAACGAAAATTGCAGCGTACGCGGAATGGGCGTGGCGGTAAGCGTTAGGGTGTCTACGTTTATCCGCAGCTGCCTGAGCTTCTCCTTGACCCCTACACCAAATTTCTGCTCTTCATCGATGATCAGCAGACCCAAATCCTTAAACTTCACATTTTTCCCTACCAGCTTATGGGTGCCGATGAGTATATCGACTTTGCCAGCGGCTAGCCGTTCGAGCACCTCCTTTTCTTGCTTCGCGCTTCTGAAACGATTCACATAATCAACTGTTACCGGAAAGTCTCGCAACCGGTTGCTGAAAGTTTTGAAATGCTGTAAGGCAAGTATGGTGGTAGGCACCAATACTGCTACTTGTTTGCCATCGCAGGCAGCTTTAAATGCGGCACGAATGGCCACTTCTGTTTTGCCAAAGCCTACATCGCCACACACCAAACGATCCATCGGATAGGGCTTTTGCATATCGGCCTTGGCGGCTTCGGTGGCTTTGTATTGGTCGGGGGTGTCTTCGTAAATGAAGCTGGCCTCCAACTCGGTTTGCAGGTAGCCATCGGGTGAAAAGGCAAAACCCGGAGTGCCTCTGCGTTTGGCATATAAGGCAATCAGGTCTTTCGCAATGTCTTTAACCTTGCTTTTGGTTTTGGTTTTCAGCTTTTCCCAGGCGTCGCTGCCTAGCTTATTCACCTTGGGAGGAACGCCTTCCTTGCCGCTGTATTTGGCAATTTTATGAAGGGAGTTGATGCCCACGTACAACAGGTCGCCATCGCGGTAAATCAGGCGCACGGCTTCCTGCTGCTGACCGTTCACGTCCATTTTTTGTAAGCCGTCGAAAACCCCCACGCCATGGTCGATATGCACTACATGGTCGCCGGGCTTGAGCTCTTTCAGCTCTTTGAGGGTGAGCGCCGTGTTTTTGCTTTTGTAGCTGCGGAGTTTGTACTTGTGGTAACGCTCAAAAATCTGGTGGTCGGTGTATACGCTCAGCTGCAGCTGAGGGTCGATGTAGCCTTCATGCAAACTGGTATACAACGGATAAAACAAATTACCGGCCTTAAGGTCCTCGAAAATGTGGTACAGCCGCTCGATTTGTGCTTTGGCATCGCTGAAAAGTAGGTTTTTGTAGCCCAATTTTTCGTTGGCCTGCATACCCTGGATCAACAAGTCGAAATTCTTGCGTAACGCTGGCTGTGGACTCGCATTCCAGTCTATGGTCACTACCTCACCACTCAGTTGATTGCCGCCAATTTCAACCACCCGCCGTGCCAAAAGCTGCTCCCGGAAGTTGTCGCTGCTGTCGAATGCCTCGCCGGGTGTGAGCTCCTGGAGTTCGTGGGCCTGGTTCCAGTTTTCGGCGGCCTTGTCGTAGCAGTTGTCTATCATGTCGCCAATCAACTGCAGATCGCGCAACCAAACTGTTGTATCGGAGGGCAGAAACTGCAAGAGGGGTTCGCGACTTTCCTTCAGCAAATGCGTTTGCACATTCGGAATCAAACTCAGCTGCGCGATGGTTTTGATGCTCAACTGACTTTCGGGATCGAAGGTCCGTATGCTTTCTACTTCGTCGCCAAAGAGCTCAATGCGATAGGGGTATTCGTTAGCAAAGCTGAATACATCCACTATGCCGCCACGGATGCTGAATTGGCCGGGTTCGTACACGAAATCTTCCCGCTCAAAACCATATTCCACCAGCATCTCGGTGATGAAGTCGAGGTTCAGCCGTTCCTTGAGCCGGATGTCGATGGTGTTTTTGGTGATGGTAAACTTATTCACCACCTTCTCAGCCAACGCTTCGGGGTAGGTGACGATAAGTTCGCCTTGTTTTTTGTTGTGATTCACCTGATTTAGCACCTCGGCACGCTGCAATACGTGACTACTTTGCAAGCCTTCTGGATCGAAATGCTTTTTATAGCTCGCCGGGAAAAAGAGGATTTCTCGCTCCGGCAACAGATTGCTGAGGTCGTTGTGCAGGTAGGCAGCTTCTTCGCGGTCGTTGCAAACCAACAGCTGCGTGCCCTTTTTCTGCTGCCAACATACGGCGGCAATCACTGCCGGGAGGGATCCCGGTGCACCCAACAGCCGTACACGTGCTTTTTCGGCGGTCAAAGCGGTAATTAACTTCTGCTGCGGCTTGCTGGCGGCATACAGCGCGAGGAGGGCCTGTAAGGCAGTACCCGTTTGTTGTACGTCGGTGCGGGTGCCGGCAACCGGAAGCAGGGCTTCGCTCATTCGGCGAGTAAGGTTTCGATAAAGGCGCTGAATTCTTTCACATATTCTTGGTAAGGCTCGCCCGTAGCCGGACCGCTAAATCCGGTGTGTATGCGGCGAACAACACCCTTTTTGTCGATGATGATGGTGGTAGGAAAGGCTACCAGCTTACCCAAGTTGGGGAGGGCTTTTTCTACGTCGACAGCTTCGGGGGTGCCGGCCAACACCATCTCGTAACGGACATCGAAACGTTTTTTCAGCCGGTCGATGTTGTTGAAAGCCTTCTCGCGAATGGCCGTACGTTCAAAGCTGAGCCCTATCACTTCGAAGCCACGGCTTTGATTTTGTTGATGGTACTTGGCCAGGAAGGCGGTTTCGTCGAGGCAATTGGGGCACCAGCTACCCAATATTTGCAGCACTACCACCTTGCCTTGGTAAGCGGGGTCTTGTGCGGAGATGTTTTGCCCTGCGGCATTGGGGAAGCTAAACACTACCGGTGCTTTCGGATTTTTGAGTCCCGTGAGCGAAAGTGGGTCGGGCAGGGTAAAGCTGCTGTCGCGACGCGCGGTCCAGCTGCGTATGCGTTTTTGTCCGGCGAAAAGCTCTCCGCTCAATTGGCCGCTGAGCTTATCGTATTTCGCTTTAAAGAGGTAGGCGCCCGAGCCATCGAAGCCCGACAGGTAGAGGGAGTCGCCATCTACAATGCCGCTGAGGTAACGGTAGTCGCCGCTAGCGGTGGCAAAGCTGCCGCTGATATCACTGCCTTGTTGCTCGAATAGACCCAACGCCAAGGTGCTGTCGCCATCGTCCTTGAAAAAGGTGCTGGCCCAACGCCCGCCGAGCTCTGCTGGGAGGCGACCAGCCCGCGCTGCGAATTTGTACTTGCCGCCAACGGTTGCCACGAAGGGCACGCGTGTTTCGGCATCGTACTTCACGCGGATGAGCTCTCCACGCAAACTATCGCCCATGGTGCTGATGGCGGCAATGAGGGTGCTCTCAAATACCGGAAACTGCACGATGAGGCTGTCGCCAACGATCTCAAATTCGTTGGTCACTACCTCTTCTGCTCCGTCGTGTAGGGTAAATCGGAAGGTGGAGTCGGGCAAGCGCTCCATGCCAAACAGGAAGGGCAATTCGCCGCCGTCGGTGAGCAGGGCGCCACGCCACTCGCCAAACTGCAGGCGATACTGGCCTTCGAGATGTATGCCCCAACGGCAGCCAACGAATACGAAAAGGCCCAATACGAGGGCCGTGAGTTGTTTTTTCATAGAGGTACCTTTAGCAGGAGCTGTAAAGATAGGTGGATTATCGCCAACGGTGTAGTTGACAATCGCATACGGTTAACAAAGCTATTGCGAAGTGGTTCAATCTTACTTTTTGATGCTTTCCATTGGAGATGAAATGGCCATTTTCGGCTTCGGGCGTAAGGGCACCTATTTTTTTAACCAGGCAAGATGTATGTCGATGACATAAACCTATTCTTCAAATGCGTCGATAAATCAAGAAAAAATCGACACATCTAGTTAACGTGTCGATGGAATAAACATGTTTGTTGGATGTGTCGAAAAAACCAAATATTTTCGACATATTGTAGATCATAAGCTAACTTTGCAAAAATAATTCGCCGATTTTTCGGTGAAATCTCCCAAAATAGATGACAGGCTTTAATCGAGATATTCCAAATAATGAACTTCCTGATTTGCCACCACAGGCCGACCTGGAAACACCAGAAATACTTAAAGCAGCAATTCTTGCTAACAAACTGTTAGCCGAATTAAAAGGATTCTGTCAAACCCTGCCTAATCCCGAACTTCTGCTGAATACTATAGTGCTTCAAGAAAGTAAAGAGTCGAGCGCTATCGAAAATATTGTTACTACTCAAGATGAGCTCTATAAAGCAACCTTGATGGGTGAAAAAATAAAAAATCAGTCTGCGAAAGAAGTACTCCAATACAGAGAGGCGATGTATTACGGCTTGAACAGACTGGCGCAGCACGGTATCATTACCACCAATTTGTTAGTTGGTATCATGCAAAAATTGCGAGGAACTACCGACAACATCAGGAATCGACCAGGCACAAAATTATTAAATCCAATAACTGAACAAGTCGTTTACACCCCTCCAGAGGGTGAAGAAGTACTCCGAGAAAAGCTTGGAGCACTCGAAAAGTTTATCAATAATGCCGAAGCTAGTGAGCTCGACCCGCTGATAAAGATGGCACTTATCCATTATCAGTTTGAGGCCATACATCCCTTTAACGACGGTAACGGACGAACAGGCAGAATTTTAAATGTCCTGTACCTCATTCAGCAGGAACTTATGGGGCTTCCAATTTTGTATTTGAGTAAATATATCATCGAAAACAAAGCAGATTATTACCGCCTTTTGAAAGAAGTGACTGAAAATGGGAAATGGCCTGAATGGGTATTTTTCGTCATCAATGGCGTTGCTTCAACTTCTCTCCGCACACTTGAAAAGATTAAAAACATTCTACTCCTAAAACAAGCGTGTGAAAAAGAACTAAAAGAGCAATTAGGCACGGTGTTCACCCGAGAGCTAAACGATTTGCTTTTCAGCTACCCCTATATCAAAATTTCAGTTTTGGAAGATAAGGGCATTGCCAAACGACAAACAGCCTCGGTATATCTGCAGAAAATAGAAAAAACGGGCTGGCTCAGCTCCATGCGCATCGGACGAGATGTGTATTATGTGAACCACCGTTTAATCACCCTGCTTTCAACATAAAAAGAGTAAAAAGTACCGTTTTATACAGATTGCTTCTGCCGTAGCGGAAGAGTTGGGTACATTCAATGCCTTGGCATGATAAGAACAGCAAGGATAGAAAGGGGAGGAATAGGAAGACTGTTACATTGCTATGGAATTGAGCGAAGAGATCAATCGCATGCTTTTTTGAGAAAGGTAGTCTCTAAAGGATGGAGCTAGATGTACATTTATGATCTACTTGGAAGCATGCAATTCTTCATTTAATTATTACTTTGCGTTTATAATTTCAGTCATTTGTTTTCACCTTTGACACACGATTATCTGAAAGACTTTCCTTTATGGCTCTCAACATTCACCACCTTGAAAATGAAATCATAGATCAATATTTGTATGATGAAAATCCTACAAGACCATGGATCATTGGTTTTAGTGGTGGGAAAGATTCAACCATGTTGTTGCAAGTGGTTTGGAATGCTCTCAAGAAGATTGAGCCAGCCCTTTTAACAAGAAGAATCTATGTGGTTTGTAACGATACTCTGGTAGAAAACCCGAGAATAGTAAAGTTCATAAGTCAAACACTCAAAAAAATTCAGCAAGAAGCCAACTTAAATAGCTTCCCGATTGTGGTTGAAGAAACTACACCGAAATTGGATGATAGTTTTTGGGTTAGGTTGATTGGCTTGGGGTACCCAGCTCCTAACAAGTTTTATAGGTGGTGCACAGAACGGCTTAAAATCAATCCGACTACAAGACTCATAACTGAAAAGATAAGCCAGAATGGCGAAGCAATAATTCTGTTAGGGACTCGCTCAGATGAAAGTTCTAATAGATCTGCTTCTATCAAAAGGCATGAGGTTAAAGGCCAGCGCTTAAGAAAACACCCTCTGCCAAACGCGTACGTTTACACGCCGATTAAAGACGTTACTACAAATGAACTTTGGCAGTATTTAAATCAAGTACCACCACCTTGGGGAGGTACACACAAGGAGTTGGTAACACTTTATCGAAATGCTAATAGTGGTGACTGTCCTTTGGTTATTGACGATACTACGCCAAGTTGCGGAAACAGCCGCTTTGGTTGCTGGGTATGCACTGTGGTGAATAAAGATAAGTCAATGGAAGGCTTGATTGACAGTGGTGAGGAGTGGATGCAACCTTTGGCAGATATTCGAAATTTTCTTATTGAAACTCGAGACAATCCAGAAAAATGGCGTGAAAAGAGAAGACGGAATGGGGAAATCTCTGAAAACCTTTGGGGCCCTTATAAATTTGAAACCCGAGCCGAAATTCTAAGAAGAATCTTAGTTGCCCAAAAAGCGATTGAACAAACTGAAGGGATAGAACTTATCTCGCATCAAGAAATGGTGTTGATACAATACCATTGGTTTAGAGACTGCTTTTTTAAGAAAAAGGTCTCTAGTATTTACAACGAAATTTTCAAAAATCAAATCGATATGAGTAAGCACGAAGAAAAGTTCCTTCAGGAGGCCGAACTACTCAAAGAGTCATGCAAGGCAGAGCCAAAAGATGTTGAATTAATCCAAGATTTGCTCGCACTGCAAAAAACCAAAACATTATTGATTCGCAAAAGAGGTTTACAAGCTGATATTGAAAATCGGCTGAATCAATTTATCGATGAATTAAAGAACCCCGCGAAAGCCTAGAAAATGACCATAAAAGAAATTAAGCTTTACAACTTTCGCATCTATAAAGGCGAAAATATTATCGACCTAACTAGCGAGGAAAACAAAAACATTTTCGTTGTGAGTGGTCGAAATGGGTTTGGTAAGACCACTTTTCTAATGTCGATGGTTTGGTGCCTCTATGGCAAGAACATGCAGGAAGTTGATGATTTGTATAAAAAGGAAATAGTAGATCAGGGAGGTTATAGTAAGTACATAGTCAACTCGCTGAATCGACTAGCAAAAGCTGAAGAAGATTATAATTTTCAAGTGGCTATCACATTTACAGATGTGAACATCCCCGAAGTTCCATGTAAAGAGATAGTGGTCAGGCGGAAATATAACGTAAAAACAAGTTTAGCTGAGGAAGTAGAAGTGCTAATAGACGGATATCCGAGTGAATTAGCATAGGAGGTAGGACAAGAAATCTTCATTCGGGAGTTCATTATGCCGATCGAAATTGCGAAGTTTTTCTTCTTTGATGCTGAAAAAATAGTTAGTCTGGCAGAGGTCAACACGGCAGAACAGCGTAAAAATCTAAGTCGAGCATATTCTGAAGTACTTGGTATCAAAAAGTATGAGGACATAAAAAATGAGTTAGAAAGTTTACAGCTTAAGCTTAGGCAAGAATCTGCCAGTGCAAGCGAGAAGGGTCAATTGAAGCAGTTAGAAGCAGAAGCTGAAACTTGTGAAGCCCGAATAGAAGAAAATCATAAAAAGATTGGTGAATTAAGGGAAAAGAGAAATGAAAAAAACAAGGATTCCCGAGACATTCAAGAAAAACTAATTCGAGCGGGAAGTTTAATTACAGTTGAAGAACTGCAAATATTACGTGACCAAGAAGATGAATTAACCAAACGCCAAAACGATTTACAGAATGAACTCAAAGATTCATATGATATTATTCCGTTTGCCATTGCAGGAGAAAAATTTTTGGATGTTAGCAGACAGCTTGAAAATGAAGCCAATCACAAAGCAGCGCAATTCAAGAACGAAAACGTAAATGATGTTACGAATAAAATCTTAACTGATTTATTGAAAATTCCCAAGCCCGATAAATTTGCGATTGACCATCAAGTGCATGACTTTTATGCAAGTGCTTTCAAAACTTTAATTCGCAAACATTTCTTTTCAGACACAGAAGCCTTGCCGGAAGACTTTAAAATCATACACGAATTTTCTGATTCTGAAAGAAACGAGCTGCAAGCAGTTCTAAGCAATATTCGTTTATCGTTCCGTGAATCATTCAAAAGAATTAACGGAGATTTCAATCAAACAAAAAACGAACTAAACGGAATCCGCAGACGCATTAAAGATGCAGAAGCCAACCAAGAAGACCCAATCATTGCTGAGTTCAGAAAGAATAAAGAAGATCTGGACAAAGAGATTATCAGAATAGATGAAACCATAGATTCATTGAACCGTGAGATCGGCGAATTCACGAACGAGAAAACACAAAAAGGAAAATTGATTGAAACGCTTTCACGCAAACTGACGGTTTCTGAAAATAACCTTGAAAAAGATGCCATTATTTCAAGAAACATTCAAAATCTGAAAGACTTCATTACCAAGTTCAAAGCCAAGAAAAAAGAATCTCTTGAAGAACAAATTTTAAGCGGACTAAACACATTGCTTCACAAAAAAGGCTTTATCAAAAAAGTGGAAGTTGAAATCATCGGCGATGATATTGACATCGTTTTAAAAAATGCCAGAGGCGAAGAAATCAAGAAAGAATCGTTGAGTAAAGGTGAACAACAAATGTATGCAACCGCTCTGTTGAGAGGGCTTGTAGAGGAAAGCGATATTCAGTTCCCAGTGTTTATTGACTCTCCAATGCAGAAATTTGACGAGCAGCATGCTGAAAACATTGTGAAATATTTCTACCCGAATATTTCAGAACAAGTGGTGATTTTCCCATTAATCAACAAAGAATTAACTGAGAGAGAATTCAATATACTTTCAAAACATATTGCTCAAACGTACTTAATCCATAATGTTCACGAAGATAAAAGTGAATTTATGTCAATTGAGCCTAGTGATTTTTTAAGAACGTACAATCAACTATATAATAATGTTAATTAACCTTAGGACATCTGAAGAGAATAAACCAGTTGTTCAGGAGCTAACTAAACGACTGAATCTCGGGACTGAAAACGTGGTTTCAAGAATAGCTTTTGCTTATTCACTTTCAAAAGGGGTGAAATTAAATCTTGAAAATGATCTCAAGGACAGCAAAGGAAAAGAATACAAAGACGATATACTTTTTGGAAGATTTCGTGATTACTACATTGCAATGATATGCCAACATTACAATTTGTATAAATCAGATAAGGACATCGGAAAGTACATCAAAATGCATATCGATCATGGTTTAACCTTGATGAATAAACTTTTCATAGAAAATAAAAATTACTCTGGTCTAGATTTTCTCCTAGAACACATTGAAAGAGGAATTGAGAAGCTCGAGGAAAACGATGTTACCAATGATGCAATAATTTTTGACGAGCAAACAAGAAGTAACAGAATATCAAACAAAGACTACTTTGCAGGGCCAATCAATATTTTGGTGGGAAGCTCATTTGAAGGGGAGAAAATATATTTCAAATTCAATGACACTAGTATCCATGGGAATGCCCATGTTGCAGTTGCTGGCAATTCAGGTATGGGCAAGTCCTATTTTGCAAATAGATTTATAGAGCAAGTTGTTAGCGAATCAAATGGGAAAGTGAATTTTCTTTATCTAGATTTCAAAGGAATTTCAAGTGAAGATGAAAAGACTAACCAATCTTTTTTTGACAAGACGAAAACGGAGCTTATTAAGGTTCCTGAACGTCCATTTCCAATAAATCCGTTATCATTCATCGATAATGTTAATGAGAAGAAAAAAATAATGGGTATAAGCAAGTTTGTTGACATTATTACAAGTTATAGTAACCTTGGAAAAAATCAGCAGCAAACATTAAAGGATGCTACTCGTGAAGTTTTTGCATCAAAAAAAGATGGTCAATACCCATCAATAAAAGAGATTTATGAAAATGTTATTGACAGGGAGGGGGATAAAGCTAGCACACTTAAAGAAGTACTAGAGAGTTTAAGCGAATTACACTTATTTGACATATCAGTCGACAGCAACAATAGTTTTTTAAATAAAAATTATTACTTAAGCTTAAGCGGTGATCTTTCTAGAAATATCAGATTTACTTCGGTTTTCTTAATTATAAATTATCTCTACAATACTTTTATGAATATGGATAAAGCCCCTATTGAGGATAGTTACCAAGCAATGAGATATGTTTTGATTATAGACGAGGCACACGTTATATTCAAAGACAGAAAGAGTCAAGACATTTTGGAGAACCTACTTCGGAAAATTCGTTCTCAGGGGGTTTCAGTAGTTTTACTTTCACAAGGCATTGAAGAATTTAATCAGCCATCGTTTGACTTTAGCAGCATGTGTGAAACTGCTTTCTTATTCGACATCAAAGACAAAACCAACTTAAGAATGATGCAGAAGTTTTTAGGCATTGGCGACAAGGACGGGCAGAAACTAAAATCAAGCATGGAGAAAATCCAGAAATATCAATTAGTGTCTAACCTGAAAGAGTTTAAGGTTGGAGAGTTGTTTAAAGCGTAAAAACTTATGAACGAGAAATTCAAGAATATACTAATCCTTATTGCTTATTTTACTGTAGCAATAGCATTTTTTGGATCTATTGGTGTATGGTTGCCAATCGCAATTGATAACTATAACTTTAATCAGATTGCCGAAGAAACAAACGAATCTTTGCCAAGCAATATACTTACATATTCATTAGGTATTTTTTTAGTTGCTGCTATTGATAGAACCATACACTTGCTTTTTAAAACAAGCAAATACAGTAATAACGTCCTTGAGTTTTTCGGAATTCTATTTGCATTAATAGGAACTGGAACCCTTGTGTTTTTGTCATTAAAATCACTAAAGAACACCTTAGTTGAAGATGCAATTCTTTATGCGAAGTATGTTGCATTTGTTGCATGGTTTTCATGGTTCTATGTAAAGTTACAAGGCTCAAAGACAAACAATTTTTCACCCATTGGAGGCGTAATATGAACTTTAAAGAGCTATTTGCAATAAAAGTCTCACAACCGCTTTGTGATTTCTATTTGACTTCAATGAAAGCAACTGACTTATTACAGGTTTCGTTTTCAGAGCAGCTTCAGTATCATGATGAAAACGGCAAACTTCAAGGAAGTCAAAGAAAGATTGATTCAAAGAGACTTTCAGAAATTGGGAGATATATTGATTCGGTAGAAATGTCTTTCCCGAGTTCAATAATTATTGCCGCCAATTATAATGAGGAAGGTGAGCTTGTTGACGAGGAAAATATGCGGTGGAATATTGAAGATGTTGGAAATGGCATCTATAAAATAAATATACCAACAAACTCAAAAATCGCAGCCGTAATAGACGGGCAACATCGGTTACAAGGTTTCGGAGACAAATACTTAACCAATAGGGATAGATTAAATGTTGATTTGCCCGTTTCAATTTTCTTTGATTTAACTAATCCTTATCAAGCATTCTTATTTGCTACAATAAATGGTAATCAGCGTAAGGTTGATAAAAGTTTGGCACTAGAACAATTTGGTTTCAATGTAGAAGATGAGCCACAGCATTCATGGACACCGGAAAAATTGGCAGTCTATTTTGTAAGAAAATTAAATTTTAGAGATAGCCCGATAAAAGGTCATATTAAAATAGCGCCTAAAATTTCATCCCAACTACATAAGCAAATATTTGAGACAGGGGCAGAATGGACTGTGTCAACTGCCACAGTGGTAGACGGAATTTTAAATCTCATTTCTTCTAAGCCTAAACGTGATAGAGTTGAAATGGCACAAGAAGATATTTTTGGCAGGAGAAAAAGAAGTATGGTTGCTGGGTTCAGTGACATGTCACCATTGAGGAGACAATATCTTGAAAAGGAAGACGATTTTATTTTTGAAGTAATTGAAAACTTCTTGACCGCAGCCAAGGAAACAGTTTGGGATAATTTCAATTCAAAGTCATACATTTTTAAAACTGTTGGTGTTCAAGCATTATTCGACTTACTCAAAAGAATCCTTTTAGTAGAAGTAACAAGCGATAAAAGTGAATTTGTCAAATATCTTGAAGGGTCGATTCAATTTGATTTTAGCAAAACTGTAATTCAAGCATCTGGTATTGGTCGTAGAGACATCAGAAATGCTTTATTAGTTGGTGCTAACATTATAAGCGAATCAGATTTAAACGTAGATGACCTTAAAAAAATTAATGATTTGAGAAGCTAATGACTGTTGTATAGATTTTCTTGCAACCATTGCGATTCTACTAAGCCCCAACATCAATCACACACTAAAAGCAAATAAGAAAAAATCTGGCTATGACTTAAACGAAATAATCCCAAAATCTTTCGGGACTATCGAAACACAATTACAATTGTAGTCTTTGATTGACTCATCGGAAGTCCACACAAAAGCAGAATAATACAAACATAACCATGTTCAAGCATGACAAGGAGCTGTAACGAAATCGTTTAAGGAAAATGATTCTGAAAGCACAGATGAAAATTCCTAAACTACTTTTTCTGCTTCAAAACGATTTCAGCAGAATATAAAAAAGAGTTCCCTTTTTTGGTAAAGGTAAGTTTTCCAGCCTCACGTAAGTGCATTACATCACATGCACGAATTTTCAGGGTTTTCATTACCTCTTTGCTTTTAAGCCATTCGGATGATTGTGTTTTCTTTTCCATTTCAAGAAACCATTGAACGAAGACTACTCAAAACATTTTTCACAGCATCAATAACAATATCCATTTCCTTTTTGGTATTGAACTTTCCGATAGAAAAACGAATAGAACTAAATGCAGCAACTTCATCTAGGCCCATTGCAGTTAAAACGTGAGAAGGCTCAATGGATGCAGAAGTGCAAGCACTTCCATTACTCACAGCAATTAAAGGCAAATCGTTTTCAGGGTTGCTCAAACCCATGATGACAGCATCGGAATCAGCCCCACGAAACAGTATGTTTAACGTATTGAATAAACGTTCAGCAATGTTTCCGTTTACAGAAGTTCCTTCAATTTTAAGCAATTCGGTTTCTAAATAATCTCTTAAATTACTGGCAGTTTCAGCGTTCTTAGACAACTCTCTTTTTGCAATAGCACAAGCTTCTCCCAAGCCAACAATCCCAGGGACATTAAGTGTCCCGCTTCTCAAACCTTTTTCATGTCCACCACCATGCAACAATGCAGGTATTTTAACACGGTTGATCCTTTGACGAACATACAGCGCACCTACACCTTTTGGAGCATATAATTTATGCCCGCTAAGGCACAATAAATCAATGTCTAGCTCGTCCACATTTACATCAATTTTTCCGACGGCTTGTGTGGTATCTGACATAAACAGAGCGCCACATTGATGTGTAATTTGTGCAATTTCTTTAATTGGTTGGATTACGCCGGTTTCGTTGTTAGCTAACATCACTGAAACCAATATAGTATCGCTTCGAACTGCTTTTTTTAATTGCTCCAAGTCCAGTAAGCCGTCTGGTAGAACAGGAAGGCAGGTAATTTCAAATCCTTTCGTTTCTAAATATTTACACGTATCCAAAACAGCGCTGTGTTCGGTAGATACTGTTACAATGTGCTTTCCTTTAGATTGATAATTTTCTGCTACGCCTTTAATGGCGAGGTTAATAGCTTCGGTTGAACCACTTGTAAATATAATTTCGTGCGCTTCCGCATTGATGAGGTCAGCTACTTTTATTCGTGCAGCTTTAACTGCCTCGTAAGCGCCTACACCGAATAAATGGGTACTATTTGCATTTGCATAATTGCTCGTCAAAAAGGGCATCATTGCGTCCAAAACCCGAGGGTCAATAGCCGTAGTTGCATTATTATCCAAATAGATAACTGGCTTTTGATTAGTCATATTCAAATTTATGACAACGGAGTTGAAGTTTATGATATTAACAACATTCCGTCAAATTAAAAGGCTTTATAAAAGTTTCGGCAAAGTTGTAGTAGGTAAATTACATTTTTGTAAAGTAACGCCGCCAGCTTTTCCAAACAACATTTGTGTGATGCAGCTTGATTGTGATTGAAAGCCGTAACCCCTTGAGTTGAAAAAGCTGTGGTTGAAATGCTTATGCGGGAGTATTACATACCGATGGCCTTCAGCAACTCCCGAGTGAACTTTTCATTTTCGGTATGAAAGGCGCTGTGCCACGAGTTTGAGAAACGTATAAGCGGAACTTCGCCCTGCAGTAAGGCCTGGGTAGAAAGGCCGGTTTCTAGAGGCACTATACCGTCGTTTACTCCCCAAAACAAACGAATGGGCAATTCGAGTCGAGTCAATTCAGCCGTACGATCGAATCCAAAAATCAGGTCGTTGTAGTAGCGGTCTTGCTGTGCAGTATTGGTCAGCTGACTTAAGCTGCTGTGTGCACTGCTGAATTTCATCTGGCGCACAAAAGCGGGGTCGTCGCTAGGCCATTGTGGATTGGCACCAACGCGAAACATACGACTATACCATTCGCCCCATTTCACGACCTGTTTGGCGCTTTCGGCAGTAAGCGTGAGCGGCCTGAAATAGGCTACCGCTTCCGAATCGCCCCGAGAGCTCCCTTCACGAATAACCCACCGCTGTACATCTTTTAGCCATGGTAGCGTGGCATAGGTGCCGTTCATCGCCACAAAACCAGCAACCAAAGTTGCGTTATCGCCTGTACTCAAAAACTCCCAGCCGAGTTCTACGCCAAAACTATGTCCAAAAAGCCAAATCGATTGTTGTGGATACAGCTGCTTGAGCAACAAAACCAGCTGCCGTAAATCGTTGGCATGCTGCGCATAACTCCACGCTTCGGGCTTGGCATTGCCGCGGCTACTTCCTGCCAATCGTTGATCCCAGTACACCATCAAGGCGTTTTGTTCAATACCCTCGAAAAACGGGCGAAGACAGTAGCTGCACTCTCCGGGGCCACCATGCAAGAAGAGCACGATTCGTCCACCTGCGGAATTACCACGCACCCACACGGGCATATCGGCGGCTCCTACTCGAAGGGTAAGGTCACGGCTGTGAGCTGCAGGCTCTTTTTTACAACTCAAAATGCCGGTGAGTAGTAAGAGTAGGAGTGAAAATCGAATCATGGCTGAAGTAAGTAGTGAAGAGTTAAGTCGAGTGCATAGCCGTGCCGGTAGGAGCTGCTGTAGGGCCATTGTTGGTAGTAGCTCAGGCCAGTGCTGATGCGGTAAGGCTTTTGGTAATGCTGGCGGAAATCGTAACCTCCCGCAAGCTGGATGCCTGGCGCGAAGCCCCACTGACCGGCAAGCGGGATTTTTCTGAAAAGACCATCGGAGGTGGCTTCGTAGGTGGTGCCTGCGTAAAACGAACGATATACGTTCAAATCGATCCGCAAATCCCCAAAGATGCCTCTTGGGTGGGTGTAACGTAAACCCAGCTGCGGCCCAAACAATACGGCCTGGTGATTGTGCCGGTGTAGGTAGTAATTCAATCCAAAACCCACAAAAGGCTGCCAGCTCTTGGAGTCGGTACGGATCGGGTTTTCGATGGCCAAGGCTAATCCGGGTCGGCTTAAACTTTCGGCACGATAGCCGATTTTGAGCCATTGCCCTTGCGCTTGGGTGCCAAGGGTCAAGAGCAGGAAGAAGAGAAGGTGTTTCACGAGCCCGCATCGCACAAAAGGCATTCCGTTTAGCGGTGCTAAAACCGTCAGCTATCGAACAAAATGCGACAGCACCGTGGTATTGCTGTAATTAAGTCATTTTCTTTTCATGCTTGATCCGGCGCTCACATTATTGGCACTTAACACGTATTTTTACCCCCCTGTAAAAACTGTCCATGTCGGTTAGCGTACAAGAACTTACCAAAGTATACGGCGAGCAAAAGGCCATCGATCGGCTGAGCTTCCGTATCGACGACGGCCAGATTGTTGGGCTACTCGGTCCGAACGGTGCCGGAAAAAGCACCACCATGAAAATACTGACGGGCTATTTGCCGCAAAGTGCGGGAAAGGCTACCGTGCAAGGATTCGATACCGAAACACAATCGTTGGAAGTACGTCGCCTAATTGGCTATCTGCCCGAAAGCAATCCCCTATACACCGAAATGTATGTGAAGGAGTATTTGCACTATGCTGCAGGCTTCTACAAAATTGCCGATCCCGCAAAACGAATTGCCCGAATGATTGAACAAACGGGTTTGGGCATCGAACAACACAAAAAAATCGGCCAACTTTCGAAAGGGTATCGCCAACGGGTAGGCCTAGCGCAGGCGCTCTTGCACGACCCCAAGGTGCTTGTACTCGACGAGCCTACCTCCGGGCTCGACCCCAACCAGTTGGCCGACATCCGGCAGCTGATACGCGACATTTCAAAAGACAAAACCATTATCCTCAGCACGCACATCATGCAAGAGGTGGAGGCATTGTGCCAGCGCGTAATCATCATCAATCGTGGCAAACTCGTGGCCGACGATGCTGTTAAGAACCTGCAGCAGCGCGTTGCTGGTGAGTCGGTGGTCACCGTTGAGTTCAGCGAAAACATGAACGAAGGCGAAATGCGTAAGCTGCCAGGCATTCGTGAAGTACGTAAAATAGGTGAGCATACTTTTGAGGTGCGTGCTAGTGGTAAGGACGATTTGCGCAAGCTCCTGTTCGATTTTGCTGTGCGCAAAAACGTGGCAGTACTCAATATGAGCCAAAAAGAAAACAGCCTCGAAGAGGTTTTCCGTAGTTTAACATCAACAAAAAAATAGGATGCTGACTGTTTTCCGCCGCGAGATCAACAGTTTCCTCTCCTCGTTGATCGCCTACATCGTTATTGTCGTGTTTTTACTCGTCACGGGCTTGTTTATGTGGGTATTTCCCGACTACAGCCTGTTGGCCTACGGGTATGCTACACTCGATCAGCTTTTCATCATTGGCCCGTGGATATTTATGTTTTTGATTCCAGCCATCACCATGCGGTTTTTCAGCGAAGAAAAACGCACCGGAACGCTCGAGTTATTATTCACCAAGCCTGTGAGCGATTTTCAAATTATTGCCGGAAAATACTTGGCCGCTTTCGTTTTGGTGGTATTTAGTGTATTGCCCACGCTCGTGTATTTTTTGAGCGTCTACCTTTTAGCCGAACCTGTAGGCAATGTTGATAGCGCCGGGATAGTAGGTAGTTACATTGGTTTACTGCTGCTGGGCGGAACTTTCGTAGCCATAGGTTTATTTGCCTCTTCACTCACTGATAATCAGATAGTAGCATTCATACTCGGACTCTTCTTATGTTTCTTTTTCTATGCAGCCTTCGACTCGCTGAGTTTGCTCAACCTGCCCAATAAAACCTTACTCATTATTGAGCAGTTGGGCATGAGTGCGCACTTCGTAGCCTTGAGCAAAGGCGTACTAGATACCCGCGATTTGCTTTATTTCTTTAGTCTGTCGGCCTTTTTTCTGGCCCTCACCAAAACGGTACTGGAGGCACGCAAATGGTAAAAGGTAATCCAAAAAAGCGGCAGTCGCTCCTCAAGTTGGGCTTATTGCTTGGCTCTTTGTTGCTGCTGAACATCATCGGTAATTTGGCGTATACGCGTATCGACTTAACTGGCGAAGGGCGTTATACCCTAAGCAAGAGTACGCGCAACGTACTCGAGAATTTGGAAGATGCCGTTGTGGTGAAAGTATACCTCGAAGGAGATTTCCCCCCGGGCTTTCAGAAGCTACAAAGTGCCATACTCGATCAGCTCACCGAAATGCGACGTTATGCCGGCGGTAATCTGCAGTTCGAATTTATCGACCCGTCGGATCAGCCCGACGACCGCACACGCAACGAACTTTTCCAGCAGCTGTACAAGCAAGGGCTGCAGCCCACCGATTTGCAGTCGCGCGATGAAGGCGGCATTCAGCGACAGGTCATCTGGCCTGGAGCGATGGTATACTACCGTAGCAAAGAAATAGCGGTTAATTTTTTACTGGGTAGCGGCGCGGGTAGCAGTCCTCAGGAAATACTCAACGCCTCCGAAGAAGCGTTGGAGTTTACCATCGCCAACGCTATTAAACAGGCTACTCAGCTGTTTAAACCCCGCATAGCCTTTACCGAAGGCAACGGCGAGCTCGACAAAGTGCTCACCTCCGATATTGGCAGGGCGCTCAACGAAAACTACGAACTGCTTCGTTACGATATCAATACCGTAGAGCCTGTTCCAGCCGATGTGCAGCTGCTGGTGATTGCCAAACCTACCCGCCCATTCAGCGAGTGGGCCAAGTACAAAATCGACCATTTTGTAAATCGCGGCGGACGGATTTTGTGGCTACTCGATGCGGTAGCCGCCGAGATGGACAGCATGACGGCCGAAAACTATTTTATGGCCGTAACCCGCGACCTCCAATTAGACGACCTATTGTTTAAGTATGGATTTCGGGTGAATCCATACCTGGTGCAAGATGTGCGGTCAACCTCTATTCCCATCGTATACGGTTCGCTAGGAGGTCAACCTCAACAGCGGCTGTATCCGTGGTATTACTATCCGCTCGTTAATCCCCAAAGCGAGCACCCAATTGTCCGAAAAATCGACCCAATTGCGTTCAAGTTTGCTGGAACCATTGATTTTGTAGACGCACCGGGGGTTAAACAAACCGTTTTGTTGCGATCGTCGCAGCAGTCGCGTGTGGTATATGCACCTTTCCGCATTAATCTCAGTCAGGCCACCGAGCCAGGTAAAGAAGAAGCCTACAACAAAGGCGGCCAACCCATGGCTGTTTTGCTCGAAGGCAACTTTCCTAGTTTTTACAAAAGCCGATATTTCAATCCATTTGCACAGCGCGCTGTCGACTCGCTGGGGATGAAGCTACTCGAAAATGCCAAACCTAGCCGAATGGTGGTGGTAGCCGACGGTGATGTAATTGCCAATGCCGTTCGCAAGAGCACTGGCGAGGTGTATCCCCTGGGTTTCGACAGGTACACCAACCAGTTGTACGGCAACAAAAGCTTTGTCCTCAACGCCATTGATTATCTGCTCGACGAAACAGGGCTCATCAACGTACGATCGAAGCAAATCACCTTACGTTTGTTAGATGCAAAGCGAGTAAAGGAAGAGAAATTGCGTTGGCAGCTTTTGAATACCGTTGTGCCGATAAGCCTCATCTTATTGTTTGGAGTAGTTTGGCATTGGAACCGCAAACGTCGTTTTGCTAATAAAAAGTGATGAAAAAGAACTGGATATATCTTGTCGTGTTTTTGCTGCTTCTCGGGGTAGCAGCCTGGTTGGTAACGCGTGATAAAAACACCACTTTCGACCCCGCCGAAGTTAGTTTTCAGGTGGCCGATACGGCTGCACTCTCGAAAATTTTTATTGCCGACCGCAAAGGCAATGCGGTTACCCTCGAGCGCCAGCCCGATAGCAGTTGGATGGTAAACGGCAAATACAAGGCGCGTCCCGACATGGTGAAAGTCCTACTCGAAACACTCAGTCGCATGGAGGTAAAAATGCCTGTGCCCAAGGGCGCCATGAACAATGTGATGGCGAATTTGGCATCGGCAGGGATTAAAGTAGAGGTGTATAAAGGCAGTGATCAACAAAAAGAGCTGGTGTTTTACGTGGGTAGCTCCACTACCGATACGCGTGGTACGTATATGATTAAGGAGGATGCTGAAATTCCCTATATTTTATATTTACCCGGTTGGGAAGGCTACCTTACACCACGTTTTTTTGCGAGTGAAGAAGAGTGGCGCGAAAGGATATTGTTCCGCCTCAATCCCAATGAGATTGTAAGTTTTGAAGTAAACTATCCCGACACCCCCGGTAAAGGATATTTTATCGCCTTCGAAGGCGATACGCTGTATACCATCAGCCGAGGTCCAGCAGCCCCAAAAACGTTTTTACAAGCTGCTGCCGGTTATTCTATTTGGACCGAATTTGCCAATTTCAGAGTTGAAGGGTTCGAAAACGAAGTGCCCATACGCGATAGCGTAATTCGGATGGTGCCACCCATTATGCATGCCACAATTACCGAACGTAGCGGTAAGAAACATACGATAACCACCTATTTCAAGAGCCAGGTAAGCACCATCGATGTGGTGCTACTTCAAGGTTATCCCGATTTAGACCGACATTATTTTTATTACCGCGAAGGGAACGACTTTGGTGTATTGCAGGATTTGATTCAGCCTTGGATGTATCTGTCGTACGACGAAATGATTCGAAGGAGTAAACGATAAAACTCGTCTTCAATTGACCATAAAAACTATCTTTACAGCAAAAGCATTCCAATGAAATTTATCGTCTCAACCAGCACGTTGTTAAAGCATCTGCAGGCCGTTCAAGGCGTAATTAATACCAGCTCGGTACTACCTATACTCGAGAATTTTTTGTTCGACATCAGCGACAAGGAATTGTTGGTATGTACTACCGACCTGAACACGACCATGAAAACCACCTTGCCTATTGAAGGGAAAGGAAAGGCCAAGATTGCTGTTCCTAGCAAAATTTTGCTCGAAACGCTGAAGTCGTTGCCCGATATGCCGATAACTTTCTCGTTCGACGAGCAAACTTTCGCCATCGAAATCAATACCGACAAGGGTAAGTACAAACTGAGCGGCGAAAATGGCGACGATTTTCCGGCAATACCGGAAGTGAGCAAGGCCAATAGCTTCACCATGCCGAGTAGTGCCCTACTCAACGGGGTAAGTACCACGTTATTTGCCGTAGGTACCGATGAATTGCGTTTGGCCATGACTGGGGTGAAGTTTGAGTTGGAAGCCAACCAAATGAACTTTGTGGCTACCGATGCGCACAAATTGGTGCTCCATAGCGTTAAAAAAATTGCCATACCCGAAACGGGTTCGTTCATTGTACCACGTAAAGCGCTCAACCTACTCAAATCGTCGCTCCCCGGCGACGATACCTTGGTGACGGTTGAATACAATACCACCAATGTATTCTTCTCTTTCAAGGATATACATCTGGTATGCCGATTGATCGACCAGAAATTCCCCGATTATAATGCGGTGATTCCGAAAGACAATACGAATCAGCTTACCATTTCTCGCGCTGAATTGCTCAGTTCACTAAAACGAATCTCGATCTATTCGAACAAAACTACCTATCAGGTTCGCCTAAAATTAAAAGGTAGCGAATTGCATATTTCGGCCGAAGATTTAGATTTTTCGAACCAAGCCGACGAGACGCTTGCCTGCGAATACAGCGGAACCGACCTAGAAATTGGCTTTAATGCGCGTTTCCTCATCGAGATGCTTTCGAACTTGAGCAGCGCTACGGTTAGGTTTGAGCTTAGTCAGCCAAGCCGCCCGGGTGTGATGCATCCTAGCGAGCAGGAAACCAACGAAGATACGCTGATGCTCATCATGCCTGTGATGTTGAATTCTTACGAGTAAGCTAGCTTGCCTTGTTTTAAGCCACCCTCGGGTGGCTTTTTTTATGCAACAGTGTCGCCGCTTTTCAAGCGTTCGGTATTTTCGGCAAGCTGTAGCGCGTCCAACATTTCTTGGATTTCACCTCCTAAAAATGCATCGAGGTTATAAACCGTTAAGCCAATGCGGTGGTCGGTAACGCGGCTCTGCGGGAAATTGTAGGTGCGTATTTTCGCCGAACGGTCGCCCGTACTTACCATGGTTTTACGTTGCGAGGCGGTGGCTTCGTTTCGCTTGTTGAGCTCCATTTCATAAAGTTTGGTGCGGAGCATGTCCATGGCCATTTCGCGGTTGGCAAGTTGTGAGCGAGCTACCTGACAGGTAACTACTATACCCGTTGGTTTGTGGGTGAGCATCACCTTGGTTTCTACCTTGTTCACGTTCTGCCCTCCGGCACCTCCCGATCGAGAAGTTTGCAATTCTATATCGGCCGGATTGAGCTGCACATCCAGCTCTTCGGCTTCGGGTAATACCACCACGGTGGCTGCACTGGTGTGAATACGACCTTGCGTTTCGGTAGCCGGAACCCGTTGAACGCGGTGAACACCCGACTCATACTTCAGTATTCCGTAAACCTCGTCGCCACTTACTTTGTAAATAATCTCCTTAAAACCGCCCATGGTGCCTTCGGTTTCATCGACTAATTCGACCTTCCAGCCCCTTTTTTCGCAATAACGGAGGTACATTCGTGCCAAATCGCCTGCAAATAGACTAGCCTCGTCACCCCCCGTACCTGCTCTGATTTCTACCAATACGTTGCGGCTATCTTCCGGGTCTTTAGGAACCAGCAACATGCGCAATTCGTTTTCAAGCTGAGGTTGTTGCAGCTGCAACATTTCGAGCTCCTCTTTGGCCATTTCTAGGAACTCGGGATCCTTTTCTGTAGCAATAATTTGTTTGTTGGTTTCGATATTGCCGAGTACCGATTGGTATGCCTTAAAGGCCTGCACTATCTTTTCCAGCTCTCGGTATTCACGATTCAGCTGGGTGTATCGCTTCATGTCGTTGAACACACGCGGGTCGAGCAGCTGTTCGCTGATTACCTCAAAACGGCCTTGTATGGCGGGGAATTTATCGAGCATTGGGCTAAGGAGCCAGCAAAAATACGCTTTCGCCGTCGAAAACCCACAACCCGCTGCGGTTATACTGAAGCTGACTGGCTTTTATACTTGCGGGTAGGGTTAGCTCTTGTTGTTCTAAGGTGAGTAAATCGTAACGGTAAACCTGGTCTTCTCGGGTAAAATATAACCCACCTTGGTATACTGCAATTCGTTTTTGACCCACTAACGGTATTGTTTTTAAGTAGGCTCCATAAAGGTCAAAAACGAATATGCCGTGTTTCGGGTCGTTCATATACAAACGCTCATCTACCTCTACCAGTTCTTCGGGCGAGAGGTCGTACTGCAACTTATTTTGGATCCACTCTCCTTCAACCACTACACGTAAATCTTTGGCCAGCTTCCGAAGTTTGAACGCCCTTGCGTCGTACAACCAAAAGTTGTTGTCGAACGATCGACACATGAGCGCATCTTCACTTAAGCCAAGTTTGCCGGGTTCAAAGCGGTTGGTGGTATATAACATATTGTCGAGCTGGAGCATCACCCCACTTTCGGGATAAAAGGCCATCAACTGCAATGGATTCGATACGTCTACCTGGCGTAGCGGACCAAGCACTTGGTTGCGATGATTGCCAATCCATTTTCCAGCAACATCGTATTTCACCAATTCATGTTGTTTGGTAAGTATATACAGCTGGTCAAGTGCGTCAATGTAAAAAGCACGAACGTTTTGTTCGGGTGTAATTTTGCTAACTACCCGAAGGCTATCGCCTGCGGCAACGCCCTTAACGAGCAGGATAAGTACGCAAAGCCAACGTATCGCCATCAAAAACTGCATAAGTGAAATGAACAATCCAATCGCCTAGGTTGATATAACGGCTCGAACTGTCGTCGATTGCCACATCTACGGGTAAATGACGGTGTCCAAAAACAAAATAATCGAAATGCTGCTGCCTCAACTTATGCCGACAATACAAATACAGCCACTCGTTTTCCTTCACAAACTCCAAGGGATCATCGTTGTTCACCCTGCTTTTATACGACCAGAATTGCGCCATCCAAAAGGCTAAATTGGGGTGCAAACGGGCAAAAAGCCATTGCGATACGGGCGACCGAAAAACTTTTTTTAAGCGCTTATATCCTTTATCGCCAGGGCCCTTGCCGTCGCCATGGCCAATTAAAAATTGTTTATTGGCCAATTGTATGCTCACATTTTCACGGTGTAAAATCACGCCCAACTCTCTTTCCAAGTAGCCAAACGTCCACATATCGTGATTGCCTATGAAGTAGTGCACGGGAATGCCGCTATCGGTGATCTCGGCGATTTTACCCAACAAGCGCGTATAATACTTCGGGGCGGTATACTTGTATTCAAACCAGAAATCAAATATGTCGCCCACCAAATAAATGGCAGCAGCATCTTGTTTGATTTCATCGAGCCAAGCCACTACTCGCTTTTCGCGTTCCAACGAACTGGCGTAATCGGGCACCCCTAGGTGGAAATCGCTTGCGAAGTATATGTTTTTGCGCTGATTCAAACCGGATTTTCTTCAACCAAAAATACGTAAAGCTCCTTCGGCCCGTGGGCACCCAAAACCAACGTCTTTTCGATGTCGGCTGTGCGACTTGGTCCAGTAATGTTGCTAAGCATCGAAGGTAGCCTTCCGCCATGGCGCTCTTTAACCAAGTCAAAGCCTGCCTTGAGGTCGGGTACCAACTGGTTCATATAACCTACCACAATATGAATGGGTGGGTAAATGGTCATGGTGCGTCCCAGCTGCTGCGCCGAACTAACCATCACCGAGCCTGTAAGGGCTACCAATGCTTCACACGAACTGATGCCAATTTCCATATCAGCAATCCCCGCGCGGTCTTTCCGGTACGGAAATTCAATTTGGTCGAGTAAAGCCTGTATGGCAGGTTCAAAACAGAATATTTCCTGCGCTTTGTGGTACTGTACCAACGAGATGAGGTTGTCGGCAAAGTCGAGCATGTTTTCGCAAAACGCAAACTGACCATTTATGCTTACCAAACGTTCGGCAAAGGCCACAGCCAAATCGTTACCCACTTTATGATATACCGCCCCTTCCAAATCCACCATTTGATGTTTGGGTGGGGTTTGGTGGATGAGCGCCTTTCGTATGCGCTTGAGTACCTTTTCTTTGCTAGTGGTATCGCGCATGAGGCTTAAGCTTCGGTCTCGGTGGTTGGTGTATCGTCGTTGGTAGCCTCGCTGCTCACCACCTGTGGAATTTCTTCGGTGAGATGGGTATCTGGACCAGGACGTTTACCTATCAAACGCTCCAAATCTACAGTGAAGATGACTTCCTTCTGCAACAACTCTTGCGCAATGAGTTCAAGCTCATGGCGACGGCTAGCAAGAAGTTCTTTGGTCTTTACATAGGCGTTTTCCACCAACAAACGCACTTCTTGGTCGATGGTCATGGCCAAATCTTCGCTGTACGGCTTGCGGAATTGATATTCGCCGTTCGGATCGTTGAACGACAGCGGACCTACCTTGGGGTTCATGCCGTAGAGGGTTACCATGCCGTAAGCCATACGGGTTACACGTTCAAGGTCGTTTTGAGCTCCAGTGCTGATGCGGCCAAAAACCACCTCTTCGGCAGCGCGACCGCCCAAAGTCATACACATACTATCGAGCAGCTGCTCGGTGGTGTAGAGGTATTGTTCTTTCGGAAGATACTGTGCATAACCCAAAGCAGCTACGCCGCGTGGGACTATGCTTACTTTAACCAAAGGATCGGTGCTGTCGAGGAACCAACCCGCAATGGCGTGGCCAGCTTCGTGGTAGGCAACAATCTTTTTCTCCTCGGGTGATATGATTTTATTCTTCTTTTCGAGGCCGCCAATCACCCGGTCAATCGCCGCGTTGAAGTCGTCCATCGCAATTTCTTTTTTATCGCTCCGCGCGGCAATGAGGGCAGCTTCGTTACAAACGTTGGCAATTTCAGCGCCGGCAAAACCGGGCGTTTGTTCAGCTAGTTTGAGCGCATTTACATCAGCCCCTAGCTTCAATGGCTTCAGGTGGACTTTAAAAATCTGCTCACGACCCACGATATCTGGCTTGTCTACGGTAATCATCCGGTCGAAACGACCCGGGCGAAGCAAAGCCGAATCCAATACGTCGGGTCGGTTGGTGGCAGCCATCACGATGATGCCCAAATCAGTCGAAAAGCCGTCCATCTCTACCAACAACTGGTTCAGGGTGCTTTCGCGCTCGTCGTTACCACCCATTACCTGATTTTTGGAGCGCGAACGTCCAACGGCATCGATCTCATCGATGAAAATGATGCACGGTGCTTTTTCGCGAGCTTGTTTGAAGAGGTCGCGCACACGACTTGCGCCTACGCCTACAAACATCTCCACGAAGTCGGAACCGCTAAGCGTGAAAAATGGCACCTGCGCTTCGCCAGCAACAGCTTTGGCAAGCAAGGTTTTACCAGTACCGGGAGGACCTACTAGCAGCACGCCTTTCGGGATTTTGCCACCGAGTGTGGTGTATTTTTTGGGATTTTTTAAGAAATCTACCACCTCCATTACCTCTACTTTGGCTTCTTCGAGGCCAGCAACGTCGTTGAAGGTTACATTTTCACGGCTGTTTTTATCGAACAACGTAGCCTTGCTTTTGCCGATATTGAAGATCTGTCCGCCGCCACCTTGGCCGCCTCCAGTGAAGCGACGCATGAACAACAACCATAGACCAATGATCAGTGCCATGGGCAATAAAAAGCTCAACAAGCCACTGAACCAATCCGGTCTGCTTTCCCATTGCACGCTCAGCTGCTTCATTTCGGGATGTACTTTGTACACCTCGTTCAAGCGGGTTTCGAGCACCTCCGGAGAAGTCTCTGTGAAAAAATAATGTGGGCCAGAAACGCCTGTAAAGCTATCTTCCTTGACTTCTTTGTGTTTGCTTTGATCGAGCTTATCCTTGCGAATAAACACCTCTATTACGTAAATGTCGTCTTTGCGATAACCCACGAGTTTGTCGACTTCGCCGGTTTCGAGCATGGAGGTTTTAAATTCCTGCCAGCCTATTTTTTTAGTTCCGCCACTGCTGCCGATCAGTTGCATGCCGATAAATAGCACGGCAATCACCACATAAATCCAGTAAAAGTTGAAGCGGGGTTTTGAGCCATCGGCCTTGGGAGCGGCGGCTTTTTTATTGGTAGTTTCTTTTTTGCTCATGTAAGAGAAGTAATGATGTGTTGAACGCGAGCGGCCTCCGAAAAGTTTAAAATGTCATCGAAGCCCATTACTCAGCGATGTCGGTGCGCACAGCATCGTTCCACAATTCTTCGATACCGTAAAATTCGCGGTACTGTGGTTGAAACAGATGCACCACCACATCCACATAGTCGAGGAGAATCCACTGCGCGTTTTCGAGGCCTTCTACCGACCATGGGCGCTCGCCAGAGGCTTTTTTCACCTCTTCAATCACCGAGTCGGCGATGGCTTTCAGTTGTGTGCTCGATTCTGCTTCGGCGATAATGAAGGTGTCGGTAACACGGTCTTTGAGTTTGGTAAGGTTGAGCATGGTAATGCTTTTGCCCTTTTTTTCCTGGATGCCGTGAATGATGTATTGTTCGATGCTGTTTGCAGCCTTAGCCATTCCGATTGTTTAGATTTGTGCAAAAGTAGCTAATTCTTTTGCACAAACCTGTCGTCACCAGCCGCTATATCGGGAAGAGCTTCGAGAAACTTCATTCAACCGATAGTACCAACTCCCAATTGTGGGCCTTAGCCAACGCAAGCCTGCAAGAAGGCTATGTGCTCTTGGCCGACTACCAAAGCCAGGGAAGAGGTCAGGCCGGTGCGGGATGGTTCAGCGATGAGGGCGAAAATTTATTGCTGTCGGTGTATCTACAACCAGCCTTTCAGCCAGCCCAGCACCATTTTCAGCTGAATATGGCCCTGTGTTTGGGCGTGGCCGATTTCTGCCGCTTGTATCTGGGCCAAGGCGTTAAGGTGAAATGGCCAAACGACATCTACTACCACAACCGCAAATTGGCAGGCCTACTCATCGAAAACAGCCTGCAAGGCGGAAAGATAGCTGAAACGGTTGTCGGCATCGGCATCAACATCAATCAAGCCTATTTTCCGTCGAGTATTCCCAACCCTACTTCTTTTCAATTGGTTACTGCTCGGTATTACCGCCTCGATGAGCTGCTCGACCCGCTTTTTGGTAGCCTTGAGCGGCGGTATGAACAATTACGAACCCGACAAAGTGCGGTGCTTATAGCCGATTACCACCAGCAGTTGCTTGGGCGCGACGAATCGCGGCGGTACCAACTGCAAGGCCGTGAGCTGCAAGCCGTGCTCCGCGGGGTAGATGCCGACGGCCGTCTGCTCCTCGACGGTCCCGATGGCCGCCTGGTGATGAATCACAAAGAAATTCAATTTCGATTTGTATGATGGGTAACCGACGACTTGTACTCGATGCTGGTAATACCCGCGTGAAACAAGCGCTTTTCCAAGGCGACACACTGCTTGATGTGCAGTATTTCCCAACCGAAAGTTACTTACAGCAGACGCTGCCACGTGCCGACATGGCCGCTTTTGCTACCGTTTCGCTCAGCGAAGCAGCCATTATGGATGCCCTGCAAGCAGCCAACATTCGCAATTACACCTTTTTTGCCCCTTACGACGAATTACCTTTTCCGAGCGACTACACCACTCCGCAAACCATGGGACAAGACCGCAAGGCCGGAATCTTTGCTGCGCTGACACGCTTTCCTAAAAAAGCGGCCTTGGTGTTGAGTTTGGGAAGTTGCATCACGGCAGATTTGATAACCGTCGAAGGCCGCCACCTGGGTGGAGACATCAGCCCAGGCTACAAGATGCGCTTGCAAGCCATGCACACCTTTACGCGGCGATTACCGCTGCCCGAAGCTGAAAAAGTAGCTCCCGATTGGGGAACCGATACCGAAACGGCCTTATTGGCTGGCGCTTTTGGCGGAATGTTGGCAGAATTAGAAGGGCGTATCAGCAGCGCAGAGGCCCTATTCGGAGAATTAACGGTTATTTTAACAGGAGGAGACGCTGCTCTTTTTGAAAAAAGACTTCAAAAACAGATATTTGCCGAGCCTAATTTGGCGTTATACGGCCTGAATGCCTTACTTGATAAAACTTTTTTCGGCGGTAAGTAAATGCTTACCGTTTCTTATGTTCCCAGTGTTGCTGCAAGCGCAAAGCTCCAATGCAGGCACGCCCTACTCTAGGTTTGGTTTGGGCGAGGTACAATCGTTCAACCTCGTAGCCAACAGAAGTATGGGTGGACTGGCGGTTGCTTATTTCGACCCATTGAGCTTGAACATCACCAACCCTGCAGGCATGGGGGGCATACGCCTAACTACATTTGAATTTGCCGCAGCTGGAAAATTTCTCACCCTCAGCTCCAATACGCAAACGCAACAGCAGTCGAACTTCAACATCAACTATTTTGTACTGGGTTTCCCGGTAACTAAAAAATGGGGAGCAGCCTTTGGCTTTTTGCCGTTTAGCACGAACAATTACGCCATCAGCACGCAAGTCGATTCATCGTTCCAAAGTTGGAAGGAAGTGTACAACGGACTTGGCGGCATTAACCGGGTGTTTTTAACCAATGGCTATAGCATCAACGACCAATGGCATGTAGGGGTTACCGCTAACTTTTTGTTTGGAACGCTCAACCAAGAGCGCCGCATCGAATTCCCCGACACCACGTTAACGTTCAATGTGCGCATTCAAGACGAGGTTCGCCTCGCCGATGCCAATTTCCAGTTGGGAGTGCAGTACCGCCGCAAATTGAGTAACGACCGAAAAATCACCGCTGGTGCCGTTGTAGAACTTCCGACCAATATGAATGCAACCCGCACCTTTTTAGCCGATAGATTTACGTACCGCCTGGGAAGCATTTTGGTGCGCGACACCGTATCGGATGTGCCGTCGACCAAGGGCTCAGTTTTGTTGCCACTCGCTTACAGTTTTGGATTAACCTACGAAATAGGGACCCGCTGGCTCTTTGGTATAGAGGCGCGTATGCAAGATTGGTCGGATTTCAGCTTCTTGGGTTCAGCCGACTCTTTGCGGAACAGCATGACCCTTTCGGGTGGTGCTCAGTACGTTCCCGACGCCAATGCCGCCGGAAAATCTAACTACTTCAAAACCATCCGTTACCGGACTGGTTTCAGATACAACAGCAGTTATTTACAACTTCGCGATCAACCCATCAACGAAGTTGGCATAACTGTTGGAGCAACGCTCCCGATTCGCCGTTCGAATTCGGCAGTGAGTGTAGCCTACGAAGGCGGTATTCGCGGTACTACCAGCAATGGTCTCATCCGTGAACAATTTAACCGCGTTTCGATAGCCTTCACCCTGAACGACCGGTGGTTCATCAAGCGCAAATACGATTAAACAAACCATGTCATGAAAACGAATTTCAAAATGTTCAGCTTTCTCCTCGCTATCGTCTTGATGGCCGGAGCACAGTCGGCCAGTGCCGACTCAAAACTGAAAAACGGATGCGACAAAAAGTGGGGGGTGGACAGTGTAAAAACCATCCAGAACATTTCCGTTTACCGTGAATTTTTCAAACAAAAGAACTACGATGCCGCCATCGAACCATGGCGTTATGTGTTCGAAAACGCACCTTGTGCACGCGAACAGACACACGTAGACGGCGTGGCCATGTTTAAACTTTTCATCAGCAAAGAAAAAGACGCTGCGAAGAAGGCCAAGCTCATCGACACCCTGTTCATGATTTACGATGTGCGTTCGGATAATTTCCCAGCTTCTGCAGGGAATGCCATCGGTCGTAAAGGAGTAGACATGCTCAATTTCCGTCCAGAACCCAACATCGACATTTTGAATACCTTCAAACGTTCGGTGAAACTAGGTGGTAACGAAACAGAATATTTCGTGATGCCGTACTACTTTAAAGTGGCCTTGAAAGAATTCTCGGCCGGTAAACTTACCAAGCCAGAGGTTATCGAAATTTACGAATCGATGGACCGCATCATCATGCACAATGTTGAGGCAGGAAACAACCCCGAAAAATACTTGGAGTCGAAACAATCGCTCGACGCCGACCTGGCGGGCAACATCATCAAAGACTGTGATGAAATTGTATCACTTTTCGAGGCGAAGTACAAAGCCAACCCAGCCGACCGTGAATTGCGCGACCTCTTGTTCAGCCTCTTGTTGAGTAAAGGATGCACCTCGAAAGAAATATTTGTTTCGGTAGCCGAGTCGAAGTACAAGGATACACCTACCGCTACGCTGGCGTTGGTACTCGGCCGTAAGTACAAAGACTCGAACAGCGAGCAAGCTGTGCGGTATTACGAAGCTGCCATCAGCAAAGCCGAAGGCGATTCTATCAAGGCTGTATACACCTTCGAACTTGCAGGGGTATACAGTGCCAACAACCAGTTCTCGAAGGCCCGTGCCGCTGCATACGACGCAGCCAAGATGTTGCCTAAATGGGGAAAACCTTACCTTTTCATTGGAGACTTATACGCTTCAAGCAGCAGGATGTGTGGATCGGGTATCGAAAGTCAAAGTGTATTCTGGGCGGCAGTAGATAAATACCAGTACGCGAAAAGTATCGACCCATCGATTGCTGACGACGCGAATAAGAAGATAAACCAGTACTCGGGTTATTTCCCGCGTAGTGAGGACTTATTCTTCAACAACATAGGTAAAGGATCATCGTACAAGGTGGGCTGCTGGATAGGCGAAACCACAACTGTTCGTTCGTCCGACTAATGTACACCCGAGCCCTTTGGATCGGATTATGCTTCCTGAGTCTCTCTTGTGAAAACTCGCAAGAGAAGCTCAGGAAGTTTGCTGTTAAGCCCGACATGGAAAAAGAAACCGGTCGCGACGTAACGGTAGTGTATTCCGATTCGGGGGTGGTGAAGGCCAAAATTGTGGCTAAGACCATGATTCGCGACCTCACCGACAAGCCCATAACCGAAATGCCCGATGGCATTGAGGCTACCTTTTACGACCCGAATAAAGCGCCCAGCGCTCGCATGCGGGCGAACAGGGCCATACATTTTCCGGCAGAAGGTAAGATGGAAGCCTATGGCAATGTGGTGGTGATTAACGAGTTGGGAGACACCTTGCGCACCGAAAAGTTGATTTGGCTCGAAAACGAAGACCGAATTTTCACCGATCAGTTTGTACGCATCAATACCCCCGACGAGGTGATTTTTGGCGATGGATTGGAGTCGAATCAGCGGTTTACACGTTACCGCATTTTGAACATACGTGGCACTGTAGCCTTGGGCAGCGAAGCCCCTGGCGACACATTGTAGTGCAGATAAGCGACGAAACGTTTATTTTGCTATCGATTTTATGGATGTATTTCTAATCATTGTTTTCAGTTTAGTTGCTTCAGCCTTTTTCTCAGGCATGGAGATCGCTTTTTTTCAGGCCAATCGTTTTAGGATTGAGCTAAAAAACAAACAAGGGGCCATGAGTGCCCGCATCTTGGCGGGATTCATCAAACATCCGGGCGACTTTATCGGGGCAATACTCGTCGGTAACAATATTGCCCTGGTTTTGTACGGCTCTATGATGGCGGCGGTACTTGAACCCCAAATTGAGGCAGTACTTCCGTTGCAGTTTCGCAACCCATTCAACATACTTATTCTGCAAACCATAGCATCAACAGCGGTGGTTCTGCTTTTTGGGGAATTTTTACCCAAATCTATTTTTCGCTTGCAAGCCGAACGGCTGGTTTATGTGTTGGCCTTGCCCATGCAATTTTTTTATTGGTTGTTTTACCCTTTAGTATGGGTGATTGTGCGTATTGCGAATGGCATTTTGCGGGTGTTTTTTGGTATGGATAACGTACGGCAGGAGCAGGTTTTTGGAAAAACCGATCTCGATCATTTGGTGCAAGACACTACCAGCATTGATGAAGATGGCGACCAAGCCGTTGATTTGAACTATTTTCAAAAAGCGCTCGATTTTACCGAAGTAAAGGTGCGCGAATGTATGGTACACCGCACCGAAATAGTCGCCATAGACCTCGAGGACGGTTTAGAGGCGCTAAAGGAGAAGTTTGCCGAAAGCGAGCACAGTAAAATTTTAGTGTACGAAGAAAACATCGACCGTATAATCGGCTATGTACACTTTCAATCGCTGTTTAAGCCCAGCGATGCACTCAGCGACATGCTCATCCCTATCCCCATTGTGCCCGAAACGCTACCGGCCATCGAGTTACTTCGACAGCTCAATGCCCAGCGCAAAAGTCTAGCTTTAGTCGTTGATGAGTTTGGCGGTACTGCAGGAATTGTAACCGTAGAGGATTTGATGGAGGAGATTTTTGGAGAGATTGAAGACGAGCACGATGTAGACGATACGCTTGAAAAACAAATCAACGAATTGGAATATATTTTTTCGGCGCGACTCGAAATCGATTATCTAAATGAAACCTATAAGTTCAGCTTGCCAGAGGGAGAATACGAAACCCTTGGCGGGTTGATTTTTGAGCAACATGAGTCGATTCCAGCGGTTAATGAGGTAATTCAGATTCCAGGCTATAGCTTCGTAATCTTAACGGTTTCTGAAACACGCATCGAAACGGTTCGATTGATTGTAGACCAACCAGCCGATTGATAAGCAAACCTTAGGTTGTGTGTTGATTTTCTGCTGCTAAACTTTATTTTTGCCAACGCTTTTTAAAAATTCAATAAATGTCAATTATTACCAAGATCAGGAACAGAGCAGGCCTATTGGTGGGTTTGATCGGGTTGGCCATCGTCTCCTTCCTTCTCATGGACGTATTCAGCGGTAACGGAATATTCGCCAACCGTCCCGACACCATAGCCGGCGAAATCGACGGCGACGAAATCGGTATTCAATATTTCGAGACGCGTGTAGAGGAGGCCATTGAAAACTACAAGGCCAATACCCAAACCGACAAGGTAGATGAAAACACCCTTGCGATGTTACGTGAGCAAACGTGGAACGAGGTGGTGCGTGAAACGCTCATCAACAAGGAGTATAAAGCCCTCGGTTTAGGTGTAGGTATCGACGAGTTGTTTGATATGGTTCAAGGCACCAACATACATCCGTCGGTTCGCCAGGCCTTTACCAATCCACAAACCGGCCAGTTTGATCGTGCGCAGGTGGTTAGCTTTTTACGTAATCTCGACACACAGCCCGAAGACATGCAAAAACGTTGGGCAGCGTTCGAGAAATACATCAAACAAGAGCGCGAAACGCAGAAATACAACAACTTAATAGCAAAAGGTTTGTACGTAACCAAGGCCGCAGCAACCCGTTTTGCCGAGGCTTCAGGCAAATCGTACAACGGTCGTTTCGTATTACTCGATTATGCTACCATCAACGACAGTTCGATAACGGTTGATGAGAGCGAGTTGAAAGCCTATTACGAAAAGAATAAAAAGGACTACGAAACCAAAGACGAAACCCGCAACATTGACTACGTGGTGTTTCAGGTTACGGCCAATGCCAGCGATACCGCTCGGGCGTTGGAGGCCGTGACCAGCTTGGTCGCCGATTTCACTACATCTACCAACGATTCAGCTTTTGTCATGCTGAACAGCGATTTGCCTTACCCCGATCAGTGGGTACGTATGGACCAGTTGGTAAGTGAGCAAGAGAAATACCTTTCGGCTGCACCAGTAGGAACGGTTTCATCGGTATACCTCGAAAACAACTATTTCAAAGTAACCAAGCTTGTTGCGCGAGGTACACGTGCCGACTCGGTTCGCGCGCGTCACATCCTCATTGCGATGGACAACAACCCGGTAGCAGCTAAGGCTAAAACCGATAGCTTGAAGAAGTTGATCGATGGAGGTGCCGATTTTGCTGCACTCGCAACAGCTAATTCAACCGACCAAGCTTCGGCAGTTAAAGGAGGCGACCTCGGTTACTTCGCTGAGGGAATGATGGTAAAACCATTTAACGATGCTTGCTTCAACGGCAACAAAGGCGATGTGGTGGTAGTAGAAAGTCAGTATGGCTTCCACATCATCAATATACTCGATAAAAAAGGCCTCAAGCCAGCGTTGAAGTTTGGCACCATTGCCAATGCCATTGAACCATCTACCGATACCTATCGCGATGTATTTGCTCAGGCGAATAAATTTCAGGGCGAAAATCGCGACGTAGAAGCCTTTACTAAGGCCGTGGAAACCGAGGGCTTAACGAAGCGCACAGCCGAAGGCATCAAAATTGGCGACCGCACTTTACCTGGTTTTACCAATGCTCGTGAAGTAGTTCGTTGGATGCACAAAGCAGAGTTGAACGACGTAAGCAACACCTTTGAGTTGGAAGACAAATATGTGGTGGCTGTTCTGACCAAGATTACACCTAAAGGGTATAAGCCTTTCGAAGACGTTAAGACCGAAATTGAGACGGCAGTGCGTCGCGATAAGAAGGCCGAAAAATTATTGGTTCAGGCGAAAGATGCAGCTGCAAAGAACAAAGACATCATGGCTGCGGCAACAAGCCTGAACAACATCTTCCAAGTGTTTCAGGGTGCAGCGTTTGCAAACAATTTCATGCCATCGATGGGTCGTGAGTTAAACGTTTTGGGAAAAATTACCAAAGCTAAAATCGGCGAAATGTTGCCACCAATCAAGGGTGAGCGTGGGGTGTATCTGGTAGTGGTCGACTCGGTGTCAACTGTTCCCGGCATGGACAATATTGAAGCCATGAAGATGAATTTGGGTATGCAGATAAGCCAAAGAGCCCAGAATGAAGCCTTGGCGGCATTGCGTGAGCGTGTTGAAATCACCGACAAACGTTACCAGTTCTATTAGTAGTCTGTAATAAACTTTTTCAGAAGCCTTTCCGTTATGCGGAGAGGCTTTTGTCTTTTTGGGAAAAATGCGACTATGGAAAACCTAAGAAATAAAGTGGCCGAAAGTGGGATCATTACCCTCGACCCAGCCAAGCTAGTGGCGCTCGATGACGTTTTGGGATTCGATTTGCGCGATTTTTTGTGGCACGGAATTGTATTGAAAGAAAAAGAATTCCGTGAGCAGCTAAAGGCAATCGACTGGTCGACATATCGCGGCAGGCTTGTTGCCGTGTACTGCTCGACCGACGCTATCGTTGCCCGCTGGGCCTGGATGCTGCTGGCACAATACATTCAACAGGCGGGTGGAGCATGCCGATTTGGCACACCATCGCAGCTCAAGCAAGACCTGCTCTTGGAAACCATTGCCCAGCTTAATCTGAACGATTACGAAGGTGAAAGGGTGGTGATAAAAGGCTGTGGCGATGAAAGTATTGGCGAAGCGGTTTACGTGGCCCTCACCATGAAGTTGGTGCCAGTGGTGAAGTCGCTGATGTATGGCGAGCCTTGCTCGACAGTACCGGTTTATAAAAAACGCTAATGGAAAAGCTCAGACGCCTTTGGGCCAACAAGTTTGTCAAGAGTTTTGCCTTTGCCTTATTGGCTGGGCTGGTATTCAGGCTGACAACAGCTACCAAATACTCCGACGACAGTGAGTACTTAGAAGCTTTCTGGGAAAACTACCAGGTATATGCTGTTCCACTGCCACAAGCGATGAGTTTTGCTGGCGAAGAAGTTCCGCTACTCGATTTCGAAGTGCGTGAACGTATCGATCGGGAAATATTGGTCAATACCTATTATCAATCGCAAACCTTGCTCTATTTCAAAAGAGCCAATAGATGGTTTCCAATCATCGAGAAGATCCTGAAGGAAGAAGGTGTTCCCGACGATTTTAAGTATCTGGCAGTAATTGAAAGTGGCTTGTCGAATGCCATTTCGCCAGCAGCAGCAGTTGGTTTTTGGCAATTTTTGAAGGGCACAGCCTTGGAAAATGGTCTGGAGGTAAACGACGAAATCGACGAACGTTACCACGTTGAAAAATCGACACGGGCGGCATGTCGATACCTCAAAAAAGCGTATGCCGAGTTTGGCAGCTGGTCGATGGTAGCTGCGGCCTACAACATGGGTCTAGGCGGTTTGCGCGGACAAGTGAAGCTGCAACAGCTCGAAGACTATCACAGTCTTTACCTCAACCCCGAAACTGCCCGCTACTTGCCGCGTTTACTTGCGGTTAAAGCCATCATGGAAAATCCCAAGAAGTATGGCTATCGTTTTCGCGAGCAGCATTTGTACAAGCCGCTGAAAACGGTGACTGTTACTGTCGATACGGCTATTACCGATTTAGTTGCCTTCGCCAAGAGTCAAGGTTCCGACTACAAATTTCTGAAACTGCTTAATCCTTGGCTTCGCAAAAGTTATTTGCCCAACAAGAGCAGAAAGACCTATCAAATTCAGTTCCCGCACCCCGATATGTTTGTTGCCGGCGAAGAGCTCAAGCCACAATATCAACTCCCGCCCGTTGAGGAAAAACTAGAAGCAGTAGCCATTCCTCCTACGGAAGTGAAATACAGAGAGGTAAAACATACCGTAAAAAAGGGTGAAGATTTACGCGCAATTGCTGAACTGTTTGAAGTGAAAGCGGCCGACATTGTTCGTTGGAATAAACTTCAAAGTACCGATTTGGTAAAAGGTCAAACACTTTTAATTCAAATCGCTGAACCTTTAGAGGCGCCTGCTGTTCAACCATGACGCTGCTATTTTGTAGCTTAGCATCCTCATGAATCAGCCTACCGAAGCCAACGAACAAATAGAAGTATACGGCGCCCGCGTCCACAACCTGAAGAATATTGATGTAACCATCCCGCGCAACAAGCTGGTGGTGATTACGGGCTTGAGTGGCAGTGGTAAGTCTTCCTTGGCATTCGACACCTTGTATGCTGAAGGCCAGCGCCGCTACATGGAAAGTTTTTCGGCCTATGCTCGCCAGTTTATTGGCGATATGGAACGTCCCGACGTAGATAAGATTGAAGGACTTTCTCCGGTAATCTCTATCGAACAGAAGACCACGAACAAAAACCCCCGGTCAACGGTAGGGACAATCACCGAGATTTACGATTTCATGCGCCTTTTGTACGCCAGAGTGGGCGAAGCCTATTCGTACGAAAGTGGCGAGCGAATGGTGCGTTTTACCGACAGCGAGATAGATGCGGCCATACGCGAACGTTATGCTGGGAGAAAGCTGGTAGTTTTGGCGCCACTGGTTCGAGCAAGAAAAGGGCACTACCGCGAGCTATTTGAGCAAGTGCGGAAACAAGGCTTTTTGAAGATACGGGTCGATGGCGAATTGCTCGATTTAGTACCTAAGATGCAGGTCGATCGTTATAAGGTTCACGACATTGAGTTGGTGATTGACCGTTTGATCGTGGAAGAAGGTGCCGAAAAACGCCTTCGTCAGAGTATCGACATGGCTTTAAAAAACGGCAAAGGCATTATGCAAGTACTCGACCCCGATAATGGAGAGCTTGCTTTTTACAGCCGCTTTTTGATGGATCCAGTTTCGGGCATCGCCTACGACGAGCCACAGCCCAATACCTTTTCATTTAACTCGCCATACGGCGCTTGTCCGAGCTGCGACGGACTCGGAACTGTTCCCGATGTGGACCCGAGCCTCGTGATGCCCGACCCCTCTTTGAGTATCGTCTCAGGAGGAATCGCTCCGCTTGGTGAATACCGCGACATTTGGGTGTTTCGCCTGCTGAGCGCGTTGGCCAAAAAGCACAAAATAAGCCTTACCCATCCGGTGGGGCAGCTGCCGAAAGAGGCCATTGATTTGATTTTATACGGTAGCGAAGACCGATTGGAAGTCCCCGGCAAACTCGACGATAGTTATGGGCATAGCGTACGTTGGGAGGGCATCGTAAACCTCATCAAAAAGCAACACGACGACCCTGCATCGATATCGATTCAAAGTTGGGCCGAGGAGTTTTTAACGCACAGCATTTGCAGCGAATGTAACGGTGGACGGCTGAAGCAGGAAGCCTTGCATTACCGCATCAACGGCAAAAATATTTCGGAACTGGCCCAGCTAGAACTTTCAGAACTGGCCGTTTTTGTCGATGGGCTGTCGACCTATTTTAGTGGCCGAAATGCCGTAGTAGCAACAGAAGTATTGAAAGAAATCCGCACCCGGTTGGGCTTTTTGCTCGATATAGGGCTTAGTTACCTTTCGCTCGACCGCAGCTCAAATACGCTCTCCGGCGGGGAATCGCAACGCATACGCTTGGCCACGCAAATCGGCTCCCAGCTTGTGGGAGTGTTGTACATACTCGACGAACCCAGTATTGGTCTCCACCAACGCGACAATGCCCGGTTGATTGAAAGTCTTAAAAAGTTGAGGGATGCAGGCAATACGGTGATCGTAGTGGAGCACGACGAAGACATGATACGCGAAAGCGACTATGTAATCGATATTGGTCCAGGTGCTGGAGCGTTCGGCGGTACGGTAGTAGCATCGTCGGTGGCAGCCGATTTTGTACAGCAACGTACGCTCACGGCCGACTACCTCTCTGGAAAGCGAAAAATTGAGATTCGAGAGCCACGCAAGCAGGGTAAGCAGTGTTTAAAGCTCTTTGGCGCCAAAGGAAACAACCTCAAAAGTATTGATGTGGTATTTCCATTGGGCCAGTTTATTGTTGTCACAGGCGTTTCGGGGTCGGGGAAATCAACCCTTATCAACGAAACGCTTTATCCAATCCTGAGTCAGCATTTATACAACAGTCGGCGAAAACCCATGCCTTACAGCCGAATTGAAGGCTTAGAGCATGTCGATAAGGTGATTGAAATCGATCAAGCGCCCATCGGCCGAACACCACGCTCCAATCCAAGCACGTATACAGGAGTTTTTTCGGATATCCGGAACCTGTTTGCCGAGTTGCCTGAAGCAAAAATTAGGGGGTATAAACCCGGCCGTTTTTCGTTCAATGTAAAAGGCGGACGTTGTGAAACCTGTGGTGGTGGCGGCATGCGCGTTATTGAAATGAACTTCTTGCCCGACGTATCGGTGATTTGCGAAAGCTGTCAAGGGAAACGCTACAACCGCGAAACCCTCGAAGTACGTTACCGAGGTAAATCGATTAGCGATGTACTCGACATGCCGATTGATGAGGCTGTGGAGTTTTTCAGTAGTATGCCCAATATCTTGCGTAAGATCAAAACATTGCAAGACGTTGGCCTCGGTTATGTCACATTGGGTCAGTCGTCGACTACCCTTTCGGGTGGTGAGGCACAACGGGTGAAGCTGGCTGCCGAATTATCGAAACGCGATACAGGAAAGACCTTTTACATACTTGATGAACCAACTACCGGACTACATTTTGAGGACGTGCGGGTACTGCTTGGAGTATTACAGGAACTAGTCGACAGGGGTAATACAGTTTTGGTAATTGAGCACAATTTGGACGTGATACGCTCTGCCGATTTTTTGATAGATCTGGGCCCCGAAGGTGGAAAGTTCGGAGGGGAATTATTGTATTTGGGCGATAGAAATGGACTTCGCAAAAACAAGAAGAGCCTGACCGCCCGTTTTTTATAAATAATTGACCTTAATTTTAAAACGCTTCGGAAAAAAGCAAGTTTTTCACGTGAGGTTTATGTAAATTTTTTGTCATGCAGTTTAAAAAACTCTAAATTGCTACCCACTAAATTTCAACTTAACCCATTTTATGAAAAACAACTACTTCACAGTAGCTGCTTCTACCCTTCGGTTGAACAGCTGGCGGTTGTTGTGTTTGATGGCGCTAATTGTACTAAGCTCTCGATCGTATGGTCAAGTAGCCGCATACACCTTTGGCTCCACAACAGACGCATACACTCCGATTACTACAGGTGGTATTTTGTTGGGTGACACGGCGTCTGATGACCAAACTTACACAGACCCTGCACAACCAACAGTATCCATCGCAACGGGACCTGGTATCCCAATCGGCTTTAACTTTAATTTCGGAGGATATTCCTTCGATAGAATTGCGGTAAATGCCAACGGTTGGATATCATTGGGTAATTCATCGTTCAATCCGGCGGTAAATATGTCGGGTACTTCTACACCTTTAAGTTCAACGGTTACAACCACCCCGCCACAACTTCGTGCGCGTATTGTTGCTTATGCCCTTGACTTGCAGGCTAATGGCCCTGGTACTCCAGGTGGTCCAGGTGTTTCTGGAAATATTCGTGTGGTAACTACCGGAACTGCTCCTAACCGTACGTTAGTGGTACAATGGACAGGTTACCGCAGGTATAATACTACGAATGGTGAAAACTTGAATTTCCAAATTCGTTTGAATGAAACGTCAAACACCGTTCAGTTGGTGTACGGCTTGATGAACGTAGGTGCATCTCACACTCCACAAGTTGGTTTGGGTGGTATATCTGCTGCAGAATTCAATAATAGAACGAGCACCACAAGCTGGACGACTACTACCGCCGGTACAGCGAACAATGCTACGATGACCATCTCGCCTACTGTGTCAATTCCCAGTGGCCTAACGTACACATTTACACCTCCAGCTGCTGGCCCGATTACTTCTGCTGCTAGTGGATTGTGGTCAAGCCCAGCTACCTGGACAGGTGGTATAATACCCCACTATCTCAGTGATGTTGTAATTGCCGATGGTCACATTGTGACTTTTGACGTTCCAACATCCTTTATTCCTTCATTAACTGTAGGTCAGGCAGGCACAGGCGCTTCTTTACGTTTTAATGCTGCCGCCACTCGAGTATTGACAGTAACGGGTAACATTACCGTGACTCCCGGCGATACTTTCTCGACTGTTCCTACCACGGGTACATCCGGTAGAAGTATCTTCCTTTCTGGCAATTTTATCAACAATGGCTTTGTTGACCTTACTACCAACGCTACTATTTTGGTATTCAATAGCACCACGGGTGGACAAAGCATCAGTGGAACCGGAACATTTAACGGAGGAAACACTATCCGTGAAATTCAAGCAGACAATGGATTGACCATTAATGCTCCAATCAACATTTCTGCTAGATTTACACTAATAAATGGTCTACTTACCACCAACGGTAACTTGACCATGGATAACACTTTAGGCGGTGTAGTAACAGGCGGTGTTAACTTCCGTCGTTCGGTAGTTTCACCGGCGATTAATGGTGTGGTGAACGTAGGTCCTACGGCTGCATATAATTTGGACTATGTGTTTTTCACAGGTCAAACCGCTCAAAACTGTACAACATCTACCGAGATTCCTACATCAAGGTCAATTAACGGTTTACGTTATAGCGTAGGTGCTGGGTTCTTCTTATTTGTGAATGGAGGTAACCTTACGCTTACTTCTGCATCGGCCTCTGCAACCAACACTTTCCCGAATTCTGCTACAGAGCCAGGAGCACTTATTCTTGGCGGTGGTCGAGTAATTATTCCATCCGGAAATTCTCTCATATTTGGTAATGGTGCATTGCCTAACGTAACTACAGGATCGGCTACTGCATATGTTCAAGGTAGAGTTACTTGGACGGTTACCAATGCAGCGGCACAAACACGAAACTTCAGGATTGGTGACGCGAACGACGGGTTTTTAGTTGTACTTGGTGGTTTCATACCAGGAACAACACCTCAAACCTATACGGCAGAACTTACCGGAGCTCCAAGTGGTAGTGTCGTTGCACCAGTTACTTCAACTTTAGGAAGAAGAGGTGTTCGAATTACAGCGAGTTCACCTCTTTCATCTGGCGCAACTGTACAATTAAACTGGTCAGCTTTTGATACGCTCGTTACCGGTAATATCAACCAAATACGTGTAGTACAAGCACCTGCCCTTAACGGTGCATGGACAGAAAGAAGTGCGGCTTCTGGTTCAGGTGTAATTACCGCCACTGGATCTCGTACAACTACTGCAGGTGTTAACCTTGCCAACGGAGAGTTCTTTGCGTTTGGTACAGTTTCACCTGGTGAAGTTACTGTTACAGCTATCACGGAACCAACCGACAAAGGCTGTTTCAGTGCCAATGAAACCGTTCGTGCTGTAATTCGTAACACAGGAACTACATTTGACCGCAGTGCTTCAAACGTTGTTGTAAAAGGCACTGTTACCTCTCCTACTGGTACCGTTACTCCATTGGCTACAGTTACTCGTAATACAGGATCATTTGTAACTTTAACCAACGATACCATTACGTTCACCACCCCCGTGAACATGGTTGATACAGGAAATTACATAGTTCGTGTGTTCATCGACACCATTGCTGGTCAATTTGTAGCCGGCGATACTTTGAGCCGTACCATACGCAGTGCCGTATACACCGCTACAGTTAACCCCGGATTAATTCTGACCACACAATCTGCCAACTTGCGGGTTTCTACCAATGATCTTGGAGTTTACGCGCCTAACAGTTCATTAGTGCGTATGTCAGAAGTGATATCGTTTAGAACAGGTACTGGAGCGGGTGTATATCCTGCCTATATTCCTGCTGCTGCCACTGACTTTTTGGAATTAACCAACTTTGGAGATACCGCTCAAAACATCGGTGGATGGGGCATTGAAATATTCAATACCGGTCCAAGAACCTATACTTTCCCAGCGGGCGTAATTATTCCAGCGAATAGCGTATTGGTATTACACCTCGGTCCAGGTACAGATGATCCTGCCAATCGTTACTACAATACTGGTGGCAGTGGTGATTTGCTCTTTTCAACTTCAGCATGGGGTATGACGCTTAGGAATGCTGCGGGTACACTTATTGACGCTGTGACTATCCGAGCATATAGCTTCCCTACTAGTACGGGTGTTACTGCAGCCGATTGGTCAGGTACAACGGCTACAACATCGAGTGCTGGTTTTATGTTGGTTCGTTTTGACAATAACTCGGCTTCGAACTGGGTATTAAGTACAGCTACTAATCTTACGAATATTGGTGTTCTAAACCCTGGCATTTTCTATAGTCCTGCAACGGTTGCTTGGTCTGGTCCTGGTGGGTTTACTGCCTCAGGTTTCACAGCCTCTACAGGTCCACGTAACAACGTAGCTACTGAAACCTACACAGCAACCATTACTTCGAATGGTTGTTCGAAAACTGCTTCGGTGAACTTGCAAGTTGTAGCCCCAGTTGTTCCAATTGCAGGCTTCCGTGTAAGTGCCGACACAACCACTACAGGTGGTGTTCTAGGTACTGTAACGCTAACCGATACTTCGCTCAACGTACCATTCACACGTCGTTGGACCATCACGCCAAACACTGTTCAGTTTGTGAATAATACCAACGACAGTGCAGCTGTTGCACAAGTACAATTCTTACAAGCAGGTTCGTACAGCATTAAACTGCGTGTGGCTAACCCAGCAGGTGCCGACTCTTTAACACGTAACAATGCTGTCTTTGCACGTTTCGTTTATTGTCCTTCGAATGCTAGCAATACGGGTGACACGAAGATTGATACCGTAATTATTGGCAATACGACTACTGGTTCGGCCGATGCTACTTGCGAAACCTATACCGATCACAGCGGCTTAGGTGTAGTAGCTTCTTTGACGCGCTCGTTCCCATTCCCGATTCAGGTGAAAAATGGCCATTGTGGTACTACTCACTATCCAGCCATCATGAAAGCTTATGTGGACGTGAACAAAGACGGTTCGTTTACAGAAAACGAACGTGTAGCAATCGCTGGTCCCACTGCAGCTCGTGCTTGGAATACGTTAAACTTAGTGGTTCCTGCAACTGCCGACACGGGTGTTACTCGCCTGCGTATCGTATTGCGTGAAACAACTGTTCCTGCTGATGTAACAGGTTGCGGACCTTATCCTTATGGTGAAACCGAAGATTATACCGTTCGTATACTTGCTCCAGCTTTGACCAACTTTGATCTTGTTGGCCCAGTTGACAGCATTTACTTGAATGTTGATGGTCAATCTACACAAACCGTTAGTGCTAACTGGCAGCGTTCAATCCCTGTAACAGGTTCGGTAACGTATGCATGGCAGCTTGCAGCACGTGCTGCTGGCAACTTCAATGCTCCTTTAGCAACCCTTGCTTCGAACAACAACGGTGCTGACACCATGATTACGCTTACCTACGGCGCTATCGATCAGTTGATGGCTTCTTTGGGTGTAGCTGTAGGCGACACAGTTCGTGGTATCTGGAGAGTACGTGCAGTACGTGGTACTGATACTTTGTATTCTTTGCAGACCTATGATATCGACCTTCGTCGTGGAGCAGTTATTTTCAACTGTCCAATCACAGCAGTTCCAACAAACATTCAAGGTGATACCGTTTGTTTGAGTGGTTCAGCTACGCTTTCAGCTACTGCTCCAGGCCCACAAGATGTAGTTTGGTACAATCCAAACAACACGATTGGTGCAGTAGGTAGCTCGATTTCTACTGGAACCATCTCTACTACCACAGCCTTCCAGGTTGGTTTGGGTAACGCACAGAATGGTAACCAAGCCTTTGGTCCAATTTCACCTACAACAGGTACTTTCCCTGCAGGTAACTTTACCAATGGTATGTACTATACCGTATTGGCTAACATTCGTGTTGACTCAGTGACCTTCTTTACCAACGGTGCAAGAGCAGGTGCAATGCAAGTGTGGGACAAAAACCCATTAGAAGATCCAACAGCTGTAATTCTACAGATTGTGCCTTGGAATATTCCAGGTAGCGGTGTTCAACGTGTACCAGTGAAAATGTACTTGACTCCTGGTCGTTATTACATCAATAACACCTATGGTGCAGGTACGGGTATTCTTTTCCGTACCACAGGTGGCGCTACCTTCCCGTATGAATTGGCTGGTAAGATTCGTCTCGACTCTAGCTGGTTAGCTCCTGGTAGCAACTTGGGTCGTATCTACTATTTCTTCGATATGCGCATCAGCGATGCTTGTTTCGGACCTACTGCTCCTGCTACTGTAACTGTTGAGCCAGCACCTGCGGCTACCTTGCCTTATAACTTAGATTTGGAAGGTGGTATTCCATGTAACTACATCAATGCTGGTGCTTGGCAACAAGGTACGGCTGCTAGTTTGAGTGGTCCGAGCTTTACTATTCCTGCACCTGCTTCAGGAACAGGTATAGCCGCTGCGAAGTCTGCTGGTCGTTTGATTTCTCCTTCGTTCGACTTCTCTACCTTGACGGCTTCGAACAACGTAACCATGAGCTTCAATGCCTACAACAACGGCACGAATGGTTCTAAAGCGTATGTAGAAGTTTCATTAGATAGCGGTGCAACCTTTATCCGTATCGACTCTGTGGCCGCTGGTGCTGCTTGGCAGACCAAAACGGTTAGCTTGAGCGCGTATGCAGGTCGTCCTTCGGTACACTTCGCATTGAACCATGCTATACAGGGTGGTAACGGAAGTGGTTTTGCAGTGGACAATATTGCTATCAACAGCTCTTGCGGCGCTGCACAGGTAGTGGTTCGTTTGGTAACCGACATCTATGGAAGTGAAATTACTTGGGCATTGACTGATTCTGCAACGGGTAATCTAATTGCAGCCGGTGGTCCTTATCCAGATGTGAATCCTTACAATGCTGCTGCTGCAACCCATGTCGATACCTTCTGCGTACCAGTTGGTGCAAGATTGAAGTTCCGCATCAACGATAGCTATGGCGATGGTTTGTGGGATGGAACACGTGCGGGTACATATAGCGTAAGCTTGATCTGCCCTGCAGGTTTGGTTACCTTGTTTGCTGGTGCTGACTCGCTGCCATACGGTGGTCCTGGTGGAGTTGCTCCATCGTGGGATTCGGCCTTCGTAAATACCACATGTTTCATTCCTGATACCTTGTCGGTATTTAACCTGCTTACTCCTGCCAATAACAGCGCTGTGACCCTTTCGGGTGCGGGTTCACAAACCGTGAACTTCACATGGGAAGCTTCGGCGCAGTCGAATGGTAACCCTGTTACCTACACTTGGTCGCTGGAAACTACCAACCTGAATCCACAAACGTTGATGTCGCGCTCTGGCTTGACTTCACCGAACGTTAACGTAGATTATCTGGCTATTGCCGATACACTACAACGTCGTGGTGTAGCTGTTGGAGGTACATTCAATGGTCGTTGGAAAGTAGTGGCTAGCTCGGGTACACAAATACGCGATGCTGTTGCACGATTCAACATTGCAATCACACGTGGTGTAATCACTTCTGTTGAAGAGAACGCACTAGCTCGTGCCATGCAGTTGTATCCTAACCCTGCTACCAATTCGGCTACACTTGCTTACAATCTCGAGAACGCTGCTAACCTCAAGGTGACCATCGTAAACGCAATTGGACAGGAAGTGATGACCCTGAATGAAGCTTCTGCTCTTCGTGGTGAGTTAGCTCTTGACCTTGCTGGTTTGAAAGAAGGCTTGTACTTTGTACGAATCAGCGACGGCAACGAACTTGCTGTGAAGCGTTTGATGATTCAGCGCTAAGCTTTAATTGAATTGATTTGAGAACCCTCACCGCCTGGCGGTGGGGGTTTTTTATTGTCTGGATTTGAAGCTTTCCGTTATATTTGTGATGCTTTCAGGTTCCCGGCCTCAACAATCGGGATGAAAAGGGAATCCGGTGAAAATCCGGAACAGTACCCGCTGCTGTAAGTCTTATAAAAAGCCGTTATCAACGATGCCACTTCTCAGGAGGGAAGGCGATAGCGGTAAGACGAGTCAGAAGACCTGCCCGAGAGCAATAACGCATGGCTTTCGGGAATAAAAGCCGCTGTGGAAGCAACTACACTACTGGGTGTATTTTCTTTTGTAGCAACCCTGAAGCCTGCCCGTACAATGAAACGAGCAGGATTTTTTGTTTTAGCCCTCGGGGGGTGGATTGGTCTGGCTACGGCTCAGCGTGCCGACACCCTACAATTGCAAACGGTAAGTGTGCAGGCCCAACGTCCGTCGTACGTAACGGGCTATTCCGACTGGAAAGCCGATACGCTGCTTATTCGATTGATGCCCTCGGCAACGGTAAGCGACTGGTTGGAGCAGCAAGGCGGTTTAACCCTGCGCACATATGGTTTGGGTGGCTTAAGTACACCAGCGGGAAGAGGTTCAGGTTCATCACAAACGGCAGTTTTATGGGATGGTTTTCAGCTGACCAGCCCCATGAACGGGATCAGTGATTTGGCGTTGTTGCCTTTGTTTTTGGTGGATGATAACCGTGTGCAACAAGGAGGAAGTGTGGCCAATTTTGGCTCAGGGGCCATCGGAGGTGCCCTGCATTTGTCGCAGTCGAGCCCAAGAAAAGACCATGTACGCATTTTTTTGGAGCAAGGCAGCTTTGGGCAATGGGGTGCAGGTTTTAGAGCCGATAAGTTGTTGAAGTCATCGGCACACAGTATTCGGGTTTTTGGAAGAGCAGCGCAGCATGATTTTCCTTACCGTAATCTGGCACGGTTTGGAGCTCCTGAAGAAAAACTTGCTAATGCAGCCCTGACTGCTTTTGGGGCGGTTTTAAGTTCTGGTTTTAACCTTACTAGGACCGACTCGCTTACGTTGAAGTTATGGTATCAACGCTACAGACGCGAAATACCACCGGCCATGGTGCAACAACGGTCGGTAGCCGTACAAGGCGATGAAGCAGTACGTTTGCAATGGCGCTGGAGGCATTCAGGTCCTCTTGCAGCAGTTGAATTCCGGCAGTTGACAAGTTTGGAGTCGAACCGTTTTGTCGATAGTATTGCGAACTTGAATGAGGATCACCGCTTTTTTGGCCTCGTTACCGAAGGCGAATGGCACGGGTTAACTACATCTTCGTGGGCGTTTTCGGCCGTTCTACATCACAGTTATTACCAAGCATGGTCGCCGGCTTTCGACATTTCGCCCGTGCAGAACCGATTTGCAGGAATTGGAAAAGTGGGCTATAAGGGGAATCGGTTGAGCATTCAATTAGCGGCTCGTCAAGAGTGGCTCAATGGCAGCTTGGTTCCGTTCACGCCTAATTTAGGCATGGAATGGCAGTTGAGTAGGCACTGGAAGCTCTACGGGAACGCTGGCAGGAGTTTCCGTTTGCCTACCTTGAATGATTTGTATTGGGTACCTGGTGGCAACCCGAATCTCCGTCCCGAATTGGGCTGGCAAGCCGAAGCAGGTGTTCAGCTGGAGCTCGAAAAGGATATTTGGTTTCAGCGTTATCGCGTGGGGTTGTATCGGCAACAACTCAACGATTGGATTATCTGGTTGCCAGGCGCAAGTGGTTTTTGGACGCCAGAAAATTTGCTTGAAGTGCGGGGGAGGGGTATCGAAGCCAACCTCCACCAACGTTGGGTTTTCGGAAAAAGTACCATCCGTTTCGAGGCCGATTATGCATGGGTGCAATCTCAGCACAGTCGCGTAGCTGCAGGGCAAGAAAACCGGTTGAATAAACAGTTGATTTATATACCCGAGCATCAGCTTCGTGCACGCCTGTGGTACGAACGTGCTCAAGGGTACATCGGTTTAATCTGGAATGGAACTGGACTGCGGTATGTTCAAGCCGATCACAGCGAGTGGCTCGATGCCTATGCCGTTAGTCGCGTGAACGCAGCACGACGATTTAGTACCCGAAAGATCCAAGGAACAGTGGGTGTGCAGCTCATCAATTTATTCGATACCGAATATCAAGCCATACAGTGGCGACCCATGCCCGGCCGTCATTATCTCTTAAATTTTCAATTTCAACTACCATGAAACAATTTCTCTTTTGGCCAGCAGTGGCAGCAGTATTTGCGCTATCGGCATGTAATCCCGACGACAACAACAACCCTGCACCAGCAGTTAGCTATGTGAGTGGTGTATACGTAACCGCCGAAGGCTCTTTCCCCAACGGTGCAGGTGCATTGACCTACCAGAGCCGCGACAGATCGGTGTATGTTCGTGACTTATTTCAGCAAGCCAATAGCCGCCCACTCGGGAATACTACCCAAAGTATGGCACATTGGAACAACACCGGTATTTTGGTGGTGAACAATGCCAACAAGCTGGAGTTCGTGAACTTGAGCGATTTTAAATCAACGGGTGAGCTTGCTGGCTTCGAGCTTCCCAGCCGAATTGCAGTTCTCGGTAACAAGGCTTATGTGACCGAATGGGTGAGTTTTGGTGGCAATGGCCGCGTGAAAGTAGTTGATTTGGCGAGTAAAACCATTGTAAAAACGCTCAACGCAGGAGCCTTCCCCGATGCCATTACTGTGCACAACGGCAAAGTGTATGTGGCAAATAGCAATGGCAACAGCATTTTGGTAATTGATCCAACTACCGATAGCTACGACGATACCCTTTTGGTAGGCGACTATCCCAATAGTTTTGCGAGCGACATAGCAGGCGATTTGTGGGTATTGTGTGGTGGAGTGCCCTCCTTTGCCGGAACGCCTACAGCTGCTTCATTGTGGAAGCTTGGCCAAACCACAGCCTTCTTGGATTTAGGTGTACGCAGCAGCACCAACGACTTGTGCACCAATAAAGACAAAACAAAATTCTACTTTTCGATGGAAGGTGCATTGCGCGAATTAGACCCTACTAGTTCGGCAGCCATACCAACAACAGTACTCAATCGTAACTTTTACGCCATAGGCTTCGATCCGGTGAGTGGCTTCTTTTACGGGACCGATGCAGTTGACTTCAGCTCGTCGGGCAAACTCATCCGGTACAATTCGAGCTTCATAGCACTCGATTCGGTTGAAACAGGAGTTGCTCCCGGTTCTATTTACTTCAAATGATGCACAAAACAAGCTCAACCATCCAGCAGCCTCTGGTCGAAAACGAAGATTTTTACTTCAACGAGCAGGGGCTGATGGTATTTACCGAACGTTACCACCTCAAGCGCGGGCACTGTTGTCAGAGTGGTTGCCGGCACTGCCCTTACGGGTTTAAGAAGCCTGCGGTCAAGCCGCGCTGAGGTGTTAGCGTAAATCGGCTGAATTATCTACCTTTGTGTCCGGTTTAAGCATGCAACTTAACACCAGCAGTTATGATTATTCAGAATAAAGTGAGCCGCACGGAGTTGCGGGCCCGATTGATGTCGGAAGATTTTCGGCGCATCACCATTTCGTTTTACCGTTACGTAATTCTCGACGATCCCGAAACTACCCGCGATACCTTGTTTCTAGCTTGGTCGGCCATGGGCTGTTTTGGCCGCATTTACGTGGCTCGTGAGGGAATAAACGCCCAAATGAGTGTTCCTGAACACAATTACGACGCATTTTTGGCCGACCTCAACAGCAGGCCATGGATTGCGCACGTGCCCATCAAACAGGCTGTAGAAGACGATGGCAAGTCGTTTTACAAACTTAACATCAAGGTTCGCCCGAAAATTGTAGCCGACGGCCTCGACGATAATGCTTTCGACGTGACGAATGTAGGACGTCATTTAACAGCCGAAGAGTTTAACGCTGCCATGGAAGATCCGAATACCGTGGTGGTTGACATGCGCAATCATTACGAGAGTGAGATAGGGCACTTTAAAGGCGCCATAACCCCCGATGTAGACACATTTCGTGAGGAGCTCCCACTAGTTGCCGACTTGTTGAAAGATCAAAAAGACAAAAAGCTGTTGTTGTATTGTACCGGTGGAATACGCTGCGAAAAGGCGAGCGCCTACTTCAAACATCAAGGCTTTGAGGATGTGAATCAGTTGTACGGCGGTATCATCGAGTATGCCCGGCAAGTAAAGGCGAAAGGACTCGAAAGTAAATTCGTTGGTAAGAACTTCGTGTTTGACGAACGTTTGGGCGAGCGAATTAGCGACGAGGTGATTAGCCATTGTCATCAATGTCGTACCCTGGCCGATACCCATACCAACTGCGCCAACAGTGAATGTCATTTATTGTTTATCCAGTGCGAAAGCTGTGCTGCGCAATACCAAGGTTGTTGCTCAACCGAATGCCAAGAAGTGCTTAGTTTGCCCGAAGAAGTACAACGCGCTCGCCGAAAAGAGCATACCCGACCCAAAACAGGTGATTTTCACAAGGGGCGTTGGAATATTGTGCATAGTTATTCTTCACCGTAGAAGTCGACAGTACCGTTCGCTACGAGTATGTAATTAAAGATCATTTAGGTAATACGAGAGTTGTGTTTTCGGACTTGAATGGTAATGGTAAAGTAGATGCGATGGCGGGACCGGCGAATGAAATTTTACAAGAAGGACATTATTACCCGTTTGGCCTAGAAATGACTGGGCCGTGGTCGGAGAGCGACAACCCCGATGTTTTCGATAATCGTTTCAACGGCAAAGAACGTATGCAGCGTTATGGATTGAACTACCACGACTTCGGTGCCCGCTGGTACGATGCAGAAATAAGCCGATGGTTGAGTGTGGATCCGTTGTCAGATCATCCGAACCAAGTAGATAAGTCTACATATAATGCATTTTGGAATAGCCCAATAGTTTACAATGATTTGGATGGCAAATGCCCATGGTGCCCAAAAGGAAAAGAAGCCATAGAAATTTATGCTCAAGGGGCGATAGTACAAAATGATAAAGGAGCTTGGATGCATAATAGAGGAGAATGGGTTAATTTAAATGTTGATTTACCTAACCCAGATCCGGCGACAGTGGATAATACTAATGTAGTCAGCAACAGTGTTAATGAAAATACTCAGCTGTCTATTAGAGATGAAATGATGGATGCGCTTAGGTTCACTCAGAAAACGCTCGATGTGGCTAATTTGCCGTATGAAAATACCAGAGTTAAGGGTTTAGGTATTGGGTTGACAGTTTTAAGTGGGCTAGATCATTTTATGAAAGAAGAGTATGAACTTGCTGCTCTAGATGCTTTAAGCTTGGCTGTTGGGACTGAATTGATGATTGGTGAATTAACTTTTAGTGCTTTAGATTCTAAACAAATGACTAAGGATATCGCTCGTGAGGCAAAAAGACAAATGGCGTACGCAGGGTTGATGTTAAAGAAAACGGGAATGGATAATAGTGTTTGGAGGCGGCAATATGATATGGCAGCCAAAAATTATAGATCAGCAATGTCAAGATTGGAAAGGGATAATTAGGATTAATATGAAAAGACTTAACATTTTACTTGCGATTAGTTTGACTTTAGCTTCTTGTGAAATTAGAACCAGTAACCAAAAAAAATCGCCTGAATCCACAGATTATGAAAAGTTTGAACTTGCTAGGAGATATTACTCTGAGGATAAGTTCGAACTAGCTTTAAAACTTTTGGAAGAAATTAAGGTTGAAGGAGATTCTGCTTTAGTGGGAGAATATTATTTTAAACGGGGAGTATGTAAAATGAGTTTGGAACAAAACCAAGGAGCTCTTGCTGATTTTCTGAAGGCGGTGGATTTAAAGCATAAACTGGAAAAGTGTTATCATAATATGGGATTAATTTATTTTGCGCAAATGGAGGATTCTTTGGCAATTTACTATTTTGAAGAGGCATTGGTGCTTAATAGAACTGATTCCTTTGCTGCTGAAGCTATAGAAGAAATAAAAAAACATCAAAACTTGATACGTAATACAAAGGAGGATGATATTATTTGATGCTTTATACTACCTGGCGTTCAGGTTTTCTTGTTTCTTAAAATACGACTTACGCTCTAACCGAATACCCGATGAGTATCAGGGAGGAGGGTTATTTTTAGGTATTATTATTATTCTTGATGTAATTTCACTGAGTAAATTGGAAATTCTACCAGTAGAATTAACTGATTTAAAGATGCTTCTTATTTTAGTTTTTACATTTGCTTCGATATACCTAATTTTTAGGAAGCGAGCACGGCAAATAGTAACGAAATTTTCTACAGGTGCATTTAAGCTAAGAAGACTGTACTTATTCTGGGGGTATTGTTATTACTTGGGGTCAATTTTGTTGATATTTTTATCTGCGCAATAGGGAATGTATTAGATAAACAAACTATAAAACGCCTTAAGTCATTTACAATGAATTTGGTATAGTAATCAACGAAATGGCTAATTTCCTGTTGAATTTATTAGTTCATGCTAGAGCTGATAAAAGCCAAGAAGCGCAGTGCAAATCACAAGGGTATACAATTGGTAATAGCTATACTATTTGAAATAGCTCACCTCACCAAATACTCCAGCACCAACCGTAAATCATCCATGGCGGTGTAGTCTTTGGCGTAGAGGCTGTAAATTCTGGCTTTGATGCGGGCCGGAAATTCGCCTCTCGCTGGATCGAACAAGCCTGCTTTTAAACGGGGCAAACGTTCGGTGGGTGGATAGGCTACCAGGGTTTTCTGGCCAAAAAGCACCAAGAGCAGTGGCCATGCCGTTCGGCAGCTTGCGGGGTAGCGCCAAAACAATGCAGGCCAAAGCAACAAAAGCACACTTCCAAGCAATAGGTCCATCAAACGTTTGTTGCGCTTTGCCGCTGGTTGATTCAATTGTAAATTAAAATCAGGCGTATACAAATCGCCGGGATAATCTACATGGTGGCTACCTATCACATAGTCGGTTCCAGGCGGAACAATTTTGAGCTCGTCAACCTGCCCCTGCAAACGATCGAACCAACCGATAATTTCGCGATAACTGAGGTTGTCGCCGCAAAATATCAACTCGCTGGGTTTAAAGGCCAAAATGGCTTTGTCTAAATCGGTGAGCTTACCCAGATAAAACTCCTCCTGTTGGTCCTGCACATTGGGCGATACAAATCCAATAAACTTGCTGTTTATCCCCGCCCGCTGCAAAATGCCATGCACCCTGTTGAGCTCTTGCGCATCGCCAGCAACGAGGGTGCGTTTTACACCGCCACGACCCGGAAAGGCTTGGCCATGCACAAGCAACGAAATGAGCACACGAGCCAGTAAGGTAGTGCTGATGGCTGCGGCTGTCCCGGCAAGTATCAAGCCCCGGCTAAAGCGTAGTTCTGGCGGAAAAAAAGCATAGGCTACCGCAATGAGCATGGTGCCTGCAAGCAGTCCACGTATAAGCTTCGAAGGTCGGAACGGCTTATCGTAAGCTCCGCTAAAGTACGCGGCAAGTACCCAGATTAAGGTGAATACCGGTAGTATCGTTTGGCGAAAAACGGCAGGATACACCAGCCCTTCGTCGGCTTTTACGTTGTTTTCCCAGAAATCGGTAAGCCAATACATGCCTGCAAAAATCAAAACCACATCGAGCACGGGATTAAAAAACAGCTTACTCCAGCGCTTTAATACGCTTATGGCTGCTCGGAATACAATGCCAAACTGAATGAGCATGCCAAACACGCGGGCATGGTTGGGGCTGAAGTACTGCCGGGCAAAAATGGCCATGGCTTGGTAGAACACCCGCACATAGTTCACGCTGTCTTTTTTGGTGCTTTCACCTTTGTAATGAATGATGCTACTTCCCGAAAAGTACCAGTTTTCGTAGCCGGCCAGTCGAATGCGGTAACTCAGGTCGATGTCTTCTCCATACATGAAGTACTTCTCGTCGAGCAAACCAATTTCTTGCAGCACCGAAGCACGCATGAGCATAAAAGCACCGGCAAGAATATCAACGGGGTGGTTGGCATGCTCGTCGAGATAACCCAAGTGATAGCGGCCAAACCGTTTGCTTTTCGGAAAAAACGAAGAGAGGCCGGATATTTTGTAAAAAGCCACCTCAGGGGTGGGTAGCCCGCGCTTCGATTCCTTTAAAAAGTTGCCGCTGCCATCGAGCATGCGTATGCCTAAGCCTCCAGCCTTGGGGTGTTCGTCTAAAAATTGAAGGCAAGCGGTAAAACAGTCTTCCGCAACCACGGTATCGGGGTTGAGTAGCAGAATGTATTCGCCTTTGGCCTCCCGCATGGCTTGGTTGTTGGCCTTGCTAAAGCCCACATTCTGGGTGTTTGCAATGAGCTTTACGGTCGGAAACTTCTCACGAACCATCTCCACCGAACCGTCGCTACTCTGGTTGTCGACCACCCACAGCTCGGCTTCGATACCTTCACAAGCTTTCAGGGCCGAGCGCAGCGCCTGCTCGAGAAAGTACTTTACGTTGTAGCTAACAATTACGACCGACAACCGCATAATCAACTACCTCCAAAGGGTACACGGTTGAGGATAGAGCGGCCTAGCGTTACTTCGTCGGCATACTCGAGCTCGCCACCGATGGCAATACCGCGGGCAATGGTGCTGATGCGAACCGCTTGACCCTGCAGCTTTTTGGAAAGATAAAAGCCAGTGGTGTCGCCTTCCATGGTTGCGCTGAGGGCTAGCAAAATCTCTTTTACTTCTCCGCTGTTTACGCGGTCGACCAGCGACTGAATTTTGAGTTGGTCGGGACTAATACCTTCCATAGGGGCAATAAGACCACCCAAAACGTGGTAAAGTCCGTTGTATTGCCCCGTATTTTCAATGGCAATAACGTCTCTTAAGTCGGCCACCACGCAAACGGTACTGCGGTCGCGGCTTTTGCTGGCGCAAATGCGGCAGGTGGGTTCGTCGCTGATGTTGTGGCAGGTGCCGCAATATTGCACTTTCGTACGCAGGTCGTTGATGGCTTGTGCCAGCTGTGCTGCTTCTTCGGCTGGCTGCCGCAGCAAATACAAGGTGAGGCGGAGCGCCGATTTGCGGCCAATGCCCGGAAAACGCGAAAAGGCATTTACAGCCGACTCAATCAGTCCCGACGGATAATTCATGTTTCAAAAATACGCTTTGCACCGGCATTTTGTTGCCTACCACGGTGCCTTCTGGTATTGCGTTACATAGGTTTTGCCATCGAGCACCAACATAGGGTCGTTATTGCGGGGGTGGTTTACCTTTTCGAGGGCAAAAGAACCTTGTTGGCCGGTTCGCGCTGAGCGGTAATACAATCGTCCGTTTTCGACCCACCAGCTGCCTTGGTCGCTCGAGGAGGAATTGGTACCACCCCAGTAACCTTCGGTATTGGTGCTCATCGATCGCTCGGAATTGAACGTATAACTGCCGTCGGCCTGAATAACGATACATTCTTCGCTGCTACTTCCGCCAGTACCCCCACCGCTGTTGGTGGTAACATTTTGAACGTACACATAGCACCATTTGCCGGCTAATTCAGCAGGGTTGCGGGATGCGCCTGAGCTAGGTGCGACACCATTCGCTTGCCCACTCCCTTCACGTGAATAACGATAGGTTTGGCCGTTGAGGATCATCGTCAAACGATCACCTTCCAGTTGGTAGTCGGCTTGAACCGATCCTTGCTGGGTGCTGAAAATAAGTTGATTCCCTTTTTGCTGATAGTTGAACTCCATGCCCTGAAAGCTGCATTTGCCATTGGCATAAAAGCGTACGGTTTCGCCGTGACCTTGCCAACTGCCAACAAGTCCGGTAGCACTTACCGGAACGGGGGTGGTTTCGGCATTGGGTGCAGACTGCTGCTGCCCTTCACGCACAAAACGCATCACACCCTCGATATCGCCACCTTTGAGCTGCAGTTGTTTCCCATCGAAACTGTAATCGTAGCGGTTGGTGCTGCCACCACCACTTATTTCGAGTTGTTTGTTCTCGAGCATTTTATAGCGTATGGTTTCGCCATCAAAGGTACCGCTACCATCGGCCTTGAGTTCGAGTACAAGGGTGTACCCATACTCGTTGTTTATCCAGCGTCCGGGTAGCAACGATTGCACCTTGCTGCCAAGCTGTGCTGTAGCCGCTGAGCTCATCATCAGAAATAGAAGAAGGTACCGCATGTTTTTTAGTTCAATTTACATAATTCTGCAATACCACCATTCTCTCGATTTCATTTGGGTAAATGGGTTTTTCGCCTCATTTTCGTTGCATGACACCTTTGCTAATATTACTGGTCATTGGGCTCTATTTTGCCATGCTCATTGGCGTTTCGTGGTTTACAGGCCGAAATTCCGACAATCAGTCGTTTTTTCTTGCCAATAAATCGGCACCATGGTATGTGGTGGCCTTCGGCATGATTGGCGCAAGCCTTTCGGGTGTGACCTTCATCTCTATTCCGGGCACCGTGGGCACCCAGTCGATGAGTTATATGCAGCTGGTTTTGGGCTATTTGCTCGGGTATTGGGTGATCATGGGTGTACTGCTGCCGCTTTACTATCGGCTCAACCTGACCAGCATTTATGCCTACCTGCAACAGCGTTTCGGCTTTTGGTCTCACCGCACAGGCGCCAGTTTCTTTTTGCTGTCGCGTACCATCGGTTCGTCGTTTCGCCTGTATTTGGTAGCCATGGTGCTCGATCGTTTTGTGTTTTCGGCTTGGGGCGTGCCTTTCTGGCTTACTGTGGTGGTTACCATCGTACTTATCTGGTTGTATACCTTCCGCAGTGGCATAAAAACCATTATTTGGACCGATACTTTACAAACCTTCTTCCTGATAGGTGCCGTACTTTTGTCGATAGGTATCATTGGTCAAGAGCTTGAACTTGATTTTAAGGGTTTGGTGAATACGGTGACCGAAAGTCCCCGTTCGCAATGGTTTTTTTGGGATTGGGAAAGTCCTCAGTATTTCTGGAAGATGTTTTTTTCGGGAGCCTTTATCACCATTGTCATGACCGGTTTAGATCAAGACATGATGCAAAAAAATCTCAGCTGCCGCAGCCTCGCCGATGCACAGAAGAATATGTTCTGGTTTAGCTTGGTGTTGGTGTTGGTGAACTTTTTATTCATGAGCCTCGGCGTCTTACTTTTTGCCTATGCCGAAACCAAGGGTATTGCCATCCCTAAGTCGACCGACGAGCTATTTCCCATGCTGGCTTTACAGCATTTTGCACCCATTGCTGGCTTTACCTTTATCATAGGGCTCATCGCTGCAGCCTACTCCAGTGCCGATTCGGCCTTGGCTGCCCTCACCACTTCGTTTTGTGTCGATTTTCTGGGCTTCACCCCGCAAAAGGGCGACGTACGCACACGCATGAAGGTGCATGTGGGCATGTCGGTTGTGCTTGGCTTGCAAATCCTTTTATTTCATTCGCTGCACAACGATGCCTTGATAACGCAGTTATTTAAAGTAGCCGGTTACACCTATGGGCCACTGCTTGGCTTATTTGCCTTCGGGCTTTTTACCCAGCGAAAAGTAAAAGATGGCTGGGTACCGGTAGTGGCGGTGCTATCACCGTTGATTTGTTATATTTTGCAGCTCAACAGCAAAACATGGCTGGGCGGGTACACGTTTGGATTTGAGCTACTCATACTGAACGGTGCACTTACCTTCGGCGGCTTGTGGCTGTTACGCTTACCCAAAACCGAGGAGATAGAAAAAAGATGATGACAGACGACAAAGAAGAGCTCATCCGCGGTGCGTTTGAGCAAAAATCATGGACAGAAATTAAAGCCAGTTCGAGCTGGCAGATTTTTAAAATTATTGCGGAGCTGGTAGAAGGCTTCGAGAAGTTGGCGCGCATAGGTCCATGCGTGAGCATTTTTGGCTCGGCACGTACCAAGCCCGATAATCCGTACTACAAACTTGCCGAAGAAATTGGCGCCAAACTCACCGAAAAGGGTTACGGTGTCATCACAGGAGGTGGACCGGGCATCATGGAGGCGGGCAACAAAGGAGCTAAGCTGGCTGGCGGTAAGTCGGTGGGCTTGAATATCGACCTGCCTTTTGAGCAATTCAGCAATCCGTATATCGACAGCGACAAGCTCATCAATTTCGATTATTTCTTCGTGCGCAAACTCATGTTCATCAAGTATGCACAGGGTTTTGTGGTGCTTCCTGGCGGATTTGGCACACTCGACGAGCTTTTTGAAGCCTTAACACTCATCCAAACCAAAAAAATTGGAAAGTTCCCCATTGTGCTGGTCGGCAGCGAATATTGGAAAGGCTTAATCGATTGGCTCAAAAACACCATGCACGATAAGGAGAACAACATTCACTTGTCGGACATCGACTTGATGAAGGTGGTAGATACAGCCGATGAGGCCGTGGAACACATCGAAGATTTTTACTCTCGTTTTGTACTGAGCCCCAATTTTTAATGAGCAAAGGCCGCTATATCGTTCTCCTCCTTTGGGTGGGGCTGGCATTGCCTTATGCTGCTTTGAAGGCGCAAAATTATCCGAAAGGGTATTTTCGTAACCCCCTCGACCTGCCCATCAAACTGTCGGGTACGTTTGGCGAGTTGCGAACCAACCATTTTCACAGCGGATTGGATATACGTACCGAAAGTAAAGAAGGGTATAAGGTTTACGCCATCGCCGACGGGCATGTAAGTCGTGTGAAGGTATCGGCCTACGGTTACGGCCTGGCGGTCTATATCGACCATCCCAACGGATATACTTCGGTATATGCACACTTGCAGCAATTTCAAGGTCAGTTGGCCGACTGGGTGAGAGCAAAACACTACGAAAAGGAAGCCTTCGAAATAGACTTGAGTTTAAAACCTGGCGAATTGGTGGTAAAAAAGGGTGATGTAGTAGCCTTGAGCGGAAATACGGGAGGCTCGGGTGGTCCGCACTTACATTTCGAGTTACGAAATACCAAAACAGAAGCCATCATCAATCCGCAACTGTTTGGCTACGAAGTGCCCGATCGGGTTGCTCCGCTGTTTTCGTTCGTTGAGTTAGTACCCCACGGCAAAGGGGCTCAAATCAACGGTTCGGGAAACAACAAAAAGATGTGGGCGCAGAAGAGCAAAAGTGGGTATCAATTGGTGCCACAGCGTATAGATGCGTGGGGTAGCTTTTATGTGCAAACCCGTGTGGCCGATAAACACGATGGCAACGGCTTCAACAACGGCATTTATCAGTTGATTTTACTTGCAGAAGGCGATACGGTGTATCATTTCAAAGCCGATGCTTTTGAGTTCAATGAAACACGGTATGCCAACAGCGTGATGGACTACGAAAGTAGAATGTTGCAGCGTGAGAGCATTTACCGCTGTTTGAAAGAGCCTGGCAATCGGGTGAGTTTGCTTCCGTGCGTAAAAAACGATGGCACCATATCGATAGCTCCTGGCGACAGTATTCATCTAGAAATTATTGCAACTGATTTTAACGGCAATGCCAGTCGCTTGAGTTGGAAAATGCGCGGTGCCACCGAACGCACCTTTGAATTGTCGGCAACCGTGCCCACTGGTGAGCGGCTCACCCCCGATAAGCCCGTAAACCTCATCAAAGACGAGCTTAGGTTGAGTATGCCAGCCTGGAACTTCTACGATACCCTCGATTTGCAGTACAAGCGGAGTATCCGACCTGCACTGAGTTATTCAGCAGTACATAGCATTCACACCCCTAAGGTGCCCGTGCATGGTTTTTACCAAGTAGCGATTAAACATACTGGCCTCCCCGATAGTTTGCGGCCGTTTACCGTTTTGGTAGGAATTGGCTTAGGCGGAAGTCGCACTGCCGCAACGGGCAGTTGGAAAGGCGATTTTTTCGAGGCACGTGTGCGAACCTTCGGCGACTTTTATCTAGCCGTAGATACCGTACTGCCCTCTGTTGTTGCCGTGAACCACAAGCCCGGCAAAGCCTACCGTACAGGACAAAAGCTGAATTTTCGCATCGGTGATAATCTTTCGGGCCTCGACAGTTACGACATTTTTATTGATGGAAAGTGGGAATACCACGAGTTTGATGGTAAAACGGCCACATTGAGCATACCCTTGCAAAAAAGCTTCGCATCAGGAAATCATACGCTCGATATTGTTGTTAGAGATGCTGTAGGTAATACCCGGAACTTTCAAACTAATTTCAAAATACTATGAGCAGACCACAAATTGGCCAAAAGGCACCAGCCTTTAGTGGCCTCAACCAAAAGGGCGAAACCATCGGCCTCGATCAATTTAAGGGCAAAAAAGTTGCGTTGTACTTTTACCCAAAAGACGATACTCCCGGTTGTACAGCCGAGGCCTGTAACCTTCGCGACAATGAAATGAGTCTCAAAGCAAAAGGCATTGAAGTAATTGGTGTAAGCAGCGACAGTGTGAAGTCGCACGATAAATTTGCCAACAAATACAGTTTGCCGTTTAACCTGATTGCCGACGAAAGCAAAAGCATCCATGAAGCATATGGTACTTGGATTGAAAAAAGCATGTACGGCCGCAAGTACATGGGTACCGACCGAGTAACCTTTTTGATTGACGAACAAGGCAATATCGAAAAGGTAATAGAAAAGGTAAACACCAAAGATCACGCTGCCCAGCTCCTCTGATCAACTGAGCAAAGCTTAACCGAGGTCGGCCCGAAAGGCCGGCCTTTTTAGTATTCTACCAAGCGCAACGAGTCGGTTTGCATGCGTAACTGCAGCCAGTTGCGGATTTTGTTCTTCGTTTCGGCAGTCGCTGGGCTCTTGAAATGTATGAGTACAACAGGCAAGGTATCGTTCTTACCGGTGAGGGTATTCACTTCGTACACACGCGACCAAGCAAGTTTACCTACCATGGGGTAGAGCAGCTGAACTTCTTCCCCCAGTTTTTGTGCATGGGCTGGTAACAACTGCCAATAGGCCAAGGCTGCTTCGGTAGCTTCCAGTCTTTTTTTACGTTGTTCGAGACTATCGCGATTGTTCTGAAAAAGGGTTTCAAGCAAGCCCCCTTTATTTCCATCGAGTAGGGCTTCGCTACCGCCGGCTTGCAGTATCACCAGTTTGGTATGTGACATTCCTGGTCGTAAATGGAGCATGCTTTGTAAGCGTAATTTTTCGGCTTCACTCAAAGGTTCTCCGAGTATGGCTAAGGTTATTTTTGCGCTATCGCCCTGCATTTCATACGACGATTGTATTACCTGTCGTACATCGCTTTCGATGTGCTCGCGCACAAATGCATTGGAGCGGCTATTGAACAGCGACTCCTGCACAACTCCATAGGCAATCCAAATGCTGGGGATCATGGTGAGTACGACAAAGCCTGTGACATATTGCCTCGAACGACGTGCAACCGCAGTATCTACCTTGTTTACGGGTTTGAATTTGAGCAAACGCACAATGAGCAAAGTGGCAAAGCCGATGAAGACCGAATTGATGAAAAAGAGATAGAATGCGCCCAAAAAATACGACCAGTTACCGCTTGCCAATCCATACCCAGCGGTACAAAGGGGCGGCATGAGCGCGGTGGCGATGGCCACGCCCGGAATCACATTACCTTTTTCGCGGCGAGATCCCGCAACGATACCGGCAAGGCCTCCGAAAAAAGCAATGAGCACATCCCAGATGGTAGGCGTGGTGCGGGCCAAAAGTTCGCTTTGCGCATCGCCTAATGGCGTGATGCTAAAGTAGAGGGTAGATGTAATGACCGCGAGCAGCACAGCCGAGCCAAAGTTTTTTAGTGCCCTTTTGAGCAATTCAAAGTCGAATATGCCAATGGCCAAGCCAATGCCTAAAATGGGGCCCATGAGCGGCGAAACAAGCATGGCACCAATGATCACGGCGGTAGAGTTCGTGTTCAGTCCAATAGAGGCAATGAAGATGGAACAGACTAAAATCCAGCTGTTGATGCCCTTAAATTCAATGTCTTTGCGTATGCCTGCGATGGTTCCAGCTTCATCGGTGCCTTCTTCGATATTGAAGAGTTTTTGCAGGTAGTTTCTGATTGCCGGCAGCAATTTGTTTTCGTTTTGGTTTATTGGGCCTGTCATATTTCTAAAGTAATAGGAAAGTGCGACATCCTAGAAATTCCCTGTATTTTCATGCTGAATTTGTAATATGCTATTACGCCTAACTTGGGAGCTTCCACTTCAGGATTCAGTAGTCACTTTTGCGGTGGTGTTGCTGATTATTCTCCTTGCCCCAGTGGTGATGGGAAAGCTGCGTATTCCTAGCATTATAGGGCTTATACTCGCCGGAGTGGCTATTGGTCCGTATGGCTTTAACGTGATTGAAAAGGCAAGCATCGATTTGTTTGCCAAGGCTGGCTTGTTATACATCATGTTTTTGGCAGGTTTAGAACTCGATATGAACGAGTTCGCTAAAAACAGAAACAGAAGCCTAGTTTTTGGTTTATTCACTTTCGCAGTACCTTTTATACTGGGTTATTATGTATGCCATTACCTTTTAGGCTACGGAATTCAAGGTTCGATTCTCATCGCGAGCATGTTTTCTACCCATACGCTGGTTGCTTACCCTATCGCAAGCCGGTTGGGCATTATCCGCAACGAGGTGGTCACCGTTGCAGTAGGTGGAACCATCATTACCGATACGCTAGTGCTCTTAATTTTGGCGGTCATCACTGGACTTGCACAAGGAAATACGGGTACTGCCTATTGGCTGCAACTTTCAGGCTCACTAGTACTGTTTGCTTTGGTGGTGTTTTACGGCTATCCACGACTAGGGCGTTGGTTCTTCAAAAATGTTGAAGGCGAAAGAAGTTCACACTACATTTTTGTGTTGGCCTTGGTGTTTGTCGCTGGGGTCATGGCCGAAATGGCAGGTGTAGAAGCGATAATCGGTGCATTTGCAGCCGGACTCGCCTTAAATCGCCTTATTCCACACAGCTCGCCGCTCATGAACCGAATTGAGTTTGTTGGCAATGCTATTTTCATCCCATTTTTTCTGATTAGTGTAGGCATGCTTGTGGATTTGGCCGTTTTACTGAAGGGGCCACAAGCCATTTACGTAGCAGCTGTGCTCACCCTAGTTGCATTGGTTGGTAAATGGCTGGCAGCTTTGTTTACAAAATGGGTATTTGGTTACAGCTCCTTGCAGCGCCGCGTAATGTTTGGCTTGAGTAGTGCCCACGCTGCTGCTACTATTGCGGTAATTCTTATAGGGTTTCGATTGGGGATAATCGATGAAAATGTGCTGAACGGCACAGTTATTTTAATTCTCGTGACCTGCTTGGTGAGTTCATTTGTGGTTGAACGTAATGGACGCCAGCTAGCCATTACCGATCAAAATTCTCCGATTTCTTCCTTAGGCATTCAAGACCAAATACTCGTCCCACTTTCAAATCCTGCTTCGGTTGAACGGCTGATGGAATTGGCTTTGTGCGTTCAGGATACACACGAAAACGAGGCTCTTTATGTGCTTTCGGTGGTGAACGACGAGCAGGCAGCAAGTGAGGGACTGGGTCAGGGTAATAAACTGTTAGAGATGGCTGCCCGAATTGCCCTTGCTGCCGATCGAAAGCTCGAAAAATTGGTTCGGGTAGATGTGAACATTACATCGGGTATTGTACATACGGCTCGTGAAAATGGGATTACAGAGATTATTTTGGGCTGGAAACCCAAACCCGATGCGGTAGATCGGTTTTTTGGGGGCATCATGGACAATTTGCTCAAGCGAACCGACCAGATGGTATTGGTAACTAAACTCGAACAACCTTTCAATACCTTCAGGAGGTTAGTGCTCGTGGTACCCGAACATGCCGAACTCGAACCGGGATTTGGCAAATGGCTGGCACTACTCAAAAAGATGGCACTTACTGTGTCGGGTAAAGTAGTGCTACATGCCAGAGGTCATACCGGCGCTGTAATACGTGCCATTAACCAACGGGCCGACCAAAAACTCGATATCGATTATCATGCTTATGAGGGCACGGAAAGTTTGACCGAGCTATCAGCTGCACTTCGTACCGATGATTTGTTTGTGATTGTTTGTGCACGACCAGGCAGCATTTCACACTGTGACGATTTTTCACAAATACCTACTCTTCTTTCGCGGCACTTCGAGCCCAATAGCTTCATTATGGTGTACCCGCAAGAACCTAATTTCCCTTCGGTCGACGGCACCTTCCAGTTGGATGGTGGACTGCCGTTGCCCATACGGCAAAATCTCGAACGGATTAATCAGCTCGGCGACTTTGTCCGCAATGTAATTAAGGGCGATGGCTCATAAATTCACCCTTAAAGCCGTATTCAAAGTTCTGGGTAAAGCCGGACCGTAAACATATGCAGCGTCGCGGCTGGCTCCTCGGTCAAAATCACGCTGAAAACTGTTCAGTGCGTTATCAATACCTAAGCTCCATTGTACCCGAAGTTTTCCGATAGGGAAAAATTCGTAAGTGACGCGGGTCCCCAAATCCAGGAAAGCTGGCGTAGTTTTGAGTGCTGTATACTCACTTTCGGGGTCGATGACATGGGCTACTTGCATTGCGCCCGTGTATTGGGCCATAACTACCAACGACAGCTTTCGACTAAAGCGGTAACTACCTTGTAAATAACCGTACTGGTCTGGAGCGCGGAGAAGTCGGTTGGTTTGTACGGCTGGCCGTGTATCGGTGGGTGAGCTTTCCCAAAGTACCAGGGGGTTGTCATACCTGCTTTGCTGGAATGTCATAGCTGCTTGCAAGAGCCAACGGTCGCCAGACGCCATCCGAAATTCAAATGTGGCGCCGTATACTGCCGCACCCGGTCCGTTGATTTTTTGTATCACCGAGATGCCGTTGGGTAATTCTTCGGGCAAGCTCCAAACGAAAGGATTTTGTAATCGGGTATAAAAACCTTCCACTACTAAATTCATTGGCCTGTTATTCCAGCTTTCGGCAAAATCGAGCGAAGCGGTCAAATTTTGCGATCTTTCGGTGCGTAGGTCGGCACCAAAGGTGCTCATACGTGCTGCCCCGCCTACGGTTTCAATGTGGAGGTCTTCGTCGAAGGCTTGTGGGGCACGGTAGCCTTGCGCATAACTAACTCGGCTGCGTAGGTGCTCATTTATTTTAAACATCCAACTGATACGCGGCACAGGCAGTTGCCAGTTTCCGTTTTGACTGATGGAAGTATCTTGCAATAAATAGGCTCCATTCAGCCACAAAGCATCAAAGCGTACGCCCAATAACAGGGTGTGCTTGCGTTTTTGATATTGCAATTGGGCATAGTTCCCGCTGGTAAACAACCGCTGATCGATTCGGCGGTTATATCCTGGAGCACGGTCAATTACGTCGTTCAGGATGAGTTCGCTACCAGCCAAAAGGGTGATTTCATCGGTAAAAAAATGCTGTAACGATACACCGGCAACCCCAGCCAAATCGTTCGACTGTCCGTAAGCGTTGATCGCGAGTAAATCGGTTTCGGTGAGGCTATCGCCTGCCGCTAGCAATCGGCCTCCGCCTCCATAATAGCTATGCCGGTCGGTACTTTGGGCCGACAAATACACACTTGTTTTGGTGCGATAGTCGCGGCTGAGCTGTTCGTATTGCGCCATTACACCGATGATGTGGTGGCGTAACTGCTCGGCAACTTCCGATTGGTGGGGTTCGCGGTCGAAATTACTTCCACCTCTGCGGTATTCGTCAATCACAAAACCCGAAACCAACAATTTTCGGCGATTATCGGGCTTCCACCAGGCTTGCATGCCCTTGGTGAGGTTGCGCAGGCGGGTAAGTTCACTAAAGCCGTCGTTATTGGCATCGTATTCGGTGCGTCGGCGAATGAGGCTGTAGGCGGTAAATCCGGCAGTGAGTGTTGGGTTAACACGTGTGGTACTTAGCTGATACACCCATTCTGGACTTTGATTACCAATATGGCGTAGCATCACCCCGCCTTCAATTTCGTTGTCGTACGCCTCTTTGGTGATGAGGTTAACCGTGCCGGCAATGGCGTTTCCGCCAAATAAAGCCGAACCCCCGCCTCTTACAACTTCGATGCGCTCAATCATGGTCGAAGGCAGTTGCTCTAAGCCATATACGCCAGCGAGGGCGCTGTACACTGGCCTGCTGTTGATGAGAATTTGACTGTAAGCTCCCGGTAGACCATTCAAACGAACAGCAGTGAAGCCACAATTCTGACAATTGGTTTCGGTACGTACCCCGGGTATAAAATTCAAACTTCCGCTTACATCTATCCGCTGTAAGGTATTTAAGGTCTTTTTGTCAATCGATTGCACCAACACTACGGCTTCGCGTTGGGATACTTGCTCCCGATTGGCGCTAACCACCACTTGTTCGAGTCCCAACTGATCGGCCTTCATCTCGAAATTCAACGGCATGGCTAGATCACTTATAACGGTATCGATGGGCATGTAGCCCACTAGACTTATTTGCAAACGGGGTATTCTGGTTTTTTCGAGACTTAGCACAAATTGACCATTTCTGTCGCTTACCGTACCCAAGTTGGTGCCGTATAAACGTATATGCGCCGAAGAAAGAGGTTTGCCTTGGTGATGGATTCGGCCGCTTATTTGGGTTTGTGCGCTCGATAAAAGTGGAAATAGCAATAAGAGCAGGATTCGCATGCCACAAAGATAGCTTATCTAAAGAAATATTTAGATAAGTCTAAAAAATGAATATACCTAAATATAGGTATAGGTTTAGGCCGTTATAATTGCCAGATTGCACGTGTTTAAATTATTGATAATGAGGAATTTTTATTTATTAATCCTGCTGTTGCTACCTTATGGTGTTTTAGCGCAGTCTAATTTTACCGACGTCAATCGGGTGAAAGCAACACTATTCCCAACGGGCGCACTGTTTTACAGCGGCACTTCATCAGGTTTGGAAGTTCCACGGGGCTCCGGCTTAACCACGGTATTTGCCGCTAACCTATGGGTTGCTGGATACGACCGCTTGGGCACCTTGCATACTGCTGCTCAAGCATACGGACAAACCGCCGATGGTGGACCGGGCTTTAGTATTGGTCCGTGGGCAACGAGCGGTGCCTATTCTGGTGCACAGCTCAACTCGTTTTTTAATCGCACCTGGAAGTTCAAAGCCAGCGATATTGATTCATTCCGCCTCAATGTTGGTCAACCGGGTTATCGGGTGCCAACAACCTTTGGCAACTATCCCGGAACTGGCGATACTACCAAGGGCGTATCGTACAGGTTGGCTCCTTACCACGATACTAACCAAGACGGCAAGTACGATACCGCAAATGCCGATTTTCCGGTCATGCGAGGTTCACAATCGGTATATGCCTTGAGTTCGGATACCCGCGTGGTATCCACAAGCAACAACATTGCTACTGATTTTAACTTTCATACACAATTATATGCATTCGATCAGCCAGGTGTTGATTCGTCGTTGGCCTACACGGTTTTTGTGCAATACCGCATCGAAAATCGTAGCGATAAAACCTACGATTCGCTGTATTTGGGCCACTGGAGCGATATGGATTTAGGAAACTATGCCGATGATTTTATTGGAAGTGATCCTGCACGCGCCATGTTTTACACCTACAATGCCGACAACGACGACGAAACCACGGCTTCGGGTTATGGTGCCGCACCTCCCGCACAGGCAGTGGTATTTTTGAGCCACAACATGAGCCGTTTTGTGTATTACAACAACGACACTAGCAATAACGGCGACCCCGTTACGCCTTTACAGCGCTATCGGTATATGACGGGTAAGTTCAAAGACGGAAGCAACCGCCCCGCCAACTACGCCTTCGACGGCAATCCGGTAGAAGGTACAGGGGCCAATGAGGTAACCTTAGGCAATACGGCAGGCGACCGACGTGGATTGGGCATCATAGGACCTGTATTGCTCGAAGCGGGCGAAAGTTTTTGCTTTGATGTTGCCTACGTTTATGCCCGAGGTACCAGTAATTTGAATTCTATCACCGCCTTAAAAAGCAGAGTCGACCAAATCAGAAGCTTCTACCAAAACCAAAATGCGGGCTGTGAAAATTATTTCACTGCTGTGTTGGAAAACCAACAAGAACTGCAGGCACATTTCTTTCCAGTACCGTTCGATACAGAATTGAAAATACGCGTAGACGTTACTAACAGCCCTACGCGCTACGAACTGGTTGATCTTCAAGGCCGAGTGATTCGAGCAGGAACCGTAGCGGCCGGCGATCATGAAATTAGCCTATCTACCTCCGATTTAGCACCTGGATTGTATGTAGCACGATTAACTCAAGGGCAAAAATTGGCAGTTCGCAAACTCATCAAAAACTAACGAAAACAACAAACCCCCGACTGTATTCAGCGGGGGTTTGTTGGTATGCTTACTGACCCATTTACTTTCGAATTAGTTTTACGGCCGTTTTATACCCTGCTATTCGCAAGAAATAAATGCCTTTGTTCAGCGCTGCCGCACTAAGCTCGAAGCGTTCAGCAGTGATTTGACCTTCCGTTATTTTTCTGCCTAGCCCATCTACCACATAATAGGTGCTTCCAATGGCTTTGGACTCGGTAGTAATGTTCCAATACTCGTTCGCAGGATTGGGGTAGGCCTGAAGTTTTAGTAGGGCATTTTCTTCCACAGAAGTAGTATTCACCACCGTTAAAGTGGCAGCAGCGGTGGTATCGCTGCAAGGGTTATTGCTCAAAATACAGCGAAAGCGATGTCCGGTTTGGGCGGTACGCAAGTTATTGATGCGTAAGCTGTCGTCGTTTACCCCTGAATACTGGCCGCCATTGACCAGATTCACGAACGAACCGCTGCTATCTACCTGCCATTGATAGGCCGATGCAGGATCGAATGAACTTGTGGTAAAAAGTGCCGTGCTATTCATGTCGCGGGTAGTATTGAGTGGCTGGTTGCTCAGTTGCTGGTTACAACGTACAGTTATGGTGGCCACATCGGAGGTATCGCTGCAAGAGGCTGCGCTTACTAAGCAGCGGAATTGATTGTTGTTGATCGTAAAATCGGCAGCTGAAATGGTTAAGGTATCGGTAGTAACGCCGTTGAATAGCCCGCCATTGCTTAAGTTTACCCAACCTACAGCGCCATTGCGTTGCCATTGATAGCTTACACCCGAACCAACCGAGGACGAAACTAGTCGAATGTTGGAGCCACGCACCACGGAGGTGTCGCGCGGTTGGGTGCTTATGCCTGCCGCACACCCTTGGAAGAGCTGCTCAACTTCGTTGGCCGAAAGTGCACGGGTCCAAACGCCGAAATCGTCGAGACTACCACCAAAAAACTGGGTATTGATACCCGAACCAATGTACAAAGGCAAGGTAGCTGTGTTTGCACCAGTGTGGTTGTACGTAGCAGTAGCGGCTACTTGACCATTTTTGTAGAAGGTCATGCTGCTGTTGTTGTACACGGCCACAAAATGTTCCCACTGATTCAAGGTGTAGGTGGTGGTTGCCCATATCCAAGCCGATTGTTGTTTGTTGGTACCAAACCGCATATCGCCGGTGCCGCCAATCATCGAAATAAAATTGTTGGCAGCGGTAGTAGCCATAATCACCGGGACACCAGCCGTTGAGGTGCGGCGTATCCAGATGGCATAGGTGAACTGACCAGTTGGCGAAAATTGAAAGCTCGGAGTCTGTACCACCAGATTGCCATTGGTACCGTTGAATGAATAGGCCGAATTGGGGTTGCCGTTTCTGTCAGCAATGGCGGTTACTCCGCCATTGAGGGTGGCATTGTTTCCGTTGCCCGATAAGTCGTTGGGGCTATTGTTCATGCCATACCAAGCCACTAGGCCATTGGTGGGAACAAAAGAAGGCACCTGTGCTGAACCTATAAACGGAACAAGGAGAGCACATGCTAAAAGATAAAAGCGCATAAGTTTGGTTTGGATTAGAGGGTTGTTTCTGAAACCCTACCTCCTAAAAGGTAGATGAGTCCTGCGAGGGAAGCCAGAATAAGGAAGTAGAGTAGGATATGTACGAGTGGAAAGACGATTTTTTGATATAGTGGCTTCTGTGGGATAAAATAGAGTGTATTGTGTAGGGTCGTTGCCGCCATGAATACGAAGAAGTCGACATAATCCCAATCGCGCGGGTGAATGTAATCGATAGTATCGCCAATTACGGTAAGCAAGATGAACCAAACCGAAACGAAATAGCTATTCGCTACCAGGTGGTCGGCAAAACCATACTTTCTTGGGTTGTATAAAAGCCATCCTCCAAGGCTAAGAAATGGAATAACGAGGAGCATAAAAAATAAGGACGGAGTTGTCCCCTCAATATCCAAGGTTAAGTTGAGAACATTGGAATCGACAAGCGTTACGTGTAAGCCATACACAACCAAGGCATAAAAGAGGAGCTTATTGGGTGGTTGGTGATAGCCACGGTTGCCATTGAGATAGTTGGAAATAACGAAACGAGGATTTTTTAAGAGCTGCCATAGTGTAGCCAAACCCGAGCGCTCCAACGAAAAAAAAGTGCCCAGGCTTTCACGTATCAACAAGATTAGGCCAGCTTTTTTCCCACTGTGCAGCTGACCACATTGATGGCAATAAGGACCAACTCGAACAGTTCCGCATTGGGTACAGGCATCTAAAGAGGGTTGTTGCATTTACAAGTATACTCACACCGAGGATATTTTCAATCATTCGCGTCATGCTCCCCAGCTATCACGGTCGAGGCTACGGTATTGAATGGCTTCGGCTAGCTGTTCTACTTGAATTGAAGGGCTGTTGTCGAGGTCGGCTATGGTACGGGCTACTTTCAGAATTCTATCGTAGGCACGAGCACTCAGCCCTAGTTTTTCCATGGCTGTTTTGAGCAACAACATGCCTGCCTGACTTATTTCGCAATACAGCCGTACTTGATTGCCACTCATTTGTGCATTGCAGCCGATACCACTTTCGGCCAATCGTTGTTGTTGAATTTCTCGCGCGCGTAAAACACGTTCGCGTATTCGTTCGCTGCCCTCCGTGGGCCGATTTTGAGTAAGTTCGCTAAAAGGTACAGGTGTAACCTCTACGTGCAAATCAATGCGGTCGAGCAAAGGGCCGCTCACCTTGCTGAGGTAGCGTTGTACATTGTGCTGACCGCAAACGCATTCTTTTTCTGGGTGGTTGTAATAACCGCAGGGGCAGGGGTTCATCGCAGCCACCAACATAAAGCTAGCAGGATAATCGACCGTAAAGCGTGCCCGTGAGATGGTCACACGCCTTTCCTCGAGGGGTTGTCGCATGACCTCGAGCACAGTACGTTTGAATTCGGGAAGTTCGTCGAGAAAAAGAACGCCGTTGTGCGCGAGACTTATTTCACCGGGCTGTGGGTGACCTCCACCACCTACCAACGCCACATCGGATATGGTGTGGTGCGGGGAGCGAAATGGCCGAACTGCGATCAACGAAGCTTGGGTGGGCAATTTGCCTGCAACTGAGTGTATTTTGGTGGTTTCTAGTGCCTCATGCAGGGTAAGTGGTGGTAAAATGGTGGGCAACCGTTTGCTGAGCATGGTTTTACCTGAGCCAGGCGGCCCAATGAGTAGGACGTTGTGGCCGCCTGCTGCCGCTATTTCTAGTGCGCGTTTAATTTGTTCTTGGCCCTTTACATCGCTAAAGTCGAAGTCGAACTGCGACTGCTGGTTGTAAAACTCCTCACGGGTGTTCACTTGTTCGGGCGTGAAACGTTCGGGCGACTCGAAGAAGGTTACCAGCTCGCGAAGTTCATTCAAGCCGTACACCTGCAGCCCGCTCACCATGGCAGCTTCGCGGGCATTGGTGGCGGGAAGAAGCATGCCCATAAAGCCTTCCTTTTTTGCTTGAATGGCCATGGGCAGTGCGCCTTTGATGGGTTTGAGTGTGCCATCGAGCGATAACTCACCCATGAGGATGTATTTTTCGAGAAGCTCGTGATGCAGCTGACCGGTGGCCGATAAAAAACCCGCTGCGATGGTTAGGTCGTAAGCCGAACCCTCTTTTCGTATGTCGGCAGGAGCCATATTGATCACACATTTGTAGCGCGGATATTTGTAGCCACTGTTTAAGATGGCCGATTCAATTCGCTGCTGACCTTCTTTTACCGCAGAATCGGGCAAACCTACCAGGTAGTAGCCGGTTTGTCCAGGAGTTACATCTACCTCCACGGTGATGGTGTAGGCACTCACGCCCATCACTGCGCTTCCAAAGGTTTTTATCAAGGCCATACTACAAGCATAAGTGGCGGAAATGGTGTTTCCAAAAAAGTGCGTGAAACGCGACAAATCGCGCGCTATTTTTGCAATATGTACCTCTACGTTAAAGCGCTGCACATACTTTTTGTGGTTACCTGGTTTGCTGGCCTATTTTATTTCGTCAGACTTTTGATTTATCAGGTAGAAGCTTCCGAGAGGGATGAGCCGGCAAAGTCAATCTTATTGGAGCAATATGCCGGGCAGTTGCGTCGACTGTGGCGCGGTATAACCGTTCCTTCGGCCGTACTTACCTTGTTTTTTGGTTTATGGATGTGGCATTTGTACGGTAGTACTCCGCCTTGGCTACTCACCAAGGTGAGCTTTGTAGCGGGTTTATATGCCTACCACCACAGTTGTTGGATGCTTTATCGCAGGCAGGCTAAGGCTAATTTTGTTTGGAGCAGCACCCGATTACGTATCTGGAACGAAGTAGCGACCATTTTCCTCGTAGCCATCGTTTTTTTAGTGGTATTAAAAAACACCTTGTCGATGGCATGGGGATTACTTGGGCTGGTCGTTTTTATTGCTGTACTGATGGCGGCAATTGCGGTATACAAGCGGCTACGCCAGCGTTAATTATATGGCTGTAATGCTCAGCTCTTCTTTGTCGATATCGCGCGAGATCAATATTGGGTTCATGGTAGCGATGATGAATTTTTCAACTGCATCAATCAAGCTACGTTTGGCGTAAGGACGATAATACATCAAACTTACTTCTCTCACAGGTAAGGGCGCTTCGAAAAAACTCACTCTGCTTTTACGTTCGGCAGGTAGGTCAAGATACAGCAGCTCCGGAATGAGGGTAAGTCCGCCAAACTGATCCACCATATTGAGGAGAGTTTCGAAGGAGGAAGCTTCAAACTTCAGGTTCTGAAAACGACTGTCGCCTTCTCTTAACGAGCAGAGGTTCATAAACTGAGTGCGCAAACAATGGCCTTCTTCCAGCAACCAAACCTTATGATTACGTATTTCTTCGGGCAAAACGTAGCGTTTCAGTTTGTCGATATCGCCGTAAACCATCAAACTTTCGTAATACAACAGGCGGTGTTCCATGTCGGGTGCTTCTACCGGGGTAGAAAGTAGACCGAGGTCGATGGTTCCTTCGCGCAATTGCCGGATGATGTTGGAGGTAGTGTATTCGGTGATTTCGAGCGACAAACCCGGATAAGTTGCCAAAAGGGGTTGAAGAATGCGTGGTAGAAAGGAATTGGCAATGGTAGGTATAACCGCCAATCGCAAATGACCTTCTACCTTGCCACTGCTGCTTTTTGCTTTTTCGGTGAGCAAGGTGGTGTGCGCCAGCACTTCCCTGGCTTCTATGAGCAGCTCTTTGCCAATTTCAGTCGGCATGATCGGACTGCTGCGCCTATCGAAAATTACGACTCCCAGTTCTTCTTCCAGCTTTTTGACCATGGCGCTTAAAGTCGCTTGCGTAACAAAACAAGCCTCTGCTGCACGAGTAAAGTTCCGATAACGATCGATGGCCAAGATGTACTCGAGTTGCTGTAAATTCATGATAGATGATAGCGATGACAAAGATATCGTTGATAGCCATAGCTACGCATCGAGCGCTATATGGATTTCGAATATTGGTTTTCTCGATTTCCCGTGCGCAACAAGTGCTGATCAAACAAGCTGCAAATATTTCGCGTAAATAATCGGCCTTTGGCGGTAGCCGCGAGTTGTTGTCCGTCGAAAGTGACCAGGCCGTCGTTTTGCATTTGCTTCAATAAGTGCGTGGCTTGTGGCCCAAATTCGTAGTCGTTTTCGAGCACGGTTCGCCCTTGACAGGAAAGGTCGAGTATATGTCGGCGATTAATCTGATCGTCGCGTTGCAAGAAACACCCTTTATCGAGTGGCCATTCGTTTGCTTCGGTTTTGCGGAGATAAGTGCTCAGCTCGCGGGTGTTTTGGGCGTAGGCAATGGCCGCGTCGCTGATGCTCGAAACCCCTAAGCCGATGAGCAATCTACTCTGGGTGGTGGTATACCCCATGAAATTGCGGTGCAGTCGGTTTTGAGCCGCGGCCAAAGCCAAGGCATCGTTCTGCAGGGCAAAATGGTCCATCCCGATGTCGGTATATCCGGCTGTGAGAAATTGCTGCCTGCCGTTCAGGTACAGTTGCATTTTGGTAGCGGTATCGGGCAGGTCGAGCTCGCTGTATAATCGCTGCGCTTTCGATTTCCAGGGGATATGCGCATAACTGTAAAAGGCAATACGGTCGGGCTTTAAACTAAGCGCTTGTTGAATGGTACGTTGTAGCCGCGCTTCATTTTGCCGTGGCAATCCATAAATGAGGTCGAAGTTCACCGAGCTGTAGCCTAGTTCACGCGACCACTCGGTGACTTGTTTCAAATTTTCGAAGGGCTGAATACGATTGATGATCAACTGCACTTCGGGATCGAGATCTTGCACGCCAAAACTCACCCGTCGGAAGCCATGTTCGTGTAAGGTGCGCAATTGCTCGTAGGTAGTATTGTTGGGGTGACCTTCAAACCCAAACTCAAATTCGGGATGGAGTGCGCTGGGAGCTAAAATGCCTTCAATAAGGCAAGCCAAGTTAGCGGAAGAAAAGAAGGTTGGCGTGCCTCCACCCAAATGCAGTTCGCGGAGGAGCGGCGCTTCGGGGAAGAGCTGGACATACATGGCCCACTCGCGCAATACAGCATCGATATACGGCTGTTCGACTTCGTGATTGGTGGTGATTTTTTTATTACACCCGCAATAGGTGCACAAACTCTCACAATAGGGCAGGTGAATGTACACACTTATACCCTCCGGGCGGTTCTGAATGCGGAACGTTTGACGTACGGCAGCTTCCCAGCGAAGGAGCTCGCTGGCGCCTCCTTGTGGGGTTACCTCACGCTCGGTCGACCAGTCGTTCCACTGTGGTACAGTGGGATAGCTGGTGTAACGCGGTATGGGGAGGTTGTAGCGTTGAAGGAGTTCGGCTATTTCCATAAAAAAGGATAAAGACCTCCAAAACTATGAATAATTATGCAACTCCCAAGGCTGCTTCGAAAAAGTTTGATTTTAGCCGAAAAGCTGTCGTTCTATCTCGGCAATCAGGATGTGAATGATTTTGATGTGCACCTCCTGAATACGGTCGGCATAGCCTTGATGGGGCACACGCAATTCAATATCGCAAAGCTTGGCAAGCTGTCCGCCGTCTTTACCGGTAAGTGCTATCACGGTCATGCCACGCTCGCGTGCTGCTTGTGCCGCTTTGAGTACATTGGTCGAGTTCCCGCTGGTGCTTATGGCCAATAAAACGTCGCCTTTTCGGCCAAATGCTTCTACATATCTGCTAAATACCGCCTCATAGCCATAATCGTTGGCAGTACAACTGAGGTAGGCCGGGTCGCTGATGGCCATGGCGGGTAATGCTGGTCGGTCGTTGCGGTAACGGCCACTCAGTTCTTCGGCAAAATGCATGGCATCGCTCATCGAGCCACCATTGCCACAACTTATCACTTGTCGCTGCTGTCTCAAGGCATGACTCAATACATCCCCGGCATACGCTAGCTGCTCCAGCCACTGGTCGTCGGCCAGGAGCACGTCCAAAAGGGCGCGTGCTTCGGCTAAACTTTCGCGTAGATGTTGGTGTCGGCTCATGGTTGTTGCTTGCGAAAAACCTCGAGTCCACTTTTGAGGAACTCCTGATAGTTGCTAATGTCGAGATTAAAGGCTTGAGGTGGTACTAGCGGCTTTTGGTTGTGGTCCATCAGCACATAATACGGCTGCGAGTTGATGTTGAAGGTAGAGGCTTGCAAATCGCTCCACTTGTTGCCTACACTTTTAATCTTTTTACCGCTAAAACGCGACACATACTGCTCCTCGGCCGGAAGTGGTGTTTTATCATCCACATAAAGCGAGATAAGTACGTAGTCGTTTTTGAGCATACGCAATACCGTTGGGTCAACCCATACCGATGCTTCCATCTTGCGGCAGTTTACGCAGCTGTGTCCCGTAAAGTCAATCATCACCGGCTTGTTCACCTTTTTGGCGTACGCCAAACCTTGCTCTAGATCGAAGAAACAGTCGATACCGTGTGGACAATGAAACAGCTCGCCGTACTTTTTCTTTTCTCCGCTGCTGCTGCTTTGCTCATGGGCATCGCCTCCGCCGCCCTGGTAGCTGCTGAGGTCAAAATCTTGCGTAGCCATTGGCGGTAAAAACGCATTCACAGCTTTGAGGGGTGCGCCCCATAAACCCGGGATGAGGTAGATGGTGAAGCTGAAAGCTGCAATGGCGAAGAACAAACGCGGGATGGTGAGGTATTGCAGCGGACTGTCGTGCGAAAAGCGGATGGTGCCGATGAGGTAAAGGCTGAGCAATAAAAAGATGGAGATCCACAATACCAGGAATACTTCCCGGTCGAGCACACCCCAATGGTAGGCCAAGTCTACATTGCTCAAAAATTTCAAGGCAAAGGCGAGTTCAAGGAAACCCAGCACCACTTTCACGCTGTTGAGCCAACCCCCCGATTTCGGTAGGCTTTTGAGCCAGCCCGGGAAGATGGCAAATAGGGTGAAGGGTAAGGCGAGCGCCAACGAAAAGCCGGTCATGCCAATGGCTGGGCCAAGATAGCTCGAGCCTACGGCTGCTTCTACCAGCAAGGTACCGATGATGGGTCCTGTACAGCTGAACGATACCAACGATAGCGTAAACGCCATGAAAAAGATGCCAATAAGTCCACCGCGATCACTCTGCTGGTCGGCTTTGTTCACCCAGCTCGCCGGAAGTGTGATTTCGAAGGCCCCCAGGAAGCTTGCACCAAAAACCACGAGAAGAACAAAAAAGGCCAGGTTAAACCAAATATCGGAGGCGAGGGCATTGAGGGCATCGGCCCCAAAAAGAAGGGTGACCAACATGCCCAAACCCACATAAATTACGATGATGCTGATGCCATAAATAACAGCCTTGAAGATGCCCTGCGCACGATTGCCGCTTTGTTTGGTGAAAAAGCTCACCGTCATGGGGATCATCGGGAATACGCAAGGCGTAAGCAAGGCTAACAGCCCACCCAAAAAGCCTGCGATAAAGATGCCCCAAAAGCTGGCGGGCTCAGCGGCTGGTTCTTCAACGGTGGAGGCGTCGATTTGTGCCGCAGGAGTATCGGGAGACGAAGTGGCCAAACTGTCGGGCATAGCTACAGGAAGCGCCGCGGAGGTGTCAGCAGCATCGGTTTTGGCGCCACCGGGGGTAAAGCCTACCTCTTCAAAGCTGAAAGGGACCTCTTCGGGTGGCAGACATTGCTTTTCGTCGCAAACCATAAACTCGAGGAACCCCTTGGCTAGCAGTTTAGGCTGCAAAACCTTCACCTTTTGCGTAAAGGTTACCTGCTCGCTGAAGTATTTCAGCTGCATGCTAAATACCGGGTCGAACACATCGCTGAGCTTGCCTTTTTCGGTGACTTTACCCAGTTTTTGGTAGGAAGGATGGTTTTCGAACGAAAAGGAGGTGGGGATAGGTCCGCCCTCTTCGATAAACTGCGAATAGAGGTGCCAGTTTTTGTCGATACGCGCTGTGGCGTGCAATAGCGCTTCGTCGGGACCAGTTTTTTCGACCCGGAAGCTCCACTTCACCGGATCGAGTATTTGTGCCTGCGCGGTGGTGATTAGCAGCAGACCGATTATCAGGAGGCGTTTCATCATACTAGTAAGAGCGTGGGGGACAGTTTGGTTCAGTTTTCCCAAATACCGTATTCGGTAATTTCAACCAGATTGCCGTCGGGGTCGTTGATAAAAAATGCCCGGTGACCACTTTCACGTGTGGTTTCCTCGAGTATTTCTATTTCATCGTAAATAAGGTCTTCTTTATTGCTTTCGTACTCACCTTTCGACGATTCGAGGACCAAGTGACTGTTCGGATATTCGGATGCAGGCCCTTCCTGTTCGTTGCCTTTCACCAAGTGAGCAACCAAAACAGTACGTCCTACTTTAAATATGGCGTGTTTCTCCTTTTGGTAGCTCAACGTCATGAAGCCGAGTGTATCCTGGTAAAACGATAGCGTTTTTCGCAGGTTTTTTACCTGGATGTGCATTTCCTTGAGTTGCGTGAAATTCATAAAAGAAGCATATACCTGCCCTAAAGATAAGGCTTTCCCTTTGCCTGTGGCAAACCAGCGGCAACGGGGCGTAATTTTGTCTATTTTTGACCGTTTCTCACCCATGCGCAGCTGCATTTTAACCCTTCTTTTTTTTGCATGCACCTTTGTTTTGCAGGCACAAGACAGCACTTTTAATGCTTATCTCGGTAAATCCAAAAGTGGTGGATTGGCAACAGTACAACGCGATATCGATTGGGCGAATAGGTTCATGTGGGGGGGTGGTTTCACCTTTTATGTGATAACGAGCGATTTTGGTCGGGTTAACTTGCCCATGCCTTCGGGTATTTTCCGACTCAACCTCAGGGAGCCTGAACAGGTGAGGAGTATTGGCTTAGTCGCACAGCCTGCATTTATCTTACAGTTCTCCAATTTTGGAAACTACTCGCTCATTCAATTGCCGATTACTTTGGAATACAGTATCGGGCACCAAGCTACCAAACTGAATGAGTCGAAGGTAGGCGGCGCTATTGGATTGGGTGGCGAATATTTTGGGGGCAATTTTGCTGGTGAGCGCTTGAGGCAGTGGAATCTGGTAGGTACGGCTACGTTTCGCTTTTTCATTTTTGGAAGGAGCTATTACCTCCGCGGGCAACAGAGCTTTTATTCGAGTTTGAACTTGCCCAGTTGGTCGGTGAGCCTCGGCAATAATTTTTAGGAGCTATTTCCCCCACCTACTCTGGGTTAAAGCTGGGGCTCGGGTGTTTGAATCGGATTGCTCCTAGCACCTGATCTAAGAGAATTTGGACTTTTTTGAGCCTGTTTCGTTGACACACTAAATCCTTGAAGTTCAATATAAAGTGTTCAAGATTGTGTAAACGAATCGGTTTACTCCACTGCAGTAACATAGATTGTTAGTACAATGATAAAACCTCTTGTAGTACCCAAAATTTATTTGTCTTATAGTTCTTTATTGCCACCAACCCTTTATTTCGGGCAAAATAGTAATCGACAGTTGCACCATTTCTACCTTTTACAATACTATTCGCAAGATGGTACACATCTAGAAAAGTAATACCAGATATGGTAATTTGTGAAGTGAACGATTGAACCTTGGCAGTTCCACCGCTGTGAATGTCTTCCATTTGTTTTCCAACATTAAATGGTAATGTTGCTAAAATTGAATTGCCCCATGGTATTACCGCCTCTTCAATGATAAAATCTTCTCTACCGTTATTAGACAATAATAATTTGGATTTATAGGTGTAGAAGAGACCATCTTTGCTGCTTCTAAATTTAATTTTAAAAGCTTCTTCGTCAAAGAGAAAGGTATCACCCCACATGTTTCGTAAAATGTACCGATCTACCTCTACACATGTTAGTGTATCCCTTTCTCCACTGAGGCTGTCAATGTACACGCGACGTTCACCTACTTGATAGTTGAAGAAGTCGTAAGCATCTTGAGGCAAATGAAACATTTCCTTCCTCGGAGGTACAGGGCTGGAGCTATTGTCTTTCTTACAACCAATGGCCAATAAACTGACCAAAGCCACCCAAAAGAAGCATTTTAGTACTTTTTCAAACAAAAGTTAGAAACATTAATCAATTTGAAGTTACATACTAGTTGATTAGGAAGGCCATTTTTTAGGTTGTGATTTATTAATTGACTCCTGAGAATACCAAAAGAAATAGTTGACCAAAAGCATGAAAACAAACGGCAATGTGCTGAACAGCTTTTTTTGAAGCAGCGGAGCAGTATTCAATTTTACTTTTTGGTTAACACACATCTACTCTTCGTTCAGCGATTTTACGCCTTTTTTATGCAGTTCAGCTAAGGTAGCCTGCATGGATTTAACTTGTTCGGCCGGATGACCCTGCCAATGCACTACTTCGCCCAATACGCGCAAAGGGTGTTTTGTTCGGTACGACAGCGTAGGATTGCCCGGAAAGCGTTGGTCGGTTAGGTCGGGATCGTTTTCGAACTCGCCCGTTGGTTCTACCACATAAATTCGACCGGGCACGTTTCCGCTAGCCAATTCGGCACCCCAAATGGCTGCATCGAGTGTTGCCGTAAAGAACAGATAACGTGAAGTTTGATTCCCATAGTTGGTAGGAAATCCTATTTGCAGCAAATCGCCAACGCTAAGTTCGGCGGTAGTGCCATGGAAATAAGATTGAGCGAATGGCGTGGCGAGTTGGTTATTCTTTTCCATTTTGAGCGAGTAGGCTGAGTTGTTTTTAGCTTTTACATATTTCTGCGATTAGGAGAACGCAGAAAACGGCTAAAGCGAATTCGGTTTCCTGTAAAAATCGGCCAAAGAATTTGTGTGATGGAGATAGTCCATGGGGTGTTTCCGCTGAAAAATAGTGGGCTTTGCCGCACCTTGTGGCACGAGCATGAGAACGCCTTTCCCATTTACTTTCACCAACTGCGCATAGGGTAAATCGCGCTGGTCAAACTTATAATCGAAATAGTACAAATAATGCGGAAGAAACTTCAGGTATTTTTTGCGCCTACTTTTATCGATTTCTCCTTGACCATCAACAAAAGAAATAGTTTCCTGCTGCTGGATGGCCTTTTGAATTTCGACCGCATTCAACGGAACTCCGTTTTGTACCACCACGATGTTGAACTGACCATCGAGCAAATACCATTTTTGATAGGTTTCTGACCATACTTCGGTGAGTACATGTCCGGCACCAATGCGGGTTCGCTCCACGTCGCGAGTTTTTAAACCTAGCGTTCTCGCTGGATAGCCGTAGGCGGCAAGCACACTTTTGAGCACAATGCCATATTCCACACAACGAAACTTTTTTCCTTGTTGGGCTTCTTCTAAAATCGTGAAGGTATTCGATGCGGAGGGCATGTTCGAGCCGCTGTGCTCCCATCTACTGTTGGTCCAAGCCAGCAAGGCAAGTTGTTTTTCGAATGCAGAAGATTTGCCGGCCATGAGTGTATCGAGTTGGTATTTGCTCCTGAGTTGGGCGAGTTCGGGCGAATTCACCGAGTCGGGGTAAATGAACTTGAGCTCGGGATCGGTGGCAGTTGTTTCGAAGCTGATCGCATGTACTTTGCGAGATGGTAACAGATGAAAAACAGAAGAGCAGCCTGCTAGCAGACCTAGGGCCGTCAAGCTTAAAACAAGCCTTAAAAACGAGGGGTAGTAGGGTGTATGGTGTTTATGCGACATAGCGGGTTGCGGTATGTATGTGTTTTGCGGAATTGGAATTTATACAATTGATTTGAGTTAATAGCGCTAGAGGCGGTAGATGTTCAGCAAGAGCTGTTCAGTTTTTGAGCAGAAGGGTCATTCAGCATGAAGCCGGCGCCAAAGAAGCTTAACGGCATGCGACATAAAAAAACCCTGTCAAACGGAGGTTTAACAGGGTTGTGGTAGCCCCGACGGGAATCGAACCCATATCTAAAGTTTAGGAAACTTCTATTCTATCCGTTGAACTACAGGGCCGCGGGCTGCGAAAATACGACTTTTGAGGCAGAAGGAAAAAATAGCCGCGCTATTCACCTCCTCGCGGCCTTTGAGGGTCAAAGTATAGCTTGTGGTCGCTGCAGCTTAATCGATGGTCGGCCCTGATGGAGCTGGATTTGTTAAGGGCATTATTGGCGAATCACCAACCGTTGTGTCGTACTGCGTGATTGGTGCGTAATACGCACTACATACATGCCTGCTGGCCAAAGACGGCTGTTGAGTTGCTCGTACGAACCTATCGTTTGTGTATGAACCAGCTTGCCTTGCAAAGTATACAGCTCAAGCGTACTGCCTTCGGGAGCACCTTCCAAGGTAAACTCGTCGCGGGTAGGGTTGGGGTATAGGCGAATGCCACTTAGTTTTTGTTCGTTTACCGCGAGGGCATCGATCATGAAGCTGTAGGCAAACAAGGCCAAAGAAAATTTAACGGCTTCGCGTGTATTGGGGTTCGTCACCAAATCGTGGCCCACCTGCTGCAGCGTGCTGAGCGTACTGATGGCTCCTGAATTTTGCAATCGGGCGTGCAGCAGCGAGCTACCAAACACTTCAATCACTGGGAAGCCATTGGCGGAGGCAAAACCTCGGCCGTAAGGAACGGTTTGATCGGCCGTGCCGTGGATATGCAGCGATGGTACCGCACCGCCCGTGACCAATGCCGTGTCGAGCACCGCCCCGGCAAGGCTAAAGAGGGCTTTGGCACTGCTGCTGTAGCCAGGGTTGCCGCTATTGCCTTCTAATCCGCCGAGTTGGTTGATGAGCTGCCGCAAAACCGGGCTGGCCAAGGTGGTATCGGTGAGCAAAAGGCTGTGGATGCTACTGATGGCCCCTGCCGAATAACCACCAAGTAGGATACGGCTGGTATCGATACGGTACGGATTGCCATTTTCGGCTACACTTTTTCTGAAAAACCGAAGGGCAGCCTTCACGTCTTGCATCGAGCGCAAGGTGGCTTTCATAAATTCCTGGTTGAGGGTGGTGAGATTATTCAAATCAACACCCAGTCGGTAGCTGACGGTAGCAGTAACGAAGCCGCGGCGTGCAAAACTGATGCACAGCTCACGCATGAACGGATCATTGCGAACGCCACCAGTAAACGAACCGCCGTGCACAAACACCATCAACGGACGTACGCCGAGCGTATCACCCTGAGGTTGATACACATCTAAAGCCAGCGTGGTGTTTTGGTTATTCCAGCTGAGGTTTTGCCCATACACGACATTGGTCGTGCTGTCGGCCGCGGTGAATATTTCGTTGAAATAACGGCTTTGACCGAAAATGGGGCCACTGAGTAGGAATAAACCAAGTACGAGAAAATTGCGCATGTACAAATATAGCACAAACCAAGGTTTGCAAAACGGAACCAGTTTTTAGCTCCAAAGTACCCATTTAGGGTGTCGTGAAGTGCAAAACGGATAAAAGTGCAGCTTTAGGTGTCAAGAAATTAAACGCTCATTGCCACAGCCAAGCGCATGTGCACATCGGCGTTATAGCTTAAGTAGTTCTTATTAGGAGATGCTCGCTCCTGGATTGGTGAGATCGGCTGGAGACAGGAAAATCAATTTTCCTTCGGCATTTTCGGCCATGAGAATCATGCCTTGCGACACAATGCCGCGTAGCTTGCGTGGTGCCAGGTTTGCCAATAAGGTAACTTGCTGACCTACCACTGCTTCGGGTGCAAAGTGCAACGCAATACCGCTCACAACCGTACGCTGCTCAAAGCCTAAGTCGACAGTTAATTTTAATAGCTTGTCGGCGCCCTCTACCTTTTCGGCGGCGACGATGGTACCCACACGGAGGTCGAGTTTCGCAAAATCGTCGTATTGTATTTCTGCTTTTAAAGGGCTGCTGTTGGTTTCGGGGCTTTGCACTATTTCGGGTGTTTTGGTGAGTTTGGCGCGTTGTGCGTCCATTTGTTCGTCTTCTATATTGCGGAAAAGTAGCTCAGGATTGCCGAGTTTGTGGCCGGTTTCGATGGGTTGTACCAACATGCCGTCTTTCCAGAAGGCCCGGCGCAGCTGCGATTCCGACTCCCAGCGCAACTGTTTCATGAGCCTGCCTGAGGTGAACGGCAGAAAGGGTTCGCAAGCAATGGCCAGCAAGGCGCAATCTTGAACCGCTTGGTTGAGCACAGCACCCACGGCTTCTTCGTCTTCTTTGATGAGCTTCCAAGGTTCAGTTTCGGCCAAGAACTTATTGCCCGAGCGGGCAATGTTCATCATCCAGGCTTGGGCGTCGCGGAAGCGGAATTCGTTGAGTGCCTGCAACAATTCGGCTTGGTGGGTGAGCATCTCCTCCTGGTGGCTGCGGATGGCATCGAGCACCGCTGCCCTTGCGGCACTGTCGGGCTTGATCTTGCCGTCGGGCACAGCACCTTCGTAGTATTTGTGTACAAGCACCATCACCCTGTTTACAAAATTGCCGAAAATGGCCACCAACTCGCTATTTACCCGCAGTTGATAGTCCTTCCAGGTGAAGTCGCTGTCTTTGGTTTCGGGCGCAATAGCCGTGAGCGTATAGCGTAGTTCGTCTTGCTTGCCTGGGAACTCCTGCAGGTATTCGTGCAGCCAAATGGCCCAGTTGCGGGAGGTGGATAGTTTTTCGCCTTCGAGGTTCAGGAACTCGTTGGCAGGTACTTGCTCGGGCACGATAAAGTCGCCATGTTCGAGTAGCATCATCGGGAAGATGAGCGTATGGAAAACGATATTGTCTTTGCCAATAAAATGCACCAAACGAGTGCTTTCGTCTTGCCACCAACGTTTCCAGCCGTCGGGTTCTCCTTTTTCGGCAAAGTGTTCTTTGGTAGCAGAGATGTAGCCGATGGGCGCATCAAACCACACATACAGCACCTTCCCTTGAGCGGCGTTGAGGGGTACAGGTATGCCCCAGTCGAGGTCGCGTGTCATGGAGCGGGGCTGTAGTCCCTGCTGCAGCCAGCTGTTGAACTGGCCTTTTACATTTACCTTCCAACCCTCAATTCTTTGCTGATAGCTTTTGAAAGCAGGGGCTTCAGCAAGCCTGTCCATGGGCAAAAACCAATTCACCGTTTTTTTCTTGACGGGTGCCGAGCCACTCAAGGCCGAACGGGGCTCGATGAGCTCGTCGGGACTGAGTGAGCTGCCACAGTTTTCGCATTGATCGCCGTAGGCACGGTCGTTTTTGCAATTCGGGCAGGTGCCCACGATGTATCGGTCGGCCAAAAATTGCTGGGCTTCTTTGTCGTAAAACTGCTCGGTTTCTATTTCGGTGAAGTCGCCTTTGTCGTACAGCTTCAAAAAGAAATCCTGTGCTGTTTCGTGGTGTATAGCCCGGGAGGTACGTGAAAAATGGCTGAAATCGATGCCGAATTCGGCGAAACTATCGCGAATGAGCGTATAGTATTGGTCTACCACCTCCTGTGGCGTTTTTCCTTCTTTCCGAGCCTTCAAGGTGATGGCCACGCCATGCTCGTCGGTTCCACAAATAAAAAGCACGTCATCGCCGCGGGCTTTGAGATAGCGCACATACAAGTCGGCGGGCAGGTAGCAGCCTGCCAGGTGGCCAATGTGCACCGGACCGTTGGCATAGGGCAGCGCGGCGGTGATGAGGTGTCGTTTTTTCATGCGGGGCAAAGATAACCAATCGTTTCTATCCTTCAGGCGCTTATGCTCGGGAGTAAAAGCGGTTTTTTTGCGTAATTTGGCACCCTAAATTTTTGGTATGAACCTGCAAGGTATCGTCAACATCTCCGGCAAACCGGGTCTCTACAAAGTCATCAGCAGCTCCAAAACGGGTTTTATCGTCGAAGCCATCGATGCGAGCCGCAAACGTTTGCCCATTCCGGGCAACGCACGCGTGGCGGCACTCGACGACATTAGCGTGTACACGCTCGAAGATCAGGTGTCGTTGAAAGACGTTTTTCAACGTATCCACGACGAAAAAATTGATTTGTCGGGCATCGATACCGCCAAAGACGACCCGCAAGCGATCGTGACAGCATTCAAAAAGCTCATTCCCGACTACGATGCCGAACGGGTGTATTTGAGCGATATGCGCAAGCTCATGCGCTGGTATCAGATCCTTAGCCCAGTGCTCGATTTTAGCAAGGAAGAAGCCGCCGAGGAGCCAGCAGCAGCCACAGCAGCAGCAGAAAAGCCGAAAGCAAGCAAAGCCAAGAAAAAGACTGAAAATGAGGCGAATACTCCTGCTGAAGAAGTAAAGACCGCTAAAAAAGCGGCGAAAAAAACCAAAGAATAACGTTTAGAGGTCGATTTTTTCGGCCACTACCTTGTCCCCATAAAAGCGGCTGCCTTTGGCCGCAAACTCCTCCGCGCTGTCGGTGGTATAAAACCGTCTCCCGCCGCCGCGGCTGAGGCGGTTTTCCATTTCAGGATGGCGCTGCAGGTAGTCGGTGAGCTGCTCGGCGACTATCGGCCCTTGCGAGATCACTTGCATGTGTGGCGGCAAGTAGTGTTTGATTTTGGGGATCAAGAGGGGGTAGTGCGTACAGGCCAGTACCAAAGTATCAATCTGTGGGCCGTGTGCTAGCAATTGCTGGAGGTGCTGCTGCACAAAAAAATCGGCACCGGCGCTGTTTTCTTCACCATTCTCGACCAATGGAACCCACATGGGGCAGGCTTCCTGGAAGATGTGCAGACTTGGGAAAAACTTTTCGGCTTCGATTACATACGAGCGCGAGCTAACGGTTCCTGTGGTGGCGAGTATCCCCACCTGACCACTTTTGCTCAAGCTCCCCAGCCGTTCGGTGGTAGGGCGAATTACCCCGAGCACCCGCCGGTCGGGAGCAAGGCGAGGCAAGTCGTTTTGTTGGATGCTTCTCAATGCTTTGGCACTGGCCGTATTGCAGGCGAGTATCACCAGGGGGCAGCCCAGTTCGAAAAGCTTCTCAACGCATTCGAGGGTATAGTAGTAAACGGTTTCGAACGATCGCGTGCCGTAGGGCACACGAGCGTTGTCGCCGAGGTAGACGTAGTCGTACTGCGGCAAAACATCCACGAGCGAACGAAGTACCGTAAGACCACCGTAACCTGAGTCGAAAACACCGATAGGACCTTGCATGACACGAAGCTAATCACTTTTGTGTATTTATTTCTTGCCGCTGCACTTGCGGCAATTCGCAGGCATTTTTCTAATTTCCGCCCACAATGTGGTGCTTTGACCGATAAAGAACTTCTCGCTGGCCTACGCCGGCACGATAGGGCTGCGCAACGCGAGTTGCTGCGCGCCTACGGTCCTCGCCTGCACCGCCTAATAATGCGAGCGGGCTTTGGCCCCGAAGATGCCGAAGAGCTGCTCCACGATGTGCTACTGCTGGCTTGTACCCGGATAGATCGGTTCAGGGAAGAGTCGTCGCTCGCTACCTGGCTGTATCGCCTGGCAACCAACCGCATCTACGACCGCTGGCGCTACAACCAGCGCGAAAAGCGGCAGGCGCCTACCGAGTCGCTCTACCGCCTCGACGATGAGCTGCCCCGTCTCGACTTGCCCCCAGCAGCTGCCGAAGCCGACCGTTACGATCGGGCTTGGCTCGCCGAGTTGCTGCAACAGGCGCTGAGTCGGTTGCCACACAATCAGCGTCTTGCTTTTTTACTCACCCAAGAAGAAGGGCTAAGCTACGACGAGGCAGCAGCTACCCTGGAGCTCAGCCGCAATGCCCTCGAGTCGTTGGTTTTTCGTGCCCGCCAGCAGCTGAGGCGTATGCTGCAAAAGTATTACGAAGAAAATTTTCCTAACCGCAAGTAAATCCAACTTATGACGTCAAAACCCCATATGGACATGGAGAACACCCCAGGCGATTTATTCGTACGGCAGGTGCTGGATGCTTTACCCGAACAGAAGGCGCTTCCAGTCGGGTTCGAAGATCGATTCATGCAACGGTTGCAAACGCTGCAAACGGTGCGCAAGCCTGTATTGTGGGCTGTTGCCGCCAGTATAGCAGGTTTATTCCTCCTCAATGTGATGCTGCTGCGACAACGGGAAGCGTCTCCTACCAATGATTTGAAGGCTGTGGCCGGCACGTATATGCTGCAAGAAACCAACCTATACGAATGACCATGACCCGCGAACGTCTACTTACACTCGTGGTGCTGGCCCTGCTCCTGCTCAACCTGACCACCTTGGGCTATGTACTCTGGCAGACCAATCGGTCGGGCGCAGTTCAAGAACGAGGACCACATCCCCGAACTCGACCTGAAGACATCATTATCGGCAAGCTCCAGCTCGACAAAGGCCAACAAGAACGGCTGTGGCAGTCGATAGAAAGACATCGGGAAGCCAGCCACCGGCTCAACGACGAGCTGACCGATTTGCGCCGTGCTTATTTTGCCCTTTTGAGCGATGATGCGGCAAGCACAGCCATGAAAATTGGAATCGAACAGGCCATTTCGGCGAACCGGCAAGCGTATTATGCGGCAACGTATGCTCATTTCGATGAAATACGAGCGCTTTGTAGGCCCGATCAACTGACTCATTTCGACGAACTGATGGAAGCCCTACTTCCGTTTTTTGGAGGCCGTGGCCCCGGTGGACCGCCCCCTCCCGGTGGACCGCCCCCTCCCGGTGGGCCGCCCCCTCCCGGTGGGCCGCACCCGTTTTAATGAATTTTTTATCTGAGTAGCCGCAAGTAAACCAAACACACGGCGTCTATACTTCTCAAAACCCGAACGCCATGAAGAAAATCCTCCTCTTGAGTGCAGTACTGTTGGTACTGGCCTCCTGCCAAAAAGACGAAACCGGTAGCAATAACCCCACTGTTCCTACCAACCCAACCGACCCCTTTGCTGAGCTCAATTTGCCAGCTACCCCATACAACTACGCCAACCAGCCTATACCGGCGCATATTTTGGCGGTAGGAGCCGACAATACCCCCGCCAATAACCCTATTACCGACCAAGGCGCAACCTTAGGAAGGGTGCTGTTTTTCGACCGCAACTTGAGCCTCAACCGCACCGTAGCTTGTGCCAGCTGCCACCAAAGCTCGAAGGGATTTAGCGATCCGTTGGTGAAGAGCCTCGGTTTCGCGGGTGGACTCACCGGTCGTCATTCTATGACCCTAGTCAATGCCCGTTATTACGCCAACCGCAGGTTTTTCTGGGACGAACGAGCCGCCACACTCGAAGATCAAGTGCTCATGCCCATTCAAGATCAAACCGAAATGGGACTCACCATCGATGAACTTATTGGTCGCGTACGGGAAAAGGCGTTTTATGCGACCCTTTTCAGCAATGCGTTTGGCGATACGGCCATCAACAGCCAGCGAATTAGTCGCGCATTGGCTCAATACGTACGTTCACTGGTAAGTTACCGGAGTAAATACGACGAAGGCAGGGCTCAGGTGGCCAATACGGGCGATCCTTTTCCCAACTTTACAGCACAAGAAAATCAAGGTAAAGCCATTTTTAATGCTCCTGGCAATTGTGCACCTTGTCACGGTACCGATGCGCATATCGCTCCAGGTCCTCGCAATAACGGTTTAGATGCCACCACCACCGATGCGGGTGTGGGTGGGGTAAACAATGTGCCTCAATTGGTGGGCACCTTCAAATCGGGTTCGCTCCGTAACGTGGCACTCCAAGCTCCTTATATGCACGACGGCCGTTTTTCGACCTTAGCGCAAGTGATTGATCATTACAGCAACGGCGTACAAAACCACCCCAATTTGAGCCCCCCGCTACGCGACCCGCAAGGCAATGTGCGTGTGATGAACTTTACACAAGCACAAAAAGATGCGCTACTGGCATTTTTGAATACGCTTACCGATACAGCTTTGAGTAACGACCCTAAATTTCAGGATCCCTGGAAACGCTAGTCTGCCGAGCAATGAGCTGCTAGTTCAATGACCAGTGGTTTAGTCAAAATAAAAAGCCGCCTTGTTCGGGCGGCTTTGAAGCGTAATCAGGGATATAGTTAGGGTAAAATAGGATACACCACCCAGCTGACCCACTTGGAGGTGTCGGGCTCTTTTTCTGGGTCGGTGAAGTACATTTCCATGGGATCGGCTGTTTTAACACCCTTTTTTTGTGCATGAGCGTCGATGGCCATGTGCGCCTCGTAGGTATTCCCAAAATCACCAAGAACTTCCACTTTGTAGGCAGGCATCGCATTAAGCTGTGCAAATTTAATGGTTTTGGTGCCTTTGAGCGCTTTATCTACCGGTACACAAACATCGAAACGCACCAAGGTATCGGTCCAGTGGTGCCAATGGGCAAAGTAAGGACCAGCATTGGTGGCTTTGTTGGCGGCAATGTATTGATCCAGTTCGGTAAACATGGCGCTCATCTTGCTGTCGATGGTAGGCTGATCGTTCGGACCTTCGTAAGAGATAAATACATACGACATCGGCTCGGTAGTGATTTCATCGATTTTTACGGCCGTGGCGGCTGCTTGAGCTTCGGTAACTTCTTTGAGCTTGCTCAGTCCTTTTTCAAAGTCTTTTTTAATCATCGATGGCAGGATAAGTTGACCGAAAATTCTGCCAAAGGGATTGTTGCCGAGATCAAAGTCGGCCGACCAATTGATTTTGGTTCCTCCTTGTTCGGTCGTTTCGAGCACGAAAGTCGAAATGGCAGGCTTGGTATCGCCCATGAGGTACATCTCCGATTTCACCATTTTATTGGCTTCAAGCTCGATAATTTTCATGTTTCCATGGCCCACTTGGCTGTTTTCAGAGGTCCACGAATAGCCGTGACCCACGTTGAGTGGATCACCGAAATATTCCTTTTTCATGGCCGTGTCCATGGCGTGCCAGCTCGACCAATTGTCCCAATTTTTGAAATTGGCTACTTGCTCAAACACGAGTTCAGGACTACCAGCGGTTTCGCCTGTAGCTTCAACGCGAAGCTTAGAATCGAGTAAAAAGCCGATTACGGCCATTACGAGGACGAGGCCTAAGAGAATGAGGCCAATTTTCTTTAAGGTTTTCATAGCGGGGTTTTGGTGAACGAATGTAAAAAATCCTGATGAATAGCACTTTATTCATAGGTTATTTTAACATGTATCCCGCTTAATTGCTGATTTGCAAAGTATTGGTAGAGGGGGAATAGGTGGTTCGGTATTCCTTTAAGGGCAAAGAAGCTGGGCCATTGAGGATCTGCCCTTCAAAACTGAAGCGTGAATCGCAACAGCCGCATTTTAGTTGAAATGTTGCCGAATCAAGACTTACGCGGTGGCATTCTTCCAGGGGGCGGTAACTACAGGTCATGTCTACCGCCTTAAACTCACCTACATCGCGCCTGAAGATACTGATGCCTTTATATCCTTGCTCGGGTAAAAATAGAATGCCGCCCACCACATTAATGGCCTGGTAGCTCGGATTGTTGAGGTTGAGCGTTAAATCGACCAATACGTCGGGCACAAACTCGGAGCTATCGTTACGACAGGCAGAGCCAAGCAGCAACAACAGCAGCAATATGGGGCGGCTATTCTTTAGGATACGCATAAAATCCTTGTCCTGTTTTACGTCCGTGATGCCCAGCATCGACTTTCTGCTGCTGAATGCGGCTGGGTCGGAACTTGGGATCGTAATGAAACGAAGCAAACATACTACTTGTTACGGCAAAGTTAGTATCCACGCCAATCAAGTCCATCAACCGAAAGGGCCCCATCTTAAAACCACGACTTTCCATCAGTCTATCGATGGTTTCTAAATCGGCAACGCCCTCTTCGAGCAATTTCAGGCTTTCGACATAATAATGCCGTGCAACCCGATTTACGATGAACCCCGGTGCGTCTTTGGCATGTACGGGTTTTTTACCCAATTGAACAGCTAAATCGTACAAATGGTCGGCCACTGCGGGTAAGGTCGCGGCACCGCTGATGATTTCTACCAACTTCATGAGTTGCGCCGGATTAAAAAAGTGCATACCCGCTACCTGCCCCGGCCTCGTACATCCTGCGGCAATGCGCGTAACTGGAATCGAGGAGGTATTGGTAGCCAGAATGGTCTCCGCTTTATTTTGGGCCTCCAATCGTTGAAAGAGGTCTACTTTAGGTTCCAGTCGCTCTACAATGGCTTCTATACAGAGGTCGGCCACCAAGGTTTCGAATTGGTCGGTAAAATGGATGCGTTCTAGCGTGGCCTGCTGTGCTTCGGCCGTGATTAAACCTTTTTCTACTGCTTTACTCAGCGAGCTGCCAATGCCTTTTTTAGCTTTCACGAGCATTTCGGGCTGCAAATCGTACAATAGCGTAGTGAAACCAGCTTGGGCACAAACTTGTGCGATGCCGCTGCCCATGGTTCCGGCGCCGATTATGGCGATGGTTTTAATAGTATGGCTCATCGGGTAGGAGGTACGCTGCCGAACTGCTTCAGAAAGCGCAGGTCGTTTTCGTAAAACAAACGGATGTCTTTAATCTGGTACTTGAGCATGGCCATACGCTCTAAACCTAGTCCGAAGGCGTAACCGCTGTACTTTTTTGGGTCGATACCACAATTTTCCAACACATTAGGGTCAACCATTCCGCAGCCCAAGATTTCTACCCAGCCGGTTTGTTTACAAATGTTACAGCCTTCGCCGCCACAAATGAAGCAGCTCACGTCCATCTCGGCGCTGGGTTCGGTAAAGGGGAAGTAACTGGGACGGAAACGAATACGAACATCTTCGCCAAACAGGTGTCGGGCAAAGAGGTAGAGCGTTTGGCGGAGGTCGGCGAACGAAACGTGGGTATCGATGTACAGCCCTTCGATTTGATGAAACTGCATGTGCGAACGGGCCGAAACGGTTTCGTTGCGGTAGACCCTGCCCGGACTAATAGTGCGAATGGGTAGGTTGCCCAATTGCATCTCTTTCACCTGTACGGTAGAGGTGTGGGTACGCAATAAGATATCGGGGTTCGACTGCACAAAAAAGGTATCCTGCATATCGCGCGCAGGGTGGTCTTCTTCAAAATTAAGTGCGCCGAAGTTGTGCCAGTCGTCAACAATTTCGTGTCCTTCGCTAATGTTGAAGCCTAGCCGCTCGAAAAAGCCGACTATCTCCTGCCGAATGATGCTGATCGGGTGTCGGCTACCCAGCGCCATGGGCTGCGGGGGCAGGGTGAGGTCAAGTTCACTGCCGCCATCTAGCTGGGCATTTTCGAGCAGTTCTTTTTGTTCGTGGAAGCGGGCTTCGATGAATTGTTTGAGCTGATTCAACGGTTGGCCGTACAAACGCTTTTGGTCGCCAGCAATGGCTTTAAACTCCTCAAACAGCTCGTTGAGCACCGATTTTTTGCTCATAAACTGCAGGCGGTATGCCTCAAGAGTTTCGGCATTGGTGATAGCGAAGCTTGCTGCTTCTTGGCGGAGGGCGTCGATACGTTCTTGCATGGGCGTTATCGGGTGTAATTGGGTGCTTCCTTGGTGATGGTGATGCCGTGTGGGTGACTTTCGCGTATGCCGCTATTGGTGATGCGTACAAAACGCGCCTCTTGCAACATGTCCATATTGAGGGCACCAACGTAACCCATTCCGGCACGTAAACCGCCAATATATTGATACATCACCTCGGCCAATTTGCCTTTGTAGGGCACACGACCCACGATACCTTCGGGTACCAGTTTTTTGATTTCGTCTTCGGTGTCTTGAAAATAACGGTCCTTCGAGCCTTCTTTCATGGCTTCAATCGATCCCATGCCGCGGTAAGACTTGAACTTGCGGCCTTCAAAAATGATGGTCTCACCAGGCGACTCTTCCACCCCTGCAAATAGGCTTCCGGCCATGATGGTGCCGGCACCTGCGGCCAAAGCTTTCACAATGTCGCCAGTATAACGTATACCACCGTCGGCTATCAAGGGTACTCCAGTTCCTTTCAGTGCTTGAGCCACTTCGTAGATGGCCGTGAGCTGGGGAACACCCACACCGGCTACTACCCGAGTGGTACAAATGGAACCCGGACCAACACCCACTTTCACAGCATCGGCCCCGGCATCGGCAAGGGCTTTGGCCGCTGCTCCGGTGGCAATGTTGCCAACAATCACGTCGAGCTCAGGAAAGGCTGCTTTGGCCTGCTTCAGGGCATTGATTACACCCGCCGAATGACCGTGTGCAGTGTCGATGGTAATCACGTCGACCCCTGCGGCAACTAAGGCTCCCACGCGCTCGAGCATGTCGGCAGTAACGCCTACAGCTGCACCTACACGCAAACGGCCCAAGCGGTCTTTGTTTGCACGTGGGTAGTCTTTCAGTTTGAGGATGTCGCGGTAGGTGATGAGCCCAATGAGACGGTTTGCCGCATCTACTACCGGTAATTTTTCAATTTTATGCTGCTGCAAGATGCCTTCAGCTTCTTTCAGTGAGGTGCCTTCGCGAGCAGTGACGAGCTGACCGCTGCTCATCACTTCCGAAATCGGGCGTTTGGTATCTTTTTCAAAGCGAAGATCGCGGTTGGTGAGTATGCCCACCAATTTGCGGTCCTGATCTACAATAGGAATACCGCCAATGCGGTTCTCTTTCATCAGCTCAAGGGCTTCGCTCAAGGTTGCCTCGGGATGCAGGGTGATGGGATCGACGATTAAGCCACTTTCGGAGCGTTTTACTTTCCGAACTTCGCGGGCTTGCGCTTCGATGCTCATGTTTTTGTGCAACATGCCAATACCTCCCTCTTGCGCCATGGCGATGGCTAAATCCGATTCGGTAACGGTATCCATAGCCGCCGAAACGATAGGCACATTTACACGAATGTTGCGGGTGAGACGTGATGAAATATCGACGTCGCGGGGAAGGACTTCGGAATAGGCCGGGACGAGTAGTACGTCGTCGTAGGTAAGGGCCTCACCCACGAACTTTTGGGAAAAATCTAACATCGGCAAATAGTGCTATTTGCCGCACAAAATTAAGCTTTTTATCGAGACGGCCTTATATCAGCGCATTAATTTTCGGTTGGCCGTTTGAGGAGTGGCAAAGCCCGATCGGGATAATCGGTAATAAGCCCATCAACGCCCATTTTTATCAGCTTTTCCATTTGATCTACCTCATTCACCGTCCACGGAATAATGCGTACGTTTTGCTTGCGGCATGCACTAACCAGTTGGCGGTCGACTAACTTAAATGCCGGACTGAAAATATCGGGGATAAATCCCAGTTCCTCAACCACACTTTCTAGGTCGTCTTCACTTTCAGTAAGAAAGGCTAGCGTGACATTTGCGTTTTGTTTGTTGAGCAATTGAAGCGGGCGTAGGTCGAAACTTTGAATGGTGGTACGGGAAGCGATACCATAACGGTTGATGGTGGCCATCACCAAGGCAACAAACTCTTCAGGTGCTGGATGATCTTTGTTGTCGCCTTGTGGGCTGCTTTTTATCTCGATATTGTAGCGAACTGGGGGCAGTTTTCGCTCGCGACTATATCGCTCACAAACTTCTATCAAATCGCTTAGCAAGGGTTTAAAAACAGGCAGCTTTTCTTGTTCGGGGAAACGGCCGAATTTGCGGCTACCACAGTCATATTGTTGAATTTCGGCATAACGCATCCGATATATGTTCAGCTGTTTGGCCTTGCTGTTGCTTAAGTCGCTGCCAGTGGTGTCCAAGCAAATATCTGCATTGATCCAAGGTTCGTGCGATACCACCACTTGTTTGTCGGCACTAATCACTACGTCTAACTCCAAGGTTTGCACCCCTAAATCAAGGGCTTTGAGCATGGCCGGAATCGTATTTTCGGGCATCAAGCCACGACAACCCCGATGACCCTGAAGGTCGAAAGAGAGACTGTCGGTTTGGGCACTTGTGAAATTGGGCAGCAGAAGAATAAACAGATAAAGGGCGAAACGCATATTACGAATATAAAGGCAAGGCAAATTCTAGGAAAGTTAATTCTGCCTTTACCGATCATTATTCTAAAATTCGGTTGTAACTTGAAGAAAAGAGTATGCCATGTCGAATGCTGTAATTTTAATCGCTGCCTTGGTGGCTGCGCTTCATCTGTTTTTTCTTTGGTTTGAAATGTTTGCTTGGACTACGGTTGGTCCACGCTTGTTTCGCAAACAAGGCGACGATTTTTTTATCCGAACCAGAGCATTGGCGGCTAATCAGGGCCTATACAACGGCTTCTTAGCTGCCGGTTTAATTTGGGGAAGCCTGCTACCCGATCCTTTTGTGGCCCGCCAGGTGTTGCTGTTCTTTTTTACCTGTGTTACTGCTGCCGGTGTTTACGGTGCCTTTAGCGTACAGCGCACTATCTTTTTTGTGCAGGCTGTTCCGGCAATTTTAGGACTGCTGTTGCTTTTCTGGGTATAAAAAAGGGCCTCCTAAGAGGCCCATGTTTTCGAATGCAACGACTTATGCTTGTTGCAAACGGCGGAGTAGAACATCGTCTGATACGCGAATCCGGTATTTCAAAAAGAGATACCTTTTAATCACTGCAACAGACTTCCGGCGCTTACGCGCTTTGATGAGGACATTCGAGATCAGATCGTTCATGGTTTTTGATTTTAAATGCCGTTTGTAATATACGTTTTTTCCGGTAAGCTGTTTTGGCATGGGCCTAAATTAATGAGACATTTTTTTTAGCCTACCATGACTTATGTATGACAATCGACTTAGTTTTGGTTGTGGGATGAATTTTCAGTTATTTAAAAAATGCGGGTATTTATTGGATAATGATTGTTTTTGGACGTTGAATTATTTATCGAAAGCATGCACGCCAAGTTTTGCGAAGTCATAGCTACTGACAAATAGTATTACCAGCTGTCGCAGTAGGTCTGCCAATACCGATCACCATTTTCAATGGACTATTCACTCGCAATGCTGCGTTGTTCAATAGTCCAAAAATGAAAAAAGGCCCCCGAAGGAGCCTTATTTTCTCGACGAATTGCATTCAAATCCAACGAACTAAATTCAAGTCGTGTTTGTAAGCGAGTAATTTGCTTTTAGGAGATATTCGGAAGCCGTAATCGAACACCCCAGAATTCTTCATCGGAATTCTACATTCGTACAAAACGCGGGTGCCATCGTTTTTGGCTGCCTTCATTTCTTCGCGGAAGAGCACCTTACGCTCGTCGTTCTCACCTACTTTTTCGGCCAAAACAACTTCAATGCTTACCTCTTCTTTCGAAAGTTGTTTGAGGTCGAGAACGATCCTAGCATGGAAAGGCTCTCCTAGTTGTAAGGCATTATTGAACGAGTCGAACGTATCTACCGATAGTACGTCGATGCTGTCCCAATTAAAATATACCCGGGCTTTCCATTCGGCAAGTTCACGTGCGGATGCAAATTCTTTTGCACTGAAGCTTTGTCCTCGCTTTTGTAGTTTGTGGTAAAACTTCTCGTAGTACTCGTCGATCATGCGCTTCATGGTAAAATGAGGAGCGATGTCGCTGATGGCGTATTTGATGCGTTTGATCCATGCCGTAGGCAGGCCGTTTTTGTCGCGATCAAAATAGGTAGGGATTACTTGGTCTTCGATGATGTTGTACAAAGTTTCAGCATCCAGTTCGTCCTGAAAGTCTACGTTCTCGTAGGTCTTCTCTTCGGGTAACGACCAACCACTTTCGGGAATATACCCTTCAGCCCACCAGCCATCGAGTACCGAAAGGTTCAGAACGCCATTCATGGTGGCCTTCATACCCGAAGTGCCCGAAGCTTCGAGCGGACGAGTGGGGGTATTCAACCATACGTCAACGCCATGCACCAAACGACGTGCTAAGGCCATGTCGTAGTTCTCAACAAAGAAAACCTTGCCTGCAAAGTCGGGCATTTGCGATACTTCAACGATGCGCCGGATGAGTTCCTGACCGCCTTTGTCGGCAGGGTGAGCTTTACCGGCAAAGACGAACTGAACGGGTTTGCCCGGAATATTGACGAGCTTTTTGAGTCGATCCAGGTTCTTGAAGAGCAGGTGCGCGCGCTTGTACGTCGCAAAACGACGAGCAAAACCTATGGTAAGTGCGTTTTCGTCGAAGGAATTTACAGTACTTAAAATTTTGCCTGGCGCTTCTTGGCGCAGGGTCAAGTCTTTGGTCATCTTTTTAGTCAACGACTCAAAGAGGCGATTTTTCAGGACCTTACGTGTAGCCCAAATTTCGGCATCGGGTACTTCGTGTATTTTTTTCCACCGGCTAGCATCGGCTTGATTGGCAAGGAACTCTTTGCCTAGATGTTTTTCGTAAAGTTTCTGGAAGGCCACCGAAGTCCAGGTATAATAGTGAACGCCGTTGGTCACGTAGTCGATGTGAATTTCGTCTTTCGCGTAACCGGGCCACAACACTTGGAGCATATCTTTCGATACATCGCCGTGAATTTTACTCACGCCATTCACTTCTTGCGCCATACGTGCCGCAAGGTGGCTCATGCTGAAATTTTCTTCGTGTTGATATTCGTTTACTCTGCCCAGCGCCATGAACTTATCCCAGCTGATTTGGAATATTTCACTGTAGTTGTAGAGGTATGTTTTGAGCAAATCTTCATTGAAACTGTCGTGACCTGCTGGAACAGGTGTATGCGTGGTGAACAAAGAAGTAGACTTCACCAATTCAATGGCCTGATGGTAGCTGAGGTAATTTTCTTGGATGTATTTTTTCACCCGTTCGAGACCTGTAAATGCAGCGTGGCCTTCATTGCAGTGATATACGTCTGGCTTTATGCCTAAAGCGTCGAGGGTTTTGATGCCGCCTATGCCCAAGAGGATTTCTTGTTTCAAGCGATTTTCCCAGTCACCACCATACAATTGGTGACTAATCATGCGGTCCTGCTCTTGGTTTTCGTCGAGATCGGTATCGAGCAAGTACAAGGGCACACGACCAACATCTATTTTCCACACCTTGGCGTGTAGGGTGCGGCCCGGAAGCTGCAAATTAATCATGACCCATTGCCCATCGGGGTGTTTTACCGGTTGTACCGGCAAGAAGCTGAACTTTTGCGCTTTGTAATTGGCAATCTGTTCGCCGTGATAGCTTAAGGTTTGTTTGAAGTAGCCATAGCGGTACAATAGGCCAATACCTACCATGTCGTGATTGCAGTCGCTGGCTTCTTTGAGGTAATCGCCTGCAAGTACACCAAGGCCACCCGAGTAGAGTTTAATCACCGAATGTAAACCATATTCCATGCAGAAATAGGCAATCTTGGGGGTTTTTGCTGCTTTGGGCGCACGCATATAAGCGTCGAAAGCAGCTATGACTTTATTCAAGCGGGTATTAAAGTTCTTATCGCTTACCAGTTTCTGAAATTGCTCAAATGAGAGCATTTCCAGCATAGATACCGGGTTGTGTTGCGATTTCTCCCAGAGCTCGGCATCGATGGACTCGAAAAGCTCGAGTGCTTCGTAATTCCATGACCACCAGATGTTTCGGGAAAGGCGTTGGAGTGATTCAAGTTGTTTGGGGACTTCTGAACGCACGAGAACCCTTTTCCAGACCGGGTCGTTGTTTTTAGGATGCATAATGTTGCGGATGTGTTAAGTACGAGCGGTAAAAGTAATAAAAACTATTTTTCGCCCTACGAGAAGCTGCGAGAAGAACAAGCAAATCGGAATTTTCAGATGAAAATATCCGAATAGACTTCTGTATGGCGATAGTTCGTAAGTAGAACAAGAAAATAAAATATTTTTCTCATCGTTTAGTCTACCGCAAGCCCGGAAATGCAACATGCTAATACTCCAAATCAGCATCTAAATACATATTCGAAGTTGTTTCCGGGCTTTTGTTCGTTCTAGGTTTTGATAAGGCGCTTTTGTTTATTTTAAGAGCAAACCACTAAGGTATATACCTTTGGAAATTGCGCATACTTATGCAGGATTGAACTAAGTAGCATTTACCACGCACCTAAACAAAATAATTAGAACCCGTGTAAGCGCATACAGTCAATTAAAGGCATACATCTCCAGTTTTAGTGATGCGTTTGATGAAGGGTTAGAGGGCTAGATCCACTTCTTTTTTTGCATGCACTGAAGAACCTTTTTGTGCCATCATGGCTATACCGAGCGTAAGTAAGCCTAAGCGTCCTGCAAACATGATAAACACAAGTATTACTTTACCATAAGTACTTAACTGTGCTGTTATACCCATGCTTAGTCCTACTGTACCTATCGCCGAAGTGGCCTCGAAAAAGAGTTGGTGTATGGGAAGCCGTTCGGTGGTACTCATCAATAAGGTAGCAAAAAAGAGAAGGAAAGCATAAAGTATGAAAGCAGCACTAGCCACCTTTAACCTTTCTTGCGGTATTTTCTTTCCAAAAAAACTAATTTCCTTTTGGTTACGAATTTGGCTCCAAACAAAGGCAGTGAGGGCGGTAAGCGTGGTAGTTTTTAAGCCACCACCGGTACCTGAAGGTGAAGCACCAATGAACATGAGAAAAATCAACATTAGCAAAACTGATTGACCTAGTATTCCTATTGAATAGGAATTATACCCTACAGTTGTGAGTGCAGACATCGACTGAAAAAAAGAAATCAATAAACGATGAGGATGATCTTGGATGCTGGATTCAAAAAAATAAATCCAAATGGTACCTAAAAGCATCAATAGCCCAGTGACATTCAAAATAACTCTGCTGGTGTAAGTGATACCCAATGTATTCTTTCTTATTTGTTGCCAAACATCTGTAACTACAATGAAGCCTATCGACCCAAGAATAGAAAGGAAGGTAATGAGCATATTTATCCCGAAATGGCCTACATAGCCTTCAAAACTGTTGTTGTACAGACTAAATCCTGCGGTACAAAAACTTGAAACAGAGTGGAATATGCTGCTCCAAAGTGCGTGCTGGGCTGATAAGCCTTCTTGCATGAAAAAAATAAAAAACAGAATAGCACCTAAGGCCTCCACAATCAGCGTGAACAAGATTACCGAGCGTAAAAAATCTTGTATTTCAAAACCTCTTGGCAATGCAAACTCGGCATTTAATACGCGTTGATGCCAGTGGGTTAAATCGCTTTTACGTGCAAGCAGCACAAATGAGGTAAAGGTCATATATCCAATGCCGCCAATTTGTATCAATAAAAGCACGATGAATTCACCAAACAAAGTATAGTTGTCGGCTACACTTACCGTGCTGAGTCCAGTTGTTGAAATAGCTGAAACAGCAACAAATAAATTATCGACCCATGAAGTTTGTACTGACTGTGCCCAAGGTGTACATAAAAATATCCAGCCAATGAGGGAATAGCTTAAAAACCCAAAAAGTAAATTTTGTTGAGGGCTTAATGAGAGTTGAAACTTGCGATAATTTTTGAGGAGTTGCTCTAGACTTGATTTAGCAGAAGCTGACATTTGCATTTGAATTTGTGCATGCAAAGGTGTATTCCGGCCTGTTGGAATAAAATCAAGGATTTATGGGTTTGTATAAAGAAAAAATAAAGTTATTGAAACCGGTACCCTACTCCACTTTCGGTGGTAATATGCTTGGGCTTATTTGGGTTAACTTCGATTTTTTTGCGCAAAGCAGCAATAAAAACGCGTAAATATTGCGTTTCCTCTACATAACTGTAACCCCAAATTTCACGTAATAAATACTGGTGGGTGAGTACCCTTCCTTCATTTTTAGCCAGCAGAATTAATAAGTTATATTCGGTTACAGTTAGTTTTACATCAGTATCGTTTAAAGTAACGATACGTTGAGGCAGGTCAATTTTCAAATCTCCAAAATCTAGGATTTCCGATGTTTTCATTTCATTACTTCCTCGGAGTGCATTACGTATTCTGGCTTGCAATTCACCAACCCTAAAAGGCTTGGTGATGTAATCATTTGCGCCATGATCCAAAGCCTCAACTATATTGGTTTCGTCGTTCACTGCAGAAAGTATAATTATTGGACGCTGAAACCATTCACGCAGCTCTTTTAACAATTGTTGACCTTGTATATCAGGAAGGCCCATATCTAGTAAAATTAAATCGGGTGGGTGACTACCTGCGGCTACCAGAGCTTCACGACCGTTACTTGCTAGTTTTACCAAATAACCTTGCTCTTCAAGACTTATTTGAAGTAGACGTCGAATTTGTATCTCGTCGTCAACAACAAGCACTTGATATTTACCCGATTGTATTTCCATTTGCAGTAAACAATTGTGCAGGAACACTTACATGAAAGCCTGCACCATGTGGTAGTGCAGCGTACACTTGAATATCTCCACCTAATGCTTCTACGAATCCTTTTACGATAGAGAGACCCAAACCAATGCCGCCAATCTGCTTTTGATTTCCGCGATAAAATTTATCAAATAAATGAGGTAGATCTAGGTGGCTCACACCTATACCATCGTCTTCTACGCGTATGTCAAGGAAATTTTCGATCAACGTTGCTTTGATAACAATTTTGGACGAGCCGTGCGCGTGCTGTTCAGCATTTTGAATCAAATTCCGAAGAATTTCAACCAATATTCCACGGTCGGTATTAATGATTAAAGGTGAATCCACTAGATGTAGTTCAACCTTATTGCGAAGCAGAGGTTCCAACTCGTTGAGTAATTGATGAAATAACTCTGTCAGGTCAACCCAATCTAGTTTTGGACGTATCACTCCCGATTCAATACGACTCATATTTAGTAAATTTTCGAGCTGCCTATGCAATCGATTACCAGCTTGAAGTAGGTCGTCGAGCAACAGTTGCCTCTGTTCATCTTGTAGCGTTTTGTAGCGTTCGCGGAGCATCTCCGAATTGCCAATGATGGTAGAAACTGGGGTACGGAGTTCGTGTGAAAGCGAATTCAAAACGGTGTTATAAAGCGCTATGGTTTTTTGGCTCTCTGCCTCAGCCTGTACTTTCTTTTCTGCCTTCTTCAAGTGATGACTGAAAACCCCATGTAATAGCGCTATTACAAAATACATCAGAAACAACAACCCGTCTTCGGCGTTGCGGATAGAAAAAGTAAAGCGTGGGGGAATGAAAAAAAAATTCCAAATGAGAGCGCTACTAAACGCCATCATAATAATCACTTCAATACGAAAGAGTATCGCTTGAATAGATACCACAAGTAGTAAAATTAGAGCGATGGCTCTGTAACCCACCCAATCTGTAATTAAATAACAAACAGCTACTACAGCAAATAATGTCAAAAGGCTGTATATCAGCTGTTTGTTTAAAGAACTTTCACGGTCAACTAATTTCATGTGCAGGTTTAAAGGTAGCTGCCACGATATAAAGAATAAATAAAATTATACCCTTTGAGAAGGCCTCTTTATGTTTTTTTTATGGGAATAGCGTACGAATTGATTTTTCATCATCTGAGCCTGTCAGAGCTTTGCGACGCCTTCGAAACAAAACCCTCGAAGGTCATTTTATGAATTTTAAATACATACTTGTTGCTTTTCTTTACATGATAATTGTGCTCTTTTGGAGCTTTTATAGTCAAAAAGCCTCTGCTCAAGGGCCAGCAGGTGAGCCTTTTGAAGGATTAGATATGACTTGGCAGAATGGTAGTGACCGACGAACTGAAAACGTTTGGAAGGATAGCAAGTATTTTACGCCTTCGTTGCTACTTGATATTAATTACAACTATTCACTGAACAACCCGATTGATAATACTGTAGTGGGGAGTACTGCAATGGCACGTCACAACGAATTACAATTGGCTGCTTTACATTTTGGAGGAGATTTTTATTACGACGGAGCTAGGGCACGGGTGATGACTCAGTTTGGCACCCGTTCTACAGTGGTTCCACGTAATGACTTAAGTCCCTATCGCGGCCAATACCAGCTAGCGGATGTTTACCGGTACTTAAGTGAGGCGTATGCTGGCTATCATTTCAACATATGGCGAGGCATCAATGTCGATGCTGGATTATTCATGTCCTACATTGGATTAAACTCCTTTTATCAAGCTGAAAACTGGGAATATCAGGCATCTTTTACGTCTGACAATACTCCTTGGTTTTTTAATGGCCTAAGGATTCAAATCTTCCCGAACCGATACTTGAAAATAGAACCGTGGATTATCAATGGATGGCAAAGTTATGGCAAGTTTAACAGCATGCCTGGAATTGGGGGTAATATTACCTGGGTTCCGAATGACAACTTTAAATTACTAACTAACAACTATTATGGTACCGATGCAGCCGGTTTGCCCGATCGCATTCGGTTTCATTCCGACAATAGCTTATTATATCGATACTACCGCTCAAACTCCGAAAAGGGTATTAGTCAAATGGCGTTTTCACTTACCGGCGATATTGGTTTTGAGAAGGGTGCAGGTGTAAGCGGTTTCTCTTCAGGTGGATCAAATGGGCCTGCGCAGTATTTTCTCAGCATTATGGGGTACAATCGGATATGGTTTAAGAACAGAACCATGGCTGTTACTTTCGGAGGAGGATACATGACCAATCCTGGCCGTTACTTGGTGCTTGCACCTACAGGAGAAGCAAGCCCATTGCCAAATCCCAATAATCCTACAACCACTGCCGGAAAATACCCATTCACTGCTAATCCTGGCGATCAGTTTTCGGGGTGGGATGGTTCAGTTAACTATGATTTTATGCCCAACCAAAGCATAACTTTTCGAATTGAAGCCGTTCACCGACGCTCCAGTGTTCCCTACTTCGCCGGTCGTGGTGGTGTGACTTCGCCTACCGGATTTACCACTACCAACCTTCCCGCCGATTGGCGTCCTGATCTCGTAAAACAAGAAACTCGTTTGATCCTAGCCTTACTATTTAGGCTGTGAGCCATGGTTTGATTACCTATTCGAAACCGCATACCAATGCGTAAACCTGCCGCGGTCACTTATCCATCCGTCGTAACTGGCAACTACGCGGTAGTTGAGCTTCATGGCAGTGAAGGTGTCCCAGTCTTCGTCGTTGAAAATCAAAACTACTTGTTCAGGTCGGTTAAGAATTTGAGCCCAATCGTCGGTTCGGTAAGCTTCGCCACGTTTGAAACCTGCTTTAGCTAAGTAATAGGGTAAGGTTGGGAGCTGAAAATTTCGCGTGAAGTAAACGGTTTCTGTTTTAGGTGCCTCTGCCTCGAGGGTCTTAGCCAACTGTTTGGTTGCACTTCTAAGTGGCTCAATCCCCGGCAGTACAATCAACCAGGCCATCCCTAAAAAGCCAAACGTTTGCACAAGAATTCCCCCAACCACCTTGTTGTAGTGGCTCCACCAAGCCTGTAAGGCTACCCAAATGGCCGAAAGCATAAAATAAATGGCTATCGCCCAGGCCCACAAAAGCACCGATGGGTCAACCAAGGGCTTAACTGCCAGCGGTAAAGCCAGACCAAGCGCACTAGCAAGTAGTAGATAGAGCCCGATTCCGATTTTCAAACTGGTCTCGTTGCGGAAGGCATGGTCACGCAAACGCACTGCAGTCCGCCCCAGCAGCAACGCCATGGCTGGATAGGCTCCAAGGGCGTAAGCCGGTAATTTGCTCCTCAAAAGTTCGTAAATCAACCAGCCGCTGATGAGCCATGCGAGCAGGTACAAATCACTTTTTTCGGGTTGCCGGATTCGGAAATACACAATTAAATCGCGAAAGGCTTTCGGCAGGAGCATCGTCCAAGGCAAGAAGGCAATAAGTAAAGTGAGCAAGTAATACCCCGGAGGACCAGTTTGGCCGAGTACTTCACCGCCAACTCTTCTAAACGTATACCAATCTACCATCCAACGAATAAAAACGCCATCGTCGGTCAGCCAGGCAAGCCGCCCCCAGGCCACAAGTGGCAAGGCGGCCAGTGGAAAAAGAAACCAAGGATGAAAGGTCAAAAGGCGTTTGCGATCGGGATGAAACAGCACCATTAACCCAAGCATGCCTACGGTAAGAATGAGCACAGGAGGCCCTTTTACCAACAAAGCTCCGGCTACGCCCAGCACAAACCACCACCGGTCTTTTGCCTGTTGGTCGTTGAAATAATTAATTACGGCCAAGGCAGCCATGGTCTCGAAAAACAGGAGCATGGCATCGGTTACGGCTATTTTAACCAGATGTGATAAAAACAAATTGGCAAGTAATAGTACGGATGCAGCCAAGGCCGTTTCGCGGCCAAAGGCGCGTCGACCTTGCCAGCCTACCCAAAGTGCTGTACCCAGAACGCTCAATAGCGCTGGCAAACGCACGGCCCATTCGCTATAACCTAATGCCCAATTCGATACCGCTATACTCCAAAAATACAGCGGTGTTTTGCGGTGTATTTCACTCCACTGAAACTCTGGAACCAACCAATTGCCTGTTTCAAGCATCTGCCAGGCAAATGCAGCGTAAGCCGACTCGTCCTGATCCCAAAGACTTAACCAACAGCCCGCAAAGAGACTTAGGCCACCTAGCACATAGACCAGGGCTACAAAACGAGGTTGGGCCAGGAGTTCTTTGAACATCCGAGTTTATTGAATCTGTTGAAGCGCGTAAGCCATATCCACCGACTGAGCAATGCGTACAGCAACTTCGTTCATCGGGATGCGTTCTTGCTCCATGGTGTCGCGATGGCGAATGGTTACTTGCCCGTCGGTGAGGCTTTCGTGATCGATGGTAACGCAAAACGGAGTGCCCAAAGCATCCTGCCTGCGATAACGTTTGCCGATACTGTCTTTTTCGTCGTACTGACAGTTGAACCGAAGCTGCAACTGGGCCAATAGCTCACGCGCTTTTTCGGGCAAACCATCTTTTTTGATGAGAGGCAGTACGGCAACCTTCACTGGGGCTAAAACAGGCGGTATGCGCAGCACCACCCGTTCGGTACCGTCGTCGAGTTTTTCCTCGTGGTAGGCGCGACTCAATACAGCCAAAAATAAACGGTCTAATCCTACTGAAGTTTCTACCACATAAGGAACATACGATTCATTGGTTTCGGGATCGAAATAGCGCAACTTTTTGCCGCTGTATTGTTCGTGGCTTCCTAGGTCAAAATCGGTCCTACTGTGGATGCCTTCTAACTCTTTGAAACCGAAGGGAAACTCAAATTCAATGTCGCATGCCGCATTGGCATAATGCGCCAATTTGAGGTGGTCGTGAAAGCGGTAAGCTGTTGCTGGGAAACCCAAAGAGCGGTGCCACGCCATACGTTTCTCTTTCCAGAGTTGGTACCAGTCCATCTCGGTGCCGGGCCGAACAAAAAACTGCATTTCCATTTGTTCAAACTCACGCATTCTAAAGATGAACTGGCGGGCTACGATTTCGTTTCGGAAAGCTTTACCTGTTTGGGCAATACCAAACGGGATCTTCATCCTTCCGCTTTTTTGCACGTTCAAAAAGTTCACGAATATGCCTTGAGCCGTTTCGGGTCGCAGGTAAATTTTACTCGCATCGCCAGCCACTGAGCCCATCTCGGTGCTAAACATGAGGTTAAACTGTCGCACTTCGGTCCAATTGCGGGTGCCACTTATCGGGCAAACAATCTCTAAATCGAGGATTATTTGCCGAACCTCTTCGAGATTGTTGTTTTCGAGAGCATCCTTAAACCGGCTGTTGATGGCCTCTATCTTCTCTTGGTTGCGGAGCACATTGGGGTTGGTACTTCTAAACTGAGCTTCATCAAAGGCGTCCCCAAACCTACCACGTGCCTTTTCGACTTCCTTCTCAATTTTTCCTTCGATTTTCGCTACGTGTTCTTCAATGAGTACGTCGGCACGGTAGCGTTTTTTGCTGTCTTTGTTGTCGATAAGTGGGTCGTTGAACGCATCCACATGACCCGAAGCCTTCCAGGTAGTAGGGTGCATGAAAATGGCGGCATCAATACCTACAATATTCTCGTTGAGTTGCACCATGGCCTTCCACCAATACTCGCGTATGTTCTTTTTGAGCTCCGCGCCTAGTTGGCCATAATCGTACACCGCCGAAAGCCCGTCGTAAATTTCGCTGGATGGAAAAACGAAGCCATACTCTTTGGCGTGGCTAATCACATTTTTGAAAATATCTTCTGCGTTCATGGTCACAAAGATAAGAGCGACGGGCGCAACCGTAGGGAGTTAATGTTCGTTTTGTTCGGCTTCCCCGTTTATTTCGGGCTGTCGGCTTAAATACCACAAGCCCAAAGCTCCTGCAATTACCGAGGCTACCAATATCCCCAACTTAGCTTCAAGTCGATCGAGTGGAACTTCGAGAGCAAGCTCGGTTATGAAAAGCGACATCGTAAAACCTATGCCAGCCAAAAGTGCCACGCCTACAATATGATTCCATCCGGCACCTTTAGGTAGTTGCGCCCAACCCAATCGTACTAGCAACCAACTGGTTCCGGCCACACCGATAAACTTACCTACCACTAGCCCTACAATAACACCTAAGCTTACAGGACTAATGAGTAAATCGAGCACTTCGCCTTCAATTTCCACACCGGCATTAGCCAGCGCAAACAAAGGCATGATAACGAACGAAATAAGTGGGTGCATTACATGTTCAAGCTTCTGCAAAGGAGTTTCTGCTTGAAGATTGGCCACCTTCATCTTTTCGATGAGGTGCAGCTGTTCAGAAGTTAAAAATGGGTTGCCGTTGGGTTCGCTGGCCTCAAATCGGTTCATCAAGCCGCGCATCTTGGCCATAAATTGGTACTCGTTGAGTTTAGTGCGCCCCGGTATGGCCAGTGCAGCCAAAACGCCTGCGATGGTAGCATGGATGCCCGAGAGTAAAAAAGCTAGCCATAGTCCACCGATACCTACAATTGCGTAAAAGGTGGTTGACCGAACCCCCATACGATTGGCACCCATTAAAACGAGCATAAAGGCGCCTCCGATCATCAAATTCTCGACGGAAATGTTAGAGGTATAAAAAAAGGCGATGACCAAAACGGCACCTAGATCATCGACAATGGCTAAGGCGGTCAAGAAAATTTTCACCGAAATGGGCACTCGCTTGCTGACGAGCGAAAGTAGTCCCAGCGAAAACGCAATATCCGTAGCCATGGGTATTCCCCATCCCCCTGCCGCTCGGGTACTGCTGTTGAATACCTCATAGAGCAAGGCTGGAACCAACATTCCACCCAAGGCAGCCCCTATCGGAAGGATACTCTTTTTCCAACTCGACAATTCACCGGCCAATATTTCTCTTTTTATCTCGAGTCCGACTACAAAAAAGAAAATGGCCATCAATCCGTCATTAATCCAGTGGTGAAGTGGCTTGTCGAGCCCGAAATCTCCAATTTTGATGGCAAAGTGTGTTTCCCACAATGCATGATAGCTGTGCGACCAGGGAGAGTTTGCCCAAAGCATCGCAATTACAGCCATGACAAAAAGCAAGATGCCGGTGGTTGCGCTATGACTGGCCAAAGAACGTAATGGCCGCAACAATTGGTCGATTGGAGTGCTGGTAGTTGAATTTGCCATGTGCTAATAATACGGATAAGCTTCGTTTTTTGTGTAAAAAATGCGTTAAAACACCGATAAGTAGGCTAGAATGCTATGGATAGCGTAACTTTACCGACAGTCCCATTTCATGACGTCACGCCTATTCTTTTTCGCGCTTTTGCTTATTCAATTGGTTGGCATTCAGCATGTAATCGCTCAGCGTCAGCTGGCCATTCAAAAAAAGAGTGGCGGATTACTTCGTTTTTACGAAGGGGAGCAGATTAAGGTTCGTCATACCGCGCTGGGTTGGGTAAAAGGAGAACTAGAATTTATCTTAAAAGATAGTATAATCGTTGAAGGGCGTAAAATGCCCATAGCCGAGGTAGACGCAATTCGTGTTAGTCGTCCGTTTCTAGCTGGAAATGGAGTAACCCTGATTACTGCAGGAGTACTCTGGCCAGGTGTAGTGACCATCAATGGAATGCTGGCCAATGTAGAACCTTTATTGCCCACACGAACCATTGTAAGTTCGGTCGCCATGCTTGGTGGAGGTATCGCACTCGTATATCTCGGACGAAGAACCTACTATACCCATAAAGGACATCGCTTTTTAACAACTCTTCTGCAGGCAGTTCCCGCGGCTGCCGATTCACTTTCGCTCAATCCTACACGCCCATGACTAACCCTGAACTGAAAGCAGCTTTCGACGAGAGCGGTAAACAGGCCAGCCCCATTTTACCATCAGAGATAAAAAACTTCCTGATCGATATCGATGGAACTATCTGCGAAGATGTTCCTAACGAAGAACCTGAGCGAATGAAAGATTGTGCTCATTTTCCAGATGCGCTGGAAATATGCAATAAGTGGTTTGAAGAGGGACACATCATTACCTTTTTTACCAGCCGTACCGAGAATCTACGTGAGATTACGGAAACTTGGTTAAAGTCGCGAGGATTCAAATACCACGGCTTACTTATGAACAAACCGAGAGGGGGCAATTACCATTGGATTGATAATCACTTGGTTAAGGCTACCCGATACGAAGGCAAATTTACCGATCTGGTTAAGGTGAATAAGACCATTGAAGTCTTTAAACCGTAATAGCAATTTTTTTTATTCGACCAGAAACGATACTTTCATCTTAGTCGTTAGAACAACATGGACAAAATTACCTCAGGATATAAAATGCTCATGATACTCGCACACGCCGATGGCGAACATCTGCCACTCGAAAGCGATGTGATCCACGAATACCTCGGTGTAGAATTCGACGCTGCATTTAGTCAAAGCGTAATTGAAGTAGAGGCACATCGCCTGAATCAGCTCAATCACGAACAATTGCTTGCAGAATTTGATGCTGCGATGCACTCCTTTTATCGGCAGTCTACCCGCGAAGAACGGGCACGCTTTTTACAGCTCAGCATGAATGTAATTAAGGCCGATGCTAACATCTCGGATGAAGAAAACGATTATATCGATCATCTTTTTGAGCATTGGGAAACCGAATAAAGAAAATAGCTCCACGCAGGGAGCTATTTTTTAGTGTGTGAAGGACTGGCTTTTGGGGAGTGCTTTAATGAAAGCGGAGAAATCTAATCTTTTAAGCTACCTTTTTTTGCTCTTCGATTTCAGCTAACTGTATCTCGGCTTGTTTTAATAAATGAAGGGCATGCATATGCATTTGCACTCCCATTAACGCTAAATATAAACCGTATTGAAGTGGAGAACCGTGGTTCCTAAACGTTAACAGCATTACTTTCCAAAAGAAGTTGCGGTAGCGGCTAAATAGGCCAATGGTCAAAAGCACTTTTAAAAGTTGTCGAATATCCGACAACTGAACCTCATACTTTATTTTGACTTTGGTTTTTGCTAGTACGTGTTGTTTGATGTATACCTCATACCTCTCGTAGGTTTTGTCAAGCATATAAATATCCTTGACTACCTGCGTAAAGCCTTGTATCAATTTTTCCAAAGGCATGACCGTACGAATATTGGTTTCACCTTCTTCAAAGGCAAAATCTTTCGTCAACCTTCCTTCTCGTTTAATCCTATCAAATAATTCGGTTCCGGGTGGAGCTTTTAGGACATTTACAATGGGTATTGGGATGCCGCTCTCTTGGATAAATGTCGTGACATTTTGGAAGGACTCTTCGGTGTCGGTATCAAAACCAACAATAAATCCACCATAGATCGTAAAGCCATGCTGGTTGGCTTTACGTATCCCTTCCATCAAATCTCGCTTTAGATTTTGCGTTTTTCGCGAATCTTTGAGCGAATCTTCTTGCGGCGTTTCAATGCCCACAAAAAAGGTTCGGAATCCGGCTTCCGCTAGCAATTCTAGGAGAACGTCATCATCAACTACATTGATGGTTACTTGCGTGGCAAACCAAAAACTTGACTTCTGTTTTTTTTGCCACTCAATTAAGGCTGGCAATAGTTCTGCTTTGAGAACACGTTTGTTCCCAATCAAATTGTCGTCGGCAAACAAAACCGTAGAGAAATTCGAGTTTTTTTGAATCAGCTCAAGTTCTGCTATGATTTGCTCGGGGGTTTTTACTCGTGGTTTACGACCAAAAAGTGCGGTCACATCGCAAAAGTCACATAAGTACGGGCATCCCCTCGAATATTGAATTATCGCATAGAAATAGTCATCAAAATCAATCAAGTCATATCTCGGTAGCGGCGTTTGCGTGATGTCGGCAAACGCAGTAGTGGTGTACATTTTTTGCGGGGAACCCAATCTCAGATCCTCCAAAAACAAAGGCAAGGTAATTTCAGCTTCGTTTAAGATGAAGTAATCCACCTCACTAAACCGCTCGTGTTCGTGTGTAAATAGTGGGCCTCCTGCTACTATCTTGACATTTTTCGACTTACAATGTTTTAAGATTTCCCGAACCGACTCTTCTTGCACATTCATGGCCGACAAAAACACCAAGTCGCACCAGTCGAGTTGCTCATCTGTCAATGGTTTTACATTGCAGTCGCACACCCTGAGTGACCATTCTTGAGGCAATAGGCTGGCAACTGTCAATAAACCCAATGGTGGAAAAGGAGCCTTCTTATTGGCAATTTTCACAACATGCTTCAATGCATAAAATGAATCTGGCATGCTCGGGTATACAAGTAGACAATTCATTATCGTGTGTCTGTTATAATTATTCCATTTAAGCATTGACGGGCCTTAAGTGCCGCATTTTCCACCACATTTTGAAGCTTTACATCGTCATTTACATCGATATCGTTTGAAATTACCGACTTAAGCTACTTTTTTCTGCCTTTCTATATCATCCAATTGCAATTGGGCTTGTTCTAACAAGTGAAGCGCATGTGCATGCATCTGAACACTCATAAGTGCCAGAAATAAACCGTGCTCCAAAAATTGGCGATGATTGCGGAAGGTGTAGGCAAGTACTCGCCAAAAATTAGCTCGATGCTGACTTAATACGCCTACAGTAAAGAGTAGCTTCAGTAATTGAATGACGTCTTTTACTCGGATTTTAGCCTTGATTTTTACGGGAGAGCCAGTGAATTGGTGCTGCGAAAGGTAAATTTTGATTCTATCGAAGGTTCCTTCTTGTAGATATATTTTCTTGACCACATGAATGAATCCCTTGAGCAAATCTTCAAGCGGCATGGTAGGGTGAATATTGGTGTCCCCTTCTTCAAATGCAAAGTCCTTACTTAATCGACCTTCTCTTTTCATTCGGTCGAAAAGTTCGGTCCCGGGTGGAGCTTTCAGTACGTTTACTATCGGGAAAGGAATGCCGCTCTCTTGGATAAAATCAGCAACATATTCTATAGAAGCTGGCGTATCGTTGTCGAAGCCGATGATAAATCCTGCGTAAACGGTAAACCCACGTTCGTGCAAATAACGCAAGGTTTTTAGCACGTCTCGCTTCAAATTCTGTGTCTTTCGTGCATCTTTTAAAGTGTCTTCCTGAGGCGTTTCAATGCCAATGAACATACTTCTAAATCCAGCGTCAGCTAGCATGCTCAATAGCTCTGGGTCGTCGGCTACATTGATGGTTACCTGGGTGGCAAACCAAAATCCGTATTCCTGCTTTTTTTGCCATTCGATAAGTGCAGGAAGTAAATCATTCTTTAAAACTCGTTTGTTTCCAATCAAATTATCATCGGCAAAAAGCACGGTGGTAAAATTGGATTGTTTCTGTATTAGCTCGAGCTCTTCAATGAGTCGATCTGGTGATTTTACCCTTGGTTTCCGGCCAAAAAGCGCTGTTACATCACAAAAATCACACAAATAAGGGCAGCCCCGTGAGTATTGAATAATCGCATATAGATAGTTGTCTAGGTCAACTAGGTCGTATCGTGGCAGTGGGGTAGTGGTGATGTCGGCAAAAGCTGTACTGGTGTAAATTTTTTGAGGCACACCTGCCTTAAAATCTGCCAAAAACAAGGGCAAGGTTATCTCAGCCTCATTCAATACGAAATAATCTACATTGTTGAATCTTTCGTGTTCGTGTGTGAACAATGGGCCTCCGGCTACCACCTTTACTTTTTTATTTTCACACTGCTTCAATACCACCCTTACCGACTCTTCTTGAACGTTCATGGCCGACAAAAACACCAAGTCGGCCCAATCAAGCAAATTGTCGGTGAGTGGCTCCACATTACAGTCACACACACGTAACGTCCACTCATCGGGCAACATACTTGCCACCGTTAATAGACCCAGTGGCGGAAACGGCGCTTTTTTCCCTGCATGCTTCACGAAATGCTTCAAAGCATAAAAGGTATCGGGCATTTCAGGATAAATGAGCAGACAGTTCATGGTACAGTGAGTGATTTGTAAACATAGTAGGTAAGATCGAAAAAGAAAAAATCAAGATCCCTTAGGGTTGAGGATAAAGCAAGTAAAAAAAAGAGGCATACCGAAGCATGCCTCTTGGTGTTGTGGGCCCTGTAGGGCTCGAACCTACGACCCGCAGATTATGAGTCTGCTGCTCTAACCAGCTGAGCTAAGAGCCCGAAGAAAGCCGGGCGCTTTCATCAGGCTGCAAGATTACGGCATATCGGGCTATCTTGCAATGCTTTTTCTAATCAACCATGATTAAAAACATAATTTTTGACCTAGGTGGATTGTTCATAGATGTGTACATGGACGCTACCCGAAGAAAAGTCGAGGAATATTGCGGAGAATCCATGAAAGAAGTTGAAGCCAGGTTATCGGCCTCTGGCTTGTTCGACGCCTACGAAACGGGAGCAATAAGCACCGAGGCATTCCTCAGTCACTGGCAAAAAGCATTACAAGCCACCATGCCCTTCGATTTGCTGGTTGAAGCTTGGAATGCTGTATTAGGTCCTGTTTATGTCGACCGATTAGAAGAAGTTCAATCCTTGCGCGACCGATACCGCATTTTTTTGCTAAGCAATACGAACGATTTACACGTTGAAGGCTTCGAAAATTGGCTAGAAAGGCACCACGGATTTCGAGAGCTAACACCTTACTTCGAAAAGGTATACTATTCTCAAAAACTTGGGTTGCGAAAACCAAATCCTGCAATATTTGAACTTGTAGCCAATGAAAATGGACTGCTTGCCTCAGAAACTTTGTTCATCGACGACTCTCCCGGACATCTCATTGGGGCAAAACAAACCGGGATGATGGTTTTCCATCATCCCGGCAATACCGATATTCGGTTGAGTTTAAAGCAAATGGGCTTACTCGACCACTGAAAATTTCATGAAGTTGGCCCTGCTTTTATCCTTGATAGGCATAGAGCCAGTATTGACTACGACATCACCTTTTTTAAGCAACTTTTTATCTTTAAGAATGCTCAAAACATCGGTGATGGTTTCGTCGGTAGTGGATAGTTTATCGTAGTAAAAGGCACGAACCCCCCAAACAAGGCTAATGCGGGTAAGCAGTTGTTGGTCGGGAGTAAAAATATAGGTTGGCGCCTTGGGTCGGTAGCTCGATACCTTATAAGCAGTATATCCCGATTTGGTCATGCCAATGATGGCATCTGCCTTCACGTACATGGCTGCCCTACTGGCAATGTAGCACAAGGAATCGCTCAAGAACGTGGGAGAATCTTCCGGTGTTTCATTGTCACGATGATAGATGTCGGCTTCGGTCTCTACTGCATGAATAATGCGTACCATATAGTCAATTACCTGTACAGGGTGTTGTCCTACCGAAGTTTCCCCACTAAGCATTAGGGCGTCGGCACCGTCGAGCACTGCATTCGCCACGTCGTTCGCTTCAGCACGAGTAGGCATAAAACTCGAGATCATCGACTCCATCATTTGCGTGGCGATAATTACAGGTTTTGTTGCTTTGAGGCACTTGCGCACAATCAATTTTTGGATAAGAGGCAACTTTTCTATCGGATATTCTACTCCTAGGTCACCTCGAGCAACCATTACCCCGTCGGTAGCATCAATAATGGCATCAATCGCTTCCACCGCAGCAGGCTTTTCAATTTTCGCAACGATATGAATGTTTTTACCGGCTGCGCTGATTCTTCTCCGTAAGTCAATGATGTCTTCTGCGGTCCGCACAAATGAAAGTGCGCACCAATCGAGGTCATGCTCGAGAATGAAGTCAAGATCCTTGAGGTCTTTTTCGGTCAAAGAAGGTAGCGACACCTTGGTATTGGGCAGGTTAACGCCTTTTTTCGACGACAGAAATCCACCATGAATAACCACCACTTCTACTTCATCGAGTCGATTGGTTGAAACCACCTCAAATTTTATTTTACCGTCATCTAAAAGAACCTGATCACCCTCTTCTACATCTTGGGGAAATTCAAGGTAATTCAAGTAGATTTTTTCCTTGTTACCAATCATTTTTTCGGTGACCAGCTTCAAGCGATCTCCTGTCTGCAATTGTATACCGTTGTTTTGTACTTCGCCGATCCGAATCTTGGGGCCTTGGAGGTCACCAAGTATGGCTACGCTGGTTCCTAACTCAACATTTAGTTCACGAATGGCCCCGATTACTTTGCGTAAATCGTCATACACTGCATGTGAAAAGTTGAGTCGGAATACATTTACACCGCTTTTTATCATACGGTGGAGCACTTCTTTATCGGAACAAGCCGGACCTACGGTAGCGACAATTTTGGTGTGTTTGCTAATGGCTGGGGGGGTCATACTAAAATACTAAATGTGTTTTCGACCGAAGTTTTTGATTTACATCCACCTCGGTCACTGCCTGAAATAGTTTTATCGTTTTTAATGAGCGTATCAGGTCTGGACTTAGCAAAGAACCACTTTCTCCTTCGAAAAGAAGAAAATAATCCAACTCCTTAAATTCCGGAACCAGAAAACCTTGCGTTCCTGCATTGGAAAGCAGAAACAAGCTGGCTTCTAAATCCTTCACTTCATAGACAAAGCGTGGAAACCAAGCTAGAATTTCCGTTTTAGGAAGCAAAAGCTCCAATGGGTCGGTGCATTCAAGTTCAATTTCCAACGTTTTGTTTATCCACCAAGCTGCTGAATGGGGCTTCAGCTGACTGGAAATTCCGATGAGTGAAAAATCATAGGACAGGTCGTAGTCAAGAGTGCGTCGGGCCAAATACGTGAGTAACTTACTGACAAATGTATAAAACAACTAAATTCATGATTCGATAACGTGCAGAATTAATGTAGAAACCGTGCTTATTTGATAAGGCAGTTTGCATTATGTACGGAATCCATTAATATTGCCGAAGATTTTAATCATCCCAAAAACCACGAACATGTCGGACATTGCAGCAAAAGTGAAAGCGATCATCGTTGACAAACTTGGCGTTGACGAGAGTGAAGTAACCCTCGAAGCCAGCTTCACCAACGATTTAGGAGCAGATTCACTCGATACCGTTGAGTTAATCATGGAGTTCGAGAAAGAGTTTAACATCTCTATTCCAGACGATCAAGCAGAAAACATCCAGACCGTAGGTCACGCGATTACCTATCTCGAGGCTCACGCTGGTTAATTAATTTAACCCCCAAAACTTCCGCATGCAGTTACGACGAGTAGTAGTAACAGGCCTAGGTGCGCTTACACCCATAGGCAACACGGTTCCCGAATTCTGGAATGGTCTGATGACAGGTGTCAGTGGCGCCGACTTCATCACGCATTTTGATGCTTCCAAATTCAGGACCCGTTTTGCCGCGGAAGTAAAAAATTTCGATGTCCAGAATTTCATGGATCGCAAAGAAGCCCGCAAAATGGACCCTTATGTTCATTTTGCCATGGTTACTGCCGACGAGGCCATGCGCGATTCAGGCATCGACATTGAAAAAATTAATACCGACCGAGCAGGAGTAATTTGGGGTTCAGGTATCGGCGGACTTTTTACTTTTCTTGAAGAAGTAACGGCATTCGCCAAAGGCGACGGAACACCACGGTTCAATCCTTTTTTCATTCCGAAAATGATTGCCGACATAGGTGCTGGTTATATCTCGATTAAGTATGGGTTTCGCGGACCGAATTATACCACGGTTTCTGCTTGTGCTTCTTCAAACAATGCCATCATCGATGCCTTCAACTACATTCGATTAGGTAAAGCCGATGTTTTCATCACTGGCGGATCAGAGGCAGCGATCAACGAAGCAGGCATGGGCGGATTCAACGCCATGAAGGCTCTTTCGGAACGCAACGACGATCCCAAAACAGCATCTCGTCCTTTTGATGCCGACCGCGATGGCTTCTTGTTAGGTGAAGGAGGGGCTTGCCTCATCCTCGAAGAATACGAGCATGCCAAGGCTAGAGGCGCAAAAATATATGCTGAAGTTGCAGGTGGCGGCATGAGTGCCGACGCTTACCACATTACCGCTCCGCATCCCGAAGGATTGGGAGCTACCAACGTGATGAAAGCAGCGCTCGCCGATGCGCACATGAGCCCCGAAGATGTAGACTATGTAAATGTGCATGGAACTTCTACACCGCTGGGAGACATCAGTGAGATTAAGGCGATTCAATCTGTATTTGGCAATCATGCCTATAAAATGAACATCAGCTCAACCAAGTCGATGACAGGTCACTTGCTTGGAGCTGCAGGAGCGGTAGAAGCTATTGCAACGGTACTTGCCATTCAGAATAGCGTGGTGCCGCCTACCATCAATCACTTTACCGACGATCCGCAGTTTGATCCGAAGATTAATCTCACCTTTAATAAGCCACAACAGCGTGAGATACGCGCTGCCTTGAGTAATACTTTTGGCTTTGGTGGGCACAATACTTCAGTGATCTTCCGGAAATACGAAGGTTAACCCTTCTCGCGTGATCCGTTCCCTCCAGAATCGGTTATTTCCACCAGCCAACCCACTGGCCAGAGCAGTATTATCACTTACTGGCAGAAGACCCAAAAACTTAAGCTTGTACGAGCTTGCTTTCACGCACTCGTCGGTACGCAAGGAAGGTGAAACCGGATTTCGTAAAAACAACGAAAGGCTTGAATTCTTAGGTGACGCTGTTCTCGATTTGGCAATAGCCGAAATTTTGTTCAAAAAGTATCCTTTTAAAGATGAGGGTTTCCTGACCGAGATGCGCTCACGCGTGGTGAATGCCAATAGCCTCGATGCCATGTCGAGGAAACTCGGATTGAATAAGTTACTGGTTACCTTCTCAGGGAATACCAGAGGGCAATCGCCATCCAAGAACATGAATGCCGACGCACTTGAAGCATTAATAGGCGCATTTTACCTCGATCACGGTTATCCGGCCACCTTGCGTTTCATCAATCAACGCATCATTAAGGCTATGGTTGATTTTGAGGAGGTGATGCAATCGGATAACAATCACAAAAGCCGACTGGTTGAATGGAGTCATCGAAACGGTAAAAGTATCCGTTTTGATGTAGCAGAAACTTTACAGCAAGGTCGCCATCGGGTATTTGTCGTTCAGCTTTTGGTCGACGACCAAGTAGTGGCTACCGGCAAGGACATCAGTAAAAAGCAAGCCGAACAAATGGCTGCAGGACAGTTTTTGGCGGCTGTAGAAAAGTAACTTTTACTTTTTAAAGTGGTTCCAGCCTTGGGCTTGTAGTTCGTGAGCCTGAAGGCCTCGCGTAACAAGCATGCGACCTTCCGTTTCGTCGGTCATGTGGCCAATTACTGTGATGTCGGGATGACCCTTAATTTTGGTATAGTCGTCTTGAGCCACGGTAAACAGCAACTCGTAATCTTCACCACCATTCAAAACGGCCACATTGATGTCGAGATTAAATTCAGAGGCCAATTTTATTGCCATGGGGTCGAGTGGGAATTTCTCCTCGTAAACCTTACAACCCAGGTGGTTTTGTGTGCAAAGGTGCATCAGTTCAGAGGCGAGTCCATCCGAAACATCGATCATCGAACTTGGTTTAATTCCAAGTTGCTTGAATATTTCGCGCATGTCAACCCGAGCCTCGGGCTTTAGTTGACGTTGCAACAAATAGTCATAATCCCCAAAATCGGGTTGTACTTCTGGGCTTTCTCGGTAAATACGCTTCTCCCGTTCGAGTAAGTTCAAGCCTAAAAATGCTCCGCCTAAATCGCCCGTTACACAAATCAAGTCGCCTTTTTGCGCTCCTTTACGCCTTACTATCTCGTCGGCTTTAGCTTCCCCCAATATGGTTATACTAATAAATAAGCCAGAGGTGGAGGAAGTAGTATCGCCTCCTACCAGATCGATATGGTAGTGCTCACAGGCTGCAAGTATGCCTCGGTACAGTTCTTCCATGGCTTCTACCGTGTATTTGCTCGAGATGGCCAACCCAACGGTTATTTGTTTGGGAACAGCGTTCATTGCGGCCATATCGCTCACATTTACACTCACAGCTTTGTAACCGAGGTGGGTTAGCGGGGTATAACTGATGTCGAAATGCACCCCTTCTACCAATAGATCGGTGCTAATCAAGCTTTGTACTCCTTCGCTCGCTTGCACGATGGCTGCATCGTCGCCAGTTCCCAGCAACGTTCCTGCATTATTCAAGCGGATGTTTTGTGTTAGATGATGGATAAGGCCGAATTCGCCAAGTGCAGAAATAGGAGTAAGAGCGGGATTAGTATCGGCCATGGTACATGTTTGCTTCAAAATTACGCTAATTGTGCGAAAAGCTTTCTTGTTGCGTTTCAAGCAAAGTTTTAATTTTCTGAAAGTGCCGTCAGCAACGAGGGCCGAAGCATCGTATCTTTAGGGTTCGTTCGCTTCGAAGCAATGTTGCTTCGGTTCAAGCAGGTGTTGATATGGAGAAAAGGTGGGTATACAGACCAAAAGCAGACCAGGCACTGGTTGACAAGCTGGCCGAAGATGTGCAGATTGACGGCGTTCTTGCGCGCTTGTTGATTGCTCGCGGTGTATCGACCTATGCCGATGCCCGTATTTTTTTCAGACCCAACTTGAATCAACTGCATGATCCTTTCCTCATGAAAGACATGCAAAAGGCCGTGGATATCATAGAAACGGCCATGTCTGATAATGAAGCGATACTCATCTATGGCGACTACGATGTGGATGGTACTACAGCAGTTGCGTTGCTTTATAAGTTTTTGAAACATTACCACGAACGTATAGGTTACTACATTCCTGATCGCCACAAAGAAGGATATGGGTTATCGATGCAGGCCATCGACTGGGCGGTTGAAAACAACTACAAACTCATCATTACACTCGATTGTGGTATAACTGCCGTAGAACAAGTGGCCTATGCTAATAGTCTGGGTCTGCAGGTGATAATCACCGATCACCATCTTCCAGCCGATTTGCCAGAAGCAGCTGCTATCCTAAATCCCAAGCAACACGACTGTCCTTATCCATTCAAAGAATTGTCGGGATGTGGCGTTGGCTTTAAACTGGCGCAAGCTTTTAGTGAAAAAAACCAACTTGATCAGCAGGTGCTTTTGCAGTTCCTCGATTTGTTGGCGGTGAGTATTGCTGCCGATATTGTTCCGATACTCGGTGAAAACAGGGTTTTGGCGCACTTTGGACTGAAGCGCCTCAATGAAAACCCCAGTCACGGGTTAAAGGCCATCATCACTCTTTGTTGCGATAAGCCCGAATTGAGTGTTACAGATATTGTATTCAATATAGCACCACGCATCAATGCAGCCGGGCGTATGGGCGATGCCAAAAATGCTGTGGAGTTGCTGCTCAGCAACAATATGCAAGAGGCGAATGAACGAGCTCAGGTGATTAACGAGACCAATACCGATCGAAGAGATGTTGACGCAACGATTACCAAGGAAGCGTTTCAACTGGCCGAAAATAGAGAAGGATTTGCCGAACGAAGAACCACGGTGGTGTACGGTGCCAATTGGCATAAAGGTGTAATTGGCATAGTTGCATCGAGGCTGGTTGAAGCGTACTACAGGCCAACCATCGTATTTAGCCATAGTGAAGGCCGACTTACAGGTTCGGCGCGCTCAGTGAATGGATTTGATATTCACCAGGCCATATCGCAATGTGCCGAGTTAGTGGATCAGTTCGGCGGACATAAATATGCCGCTGGTCTCACCATTAAGGAAGAGAACATTTTGGCCTTTGCCGAAAAGTTTGAAGAGGTGGTGCGCCAAAGCATACTCGATGACCAACTGGTACCGCAAATAGAAATCGAACAGGAAATTAGTCTTCGCGATATCACACCAAGGTTTTTCCGGATATTGAAGCAGTTTCAGCCATTCGGTCCGGGTAATATGACCCCAATATTTAGTTCCAAGAATGTGTACTCGAATGGCTTTGTGCGCGTAGTAGGTGAAAACCACCTACAAATTTCGGTACAACAGGAGAATTCGGTTTCGTTAAGTGCCATCGCTTTTGGGCAAGCCGAACATTATAACTTGATAAGCAAGGGTATACCCTTTAATATGGCGTACACGATTGAAGAAAATACGTGGAGGGGGGTTACCAGTATCAAGCTGAATATTAAGGATATCAAATTCGAATAACATGCTGCTTCGTTCTAACGATCTGGTAAAACGATACAAAAAGAGAACGGTGGTAAACCACGTTTCTATCAGTGTTGAACAAGGAGAGATCGTGGGTTTATTAGGGCCGAATGGTGCCGGTAAAACCACAAGTTTTTACATGATTGTTGGGCTCATCAAACCCGATGAAGGCCAAGTATATCTCGATGATTTGGAAATAACCAAGGAACCGATGTACCGAAGGGCACAGCTGGGTTTAGGTTATTTGCCTCAAGAAGCCTCGGTTTTTCGGAAACTTACAGTAGAAGAGAACATTTTGAGCGTGATGCAAATGACCAATCGGAGTGTAGCTGAACAAAAAGAAAAATTAGAATCACTTCTCAACGAGTTTAATCTCAATCATGTTCGGAAGAACCCAGGTGAAGTACTTTCAGGCGGCGAGCGACGCAGGACCGAAATTGCGCGAGCTTTGGCGGTCGATCCCAAATTTATTCTTCTCGACGAACCCTTCGCTGGAGTAGATCCTATTGCGGTGGAAGACATTCAAAGTATCATTTTTGGTTTGAAGAAAAAGAACATCGGTATCCTTATCACCGACCACAACGTCAACGAAACTTTGAGCATAACCGATAAAGCGTATCTGCTCTTCGAAGGAAAAATACTAAAATCGGGTAAGGCCGAAGAACTAGCCGAAGATGAGCAAGTACGAAAGCTTTATCTCGGAAAAAACTTTGAGTTGAAACGTAAAGTGCTCGATTAATGTCGGTACTCAATTCGCTCATCGCCTGGTTCATGAAAAAGCGCATTCATCAGATTGAGCTTTTTATGAAGTACCCGCATGAGGTGCAAGATGAAGTGCGACGCAAGTTGCTGTACAGTGCACGCAATACCATTTGGGGATCACAATATGGTTATGCCGACATACGAACAGCTGAAGAATTCAGTAAGCGGGTTCCGGTTTCGACCTACGAAGATTTACAACCTTGGATTGACCGCATAATGCGCGGCGAACAGTATGTTTTGTGGAGTTCTGAGGTGAAATGGTTCGCAAAATCATCGGGAACCACCAACGATCGATCTAAATTCATTCCGGTTACTCAGGAAGCTTTAGAAGACTGCCATTACAAAGCGGGTAAGGATTTGCTGAGCTTGTATTGCAATCTGTTTCCCGATACCATGATTTTTAGCGGTAAAGGGCTCACCATAGGAGGAAGTCATCAGATTAGTCAGTTGAATAATGAGTCGTACTACGGGGATTTATCGGCTGTGTTGATGCAAAACCTTCCTTTTTGGGTCGATTTTATACGTACTCCTGAGTTAAGTACCGCTTTACTCGACAATTGGGAAGAGAAAGTAGAGCGTATCGGTCTAGAGACCATTCAACAAGACGTAACCAACATCAGTGGGGTGCCTACCTGGACGTTGGTGTTGTTTAAATGGATACTTGAGCATACTGGTAAGTCGAATATTCATGAAGTATGGCCAAATTTGGAGTTGTACGTACATGGCGGGGTAAGTTTTACTCCTTATCGAGAGCAGTTTGAAGCCATGATACCGGGTAGAATGAATTATCTGGAGACCTATAATGCTTCCGAAGGTTTTTTTGGCATCGCAGATACGTTGAACAGCCCCGAAATGTTGCTGATGCTCGATTATGGTATTTATTTCGAGTTTATAGAACCAGAATTGCTCAATGGGCCCTTCCCACCTACCAAGACCTTGGAAGAAGTTAAGCTCAATACCAACTATGCAGTAATCATCAGTACAAATGGCGGTCTTTGGCGCTATTTAATCGGCGATACGGTGAGGTTCACTTCGCTCGACCCCTATCGTTTTAGAATTACCGGCCGTACCAAACATTTTATTAATGCATTTGGTGAGGAAGTGATTATTGATAATGCAGAATTTGCATTAAAGGAGGCTTGTACAGCTACAGGAGCAACTATTACCGACTATACTGCTGGGCCTGTTTTTTTGACAGCGGCAGATAAAGGAGGACACGAATGGTTGATAGAATTTGAAAAGCAGCCCGACGATTTAGAGCGCTTCATAACCATTTTAGACGAGAGTATTCGTAAGGTGAATAGCGATTATGATGCGAAGAGGCACAAAGACATCGCTTTAATTAGGCCTAAGCTTACAGTATTAGAGGCGGGTACCTTTTACGAATGGATGCGTTCGCGTGGAAAATTAGGAGGCCAAAATAAGGTGCCTCGGCTGGCCAACGACCGCCAGATTTTGGATAGCTTATTGGCTTATCTCCACGCCAAGTAATTATTTTCTCCGATCAACCGTGAATTTCACCAATTCACGTAACGATTCACGGTACACGTTCGCCGGAAATTGGTCGAGAAGCAAAAATGCCTCATGCTTTAATCGTTCCATGGCTTGGTTCGCGTAAGCGATACCTTGTTTCTCATGGATGAAACGCACTACTTCCGCTACTTTAGCGGGTTTATCGCTGCTATTTTTTATTAATCCAATAATGTAGTTCTTGGTTTTTTCGTCGCTTTGTCCAAGTGCGTAAATCAAAGGAAGTGTCATCTTTTTTTCCTTGATGTCTACATTTTTCGATTTTCCGGTATCGTCGTCACCGAGATCCAATAAATCGTCTTTTATTTGAAAAGCCAACCCAACCTTTTCGCCAAACTGACGGCAAAGTTCAATGGTTGCGGCATCTTCTTTAACGGAAGCGGCACCAACGGCACAACAACTCGCAATGAGGGAAGCTGTTTTGTTTGAGATAATTTCAAAGTACACTTCTTCAGTGATGTCTAGTCGACGGGCTTTTTCGATTTGAAGAAGTTCTCCCTCACTCATGCGTCTCACTGCATCACTCGTAATTTCTAGGAGCTGAAAGTCTTTATTTTCTAACGACAGCAATAAACCTTTCGACAGGAGGTAATCGCCAACCAGCACGGCTATTTTATTTTTCCAGAGGGCATTAATGCTAAAGAAACCACGGCGCTCGTAGGCATCATCCACCACATCATCGTGTACGAGCGTAGCGGTATGCAGTAGTTCAACCAAAGCTGCACCTCTATAGCTCGATTCGTTCATCTCAGCAAACATGCGTGCAGTGAGGAATACAAACATGGGGCGTATTTGCTTGCCCTTACGCTTGACTATATAGCGTGTTATTTTGTCGAGCAGAGGCATCCTACTCTGCATGCTCTGGCGGAACTTATCTTCGAATAACCGCATTTCTGCGGATACTGGGGCTTTAATCTCGTCGAGTGTCAAGGGAGGGGATTGTAAGTTCGAAGATAGCCGTTTTTAGAACGCTATAAACAAAAAACCCCGTTGCCTTTCGACAACGGGGTGATTTTCTCGAAACTGTCTCAATAAACCTCGGTACGTAGACTCGAAGAATAGTTGATTTTGAGTGCGTTCACCTTACGTAGTTCCTGTTTTACGTCGGTTACTAGACCCATTTTAGCATCACGATCACATTTGAGTGAAGTAGTAAGAAATGGAACTTCGGCTTCAGAACGTGCTGCGCGTTCCTTTTCAATGAATTCGGGAATTTGCTTCGCAGTTGCAAAGGCATCGTTCAATTGAACCCGAGGAGCCGTACCAAATTGAGCTCTGAAATTCTCAGAAGGTGCGCCAATATAAATGTAACTCACTAGCGATTTTTTCTCCAACTTTTGAATCTCGGTAGCTTGAGGCACTACCACTTTTACCTTGAGATCGGTTTGGCGCATCACGGTGGTTACCATGAAGAAGAACAAAAGCATGAATACAATATCAGGAAGCGACGAGGTATTGATGGCCGGTTGATTATTGCCATTCTTTTTACGAAACTTTGCCATTATTGTGTTCCTCCTATGTCTTCAGGTTCGGCTTCAGAAATAACCTGACGGTAGTAATCCTGAATTTCTTTGCTTTGGTTTTCATTGAGTTTGTCGAAAGGTTTGCCGTGTTTCGACATAGCCATCGCATTTCTCAATTCATTGTAAGCCGCTTTGAGTTCGTTGTGCACTTGAATGTAAGTGTTGTACGAAGTGCCACGGTCGTTTTTCAATGAAATTACAGCTTTCTGTGGTGACTCCGCCAAAGTGGCATCTTTCCCCGGATTATCAATAAACTCTTTGGTTTTGCGCTTGAGTTGTTTGATGTCGGTGATTTCACCGTCAACCAATAACAAGTTATTTGAGTTTACCAATATCTTCAATACGTTACGCTCCTTAAGCTTTAAGTCTTGCTGAGGTTGGTTTTCCTCAGGCATTGGCGGAAGCTTAATGGCTATACCCTTGTCGGTATCGATTGTGGTCGTCACCAGGAAGAATATCAAGAGCAGGAAGGCGATATCCGCCATCGAACCTGCGTTGATTTCTGGTGAGGGTCTCGACTTCTTGGACATACGATTTATTTAAACGCTTTGTAGACTTCTCCGGCAATAGCACTTACGATGGCTAATGCTCCAAGTATATAAGTCATCAAAAGTGTTGCACCAATAATCTTAGAAACGCCAGCAGTGATGCCATATTTCGTATAGCTTTCTAAAACTTCGGAGCCACTCATAAAATAACTTACAAAGAATAAGACGAGGACCATCCCGATTCCCAAAAGTGCTGACTTAGCCTTTTTAGGGTTACCGACAAGGTTTACGATCGGGAATACGATCGCTCCCAATACGGACGCAGCCAATAATGCATACGTCACATAAAACATGATGTCAATGGTTAGATCGCTCATATTGTTTATTTAGATTGGTTTTTCACCAAAATGTCAATCAAAGAAATAGAAGCATCTTCCATGCTGTTGATCAATGAATCAACCTTTGAAACAAGGTAATTGTAGAAGATTTGAAGGATAACAGCGACGATCAGACCCGCTACTGTAGTTAAAAGGGCCACTTTGATACCACCTGCTACGAGTGATGGGCTGATATCACCAGCTGCTTCAATCGCATCAAAGGCTTGAATCATACCCACAACCGTACCCATGAATCCGAGCATCGGAGCTAGTGCAATAAAGAGCGAAATCCAAATCAAACCACGTTCCATTTGGCCCATTTGTACTGAACCGTAAGAAACGATTGATTTTTCTACGATGTCGATTCCTTCGTGTGAACGATCGAGACCTTGATAGAAGATACTAGCAACCGGGCCACGGGTATTACGACATACTTCTTTAGCAGCATCAATTCCGCCACTTTTGAGAGCAGCTTCAATTTTGTTAAGTAGTTTGTCGGTATTGGTAGAAGCTAAATTGAGGTAAATAACACGCTCAACTACAATAGCCAAACCAATGATCATACAAAGCAATACCGGGCTCATCCACATCCAGTCACCTTCAATGAACTTTTGCTTGAGTACATAGTGGAAAGTTTGCTCTGCAGGAGCAGCAGCTTCTTCTTCGGTGCCTTCTGCAGTAGCAGCTGTGTCTTCAGCAGCAGGGGCTTCAGTGGCAGCCGTGTCAGAAGCAGGCGCATCTTGAGCAAAGGTTACAGCCGCACTTGTGATGCCGAGTACAACGGCCATAAGCACCAGGAACAGTTTTTTCATAACGGATTTGTTGTTTAAAGTTTTTTTTCTGGTAGTATTTGTTTTGTTCTATTGTATTGGTGTAACGAAAAGACGAATCTTTTCAATTTGTGTACGAACCTCAGTCCAATCGCCACACCTTTTCACTGCGGAGAGAGCGGGATTCGAACCCGCGATACCCTTTCAGATATACACACTTTCCAGGCGTGCTCCTTCAACCACTCGGACACCTCTCCTTAAGTTCGTAAACGGTGCCAATATACGAAAATTATACATGCAGCAACGGTTACCATTAAATTATGAAACACGTTTCAACTCCCCGCAAAGGGGTTTTTCAAGTTCTTCGGCGAGTGCTTTTCCGCGTAAACCCCGAGCAAGTAAAAACATGCTTTTTGTTGTGCAACATTCAAAGGTCATGTCGTGACCACTAACTACACCTATCTGCTTGAGCCGTGCACTGGTAGTATATTTTCCTAAATCAACAGAGCCTCCGTGACACTGGGTTACATCTACCACCGTTTTGCCCGAATGAATATATGCTTCTAGTGCGTTCGTAAACCAGGCATCGGTTGGGCCATTTCCAGACCCAAAACCCTCTAAAACAAGCACATCCATGTCGGGATCCGAGAGCACGGCCTGCATAAATGCGGGCCGCAAACCGGGAAAAAGCTTCAAGCTTCCTACACGTGCATTGAGTTCAAGAAAAGGGGTAAATGGTTTGTTCGGGTATGGCAGGATGTTATTATCGAAATACGTAATTCGAATACCTGCTTCAGCGAGCAATGGGAAATTCGGTGAATGGAACGCTTCAAATTTCTCCGAGTTGTATTTAATAGCTCGGTTGCCTCTGTACAAATGATAATCGAAATAAATACAAACCTCCGGAACTCTAGGTCGTCCTTCCAACTGTGCAGCGGCAATCTCGATGCTGGTAATGAGATTTTCTTTGGCATCGGTTCGAACATGACCAATGGGAAGTTGTGAGCCGGTTAAAATCACGGGCTTCGCTAGGCCTTGAAGCATGAAACTCAGTGCACTTGCCGTATAGGCCATGGTGTCGGAACCGTGCAAGACGATAAAACCGTCGTAATCTTCGTAATTGTTCGCAACAATACCGGCCAGCTTACTCCAAATGGCTGGTTGCATATCGCTCGAATCAATGGGCTTGTCGAAGGTAATGGCGTCGAGCTGATAACGAAATGTACTTATTTCAGGTACTTGCTCAAGTATTTGAGCTAAATCAAACGGTCTTAACTCCCCAGTTAAGTTGTCTTTGATCATACCTATGGTACCACCGGTGTAAATCAGGAGAAGTCGGGTTTGATTCATAACCGAAATAGAGTTTTGGCATTGTTGGTTGTTATTTCTGCAAGCTCCGGCATGCCTTTGTTGTAAAGTGTACAAAGCTGTTCGGCAACCAAGGGTAAATAGCTGCTTTCGTTTCTTTTTCCACGGTAAGGCACGGGAGGTAAATAGGGACTATCGGTCTCGAGCAGGATCCGCTCCAAGGGAACTTGCTTCACCACCTCCCGTAACGTTTCGTTTGCTTTGTAGGTAATTACTCCACCTATTCCTAAGTACATTCCCTTTTTAGTTATTCGCTCAGCTTCTTCAGCAGTACCTGTAAAACAATGAAAAACTCCAGGTACGTTTATCCCCTCCAGGAGATCGAGAATTAAACTACAACTTTCACGGGAATGAATTACAATGGGTAAGTCTAATTCTATTGCCCAACTTACTTGCGTAAGAAATGCTTCTTCTTGAGCCTTTAGGTTGTCTTGTCGCCAGTATAAATCTATACCAATCTCGCCCACAGCAATAAATGGCCGTTTATTCAACCAGGCCCGATGCAACTCCAGTTGCTCTAAATAATCGTCTTCTACCGAGCCCGGGTGCAAACCCATCATGGGCAAACAATGCTCTGGGTACCTATCAGCAAGTTCCAGCATGGGTTCAATAGAGTACTGGTCGATATTGGGAAGTAGAAGTAGTTCTACTCCAGCAGCCAGGGCACGTTGAACCATCTCGTCACGATCGGTGTCAAAACTTTTGCTGTAAAGATGGGTGTGGGTATCGGTCAACAACATATCAGAGAGCTAAACAGCGATAACCCGATGTTTTTAAAAAATCGAGAACAACTGGCAATGACTTTTCGAGATTCCCCCAAGCTTTTAAGCTGTCGTGGAACACGATTATATCGCCATTACGAACTTTAGAAACCACGTTGCTAATACACTTTTCGGGAGTTTTGGAGCTGTCGTAATCCTGACTCAAGATGCTCCAAAGGATGATCTTATATCTTTTTTTGATGGCACGTAACTGGCGAGGGGTTACTCTGCCATAGGGTGGCCTAAACATATCGCTTTGTACAACATCGGAGCAGTTTAGCACACTTTTGTAATAGGTTAGGTTACCTGTTTTCCATCCGTCGCGATGGTCATAGGTATGGTTACCTGTGCTGTGTCCTTCCTCCAGAATGCGTTTATATACCTCTGGATGATTGATGACGTTATTGCCGACGCAGAAAAACGTTGCCTTCGCATTGTATTTTTTAAGTTGATCGAGTACCCAAGGGGTCACCTCAGGTATTGGACCGTCGTCGAAGGTCAAATAAACTACTGGCTCCGGCTGATCGTAATCGCCCCAAGCAATCGAGGTGGAAATTCGCCGTATAAAATCTGGGGTGCGTAGCATTTTATCGCTACAAAGTTAGCACGATTGCCAATTGCGTCTTGTATCTTCTTGGGGAAATCTAAAAGAGTTGTAAAGGCATAAAAAAAGGGGCCGAGGCCCCTAATTCATTCAAAGTCGCAGCTTAGTCGCGACGTCCCATGTAAATCATGACATAATACAGCAATGTTGCCAGCGACGATAAAGCGGCAATTACATAGGTCATAGCCGCCCAATTCAAAGCGTCTTTTGCCATGCCGTGTTGCTGGTTGCTGGTTACATTCGAAGTGTTCAACCAAGCTAGTGCACGTTTACTTGCGTCAAATTCAACCGGTAAGGTTACAAAGCTGAAAAGGGTAGTCAAAGCGAACATCACAATACCCAATAGCAACAGGTTAGGAAAAGTGTTGATCATGAGCACACCGCCTAACAATACCCAAGGCATAAAACGTGAAGATATGCTCAACGCGGGAACCATGGCAGATCTGAACTGAAGCCAGCTGTAAGCACGCGCATGTTGAACTGCGTGGCCTACCTCGTGGGCAGCAACAGCCGCAGCCGCAACCGAACGACCATAAAACACATCGTGACTTAGATTTACAGTTTTATTGGCCGGGTTGTAGTGGTCGGTGAGTTGACCTTCGGTAGAAATAATTTTAACGTCGAGAATGTCGTGGTCACGGAGCATTTTTTCAGCAATCTCCTGACCAGAAAGACCACTCGAAAGTGGGGTTGCCGCGTACTTGTTGAAACGGCTCTTGAATCGGGCGCCGACAGCCCAACTGGCTGCCATAATGGCGATCATGAGAATTATATACATCGTTTGATGGTTTTGGCAGGATTTGTCAATTGAGATGCCATATCGTAAACCTAAAATAAACTTTTTAGGATTTGATCTACTTTCATCCCCTCGGCTTCTGCTTTGTAATTCGCTACAACCCTATGTCGAAGTATCGGAATGGCCACTGCTTTCACATCTTCTATGTCGGGTGAGTACTTATTGTTTAATGCCGCATGACACTTCGCGCCAATAGTTAAATATTGTGAAGCCCGTGGACCAGCACCCCAGCTAAGATATTGGTTGGTTTCCTTCGTGGCAAATTGGCCGCCTGGACGGGTTTTGTTTGCCAATTTGACAGCATACTCCAGCACATTGTCGGCCACCGGTATTCTCCTTACCAGTTGTTGGAAGTAGAGAATCTCTTCGGCCGTGATTTTTTTGTCGACGGGTAACTGGTAGTCGGTGGTGGTTTGCTTCACAATTTTCACCTCATCTTCAAAGGCTGGGTAGTCGAGCCAAATGTTGAACATAAAGCGGTCGAGTTGTGCTTCGGGCAATGGATAGGTACCTTCTTGCTCGATGGGATTTTGAGTGGCCAGTACGAAAAAGGGAGCAGGTAGCGGATAACGTTGTCCGGCAACTGTAACCTGACGCTCTTGCATTGCTTCAAGCAAAGCACTCTGTGTTTTGGGAGGGGTACGGTTAATTTCGTCGGCGAGAACAATATTCGAAAACAAAGGCCCCTTGATGAATCGAAAGTTGCGCTGATCATCGAGAACTTCCGATCCCGTGATATCACTTGGCATTAAGTCGGGAGTGAATTGGATACGGCTAAAACTCAAGTCAAGTACTTGACCGATGGTTTGTACCAATAACGTTTTCGCCAAGCCCGGCACCCCTACCAGTAAGCAGTGACCGTTGCTGAAGATGGAAATAAGCACCGACTTCAATACTTCATCCTGACCGAGGATCACTTTCCCAATTTCATTTCGGATTTCCTGGTAACGGCCGGCTAGGGCGTCGACAGCAGCAGCATCGGAAGTAAAGTTCATCGACATGAAAAATTCTCTTTGGGTTTGTAAAATACGTGAAATGAACGCAGGCGCAACTGCCTTGTTTTATTTCCAGCGGGATAAACTAGGACAATCGGCAAATTCAGCTTCAACCTTTACATAGGTTTTGGAACGGGTTTTCATGAACCAGTCTTGTAGCTTTTCAATCTTTTTGAGATTTAGAGCTGCTTGTTGAATTTTATCGTAGTCGGTATCGAGACTAGCGCGGTGTGCGGTTGTTCTGCTCTTTAAGTAATAAATACGCCATCCACGATCTCCGCCCTGAGATGCATACACCGATGGTGCTGAATATTGGCCGGGCTCCAGCTTATCGATTTGAAAGTACATATCCGGGGTCAACTGTTCGATCGTAAAGCTATTTCCTCCGGTATTTTGATTCATCACCATACCGCTGTTTTGCTTGCTTTCATCGTCCATGGTATACTTACGAACAGCTTCGGGAAATGTCATTACACCCGCATTAAGCTGCTTGCTTATCGTGTCGAGCCTTAACCGGGCACGTTCGAGCTCTGCCGAACTAACGGGTGGTTTAATCAGGATATGTCTACAGTTCACCCGATCGCCTCGACGCTCGATGAGTTGCAGGATATGGTAACCGTATTTGGTGCGAATCACCGGACTTACTTCTCCAGGCTTGAGTTTAAAAGCAACGCCCTCAAACTCGGGAACCATTTCGCCTCGTCCGAAAAAACCGAGGTCGCCACCAGCCTGCGCTGAACCGGGATCTTGACTATACAATACAGCCAATGTCGAAAATTTTTCACCTTTCAGCACGCGGTCTCGTATGCTGTTCAGCTTGTCGATAGTAAATTCTTTTGTAGCCTCATCAACTTCTGGAAAAATGATGATTTGACCTATTTCTACCTCAGCCGGAAAGAAGGGTATGCTGTCTTCAGGAATACGCCCAAAGTATGCCTTCACCTCAGCGGGTGAAATGGCCACTTTCGACGTAATTTGCTCTTGCATTTTTTGGGCAAGTATCTGCTCTTTGATATTTGATCGGAATTCGTCTTTAATTTCGGGAATCGACTTGCCATAAAACTCTTCGAGTTTTTCGGCTCCACCAATCATAGAAATGAAGTAGCGTACACGACGGTCGAGTTGTTGATTTACTTCCTCTTCACTTACCTCAATGGAGTCGAGCTCAGCTTGACGGAGCATCAGCTTGGTGGTCAGCATTTGGTCCACAATCAGGCAACGAGCTTCTTCAGACGGTTTGTTGCCTTCTTGCTGCAGGTAGTTTGCGTATTCACCCTCTACTTCTGACTTGAGTATTATTTTATCACCCACTACAGCGACTACTCCGTCGATCATTTTTCCTTTAGGTGGTTGTGCATAAGCCATTGCCGAGAACAGCACGAACAACACCACTCCACTCATCCTACTCATGGGTACTTTTCAAATTTTTTATCTTCTTCCGCTTTTTGATACAGCTCTTCTACAAACCTCGATATCGTTTGTTGTCGCCTTTGTAACAGAATTAAGTCGCGGATATTGTTTCTTTCTAGGTCAATTGGTGGCTCTGCACCCACATCTCTGAAGTCGCGCGCAATGGCAAGATAAAGATACTGCTCATCTTCCACTTCTTGTAGGGCGTTTCGATTCTCAAGCTGCATTTTGCTCATTAGTTCACGTGGCATACTGCGCATTACTTCTTCGCTGTAAAACCAACTACTATCGTTCAAGTGATAGTTCACTGCATATTGCAAACAGTATTCCTGAAGATTTTTCAAATCTTTGTTTCTACTTGAGCGCATCAGATTGCGAAGATCGTCCTTTTTAGGAGCCGAATTTTCTATTTTGACATATCTGCCTTTGAAAATGGGGTCACGCAAAGTGAACTGATCCTTATTCAAATCGAAGAAAGTAGCAATTAGTTTTTCATCAACAGCAGTATCCATCTCGCCACTTACCACCTGATCTTCGAGGGTGTAGATGAGTAAAGATTTGCGATAATCATCTAGTTTGGCTTGAAAATCCTTGTTTTTTGCCGACAACTTGCGGTTTGCCTCATCAAGCAAAAGCTGATCTCTTATCCAATTATCTACAAATGCCTGAACGAGTTTAATACTATCGTCGGCATCGGTACCTTCGGGAACCAAACCTGCAAGGTTTGCTCGATACAAATAGGTCTCGTTTACCCGCGCAATGGCGCTATCCGGCCTATCGTTGCCAAACCATTGACAACTACTCAGCATGATACTGCCAATTAGGAGCGGGTAAACGAGTTTCACTTATTTAGGTAGTATGCTATTGAGCGTTTCTTGGTTGATTACAACCTTATAGCGCTTTTGCAAGCTTTCTATCCAGCTTTTCTCTAGATAATTCTGATAATCGCTTGTAGCCAATCCGCGTATCTCAGTGAGTGCCTTTGGCCCAGGAGGCAAAATTGCATTGACCTTTACCATGTATACCGAACCGTTTTGCTCGATATTTTTGCTTAGTCCTACTTTCCATTCGGTTTTGTCTACCACTTCCTGAACACCTTTTTCGAACTTGCCGCTGCTTATTTTTACGTTAAGCGGGTTTGATTCATTCAAGGTTGTGGCTATCACGTCGTCGGTAGTGCCTTTTTTACCCAACATTTTGCGACCTTTTGCTGCTTGCTCGGCGTTGGCAAATTGGTAGATGGTTACATCAGCACGTTCTTTCCAGAGATAGTTGTTTTGGTTTGCTTCAAACCAGCTTTTTAGTCCATCCGTGTCGTTTACGGCTTTTGACCATACCAATTGGTCGGTAAGGTCGAATAATAAAATGCCTTCGCGATATTCCTGCAAAAGCGCTTTAAATTCGGGATACTTCTGCTCCAAGCGGCTATCCTCGTAGGCCAATATGGTTTCTTCTACCCAACGGTTGTATGTTTTGAGCAAATAAATTCCAACGTCACTACCTGAACTTCCATATTGATTGGCTTGTAGGTATTTCGCCAAATCCGATTGCATCATTTTTTTGTCGGCAAAGCTGAAAACCACGGCATTCTTTTTCCAGATACTGTCGGCTTTCCATTTGCCTTGGGTAAACAGGCTGTCAACTACTTTACTGAATACTTGCTGACGAGCCGCAGCATCTTCTTTGAAGCTGTATTCGGTTTTCAATTTTGCGATTAGATTGCTTTTGTTGAGGTTGGCGCGGGCATCGCGAGCAATTTTTGCCTCAATCTCTGCTTTCATTTTTTCGAAAGGTGGCAGGCCTCTTCGTTCAATACGCTTGATGATGTGCCAACCATAAGGCGTTTGTACTGGTTCAGAGATGTCACCATCGTTGGCAAGTGCAAATGCAGTTGCTTCAAACATCGGAACCATTCTTCCGGTGCCAAACCAAGGCAAAACACCTCCTTGTTGTTGTGTGCTGGGGTCCTCACTGTATTGAGCTACTAATGCCTCGAAGCTTTCACCGCTTTTTATTTTTTTATGGATTTCCATGATTCGTTTGCGCGTGTTTTCGCGTATTGAATCACTATCGGTATTGCGAGTAAGCAGCATCAAATGGGCCGCACGGATTTCACCTTGCGCTGGTCGGCGTGCATGCACTTTGAGAATATGATAGCCAAATTGCGTACGAAAAGGTTTGGTATACTGCCCTACCGTTGTTTTGTAGGCTTGGTCTTCGAAGGCGTAAATCATCCTGAAAGCTCCAAAAAAGCCGAGATCACCTTGGTTTTCAGCGGCCGACGGGTCTTCCGAAGCCTGAGCAGCAAGTTGGTTGAAGTCTTCACCTTTTTGCAAACGCTGGTAGATGCCTTGAATTTTTTTGAAGGCAGCGGCTGAGTCCTTTGGTGATGCATTTTCCGCAACTCGGACCATAATGTGGCTGGCTTTTACCTCTTCGAGCATACGATCATAAGCTTCTTTCACCAAAGCCTGAGAGGTTTCTTTGTCACGCAAATAGGGTTGCGCCAACTGATTACGGTAGTTGTCGAGCTCCTTTTTGAACTTTTCACTCGTATCAAGACCCTGCTGATATGCTTCGTTCACCTTGAGCTTGAAGCGCACGTACAGGTCGAGATATTCTTTCATATCGCTCGCTGTAGGCTTTTGCTGACTGTAGTTGTTTTTGTTGTAGACGGTCAGAAACTCGTCGACGCTAACCGAACGACCTTCTACGCTAAACAGAACACGCTTATCGGAGCTTTGTGCCTGTATTGACTCACTCATCCACACTGCCCCTAAACAGAGGGCAGTTAGTATCCATTTTTTCATAGTTCTTGTTTTATTTCACGCAAGTTTTTTCGGAACCCTGCAAAAATAAAGATTAAGTGACAGCTGCGGCTTAGCTTGCAACATATGCATGCTCTAGTTCACGCTTTGGCCGACATTTTTTTTCCTAGACTGTGTCCAGCCTGTGGTCGGAATTTGTTGCGCCACGAGCGAATGTTGTGTCAACCTTGCCAGTTCAGATTGCCTCGAACGGCCTTTCACGATATGGTTGGCAATCCACTGGAGCAGCTTTTTGCCGGGCGCTACCAGGCAGGTGCAGTCACTTCTTTTCTTTTTTTTACGAAGTCGGGCATGGTGCAACGCAGTTTGCACCAATTAAAGTATAACGGCGCCAAAGAACTTGGCCATTATCTCGGTTTTAATTTTGGCGAGGAGCTTCGTACGTCGTACCGTTTTCGAGAAGTAGAGCTGGTGGCGCCGGTACCACTTCATTGGGAGAAATTACGATTGAGAGGCTACAACCAAAGTGAGTGGATTGCAAAGGGTGTGGGCGAAGCCATGGGCATTCAGGTAGTGCCTAACTTGCTCGAACGCGTGAAAGCTACCGCTACTCAAACCAGGAAAGGTCGACTTGAACGTTGGGAAAATGTGGCGGAAGCTTTCGCTGCTTCTAAACAGTTGAAGAGTGGGGCCCGTGTATTGCTTGTAGATGATGTACTTACGACCGGTGCTACACTAGAAGCCTGCGCACGGGCTTTAGATGCCGTAACGGGAAGGCCTAGCTATTTGGCTACACTAGCCTGTGCCGTGCGTTAATCAATGGGCGTTCTTTGTGGCTTCCAAAGCAAATGCCCGTCTTTCCGTTTTTTGAAAAAATCGTTGCATCTGCCGTCTCCTCTACCCGTGATTCCTCCCGAAGGCAAACACATCAAGTCGCCTTTTTCGTTGTATAATTCACTGAACTTATCGCAGCAGCCCGGGAGGAAAAGGTAAACGGTTTGCCTTTTGTAGCGATATGCCCATACTTCGGTATAACTGTCGGCACTTCGTTCGGCTTTTAATATTTTATCGTGTAACCAACGAGGCAAATAGACCCTATTTGCACTGCAGCTGATAGCGAGCATGCCGTACATTACGATAATAATGAGGAGCTTTTTCATCGCTTGAAAGGCCGTATAATTAGTCTGAGCGCACGGTCGTAACTCAGGTAATTCCAAAACCAATCCACAAAAACTACCATTCGATTCCTAAAACCCACAATCGACATAAGGTGTACAAACATCCAAACAAACCAAGCGAAAAAGCCTTGAAACCTGATTTTGTGTAGATCAACCACCGCGCGGTTGCGCCCAATCGTTGCCATACTGCCTTTGTCGAAATAATGAAACTCACGCAAGCGGCGTCCTTCGGCTTCTCGATTGAGATTATCTGATAATCTTTTGGCCATTTGAATGGCAACTGGTGCAACCATCGGGTGGCCATTGGGATAATCTTCTTGGGCCATAAAACACACGTCACCAAGAGCATACAGCCCATCAACACCTTCAACTCGATTGAACGAATCAACTTTTAACCGGCCACCTTTACCGATGGTATTTTCTGGCAGACCTTCGGGAAGAGCACCTACAACACCGGCGGTCCAGATGAGTGTTTTGGTAGGTATCACTTTGCCACTTTTCAATACGGCATCGTTGCCATTGTAGTCGGCCACAGGTGCGTTGAGCCAAACTTGTACGTCGAGTTCCTTCAAAAATTTTAGTGCTTTTTCGGAAGCCTGTTCCGACATCCCTGCCAAAACCCGAGGGCCAGCCTCTAGCAAGTGAATCTCCATCCTGCGGATATCCAGCTCGGGATAATCTTTGGGTAAAACATGCTTCTTGAGCTCACCCAGGGCTCCTGCTGTTTCAACCCCAGTTGGACCCCCACCAACTACCACAAAGCTGATGTGCCGTTGACGTTCTTCAATATCACTGGTCAGTAGCGCTTCTTCAAAGTGCTGCAATATCCAACTTCTCAAATCGAGCGCTTGCGGTATGGTTTTCATGCGCATGGCCGTTTCGGGCAGGGTAGGATGTCCAAAAAAGTTGGTTTTACTACCTACAGCTAAAATGAGTTTATCGTAACGTATTACCCCTATGCTGGTTCTTAGTTCTTTGGCTTCGCTGTTGATTGCGGTTACCTCGGCAATTCTGAGTATAACATGGGGTCTCCTTTTGATGAACTTTCGGAGTGGATGCGCGATGGAACCCGGTTCGAGACCACCGGTGGCCACTTGATACAATAAGGGCTGAAATGTATGGTAGTTGTGCCGATCGAGCAAAACAACCTGGTAGTGCTCTGGATTAATGTTTCGGGCTAGAATAAGGCCAGCAAAGCCAGCACCTACAATGACCAGCCTGGGTTTATTGGTCTCAGGAAGGTTGATTTGCATAGAGTTGCCCAGTTGATGGGTATTGCAAAGTTAATATACCCTTACGTACTGTTTTTGTATTTTAGTGGATACCACTCAATTGTTACTTTTGCGATTGGCATAATGCTTGACTACCCGAACCAAACCGTGTTTATGAAAAAAGTTATAGCTCTACTGATTCTACTGTTAGTGGGCTCAGCTGATTTACCTACAAGTGGAGCACAAGAAGCCGATTCGGGTGGTGATAGCTCAACAGTACGTTTTCGAAAGGTAAACAATACAGCCTTCCAGCCTGGTGAGGTGTTGAAGTTTCGTTTACACTATGGTTTTATAAATGCCGGGATTGGTGAGTTGCGTATCAAGGAAGGCACTGTACGTATGGCCAATAAAGACTGCTGGCACATTGTGGCAACGGGACGTTCAATTAATAGTTTTGACTGGTTTTATAAGGTTAGAGATACCTATGAAAGTTATATCGACAAAGAGGCGATAATGCCATGGGCCTTTGCCCGCGATGTATACGAAGGTGGCTATGTATTTAAGGACTTCTACCAATTTGATCACTACCAAAAGAAGGTTACCACCAAAGGTGTTGAGCACAAAGTGCCATTGGGCGTTCAAGACATTGTTTCATCATTTTATTACGCACGTACCATTGATTTTACGAATGCCCAGAAGGGAGATATTTTCGAAGTGCCCATGTTTTTGGATGAGCTTCACAACTTTAAGTTCAAGTTTTTAGGGCGTTTTACCCTCAAAACCGAAACAGGCACCTACAAAGTGATGAAGTTTATGCCTGTGGTCATGAAAGGCAGGGTTTTCAAGAGCGATGAGGACTTAATTGTCTACGTTTCTGACGATGCCAATAAAATCCCACTGGAGATTAAAGCCAATATTTTGGTTGGTGCTGTGCGTATGTCGCTCACAGGCTATGAAGGACTTCGAAATCCAATGACCTCAAAGATTCGTTGAGTTATAAGTCGAAGCCAATGTCTCTTCGGTAGTATTTCCCGTTGTAGCTGATTCTTTTTGCATTGGCAAAACTTTTGGCCAATGCGGCATTATGATTTTCGGCCAATGAGGTAATGGCCATTACTCGACCTCCGTTGGTGACTATATTTGGTCCGGATAGTTTGGTGCCTGCTTGAAAGACGATACTGTCCTCAACTTGTTCCAAGCCCGTAATCAAATCTCCTTTCGTATAATCTCCTGGATAACCTCCTGCTACCAACATAATTGTGGTTGCAGACTCAGCACTTATTTGCAATTCAAGCTGATCGAGGTCGCCAGTTGCACAATGCAGCAATACATCCACGAGATCATTTTTTATTCTCGGCAGCACAACTTCAGTTTCAGGATCACCCATGCGTACATTGTACTCAATGACATAGGGGTCGTCACCTACTTTCATCAAACCAATAAATACAAAACCTTTGTAATCGAAGTTCTCTTTCTTAAAACCTTGAATGGTTGGAATTACGATTCGTTCTTCCACTTTTTGCATGAAGTGCTTGTCGGCAAAAGGTACTGGGCTAATGGCTCCCATACCCCCCGTGTTTAAGCCTGTATCGCCTTCACCAATTCGTTTATAGTCTTTGGCTTCGGGAAGAATTACATAGCTCGCTCCATCTGTGAGCACAAAAACCGAGAGTTCGATGCCATGCAAGAAGCTTTCAATAACAACTCTGCTACTGGCTTCTCCAAATTTTAGGTCCTGCACCATCGCCCTAAATTCCGCTATGGCATGTTCATGATTTTCGCAAATAACCACTCCTTTTCCAGCAGCTAGCCCGTCGGCCTTGAGCACGATTGGTAGGCTGTGATCTTTTAAATAGGCAATTCCTTCTTCTAGCGTGCTGCGGGTAAAAGTGCGGTAGCTAGCGGTAGGTATTTTGTGGCGGAGCATAAACTGCTTAGCGAAATCTTTTGAGCCTTCTAGTCGCGCACCTGCTGTTTTCGGGCCAATAAAATATACATCTTTGAGTTGGGGATCACCCGCAAAAAAATCTGCCAGTCCGTTCACCAAAGGATCTTCAGGGCCTACAAGTACCATCTCAATCTGATGGTCAACAACAAATGCCTTCAACAGACTATGATCGTTCGGATTGATGGCAACATTCATGGCGATACTTGAAGTTCCCGCATTACCAGGGGCAACGAAGAGCTGATTGCAGAGCGGGCTCTGTTTTAATTTCCAAGTAAAGGCATGCTCACGGCCACCGCCTCCAATTACCAAAATATTCATTGTCAGATCAAATTCAGAGCTCCAAAGATGCGATTATGCCTTCTACTTCACGCAGTAATTCGCGCTTCTTTTCTTTGGGATAGTATACAAAGCCTTCTAGGTAAATCAAACGGTTATTGGCGGCGTCGTAAAGGGTAGTATGGATAAATGGGCCACCCATGAAGTCGTTTTCAACCCGCCAAAGCCCTCGCATTTTTAAGGCATATTGATCACCAAATACCATAGCCTGTGTGTCTACGCTTACTTGATATTCAGTAGTGTACCACGAGCCGGGGGTAGGGCCGGGAATGTTCACCTTGGTAGTACTATCCCTAAAGGCTAAAATACTTGAAGCTAAAAACTGTTCCTGACTTTTGTATTCGGCTAGGGTGCCAAATACATTCATGATTCTTTCATCAAATTCGCGTGTGATCCAGAAAAAGTCGGGCCGCACCATGCGAAGTTGATAATCGGCAGGAATGGCTAGTTTCAACCGCATTTTATCGTTCAATTCCTTTTCCGCTTTTTTATTTCTGGGTCCGTTTTTGACGCTGGCAATCATCCTGTCGAGCTCAGAACGATTCAAAAGTGTTAACAGGCTTTCACTTCGCATGGCTATAGCACGCGCGAGGCTTTTTTCATCTTTCCCTATGAGGTAAAGCACCTGCTGACCTTTTGCCCAGCGGTCTTTGCTTTGAATAAACAACAAGGTGGAGTCGGTGAGCTCTTCGGCATATTTCTTTTCGCCCAACAAATCTTTGATATAACGCGAAGTTTTAGAATCGTTATCGAGTGTGGTGACCAGTAATATGCTTCGGTAACGTTGACTTATGCCGTTAAATTTGCCTTCTTCGAAGTGAATCATCCGAAACCATGGCTCCGATTGCGGTAGACCGGGCTGTTCGGAAGAAAATGTTTTACGAAGCGCGTCTCCCGTTAAGCCATTCCAAACCTGCTTGTCGGCCACCACAACTAAATCGCCAGGCGAAGCAATTGCGGTAGGTAAGGTTTTGGATTCGGGTTGTGAACAAGCGGTTAAAATCAAGAACAGCAGTACAAGTACGCGCATCATCCTACCGGAATTTTAAGTTTTTGACCTGGCTTGATGGCATCGTTTTTACGGAGGCCATTGGTCTTCCGAATTTTATCGACTGATACGTCGGCATATTTTTGTGAAATAGACCAAAGTGTATCACCTCTTTTAACAGTGTAGTACTTGTTTTTCCCGCTAGCTTTTTTCGAGCTAGTTTCTGCCTTCGCAAGTTGAGGAGCTTCGGCTCCACCTGTAGTTTTGTGAATCACTAAACTTTGCCCAATTCGCAGGGTATTGCTGCTGAGATGATTCCATTCTTTGATATCACTTACGCTAACTTGGTATTTAGTCGCGATTTGCCGTAGGGTTTGGCCTTTTTTGACTTTGTGGCGTACTTTTTCTATTTCTGGTTCTGGCTGTTCACTTGCTAAGGCAAGCAAGCTACTTGTGCTATCGGTATCATTCACAGTGGTACTGTCAACGGGTGTTGCAGGCACTGGAGGATTCAAATACGCGAAAATGGTTTCGCGTTGTTTTTCAAATTGCGGTATGTAGGAAGCTGGCAAACGAAGTACATATCTATCAAGACTTCTGGGAATAAACTGTTGCTTGAGTTGAGGGTTCAACAAAGTCATTTGTTCGTGTGCTATGCCGAGCACTTGACTGAAATATTGAGTATTTACCGGACCTTGAACAATAACCGTATCTGTTTCTTCGGGAAGTGTGATGAGCGGTGTCGGATACAGATTATGTTCGGCGCTGTAGTTCATTACATAGGTTACACCTATAAATGCGGGAACATAACCGCGTGTTTCTTTCGGCAAATAGGGCATCAGTTCCCAATAGTTGCGTTTGCCTCCCGATTTACGAATGGCACGGTTTAAATTTCCGGGGCCACAATTGTAAGCGGCTAAGGCCAGCAACCAATCGTCGTAAATGTTGTACAAATCCTTTAAGTAACGGGCAGCAGCTTCGGTTGCCAAGTAAGGGTCGCGCCGCTCGTCGATGTAGAAATTTACTTTGAGCCCATACATTTTACCAGTGCCATACATGAACTGCCATAGGCCTGTTGCACCTGCTCGGCTAACGGCAACGGGATTTAATGCCGACTCAACTATTGCGAGGTATTTTAGCTGATGAGGAAGATTATGTTTTTCGAGAACTTCCTCAAAAATGGGGAAGTAATAGTTGGCCAATCCCATGGCTCTTTCCGTGAGGCCACGTCTTCGAACTGCGTACAAATCAATGAATCCCTTTACATGTTCGTTGTAGGCGAGTTTCATGGGCGATTCAATGTGGTTGATTCGAAAGTCGTAGATTGAATCAGGATAGGTAGGAACATCGCCCGGCCTAAACCCATATTTATTGAGTTTTTTCTGGGTATAAGCTCTTTTTTTTAAGTCGAAGAAAGTCAAGTTGGTGAGGCTATCCAGCGCACTAATGATGAGCTCGTTCTCGGCGTCGAACTCAGCAGTAGTTACAGCAGGAGAGGTCTGGCCAAAAGCCGGCTGCAGCAGTAGTGGAAATATCCCTAAGAGCAAAAGCAGTCGTTTCATGCGGATTTGCATTAAAATGCTATTAAATATAGGTGCCAAACGCGAGGCATAAAAATCTATTGCCGAAAAATCGACAAAAAGCGTCAGGCCTTTGACTCGAAAAGCGTAGCCATGTTAAGCAAGGCTGACTCTTCGAAGGCAGAGCCGATGAGCTGAATACCAAATGGCATTCCATCTGAGTTCTTGGCAAAAGGCACCGAAATGGCTGGCATTCCCGTTAGGTTGGCCAAAACGGTGAAGATGTCTTCCAAATACATCTGGATAGGGTCGCTGCTCTTTTCACCATACTTAAATGCCACTCCGGTAGTGGTAGGCAACAAAATGGCGTCGGCAGTTTGCAATATTTCAGCGGTTTTGTCTCTTAATATTCGCCTTACCTTCTGCCCTCTTCCATAATAGGCGTCGTAATAGCCTTCACTCAACACAAAGGTGCCCATCATGATCCTTCTCTTTACCTCCGGTCCGAAACCTTCGGTTCTTGAGCGCTTGAAAGCTGATTCTAGATCGGTTGTCTTTTCGCTGCGCTTGCCATACAACACACCAGTGTAGCGCGATAAATTGGAAGATGCCTCGGCCGTGGCCAATATGTAATAGGCAGGGATGGTGTACGGAAGATAGGGAAAGCTTACTTCGACAAAATCATGTCCTTGACCTTTAAGTGCTTCAATTTTGGCTTGAAAAGAGGCGAACAGCTCTGGGTCGATTCCTTCACCACTGAGCAGCTCTTTAATCAAAGCAAATCTGTATTTCTTTTCACTTTTGAGTGGTAAATACGCAGGAACCTCTTGGGTTGAACAGGTGCCGTCATGCGGGTCGGCTCCTGCCATAATTTCAAGTAAAAGGGCGCTGTCTTCTACGGTATGCGTAAGTGGACCAGCTTGATCGAAACTCGAACCAAAAGCAATCAGGCCGTAACGCGAAACTCTACCATACGTAGGTTTTAGCCCTACCAAGCCACAATAACTTGCTGGCTGTCGGATGGATCCGCCAGTATCGGTTCCCAAGCTGGCATGGCAGAAGCCGGCAGCAACAGCAGCGGCCGAACCTCCCGAAGATCCACCGGGCACACGTGTTAAATCGAGGGGATTGAGTACAGGTCCAAAAGCGGAATTTTCGTTCGAAGAGCCCATCGCAAATTCGTCGCAGTTCAGACGGCCGATGATTAGGGCATCTTCGGCGAGTAGCCGATCAACAATGGTAGCGGAGAACAACGACTCAAAGCCTTCCAGGATACGCGAAGAGGCACTAAAACGGTGCCCTTTGTAAGCGATATTGTCTTTGATGCCAATGACCATGCCCGTTAGCCTACCCCAATCGCCCTTTGCGATGCGGGCATCCGACCGATCGGCTGCGGCTAACGCTTCTCCGCGGAAAACTTCCAAAAAGGCGTTGATCTCTGGGCGGGCATCGATTTGGGCAAGATAATTACTTACCAGCTGCCTGCAACTGATCCTGCCGGCACGTAAATCGTCCTGGATTTGTGTGAAGGAGTGGTAAGCAGTCACTTAGTTCTCTTCTTTTTTCTCGACCGGTTTTTTCGAGGCGTCTTCAATTTCTCGCTGGATACCAGCGGAGGCATCTTTGAATTCGCGTATACCTTTTCCTAAACCACGTGCGAGTTCAGGGATTCGTTTTGCACCGAAAAAAATGAGGATTACTGAAAAAATGAGGATAATCTCTCCAGCACCCAAATTTCCCAGAAATAGGGTAAGCATAGCCAGCATTTTGCTAAATTTAGAATGCAAAAATAGCGGAAATTGCGCAGAGTTGACAAGCTAAACACGTTAAGACCAACCGAATGAACCCGATCGTTTTATCCATACCTGTTTTTTTTCTCCTAATTGGCCTCGAGGTAGTTTACGACAGGTTCAGAAAAAGTGGGCTTTACAGGCTAAATGATGCTTTGACGAACATCAGTTGCGGAATAACTGAACAGCTTAGCGGTGTATTCGGAGGAGTTCTAACCGTAGCAGTGTACCACTATTTTTATACGAACTGGAGAATATTTACTGTCCCAGATGCTTGGTACTGGACCGTCACCCTGTTTGTGATGGTCGACTTCTTTTACTATTGGGCTCATCGACTAAGTCATGAGATAAACTTGTTTTGGGCAGGACACGTAGTCCATCATCAAAGTGAAGATTATAACCTGAGTGTGGCCCTACGTCAAGGGGCTTTCCAGAAATTCTTTACCTCTATTGTGTATATACCATTAGCGCTTATCGGATTCAAAACAGAGCTTTTTTTATATCTCGCGGCGTGGAATACCTTATACCAGTTCTGGATTCACACCCAAACGATAAAATCGCTCGGATGGCTTGAATATGTATTCAATACTCCATCGCATCATCGGGTGCATCATGGCCGTGATCCCAAATACATCGATAAAAACCACGCGGGTAGCTTGATTATTTGGGATCGTATGTTTGGCACATTTCAGAAGGAAGAAGAAGAACCCGTTTATGGCATTACCTCGCCCTCTAATAGTTGGAACCCAGTGTATTTACAGGTTAAACACTTCGGCGATCTTTGGACCGACCTAAAACGTGTAAAAGGCTTAAGAAACAAGCTGAAAGTCTTGTTTTACAAACCGGGCTGGCTTCCTGACGAACTCGGGGGCTACCGGGCTCCACAAGTTGTTGAGCGTGATACCTATACCAAGTTCAATACGGCAGTGTCCATTGAGCTCAACAGCTATGTGCTCATACAGTACTTACTCATCCTTGGATTTACAAGTTATGTGCTCTTCAATCTGCCTGCATTTTCGCGCCTAGAGCAAGTTGCCTTAGTATTTATCGTTTTTGTTTCGGTCATGGTCATGGCATGGTTGCTCGAAGGCAAAGAAAGGAGCTTCGCTTACGAAGCGGTACGTTGGGTAGTGGTAGTAGCTGTTTTGTCGTTTCTAAGTGGGTTCCATCCGGGTGTGATTTTCGTAAGTGGACTCACCGCCGTGACCAGTTTGATTTTCCTCTTTATTATTCCACACAAACATGCCGCGCAGTCGACCATTTGAAGTTGCTTTTTCTGCAACTTTAGTTGCCCATTTGCTTTTGCTTTTTATTGATCAAGCTGCTTTGGCTGCAACCACCAAAGTACTTTTGCTTCCTTTATTGATGCTGATGCTCGGCGCTGAGCTGTGGAACAGGAAGATCATTTTAGCAGCCATGTTGTTTTCCTGGATTGGCGATATATTGCTTATTCAAAGCGAAAAGCCCATTTTCTTCATGCTTGGTTTGGGTTCTTTCTTGATTGCACAGCTAAGCTATGGAGTAGGTTTTTTACGAAGAGCTGGTAAAACGGAGCCTGGGGTGCTAAAAAAACAACCCATTAAAGTGCTACCGGTGCTCACGTTAGCCTTACTGGTTTATGCTCGCTTATACCCGAGTTTAGGTGATTTGGTTATACCGGTAACGATTTATGTGGGGGCAATAACCTTTATGATGTTAGCCGCTGTGCACCGGGGAGGGTTCGCTCCAGCTGGAAACAAAATATTGGTAGCTGGTGCCATGCTTTTTATGCTATCGGATACGCTGCTTGCGTGGAATCGTTTTTTGGAGCCTGTTCAATACGCCGACTTTTGGGTAATGCTAACCTACGGATTGGCCCAATACGGTATTGCTAAAAGCTGGCAGTTTAAAAGTCAAGACTGAGCGAAAAATACCAAACCGGACGAAGGATTTGTCCATCGTCGAGTCCCCAGCCGCGATCGGCACGGATAAAATAGCCAAACAAACGCGCCCGAAATCCAAAGCCATACCCCATGACCACGGGATTTTTATTGGTGACTACCGTTACACGAACAGGGCCGTTTTCAAATTCAGTGACGTTAAAGGGATTGTCGCTGCGAAAAGGACTAGTGCCGCTCCATGCTGTTCCGATATCGGTAAAGCCTACCACAGTAAGGCTTCTAAGAAAGTCGCTCGAAATGGGTGAACGGCTGATTAAGGTAACTACCGGAACACGCAGCTCGGAGTTGATCAGCACGTAGTTGCTGCCATTTCGGGCATTTTGAAAAAATCCGCGCAAATTGGTTCCTACACCCCGAAATGCAAAGTTCTCACCTGCTGGAGGGGCAAGTTGATTATCGGTTTGTGGGCGAATCCAATTGTCGACACCTCCGAGCACATAAAGTACCTTGCGATTGCCCAAAGAAGCATTAGCAGCAACCCGATTGGCCCAAATCATGTTTTTGTAAATGGGTAAATACGTGCGAAAATCCAAACCGATTACGGTCATATAATCTTTGGGTACGTTGAGGAATTTATACGCTTCAACGTAAAACTTCCAGCGAGTGCCTCGTAAAGTATTCAATGCCAGCTCGGTAGTATTATCCTGCACAAATTCAGTTTTAATGCCGGCCCAATTTTCTACCACAGGATCAGCTCTTAACTGTTGTTGATCGGTACCCAACAGCTCTTCCTGGTCGCGACGGTAAATACCTGCCAACCGTACACTCTGATACCGGTTTATGGGGTAGTTGAACGAGGCAATGCCTTCGAGTGCTGTATTTCTAAATACATTGTTAACTTCCTGACGCCGACTCCGCTGTTGCACTAATATATACCGTTGATCCCAGCGGTTTCGTAAGTATTCGTACATGAGGTAGTACTGATTGTTACTCAAGTCGCTGTTGATGAGCATCCCCCCCGAAAGTTTATTATCCTCAAATACGTCGGTTAATCCTGCCTTGAGCACTATGCCCATGTTTTGGTTCAAACTATTGAGAGAGCTGATAACCAAACTGGGCATGTTGTTCTCAAAAAGTGTGTTCCCAGCTTGCGAAACCACGTAGTCAATCGACATATCCGTTGTGTAAAGACGGGTTTGCGCTAAACGATACGGGTCTTTATTGCGGGGGGTAGCAGTTTTCCGGAAAGCTTCTATCTCAACATACTTTCTGTCGCTTGCCTCTTCGTCTTTTTCATCTAGCAATGGAAAACGATAGGGAGATTGGAAGGTATACCGAGAAGAATCAGGCGTATTGGTACTATCTCTCTTTTTTCGGTAGGCAAGATTGTCGAGCATGCCGAAAACATCACCTGTTGGGGTTGCACTTGTGCTTGTATTTCCGGTAAATGGTGCCTGAATTTTTGGTTGCTTACGTAGGCTCGTCGCCGTAGCCGAAGCGTTGAGCGTATTCCAATCGTTTAAATTGTATCGGTTTTTATAAATCAGAGGTCGTTTTTCAACTTTGTCGAAACTCTCATAAAGTTGGCCCGTACGGGGGTGGGCATTGTGACACTCAATATTTCTAGCGTAATTACTAACCAATTGCGAATAGGCTGTATCGCGGTAGCGAACCAGCGTATCGGTTTTTACCAGCGTTCGGGTACCCAAACTGTCGGTAATGTTGATTGAAGTATCTCGTAAAATGTACTCAGGGATGCTGTCTAAATAGCCTATTCTGCGATTAACCACGCCGCTTTCGTCGCTGAGAAAGGCAAAATATTGTTTGTTGAGCCAAATGGGCTGTCGTTCGTTTACATCAGGGGTATTGGTAATTCGCTGTACCCGATTCTTTTTTTCTTCGGTATTGTGATGTACAAAGATGTCGGTCGTGGCAAGCCCCTGCAACGAGTCACCAATGTTTTGCATCAAGGTATCTATCGGTCGATTTGAAGCAAAAGCTATTTGATCGGGACGACCTAAAAAGCGGGGCTCAAAGTCATCAAACGGGTCGAAGGTTAAAGGGATAATTCGTTTGCTAGGGATGTGATACAAATACAGGTCGCTTTGTCCGCTTCGGCCTGCCGCAACAGCCAGATGTTGTCCGTCGGGACTATAGTCGATACTATAAATCTGATCAAATCGAAAAAGCGGGTAGGTATTCAATTCGGGCTTTCCTTTTTCAGGAAAACGAATTGTGCCGAAGTGTACCCGTCCTTTGATGTCGTAAAAAAAGGCAATGCTTTGGCCATTGGGATGCCACGCCAATACAGGGTACTGATTTTTATTCGCCAGAAGCTGCCACTTTACACCACTTTTATGAATTCGTTTCCGTTTGCCGGTATCGAAATCGTGAACGTACATCCGGTGAATGCCCTTCCGGTGCTCGACATAGGCCATTTTTTTGCCATTGGGGCTCGGCTTAAGCTGAGTGATTTCTGCATTTCTTTTGAATTTGCGCAAGAACAGCGTATCAGAAGGGGTTACTTTATCGAGGTCATCACCCGAATATCGGGTTTGGTAAAAAGTCCACCACTCTTTGGTGAGTGGTTTGAGCTTTTTGCCGGTTACATACCGCAAACCCGCTTTAAAATCGCGATTCACTCGGGTAAGGTAAATGATGTTGGGAATAGCGTTACGGCCGTAGGTTTCTGCTATGTAATACCAAAAAGCTTGGCCTGCTAAGTCTCCATTTTTGAGGAGTAGCTGGTTGAATTTTTTGTAACGACCTGAATTGATGAGCTCTCTGAGCTCATTGTCGGAATGGGTATTCCAGTCGTCGCGAATGTAGTTGAACAAGCCATTGAGGTACCAGTCGGGTAAATAAATGGTGGCTGCACTTTGTAGTCGCTCGCCGATATTTCCCCCATAAATCATGTCGAAAATGAGCACTTTGGCTATTCCTAAGCGCAATTCACGAACAAACTCTTCTCGGCTATCTCCAAAATGCACAAGTACCTTGTTGCCTGTAAGCCTTGTTAACCCTCCCGTATTATAACTCTCCAAGTCGAAGCCCAGATTAGTTTGATTGAGGTCGTGAATGTTGTTGTAGATTAAAATCTGATACCTCCCATCGGCCTTGTAATTCAAAAAATCTTCAACTTGACGAATTGTTTCTTCTGCGATTGTGGCTGTATAAACGCCTAATTCTCGACCACCCACATGATAAAACACTTCGAAATTGGGGCCTTTTAACGACGACCATTCGAAATCGTGGTATTGTATTTTGTTTTTACCGAAGAATGTTTGAGCACCTTGGTTTTGCGCATGAACAAGTCTGTTGCCCGCGAACAGGAACAGTAAAACAAGCGTATAACAACCAATTTTTTGTCGAAACATATTCTCGAAACACTGACCCACCGCGAAGGTTTATCTTTGCACGGCCGACAAGCTTATAAAAATACGGAGTTCGGCGACTTAGCGTATGTTAAACCTAAAGCTTTTCACCTTCAATCCGTTCAGCGAAAATACGTATGTGATTTATGACGAACGTCAGCGCGCTGTCATCCTTGATCCAGGTTGTTACGATGAAGCAGAAAAAGTACAGCTGGGAGATTGGATTAAAGCTTCTGGTCTGATTCCAGAACGTTTGTTACTTACACATGCCCATATCGATCACGTTTTAGGAAACCAATGGGTAGCCGATACGTATGGATTAAAACCTTGGATGCACAAACTGGAAAAGAGTAATTTAGATAGACTTTCAACGTATGCGCCCATGTTTGGCTTTCCACCGCTAGCCTCCCCTGAGGCCGAAAATTGGTTAGATGAAGGCGATGTTTTTTATCTCGGTGCCGAAAAATTGGAAATCCTATTTACACCTGGACATTCAGCTGGAAGTATCTGTTTTTATTATCCTGCTGGAGGTTGGATTATTTCAGGTGATGTACTTTTCCGGGGCAGCATTGGCCGTACTGATTTGCCTGGTGGCGATTATGGCACACTCATTCAATCGGTGAAAGAAAAGCTGTTTAACTTACCTGATGAGACTGTGGTATATCCCGGGCACGGTCCAGCTACTACTATTGGGTATGAAAAAAGGACTAATCCGTTTTTTCAGCCATAAAAAAAGCTGCATGAAGCAGCTTTTATGGTTGAACTTAGCTATTACTAGTCTCTAGATGCGAAAGCTTGTAAGTCGAATAATAGACTGAAGCGCAAAGTGTTTTCGAGTGGATTACCACCTTGTAAATTGGTAGTGGGAACGAGATAGGAGAAATTAAGATTGAAGACATTGTACTTTAATCCTGCCCCCATGCTAAAAAACTGTCTTCCACCTTTGGTTGGGTGCTCGTAAAAATAACCGCCACGAAGAGCGAACAGATTGTTGTACCAATATTCTACTCCTGCCGATACATTTATTTCGCGAAGTTCTTCTTGAAATCCACCGGGAGCGTCGTTGAAGGAAGAAAACACACCTTGAATGGGTGATTTCAAGTTAGGGTCTTCGCCCTGTTCTATCTCTGGGTTTCCGTTTGCATCAAAGATGATTCTGTTGGCGGAGTCAACTCTATAAATAGGATTGGTGGGTACTAAAAGCTTATTGATGTCGGCTGTAACCGTAATGCTGTTGTAGTCGTCGATTTGCATCTTTAAAGCACCTCCTAAGCGAAGGTTAGTGGGAATAAAGTTTTCGTTACCAGATTCGGTGTACGCAATTTTAGCGCCGAGGTTGGAGATGTTTAAACCAAATGAAAGCTCCGACTTTTTCTCTGCCACCGTGATAGGCTGCTGGTAATAGAATGACAAGTCGCCAGCAAATGACTGGCCGGCTTGTGTTTGTGCGTTGGCATCCAATCCACCAGCCAAATTGCTATAAATGTAGCGAAGTGCTACACCCACCGAAAAACGGTCACTGAGTTTACGGGAATAACCTCCGTCGACAGCAAATTCGTTAGGTGCAAAGGTGGCTATGGCGTCACCATTTAGATTGGTGAAGGTAATGTCGCCTAGTGAAAAATAACGTAAAGATGCTCCAAACGACTGTAATTCGTCGATTTGAACATATCCGCTGAGATAGGTCAGGGCAATATCTGGAACTAGGTTGCGTAGCCAAGGGGTATAGTTCATCGCTATGCCAACTTTATCTTTGGCGAATGCCATTTTCGCAGCATTCCAGTGCATGGCGGTTGCATCGGGCGATAACGCAACACCAACATCACCCATGGCTCCTGAACGTGCATCGGGTGAAATCATCAAAAAAGGAACTGCAGTAGTTATCGTATTGAGTCGATTACCGCCTCCCAATTCGCCAGTGGAGATTTGTGCCTTAGCAAAAGATGGCCAGGCCATGAAGCTAACTATTGTGAGGGTCAGTAGTTTAGTAATTTGCATGCTTAAAGAATATTTGACAAATATAACTTCTTGAAAACATAGTCATCGTAGAATAACGAGCTTTTGCGATTCTATTGCACGTTCGCCTCGAGAAGTTTGAATTCTTAACTTGTAAATATACACTCCTCTACCAATTCGGTCGCCATAATCATCTAAACCGTCCCAAACCAGCTGGTCGGAATGGAAACCATTGGTTATAATTTCTTGCCGAATAGTTTTTACCAACTTTCCGCTAACCGAGTACACCTGAAGTAGGGTTTCGAGGGTTTCGCCCGGACGATTGTGGTCGAAATGAAAGGTAGTTCGAGTAGTAAATGGGTTGGGATAATTAAGCAGATTCGCAATGCTCAAGCCTGCATTATCGGAAACGATGAAATCGAGCTCCCCATCGCTTGCATTATTGAATGCATCCCAAATTTTGAGTTGAAGTTTATAGTTCCCTGGCTCCAAGTCATCGAATGGATAGCGCACCTGTCCACTCGTATAATCGTCGAGTGAGGCTTGATAAAAATCGTTGAGGATAATAGGGTTGCTCAGGTCATTATTTCTAACCAAAGTAATATCGCGGCCAATTCCACTCCCTACAGTGTTTATACCACTACTATCGGTAACATCGGCATAAAATATGGGTTCTGGATTGGTAATACTTCCATTCACGAAACTCCGATCGTTCATATAAAGACGGAGTAGCGGGCCGGTATCGTCTTGCACAAAATTGGTATCTGTGCCGCCAACAATTACGTTGCGGAAGTCGCCGGCTGCATCGCGGCTTGCATCTTGGGCATATAGATTGATTCTTCCATAGCCGAAGTTGTAAGCGATGTCGCGTGGGACAATAAATGTGAAGCTCCATTGTCCATTTTTGACACTAGCTGCTCCTTTAAATAGTATGTTTCTAAATTCTCGAAAGGTGTAGGGTCTTGACCCTTGATCGTTTACAAGGGTAGTTATGTTTGAAAATTTATCGAGAATAGTTGGATAAAGCACCCCGTTGAAAGTGGTATCTACCAATCCATTTTGATCGGAAATATTTCCGCTGATGGTTACTCTTGCCAGCGCTCGAATGGTGTCGGGGGTTGCGCCAACATTTACATTGTTGATTTTTAGCACATTTGAACGCTCCTCAGGATATGCTAGCCGCATGGAGGGATCGCCCAGGAGGCTGAAGTTTCGGGTATTTATGACTCCAAGAAGTGGGTTTGCCGAGCGCATCATCACATCGCCAAGTCGAGGGTATTCACCACTACTTTTATTGAACAGGTTATCGTTATACATAAACCTGGTTATGTCGGCATTGTAGTTGGTGAAGGTTACGCGTGTTGTTGTTAATAAGGCAATGGCACCTCCATTGGGATTCAGAAGGGTCCACTCGCCGGCAGACAAAAATCCCGGATCATCGAACCGAGCGAACTCGCAGGTGGCTGTCACCATGAGCATAAGCTTGTTGCGATTGTTCCAGCTTTGAATTTCAGGTATCGTAAGTACTCGTTCTTCTGCTGCACCGTTTACTCCGCCATGCCCACTATAATTTAAAATGAGCATTCCACTATTGATTCTTGCGTTCAGGTCACGGTTCAAATCGGGGTACCTTGTTCCACCTGGCCGAGATTCTTGTCGGTAAGCATCAAAAAAATACTTGCGTACAATGGCCTGGGGGTATCGGCTCTCAACATAGTTTACGTTGGCTTCTGCATCGTTTAGATGCTGATTGTTGTCTTCATCGTCGGCTAAAAAGCCCACCACGTTTCTCCAATCGCCAAAGCTTTCAGGGCTATCGTAGCGTTTAATTTTGGCGACAACGTCGGCAGCCTGTTGATTAGTTGTTACCGGAATCCGCCCAATGCCTATGTCCATCCTTTCTGCACTGTTCACTTGAAAGGTTCCCTCGTTGTCGTCGAGTAGTCCATAATAGCTATCACTAGCATACGAACTCAGTGGGTCGAGACTAAATTCACTTTGGTAGGAAGGCACATAATTGGTGTTTCCCGGGGTTCGGTATTTGAAGTCGTACGAAGCATCACCAAAAAGCAATAAGTATTTTGGCTCCTTACCTGCAGGTGCATTGTCGTACAGATGTTTCATCAAGCTCCGTATTGCTGTGATGTCCTGACGGCCAGAGCTGAATTCGTTGTAACATTGTTCTGGGGTAACCACCGTTACAGTTAAGCCATCCTTTTGGCGACGATGCGCCGCAAGATCTTCGGCCTGAGCCAAAAACTGTGGGTGACTTACAATTATCATGTCTGTGGGCGGCAAAGCATGTAAATTCTGGTTTTGAATCTTTCCGGCTGCAACTGGGGCAGGGAAAGAACTGCCATTGAAAGCAATGAATTTTTTGAGTGTATCTGTTTCTCGGATAAATGTTCCATTGTTGATTACCATGGCAACGGCATTCGTGGGGTTACTAACATCCCATATCGCCCCACTCGCATCCAAGCCCCCCACGGTAAAGTTGGTTACATTTCCAACCCCTACACTTGCCTTGTCGCTGAAATAAAGTTGATTGCCAATACCACTCATACTTAAATTTCCTCTGCCCTGTAACCAGATATAATCCAGATAGCCGAAAGAGAACGTATTTGGCTTGTTATAGGTCACGGTAATTACGATGTTTGAAGTAGAAATATTCAGGTTTGTAACTCCATTCGCCCGTTTCGCATATTGGTCGAGATAGTAGGAACTAGTTGCGGAAACCGGCAAATTGAAGACCGTAGTGCTATTGGCTGTAACAATAAAGTTGGATGACACCCCGAGACTCCTTCCAGCCAAATCTACTTCCAAATTAACAGGTTGAGATGTGATTAAATTGGGCAGATTGAAGTTGAAGCTCCTTGTGGTTGTTAAGTCAAAACTTTCACCGTACCAAACACTTCCGCTTGTAAGCAGATTCTTTTCGTCTTTTTCGTATTGTACCAAAAGGTCATATTCCGAACTAGTGCGGTTGGCAGAGGGAGGGACAACTTGGTTTATCACCCGCTTGGCATTCCCAGGAGCAACCGTAATAAAGTAGTAATTGGTGTCGCTGTAAATATTCGTATGGTGACCGTACCTATTCGACACCGTATTGTATTTCCACTCATTGGGTCCTTCAGCGAAAAAGAGTACATAGTCGTTCGCGTCAAAACGGCCATCGGCTTCACCAACCACGGTAATTGCATTTTCCACCAAGTCATCCCAGCGATGAACAGCATTGGCTGTAGGCAGCATTCCTCCTCCGTTACCGTAAATGCGTAACTGTCGTGGATCTATTGCATCGGGGTTTATGCCAATTCTGGAAAGGGCTTGTCTATCGATTTTATACATGCCCGTTGAGGGAATGCCAATTTTAAACCAATCGCCCGTGCTAAGTACTGAGCTGGTTGCGGTGGTGCGCAATGCAGCACGTTTTTGCAGTGTAGCGGGCAGATTACGGGAAACCACTTGAACGCGAAAGGAAAGTAGACGTTCAACTTGTCCTGTGGTTAAGTTTTTACGGAGTGTATTGACTTGATAATTTGTTTCTAGCTGTTTACGTGCTAAACCACTTTGTTGATTTAGCGTGAAATTAGTCGGCAGGTTATCGAGGTATTCGATTCCTTCAAGGAGCTCGCGGGGAACTACTTCAGAGCGCAGGTCGGCCATGGCCAGCTGAGAGGCCTCTTTGATGGAGCCCACATAAATAGGAGCTGCTGAGCTGCCGGCTGGATAGGTGCAGGGATGGCATTGCAGTTGATTTCTACTTTTTGTCTCGCTGATTACCTCCTTTTGTATACCCAGCCATTGGAGCGTTTGTTGCTCTCCCTGCGCCACAACAAGTGCAGGAAAAGTCAAAATCAAGACTGGGAAGAGAAGGAATTTTTTCATTTCACCACTTTTTAACATTCTGAATAACTCCACCATACGGCCTTTATTACGTATAATTACAGACGCATGAAGGAAATTTAACCTTAGTGTTTCCACAAAGGTTTTCAAATTTCAGTCGTATATGTTGATAAAACAGCGAAAAAGTTTAAAATTTACAGTTCGTTTAAATCCGCCGAATGCCCAAAAAACTTCTTGCAGCTTGTTTACTGCTCTTCGCAGCTTTCGATTTGAAGGCGCAGGATCCAAGCTTCTCCCAGTTTTACGCTAATCCGCTGTACTTAAATCCTGCATTTGCGGGGAGTGGTGTGGGGCCGCGCTTCAATTTGAACTACCGCAACCAGTGGCCGTCATTAGCCGGTAATTTTGTCACCTATAGTGCTTCTTACGACCAATATTTCTCAGCTCTAAGCGGTGGTATCGGCTTTCATGTATTGGCCGATCGAATTGGTGATGCTGCATTTCGGCACAATCAATTTTCGTTGATGTACTCGAATAACTTGGCCATCAACCAAAACTTGGTCTTGAAAACTGGATTCCAATACACCTTTGCTCAAAAATCGCTGAACTGGACAGGTCTCATCTTCCCCGACGAAATTGACGCAAGATTGGGTGTTCAACCGGGCACCACGGCCGAAACGCTGCCAGTTGCTAACATGACGAACGCCAACATGCACGATTTTTCTGCAGGCGCAATACTTTTTTCGGAGATGTTTTATGGTGGTTTTGCTTTTCACCACTTGACCCAACCGAACCAGTCGATGATTCCTCCCGGTGTAGCGCCCTGGGATTTAAAAACGACCATACATGCAGGGGCGAACTTTGAGGTGATAAGAGGTTCAAGGAATATGCCTGGTACCATGCTATCGCCCAACATCATCATGCAGTTTCAAGGAACAGCGCGTCAGATCAACGTTGGTACCTATGTAACAAGAGGACCTATAGTAGGGGGCTTGTGGTATAGGTTTGGCGATGCCTTTATATTGTCGCTAGGTCTTCAGCAAAATATTTTCCGATTTGGTTACAGCTACGATATTACCACCTCACGCTTGAGAGCTGCAGCCATTGGATCGCATGAAATTTCGGCAGCCGTCCAGCTTGAGCCATTCGAAAGAATTCCAAGAAGAAAGATGGTTAAAATAAAATGCCCCACTTTTTAGTTAAATTAGTCCGCGCAAAACGCAAAGCATAAATTTTTCTGCAATGAAAAATCTTAATCTGATCGCAGGTCTCGCACTCACCTCCTTGGTGATGACTGCCTGTTCGCAGAAATCTTCGAAAACGGGATGGAATTACAATGACCCGAAAAACGGAGGTTTCGAAGTAGTTAAATACAAGGAACAGGAAACTGGTCCGGGTTTAGTGCTCATTCAAGGTGGTACTTATGTGATGGGTGCTACCGAACAAAATATCACCTACGACTTCGACAATACCCCACGTCGAGTAACGGTAGCTTCTTTCTATATGGATGAGACAGAAGTTTCGAATGTAGACTGGTTAGAATACCTGTACTGGCTCGAACGTGTATTTGGCGAAACGTATCCCGAAGTATTTCGTGCGGCGCTACCCGATACTACAGTTTGGCGTCGTGATTTGGGTTACAACGAACCATTTGTGGCCAACTACCTGCGCCACCCAGCCTATCAAAACTATCCAGTAGTGGGTGTTAGTTGGAAACAGGCAGCCGATTATTGCATATGGCGTACCGACCGTGTGAACGAGCAAATCCTTGTTGACGCCGGATACATCAAACCAAATCCAAACCAGTCGGGTGAAGAAAACTTCAATACAGAAGCCTATCTCGCAGGCCTGTATCAGCCTGAGGTGAAAAAACCACGTAAAGATTTGAATCCGAACAACGATACGCGGAATATCCGTTTAACTGACGGCTTGCTTCTTCCAAGCTATCGCCTACCAACGGAAGCTGAATGGGAATATGCAGCACAAGGTTTAATTGGTAATTCGGATCGTGAAAATGTAAGCGACCGTCGTATTTATCCTTGGAACGGACATGGTGTACGTTACGCTAAGGGTAGTAAACAAGGTGAAATTCAAGCTAACTTCAAACGTGGACGCGGTGACTTCATGGGTATTGCAAATGACCTCAACGATAACGCTGCGCCAACATCACCGGTGAAGTATTATTGGCCTAATGATTACGGTTTGTACAATATTGCAGGAAACGTAAACGAGTGGGTGGCCGACGTTTATCGTCCGATGACCTATGTTGATGGAGAAGATTTTAACACCTTCAGAGGAAACGTGTATACCTTACCTGCAACAGATGCAGACGGTTTCTTGCAGAAAGACACCATGGGTAGAATAGTTCAAACACTCGACACGAAGCGTTATGCAAATCCGAACGTTATTGACTATCTGGACAGTTTAGCCATGTATAACGAGCGAAACAGCTTAATTACGAACCAAAGCCGCGTATACAAGGGCGGCGGATGGAGAGATTTAGCGTATTGGTTGAACCCTGGAACAAGACGTTATCTGGAGGAAGCTCAAGCTCGTGACGATATCGGATTCCGTTGTGCGATGACAAGAGTAGGGAAGCCTTCATCGAAGAAATAATTGATTAACGAATAGATAGAAACCGTCTTTGAAGCATTCAAAGACGGTTTTTTTATGTCCAATGCTGCCTTGGAGCAAAATAGGATTATTACTGCAATCACGTTTCGCTCAAGGCATCCGTATTGCTAGGTTAAAACACTTGGGACTGCATACCTAGGCTAATGGTGTGGAACTGGGCTGGTATGTTCTGAACATAATCCCAATGGGGTCTAGGCCGTTCAGTTCATCGGCCTGATTTAAATTCCTGAAAATGATTTTAAGGATGACTAGGGTCCAATAGGTAACCTTCCTTGGGCGACCCAGAATAGGATTAGTTTCAATTTTTGATGAAGCGCTCGAATTGATAGCGCCCATTGGTTAGTTTAACCTCTATCAAATAGAATCCAGTTTTTAAAGGGCTAGTTTCTAATTTATGAATATTGGAAGCCGATAAACTTAAATTCTGCCCGACCATGCGTCCGCTTATATCGTAAATTTTGTATCCGTTGATCAGTGTATTGTCGGTAAGCGACTCGAGGGTCAAAGTTTCATTCGCGGGATTGGGATATACCTTTATCAGATTGTCGACAACCAGTTCATCGATAGAAACCTGCAATGAGGTATTTCGGTAGTATTCAATACCTCCTCTCAAACTTCCTGTAAACAAATCGGGTAAATTATCTCCATCCATGTCTTTAACTGCTAAACCTGTGAATGCCCCTAAACGAGCATTGGTGGTCACATTGGTGTTAGGATAGTAAAATAGGGGATTAGATGAAGCGGTGACTTTGTTAAAAACGTTATTCCTGATGTCGGGAAAAACTTGAATACTTCCCCATTCGCCAGCCGTAATTAAATCGGGAGAACCGTTATTGTTGAAGTCTGCAATGCGCACGGTAGCTTGTGAAATGAAATAACCTTCGCGCATGTCGATACGGCCAATTGAATCGGTAATTAAGCTAAATTGAGGTATTGTGGCAGATCCGGTATTTTTAAAGTATGCGATTCTTCCAACATTATTTCCAATCAGTAAATCGAGTAAGCCATCACCATCGATATCGGCTAGTTCTGGGCTCGTTTGTCCTCCAACTTGTATTTGCTGATAATCGGAACTTATCAATTGAAAACCGATAGTTCCGTTGCTACCTGTATTTTGAAAGTACATGAGCGGACCTGCAGTAGTACCTACGAGCAAATCGGTTTTTCCATCGTTGTTCACATCACCTGCTCCTAAGCGGATGCGTCCGGGGATTGATTTTGTTGGAAGAAAATTGGTATCAATGAGCTGGTATCCCCCTGCACTTTGTCCTTTTAATAAGAGGATGATTGGTTGATTTGCATTATTGACTTGAGCAATCAACAAATCTTCGATACCATCATTGTCTACATCGGCAAATTCAGGTGCTGAATAGCGACCATATTGCAGTATATCTTCAATGAGAAAGTTCTTATTCCGGAGTTGGAAGCTATCGCGCTGTCCGGGTCTGTTCTCGTAAAGCCACACATGGTTTCCCATAACTCCTGTAAATGGGTCATTGGTCGTTACTATCATGTCTTTTTTAGCATTGCCAGCTAAATCCAGACTAAATCCAACAGGAAAAATAGGAACAAAAGCAGAAGTATCGTAGGCTGGGAAATTGGTTTGTTTTTGAACCATGATGGCAGAATCTCGTGTTCCGCCATTTAAGGCTAACGCTAAACCAGTGCCTTCAACGTCCCCAATCAGGAGGTCGGTCAAAGTGTCGGCATTAAACTTCATTGGCAAAAGGGATGAGCCGAGGTGGTTAACACGTTGTTTTATCGGGCTATGGGTACGGGGAGATGGTGGGTTTACGCAATCAGCAGTCAATCCGAGAATAAGTTCTGAATTTAATTGGCTTTCAGCGAATCTGCCGTAACATCTACTACCAACTACCAGGTCGAAGGTATCTCTTCGGTTGTAGCGCTCCATGGCCATATTCCGGTAATAGTTGATGAAGCCGATATCGAAATTATCGAAAGCAAGTACATCTATGTCGCCATCCCCATCGAGGTCATCTAAACCGGGATAATCCATATTCATCACAAGTATGCGTATGGGAAATCCGAAACCGAAATCGGCATCCAGCCGGGTAAATGTTAGGGCAAATTGAGGAACACTTCCAGTACTAACATTTCGATAAACGTTAATGTTGCCATTTATCGCTGTAAACAAATCTACGCGGCCATCTCCATCGTAGTCAATGAGTCGTATCCAGTGCTCAGTTTTGGGGAAGTTGCTTCCTAAGTCTGGGGCATAATGCCAAACCGTCTGTCCATTTTCAATCTTTCTAAGCCAGCATAAAAATCGACTATCACCGCGGTCGAATACAACGAGATCTTGTAGGCCATCGTTGTCGAGATCCATTTGCTGAAATTGCCCCGCCGAGATTCCACCCACCCAGGGATATTTGAGCAGCTGACCATTCAGCTTACGAACCGGAATTCCACTTCCAGGGCTAAATTGGAACTGTGCATACAAGGAATGAGACATCATCAAAAGAAAAAGCCCAAATATTATCCTTCCCATACCGGTTGTTTTTTTCGAATTTAGCTAACAAAACCGTGACTAAACACCTTTTAAGTTGAATTTAATCGAGCTTTACGAATTGTTCCGTTCTGTAAACGGCCTTTTTTCAACCGACAGTCGACAAATAGCTGTTGGAGGTTTCTTTTTTGCCTTGAAGGGCGATAAGTTTAATGGCAACGCATACGCAGAATCGGCTTTGAGAGACGGTGCGGCCTATGCCGTGGTGGATGAAATAGCCTATTGCACGAACGATCGAATGCTGTTGGTTGAGGATGTACTCACAACCATGCAACAGCTTGCCGCATTGCACCGGAAATCGATACCGGGACTGAAGGTTATTGGGGTTACGGGCTCGAATGGAAAAACTACCACTAAGGAATTGCTCAAGGCTGTTATTGGCTCTCATTATCGCTGTTGGGCAACGCCTGGTAATTTAAACAACCATATTGGCGTACCCATTACCTTACTTCGCATGCCGTTAGATACCGAATATGCGATAGTGGAAATGGGAGCCAATCATCCTGGAGAAGTGGCTCCTTTATGTGAAATAGCCGATCCTGACTATGCGGTAGTTACATCGGTGGGAAAAGAACATCTCGAGGGTTTTGGCAGCCTCGAAAACATCATCCGAACCGAATGCGAAAACTACGAGTATGTAGCCAAGAAAGGCGGGATACTGTTTGTGCATTCGGAGAATGAAGACTTGATGAATTATACCAAGGAACTAGGTACCTGTATCAATTACGGTGAGAGTAAGGAGGCTGATTGTGTAGGTCGGTTGCTAGGTGCAGATTGGTTTGTAAGCATGCAATGGGAAAATAGCTATCGTTTGATGCTCAGGGCTCCCACGGTACAGACAAAACTTTTTGGCAGTTACAATTTTGTGAATTTGCTTGCAGCAGCCTGTATTGGGCGTTTTTGTAGTGTGCCTTATGAAAAAATAAATTTGGCATTAGCCACCTATCAACCAGCAAATAATCGTTCTCAACTCATCGAACGGAATGGGAACAGGATTATTTTGGACGCATACAATGCCAACCCACACAGCATGCATGCTGCCATCGAGAATTTCTCAGCAGTGCCTGAATCCGGAAAAATATTAATCCTCGGCGATATGTTTGAACTTGGAGAGTCGGCATTTGAGGAGCATCAGCAATTGCTTGCTGTGATAGCCGAGAAACATTTCGAATCGGTTTGGTTGTGCGGGCCACTATTTGCACAACACGCTTCGCACTTTGGCGATTTCCATTTTTTTGAATCGCTCAACGAGCTTCAAGCTGCTCAGCCTTTTTCAAGTTTATCAGCGAAAACCCTGCTTATCAAGGGGTCGAGGGGGATGCAGATGGAACGTTATTTAGAGTCTTAGACCATATATTTCTGGTGAAATTTCCACCATTTATCGGGTAGTTCATCTTTACCCGCCATCAAATAGTCGTTGTAGGAACAAGGCACCAAGTGCGTCCTGTCTTTCCTCGATCCTTTAATAGGTGGTAAATGAACTTCCATCCACCAACGACCTGATTTTTTGCTCTTGTAAAAAACAAGATCGTGTTTACCTGCTTTTAGGGTAGTGGTGTATTTTACAAAACTTTTGTTTTTTACCCTGGGCAAGTCGCTCATTCGGTTTACGTAACCATCGGCGAAGTACCAAATGGCCTGAGCAAAAAGAGCCGCAGTAATACCATGTTGATCGCGATGTGGATTGTATTCGTAAAAACCAATTGAGCTGAGTTTATCACTTAAACCGGCATAACGGGCCAACTGACACAACTCGTGAGCAAAGAAGCCATTGGGTGACGGTATTGATTGGCCAGGTGCTTCCGACCAACGTATGGCCGAAACATCAATCGTGAGCATATCGGCTGCTCTTAAGTATGGCTCCGCTTCTTCAAGTTGACTGCGTATTTCTCCTAGTCTAATGGCATCGAAGTAGAGTTTCTCGATTAGTCTGATCTCTTCTTGGCTCACTAAATAAGTTTGATAACCAAGGTTGATGTAGTTAAAGAGGTGCGTAGGCTGGTGTGCAATGAGTTGATAGAGGTAATTGTGAGCATCGAGTTCTTCTTCTCTCGCTTCAAGATGAAAACGACTATCGATGCTGACGAGGTCGATGGTCTTATCGTAGTTTTGATAGGCTAAGTATTGCCCAAAGGCTAGGTCGTGGCTACCGCCTATCAATATAGGCACTATATTTTGACGGATGAGTTCCCAACAAACGGTCTTAACGGCGAAACGGGTGTCGGACACAGTATGGCCAGCTTTGATATTCCCTAAGTCGACCCAAGGTAAGGGGTTCCCCATGAGTTGGTACAAAGCATCGCGAACAGCTTCGGCTGCGTCAGCACCTCCTTCATTACTGGTATTTCCTCGGCTGTCGTTGATTCCGATGATAGCCATTCCAATACCGTCCAGATCTGGAAGTCGGTCGAAGAATTTAGCAGTCGAATGGCCTAAAGAGCCTTCTTTCCATTCTATTTCGAATCGATCCCGATCGAGCGGACTGAGCATTTCTGCGAGCATGGTATTAGTTTTTTGCGAAAATAGAAAAGGCCTGTGGGATGCACAGGCCTTTTCCAGTATTAAGGTGATTTTATTTTGTAAGCGTAAATGTAAGCGTTACGGGTACCAAAGTTGCTGAATCCAGTTGATAGCTCACCAAGGTATTCATGATTTGTACCGCGTCTGTGTTGGTTGTGGCCGTAAAGACGAGTGTTTGTTGGGTGGCCGTATCAAGAACACTTACGGTGCTAGCCGTATTGGTCCATGTACCTGCCCCTTGCACCCTTACTGTATCTATACCTGGAATGGGTACGTTGGGTAAGAATCGAACATCGTAGGTACAAAACCGAGTTGGCGTATTGAATACCAATGTACCCGCATTTTGAGCAGTGCCTGTAATGGGTATTGGAAAGCCTCCAAGGTTAAGTGAAGCTGAATAGGTTAAAGTTGATACTTGCCAAGTTCCATTCAGACGATTGGCATAGGCTGTTTCAGGGGGAGTATTACTCGTTGGCTCATCTTTTTTACAAGCAGTAAAAGCAAGAGCACCCAAAACCATTAAAAACATCAGTTTTTTCATGACATAAGTTTGGTTAAAGATAAAAACTTGTTTTGATACATGTATACATTGGCATTGGTCGAAATAAATTCGCCTCTCGTCGATTCAAAAGGGTGAATAAAGTGGCCATATGCAGCTAAAGCGTTGATTTTGATTATCGTGTATTACCGATTAATACAGCATTCATGTGGACTTAATGATTTCTTAATGTTGCTTGTGGTTTTTTGCAGCGCAAATCAGGACGTATGTCGCGCACCATCGCCACCTTTATTTTTATCTTCTTAAGTTCTTTTTCTGTTGCATTCGCTCAGCCCGGTACCATCAAGGGTAAAGTAACTGATGCCAAAACGGGTGAAGGTTTACCAGGGGTAAACGTGATTTTGAAAGGAAAAACCATTGGAGCATCGACCGATTTTGATGGAAATTTCACCATCGCAAATGTGCCTGCTGGGTATTACAGCGTTTTCGCTTCCTACATCTCATACAAAAATTACGAACAGGACATCAAGCTTGAAGCAGGTAAAACCATCACCTTAAACATTAAACTAGAAGAGAGTAATGTAGAGCTTCAAGGAGTGGATGTTGTGGCTGAGCGGGTAAGAGCAACAGAATCGGCTGTTTTGATGGAAGCTAAAAAAAGCGATCTCGTTATTAATGCAATTTCTGCTCAACAAATCCAAAAGTCGCAAGACCGTGATGCTGCACAAGTTGTACGTCGTATTCCGGGTATCACCATTCAGGACGATCGATTTGTAATTGTTCGTGGTTTGAGTGAGCGTTACAATACAGTCATGCTGAATGATGTGATTGCCCCATCAACCGAGCCCGATAAAAAGGCCTTCTCATTTGATTTGGTGCCCTCCAACATGATTGAGCGCATGCTCGTTTTTAAATCGGGTTCTAGTGAGTTGCCAGGTGAATTTGGAGGAGCGGTCATTAAAATATTTACCAAAAATCAAGTTGAAGAAAACTTCAACAACATAAGCATTAGCACTGGGGTGCGTTTAGGAACTACTTTCGGAGATTTTCAAGCTAGTTCTAGGAGTGCAACCGATCGGCTAGGCTTTGACGACGGTAGCCGTTCGTTGCCTTCGCAATTCCCATCGAATGTAAATAACCTAGGTTTCGATTTAGTGGCTGTAGCCGAAGCAACCAAGTTGTTGGAGAACGACTGGGCGGTGAATCAAGCGATGGCATTGCCCGACTTACGTTTGCGCTACGACATGGGGCGTAAATTGAAATTAAAGGGTAGAAGTTTAACTACTTTAAACTCAATTACCTATTCGAACACCCGACAGGCGATAGAGGTTGACCGCTGGCGTTTTGAAAACTATGCAATAGACAATACCAGCCAGCAACAATTCAATTACCGCGATTTTCAAAACACCAACAATGTACGGGTAGGTATAATTAGCAACTGGGCGTATCAAATTAATCCTAGAAACTTGATTGAGTTTCGGAACACATTTTCTCAGAATGGTAATATGGAAACCACCATTCGTACAGGCCAAGAGAATTTTCAGGGATTTGATGTAAACAACTATTCACTGTATTATCAGCAGCGGCTTGTTTACAACGCCAATTTGCATGGCAAACACGAGCTAGGTGCCGCTACTACATTGAACTGGACCGCTGCCTACAGCCGCACTAATCGTAATGAACCCGACTGGCGCAGAGCACGTACGCAACGACAAATTGGCACCAATGAGCCCTTCAGGGTAGTAATTCCGCCCAGCTCCAATACGTTTGATGGCGCTCGTTTTTTCTCGGAGTTAAAAGAAAACATCTTTACACAAACTTCGGAAATAGAGCATAAGATTGGTCCAAAGCCTGAAAATGCGAAATTGACTTTGCGTGCAGGATATTATGTCGAATACAAACAGCGTGAATTTGACGCTAGATGGATGGCCTATCGCCAGTCGTCAACCCAGTTTAACCCTGCATTACTAGACCTGCCTTTAACCACCATTTTTGCAGACGAAAATATTGGTTTTCCGAATGGCTTCATTTTAAGTGAAGGCACCAACTTCACCGATTCATATACGGCAAAAAACACCTTATTGGCAGGCTATGCTGGTGCTACATGGAAGCCTACCACTCAATTAACTGTGGCAGGTGGTATTCGAAACGAGTTTAACCGCCAACAGCTTAACACGCGGATTTCTCCAACACAAAGAGTGGAAGTAGATAATCCAATCAATAGCATATTGCCCTTTGTGAATACCATTTTCGCACTTAGTGATTATCAGCAGTTTCGCTTTGCATATAGTCGATCGGTCAATCGCCCGGAGTTTAGAGAGTTAGCGCCGTTCAGCTTTTATGATTTTAACCTTGCCATTGATATTGTGGGTAATAGCGCACTCCAAATCGCTACTATCGACAACATTGATTTGAAGTATGAGTTTTATCCTTCTCCTTCCGAGCAGTTCACGGTTGGAGTATTCTACAAGAACTTTACGAATCCCATCGAAACGTATATCATCACAGGAACTTCGAACCCCATCTTCGTTTTCCGCAATGCACAATCGGCCATTGCATACGGAGCTGAGGTGGAGTTACGTAAAAACTTTGGCTTAAACAGTCCTGGTTCATTACTAAGTAGGTTCAATGGTGTTTTGAATGCTGCCTACATACGTTCGGAGATCAACTTGGGCAACGATCCAACACTTACCCAGCAGGCTAAACGCCCGCTACAGGGACAATCGCCATATGTGGTGAATGCAGGTATTTACTACAACGACAGCGACCGCGGTTGGAGCATCAGTGCATTGTACAATGTATACGGTCAGCGTATCTTCACGGTTGGCGATAATGAAATCAGAACCATCTACGAAATGCCGCGACATTTGGTGGATGTGAGTATTTCCAAACAAATAAATAAGCAGCTAACCGCGAAGTTGGGTGTTAGCGATTTGTTGAATTCGGCACTCGTATTTAAAGAGGACGGTGATTTTGATGAGAAGCTAAATGGCGCAGTTGATAAGACCGTAATAAGCAACCGTTTCGGACAATACATAACCTTCGATTTGTCGTACCGGTTCTAAAAATAGAATAGAATGAAAAGGCCGCAATCGCGGCCTTTATTCATTAAATGACTGAATATAAGCTGTATACAAGATTACCATTTCATAACCACGGCTTAATACAGCGGTAACAAGGTGCAGGTACTTTTGTGCCAGTTAAACAAATAAACTAACTGTATGAACACTTTTAAAATGTTGCAACGTTTTGCTGCCATCGCTTTGTTGGCAGTGGTTTTTGTAGCCTGTGACGACGAAGAAGAACCAATCGTTACACCTCCTACAACGAATGTAGAAGTTCTTGAAGGAGATATCACGGCTAGTCGTACCCTTGACGCCACTAAAAAATACCTAATTAAAGGTAAAGTGTTCGTACAAGCACCAGCTACTTTGACCATACCTGCTGGTACCATACTTTTTGGTGACAAGGCATCTAAAGGTGCGCTTATCATCAACCGTGGTGCTAAAATCATGGCCGAAGGAACAGCAACGAATCCAATCATCTTCACTTCAAACGCTCCAGCTGGTTTCCGTAACCGTGGTGACTGGGCAGGTATCGTAATTTGCGGCAACGCCGACAACAACGGTAATGCTAATTCGACTATCGAGGGTATTTCTGCTAGTGGTACCGAGAATGGTTTGTATGGCCCTGGTGCTAGTGCAGCCATCAACGATCAGAACAGTGGTTCAATGAAATTTTGCCGTATCGAATTCGCTGGCCAAGAGCTCTCTCCTGACAACGAGCTTAACTCACTTACCATGGGTTCGGTTGGTTCGGGTACCGTAATCGAGAACATCATGGTTTCGTATGCTAACGACGACGCTTATGAGTGGTTCGGTGGTTTCAACAATCACAAATACCTCATCGCATACAGCACATGGGATGATGACTTTGACTCTGACCGTGGTTACTCAGGAAAAGTTCAGTTCGGTTTGATCATTCGTGATGCGAACATCGCTGACAAATCAGGTTCACGTGCATTCGAAGCTTCTTCGAACTCAAATGCTGGTGCAGCTCTTCAAAGTGCTTGTGAATTCGCAAACATTACGGTAGTTGGTCCACGTGTATTCGCTTCAACCATTAATGCGAACTATCAGGCAGCTGTTGAATTGAACAGCAACACGAAGTTGAAGCTTTACAACTCAATCCTTTCTGGCTTTACCACTGGTATTCGTTTCAACGGATCTGGAGCTGATGCAGCTGTTACTGGCAACTACTTCTTCCGTAATGGCGCCAACACCTCTACCAGCGGTGGTTCCACGGTTCCTGCTAACTTCGCAACAACTAACACTGCACTTGGTGATTCAGCTACCTTTGTAGGCGAAGTATGGTCGGCAACTCCAAGTTTTGCAAACTTCAACCCACTATTGAAGTCGGGCAGCCCACTTGCTACCGGTGCTAATGCAGTAGCTGGTTTTGAAGCGGTTCCTTACATCGGCGCTTTCGGTACATCGGCTGCTGCTGGTTGGAACTGGGGTACTGCATGGATTGAATTCGACGCTGTGAACAAAGCGTACTAAGATATTCTCTTACTTGATGACAGAGTCCGGCGTGTGCCGGACTCTTTTTATTTATTAACTTGATAAAATGAAATCAGTCTTACATTTTCTCTTTTTGTTATTTACGCTAGGTTGTGCAAGCAATTATGAACCTGAAAAAATCCTCTCAAACGAACAGATAGAGAATTATTTACTTCAATTAGCCATTCATGTTGATACTCGTCCTGAGGAGATAACGGCAATAGAGCGTTTCGATACCAGTCATTTAGGGTATTACCGGCAATTGATTGACTTTCATGATAGTCAACTGATTGCATGGCACATCAAGGAGGATACCGTTTACTTTTTGTATCAAAAACGTGACCCTAAAAGCTTGTATGAACACTATCGATTTGTAGGTGGAAAGCTTCTGACCAATGAGCAAAATAAAATTGTTTGGTTAGATCAGTTGTTTGTTACTCCCCGTCTTGCACCCGATCAATTGAATAGAGGCCAAGAGCTTTACCAAGAAATGATTGGTACAGGTGGGGTTAGTTCCTATTGGTCAAATGCGGAATATATTGAGTGGCCCGATGCCGACTACGTTTATAGTCCTACTCAGCAAATGTGGGTCTTACAAGACACTTCACGTTTGAAAGGAATATTGCCTTTTTTGCAAGAATAACCAGGGCTCAATTTTTTTAATGTTTGAGTCATTTTTTTAATAATTGGCCCAACTTTAGGCATTGCTTCTTTACTTTATGTTTAGCTAAACCTGTTACCTCTGAAACGAATTACTTTTAGATTAATTCTTCTACTTCAACTTGTCCATGGGTATTCTACCGTGGTATTGGCCGAAGATGGGCCAGAACCTAAAGAAGAATACGTTACCCGGATTATGAATCCTATGGAGATGGCCGAATGGTTCAGCCACGATGAATGGCCTATGCAATTTTTAGATGAACGATGGATTAGCAAAGAGGAGACTAAATTTGAAAAGCAACCTGGATTTCGTTGGACGAGAATAGTCTATGACTCATTAAAAAAATTCGTTGATTCCACAGGCCTGTCGAGCAGCACGATAAAGGCTTCAACGATGGTTTTATACGGGCGACTAAGCGTAATCCATAAGGAGGCAGCTAACAATGAACTTTTGATTTCATTGCACGCCAAACAAAGTGAAAATTTGGACCGAAATGAATCTTGGCAGATTCATGTAATCTTGGGGCAATTGTATTGCGAACAAGGCGAGCAGGAATTAAGTACTTATTACTTGAATAAAGCAATAGAGCTTGCAGAGGAGATAAAGACTCCTTTTATTGAAATGCAAACGCTTTATGCAATTTTCAAGTGTTCGGAACGATTCAGGAGTGATCGACTAATTGAGCATTACACCAATTACCTACAAGCGAGAGATAGACTTAGGGCATTGTGGTTAAAATCCCAATTGCAGCACGACTTGGTTCTGGGTCCTCCAACTCTTCAAGAATCTTTGCGTAATCAGAAGGCATTTTTATTGCCTGAGGGTGCAAATGCGAATCCGTGGTGGTACGTGTTGCTCGTGCTTTTTCTAACTAGTTTAACGGCTGTTTCCTACCAGCTACTAAAACCAAAATTGAAGCCTGGCTTGCCGCTCAACGAAAACTACGAATTCCAAGCTGGATCATTCAAAACAGGAGCTATAGAAGAAGTTGAGACAATAGCCCATGTTGACGACGTGGCTCAAACAGATATAGAGATACCTGTGAATGACGAAAAGATTGAGTTGATTTCGGTTATGCGTCAAATGAGACTACTTACTGATGACGATTGGTCCGACTTTCTGAAGCTTTTCGACGATGTTTACAAGGGATATCAATGGCGTTTAAGACTTCGATATGTAGATTTGACCAACTCTGAAATTCGGTTACTGTGTTTACTCAGAGTACACATGAGCAGCAGGGAGATTGCCAAACGACTTGGTATTTCACCTCAGAGCGTAAACATTAGTCGGTACCGAATCCGGTCTAAGCTAGGATTAGCGCATGGGGAACGACTCGAAGAGTTTATTATGAAAGTTTAATGTGACCTAGGCAGTTCTTTGGAAATCTCTTACGAGTGCAGAAGGCTTTACTTTAAATCGATTCAAGAATTTAGTAGAAAAGTATGATGAACTAGAAAAACCACATAGTTCACAAGCCTTACCTACGCTGTATTGACCCGTTTCCAGTAGCTTGTATGCTTTTAGTAATCGTACTTCTGCCAAATAACTTTTTGGGGGCATATTAAAAAGTATCGAACATTTTCTTTCTAAGGTGCTAATGCTCAGGCCCATTTGCTTGGCCATGTCGTGGATAGAAAATTTTTTGTTCGTTATGGATTTTTCTATCAACAGATTTAATCTCTCAATGAAACGCGCTTTAGACTGTTCTTTGTTTTCGGTAGGAATTTTTACGATGGAACTTGGATTCCCTGAAGCTAAAAGTTGATATGCGTAATTAACTACACTGTTTAACTGGGTACTAATGCTTGTTGCATTTAAATCGTTGCAACAGCAAGAGATGGCACCAAGTTGATAGGCTTTTCTGATTTCAGTTCTTGAAAGAGATGGGCAATACAGTACTGCAGGGATGATGGGCGCATTTTCTTGTTGGTTGAACGACCGTAATGTTACCCAAATAGAAGGATTTAGTACGTCTTCGATGTACACCAGAAGGTCAGGTCTGTTTATCCTTGCTAAGGCTAAAGCATCTATTGGGTTGTCAACGCAAGTGATGTTGAGCTGAGGTTTTAAATCCGAAAGAACGCGCTCAAATACCGATTCATCAGGGCAAATGAAACATGCGTTCAATTTCTTAACGATATCCGTAATCGCTGAATTTACAGCAATGTCATTTTCAATTTCAAGTTTAACTACACGTACGGAACTCGGTAAAATTGCTTGTTCAGATTTTTTCGGACGTCCTTTCGGCATGACTGTACGGATTAATGAACAAATCACCTACTTGTAATCGGATTAACCTAAAAACGCCACTATACAGTTTAATATACAATTTTCAAAAAGCTCGTTTATGAGCTTTATTCAAAGTTTTTTCGAGCAGAGTTCGGCTGTTATGAGAGGTAAAAGCTGTGGAAATTCTATTGGATTTGGTGCCGATTTTCTGAGCCAGTCTCGAATATATGATATTTTGTCATGGTCAAGTCGTACCAAATAGTCGGCGCCAAGCCTTTCGGCAGCAACTGAATTCGCTAGTTGTTCGTACTGTCCAGCAATGGGCACACATAAAACTCTCTTGCCTAAGTAAAGTGCCTCGGCTGGCGCTTCAAATCCCCCTCCTGTGATGAGACCATGGCATCTTGCTAGTGCTTTCAAATAGTTTTCGTTGTGAATGGGCTCTATCGAGATATGGCCATTCACGGAGCTAGATTTTGCGTGTTTACTGAAAACTATAAAATCGAAGTCAGGAAAATTCTGGAAAAGGTCAACGAGAAAATCGTCAGCATAAGCTGGAAGATACACTACTACGCAATGGGAATGAGTAGGATTAAGCTTTCTTACTTCTTCTCGAATAACGGGCGGATAAATGTTTGTATCGTATTGTTGGAAATGAAAGGCTCGATAGGAGCTTACAGGAGCGAAGTAGCGAAAGAGAAATTCTGCTACAAGATCTTTTTTTTCAGGTCGAGGTGTTTTTTTACTTAAAAATGCCGCTTGATGACTCAACCCAATGACGCTTCTTTTTTTGAAAACTGCAGCCCATGCACTCACGGGTTCAAAATCATTCAGAATAAGATCGTATTTGCTGAGGTCGAGCTTATAAACATCTTGTAAAAACCGAAGTAGCTTTAAACTTCGGATGCTCGCGAAATAATCCAATCCGCCACTTTGGTTGTACTTAAACGAAATTCCTCTGAACCGATACGTAGGTTCCCAAGGTAAGGTAAGGTCCAATTCGGTTCCACTCACGAGTATATCTACTTCACCAAATTGTCGTACCAAGGGTATGACATCACGAGCTCTACTAAGGTGTCCATTACCGGTACCTTGGAAGGCATAAAGGATACGCATTAACTTAACTAGCTGCTGGGTATTTGGTTAGCTTACTGAACAAAACGGCCTCTTCTAATTTGTGCTCGGCGAAGAGAGCAAATATATCTGCAGTACGACTAAGTTCTTCGATAGGTACAGCTGCGTATTCTTCCGATTTGTGATGGTAAACTTGCCATGCTCCTTCATGATATTCTAAAGAAGTAAGGTTCTCTATCCAGTCGCCCGAGTTTAAGTAAACGGTACTGCCTTTTTGATTAATAATGGTACGTTGAGCGGGTTGGTGAATATGGCCACATACCACGTAGGCATATTGATTGTCGATTGCCAATTCGGCAGCAACTTTCTCGAAATCGTTGATGTATTTGACCGCTGTTTTAACGCTGTCTTTAATTTTTTTGGAAAGTGAAATTTTGCCTCGACCCATGCGCTCGGATACCCAGTTCACAAAACTATTGATGAGGATGAGTGTATCGTAGCCAATGGCGCCCAATTTAGCCAGCCATTTCGAATAACGCATGGTTACATCAAAAACATCGCCGTGAAACAACCAGGCTTTTTTGCCATCTAGCTCGATAACTAGCTTGTCTTTTAGATGAAAGTTGCCAAGTTGAAGCCCGCTGAACCTACGCAACATTTCATCGTGATTACCGGTGAGATAATAAACCGGAACGCCAGCACTCAGAAATTCGAATATCTTTTTGATCACCAACATATGGGACTTGGGCCAATACCGCTTTCTGAATTGCCAAATGTCAATGATATCGCCATTGAGGACGACAAGACCAGGCTCAATGCTGTTGAGGTATTGTAAGAGCGCCGTGGCATGACAACCGTAGGTGCCCAGATGGACATCAGAAATGACCACCATATCAACCTTACGTTTTTGCATAACGAAGTTTTAGCGAAATACGGACTGTACTGTAAATCGCAGGTGAACTGGTCGTTATGCTTGTATGAACTAAACGGCCACACTTAGGCGTAGTAATTCCGCCTCACTATGTACACGATAACTGGCCCTGCTGTAATACGCCATTCTATGGGTTAGTAATTCCTCGAGCTTCATCCGAATGTCGTCGCTTTTTCGACTTGGAAAAAGAGGTCTTTCGTTACGTGAAAGTTTAATTCTTCGTGTAAGTTCTTCCAAGGGAATATCTATCCAAATAACCACCCCATGGTTTAACATCCAGCTCATATTATCTCCCCAAGCCGCAGTGCCTCCACCACACCCTACGACCAATTTGGCACTTTGTGCTGTTTCGCGCAAACAACTCGATTCAATTTCACGAAAAGCCTCTTCTCCTTGTTGCTGGAAGATGGTTGCTATTTTGGTTTTACTCCGAAGTTCAATTAGCTTGTCTAAGTCGATATACCCTCTTCCAAGTTTTTTTGCAAAGCGTTTTCCCGAGGTAGATTTCCCCGAACCTGGCAAGCCTACCAAATAAATATTGTTCATTGGAGCCTAATTCGCGGATCGAGCCAAGCGTATATAAAATCGACCAATACGTTCACGAGTACAAAGACTACAGAAATGAACAATACCGATCCCATCACCACGGGCATATCAAATTTCATAAGGGCATCTACAGTCACTTTACCGAGACCTTTCCAACCAAAGATGTACTCTACGAAAACAGCCCCAGCAAGTAAGGAAGCAAACCAGCCTGAAATGGCCGTTACTACGGGTCCCATCGCATTGCGCATGGCGTGTTTGATTAAAACTTGCCTCGCATTAAGCCCTTTGGCACGCGCTGTTCGAATGTAATCCATGCCAAGCACTTCCAAAAATGTGTTTCTGCTCAATTGAACAATAATGGCTAGCGGACGAAGTCCTAGGGTAACGGCTGGAAGTATCAGATTTTCAAGGGCCAATTGTCGACCTTCGAAGGCATCAAAACGAAATAAGCTACCGGTCATAGATAGGCCCGTAAAGTCGTGCCAGAGGTAACCAAATAGCCAAGCCACTAATATACTTGCAAAATAACTCGGTGCTGATATGCCCAGTATTGAAATGAACACAGATAGCCGATCGATCCAGCTTTGTGGGTGCAGCGCCGACAATGCACCTAAAAACAAGCCTAAACCCGTTGCTAGAAGCATCGCCGCGAGGGCCAGAATTGCGGTGCCAGGTAGCGCCCCGGCCAATATCGCATTTACGGTTTGTTTGCTTTGGTAGGAGCGACGTAAATAGGGCTTTTTAACAACCAAATACTGGTTTTCACCTACCGAAAACAAGCGAGTATAAACATACTTCGCTCTATTGGCACTATCATCAACGTGCACACTGAAAGGACTTATGTCGTTCAGGTAGCGGATGTACTGAATCTGTAGGGGCTGATCAAGTCCTAGTTCTTTATTTACAGCTTCGAGCGATGCTACGTCACTTCGTTGGCCAAGCGTCATTTGTGCGGCGTCGCCCGGAAGTACGTTAAAGAGGAAAAACACAATGGTCACCACGCCAAAAAGCACCGAAATGCCTGAAATTAATCGTTTGGCGAGATAGGAGCCCATTATTTAAGAAGTGCTTCGAGTTGATTTTGTGAAGGTAACGAGCTTGCTGGCCAAAGTCCTTTTACAGTCCCTTTTTTGAGCACCATTAACCCAGGATTCGACCGAATGATGGTTTTTAGGGTAGTGCCGTCGGTAATATAAAAAGGCCACTCGCCCGAATGGCTCTTTTGAAAATCGGCTAGCTGCTCCACGGTAGATGCGGTAAGAACAGCAGAACGGTACTGATTCAAATCGGCCCATTCTAAGAGTTCTTTTACTTCCGACCAGGCGCCTTCGTTGCTCTTCTTCAAATCGTAGGCAACAAAAATGATGGCAACCTCAGCTTGCAGGAATTCGTCGGTAAACTCCTCACCACTTTGGGGATCGGTAATATGAAAGTCGTGAATGGGCGGAGTATACCCTTTTTTGATTAGAACTGTTTTACGGTCAACAAATTCAGCCCCCGCAATATCCCAAGGTGCTTGTTCGGTGGTGTATTCGCCCACCTCTCCATTGACCTTGTAGTACCATGTGTCGCGATATTCATCGGCTGGTGCTCCTTCTGGTATGGCCATACCAGCAGGAATGTTGCTTCCCACTTTGTACGGGCGTAAGTCCCACAAGGGCAAGTAATACCAACTGTATAATGTAAACACAACGATGATGAGCTTGAACGCGCCGATAACTTTCCAGTCGTTTTTCTTTGTCAGTATGGGTTTAATGTGTTTATGACCAGCGATGAGAGCACCTACCATCACGAGTAAGACCACATCTTTACTGAACGATTCCCAAGGGGTGAGCTTCATAAAATCACCAAAACATCCGCAGTCGGTAACTACATTGAAGTAGGCAGACCAGAAAGTTAAAAAGGTGAAAAAGAGAATCATGAGCATCAACACGGTCAAGACCAAAATTTTCCGTGCACCTAAGAGCAAAGCGAAACCGACGATCATTTCTACCCAGGTTATCAGCATGGCAATCGGGGTGGCCCAGGGGATGAATACATCGGTTCCAAATACACCAAAATACTCTTCTAGTTTATAGGCAAAACCTAGGGGGTCGTTGGCTTTGATGAAACCAGAAAATAAAAACAATCCACCAACTAGGATACGGAGTAGGGTAATGATCATGCGATGTAACCAGTTTTAATGAGTGCAAAAACAGAATAGTTGAGTATGTCGCGATAATTGGCATCAATGCCTTCGCTAACTAGCGTAAGCCCTGCATTATCTTCGATTTGTTTGATGCGAAGTAATTTCATCAGGATAAGATCGGTAAATGAAGAAACGCGCATATCCCTCCATGCCTCGCCGTAATCGTGATTTTTATCGAGCATCAGTTGCCTTGTATGAGCTACTTCCCGGTCGTAGAGGCGAATAGCCTCGTCGATGGGCAGGTTCACATCTTCGGTACTACTACCCAATTCCAATTGAATTAGGGCCATGATGCAGTAATTTATCATGCCCACAAATTCTCCGTTTAAATCGTCAGCAATTTTCTGGCTGCCCTTTTCCTCTATGCTTCTGATACGACTCGCTTTGATAAATATTTGGTCGGTAAGCGATTGGGTACGCAAAATACGCCAAGCAGTGCCATAGTCTTTTGCTTTTTTGAGGAAGAGGCTTCTGCAGCGCTCAATAACAAGGTCGAATTCGAGTGCGGTTTGGGGATTCAAGCGGGAATAGGTTAACTTCGGGTGCTTTTTAAAAAGAAACTTTTTGCTGTCTAAAGATACGCTCTTCCCGCAAAATTATACGCTCAACTGCAGGGGCAGATTGGTTGATTTGTCGCATCCTACGGTAATGGCCATCCTCAATCTAACACCTGATTCCTTTTATGCAGGTAGTCGTATTTTAGGTTGGTCGGTACAGGAGGTAGTCGACCGTGCCGGCGAAGCATTCGCTGTAGGGGCCACCTGGCTCGACCTAGGGGCTTGTTCAACGAGGCCGGGAGCACCGCAACCCGAAGTAGGAGCCGAATTAGATCGGCTTTTACCAGCACTGGAGGCCATTAGGCAAGCTTTTCCAGAAGCATTGTTGTCGGTAGATACGTATCGTGCAGAGGTAGTTCGTGCAACACATCGTTTGGGGGTTGACTTAATTAACGATATCAGTGCAGGATCTCTTGACCCAGAAATGTGGACTGCAGTGGCAGCCACCAAACTACCTTATGTGCTCATGCACATGCGTGGTACGCCTGCAACCATGCAAAATCTGACCGACTATGATGATTTAGTCAACGACATCTATGGTGAATTGGTAAGAAATGTATTCGCCTTACGCGAATTGGGCGTAGTGGATATAGTCCTTGATCCCGGATTTGGGTTTGCGAAGACTATTCCTCAAAATTTTGAGTTAGTGCGAAGGCTGCAAGAATTTACGCCCATGGGCTTGCCTTTACTTGTTGGCCTATCGCGTAAATCGATGATATACCGTACCTTGGAGGTGAGTGCCGACGACGCATTGAACGGAAGTTCGGTGCTGCATGCTTGGGCATTGGAGCGTGGTGCCAAAATACTGCGAGTACACGATGTAAAACCGGCTGTAGAAGCCATTCAACTCTGGAAACGACTTGAAAATATTTGATTTAGGCTTTCTAACTTTTGAATTACGCGATTTGATCGACATTTCGCTCGTTGCTGTATTGTTGTACCAGGTTTATAAACTGGTAAAGGGCAGCCTTGCGGTGAATATTCTGATAGGGTTGGGCAGTATTTATTTGTTGTGGGTTGTTGTAGATGCCTTCGAGCTACGCCTGTTAAGTCAAATCTTAGGACAGTTTATTGGCGTGGGTGTTATCCTCCTGATCATCTTATTTCAACCCGAAATACGTCGGTTTTTGCTGATGATAGGTAAAAACACCAGTCTCAGTAATTACGGCTGGCTGCGAAGGTTCTTTTTCAAGGGCGTACATGCCGAAGAGGAAGATGCAAGCTATTTGAGGGAAGCTTTGGAAGCAGCCGAAACCTTGGCCGCTCAGATGACTGGAGCACTGATCGTATTTGCTAGGACCTCGGAACTACAGTTTTTTGCCAACAGCGGCACACCGCTCGATGCACAACTCACGGCGCGCCTACTTGAGAGTATCTTCCAGAAAAACAGCCCTCTTCACGATGGTGCTGTAATCGTTGCCAACAAGCGAATTAAAGCCGCAAGTTGTGTGCTGCCCGTTAGTGAGAACCAAGATTTACCAGAAGAGCTAGGTTTACGCCACCGCGCTGCAATTGGCATTTCCGAACATAGCGATGCTGTGGTTTTGATTGTATCGGAAGAAAATGGAACCATTTCGCTGGCCATGAACGGTCATTTAGAGCAAAACTTAACCCGCGACAAATTATACCGCAAGTTGTTGCGTGCCTTGCAAGAAACTTCTGCAAGCCAATAAGCCATGGAACTATTTATACTATTCGGATTAATCCTTTTGAATGGATTGTTCTCTATGTCGGAAATTGCATTGGTTTCTGCACGTAAATCGAGACTGGAGGCTTTGGCGAGGAGAGGGAATAGAAGCGCTGCCAAAGCGTTACAATTAGCGAAATCGCCGAATACTTTTTTATCAACGGTTCAAATCGGAATAACGGTGATTGGAATTATCACCGGTATCTATTCTGGTGAAAACATTACCGATGATTTTCAGCTTTGGCTCTCGAGCTATCCTGTGCTAGATCCTTACAAAGAAGAACTTGCCATCGGGGTTGTGGTTGTTCTAATTACCTATTTTTCTCTTGTTTTAGGGGAGCTAGTACCTAAACGTATTGGCATGAGCAGGCCCGAGGGAATTGCCCTTGCCGTAGCTCCGTTAATGCAGTTTTTAGCGAAAGTAAGTCGGCCATTTATTTGGCTACTGACCTTGTCGACTGAACTTTTACTCAAAATATTTGGGAAGGAAGTAAGTGACCAACAGCATTTAACTGAAGAAGAAATAAAAGCTGTGATTCAAGAGAGTGTGATGACAGGGGAGGTGCAGGAGATAGAACAAGATATAGTGGAGCGTGCCTTCGGACTTGGCGATTTAAGAGTAAGCTCTTTGATGACTCATCGGCAAGATTTGGTTTGTATCGATTTAGGCGATACTGCTTCGGGTATTCGGCAATTGGTGCATCGCGATTTACATTCGTATTACCCGGTTATAAATGCATCGTTCGATGAATTGCTGGGAGTGATTGCGCTGAAAGACCTTTTTGTTGCGGAAAGCAACTTTTCTGCTGAACAGCTCAAACAACTTATTAGACAACCCAATTTTTTCCCAGAAAATCTGACAGCTTATTCTGCACTAGAGCAATTCAGGAAAAAGCGCATACATTATGCGCTAGTTCTTGATGAGTACGGTGTTTTCCAAGGCATGATCACCATTAACGATATTCTTGAGGCCTTAGTAGGAGATATCGGAGAGGAAGATGACGAATATCAAATGACCTCCATCGGAAACAACGAATGGGTTGTGGATGGTCAGTATCCTTTTTTCGAGTTCATCAATACTTTGGAATTAGATGGGCCAGTTGAAAAAGAATTGCCTTTTAATACTGTTGCAGGCTTGGTTTTACATGAATTGGAGCGGTTTCCGGAGCAAGGTGAAATTGTGGTTTGGTCGCATCTGAAGCTAGAAGTGACAGAAATGACTGCTATGCGTATCGTGAAAATTAAGGTTACCCGAATTCCAGTGAGTCAGGAATAATTACCATTTTTGCGCATGTTTAGGCGCGACCACCCCTTTTTTCCATACCTCATTCTTCTTGTCTTGTCGTTCATCTGGGGTAGCTCTTTCATCCTTATGAAACGGGGATTAGAAGTATTCAGTCCGGTTCAGGTTGGCGCGTACCGGTTAAGTATAGCCGGTTTGGCTTTGCTTCCTGTGGTAATCCGGCATTGGAATCCAACTTTGAAATCGAAATTGCGCTACTTCTTAATTGTGGGCTTAATTGGTAATGGAATACCTGCGTTTTTATTTTCTACAGCCCAAACCCGGCTCAACAGCTCAACAGCGGGAGCGTTGAATGCCTTAACCCCACTGTTCACGCTTCTTCTTGGGGTATTTTTATTTTCCACGAAGCTTACCACCAGCAAAGTAATTGGTGTGCTTGTAGGTTTGGCGGGTGCGCTTATCCTTATTCTTCTAAAAGCTAATGGACTGGCCGAACCTTATTGGGCTTATGGTCTTTTGATTGTGCTGGCAACTTTGATGTATGGTACCAGTGTAAATACCGTTGGTCGCTATTTGAATAACATTCGGCCTACCATTACTGCCGCGGTTCCCTTGGTTTTGGTGGCAGGTCCTTCGCTTGTTTTATTGTTTTCGACCGACTTTGTACAGCGCATGTATCAACCCGGTGCTTGGACGGCATTAGGGTACATCAGCATATTGGGTTTGATTGGATCGGCTGCTTCTTTGGTGGCATTCAATAAGCTCATTCAAATGACTAGCCCAATCTTTGCCTCCACTACGACCTATTTGATGCCCATTGTGGCTTTGTTCTGGGGGTTGCTAGACGGGGAAGCTATGGGTTGGCCACAAATACTGGGCATGCTAAGCATTTTAGTGGGTATTTGGTTGGTTAACCGCAAGCGAAATGTTGTTTAGCCAAGGTTCCCATGATTGAGCGCATGCTATTGCGACCTATAGGCGAACAGGATTTACCTGCGCTACGTGCGGCAATGACTAATCCTCAGGTCATGCAATATTTGTCCATTCGCTTCACCTCCTCTGACCCGGGATTGGAGCAGTTGGAGTGGTACCGCGAGCAGCTGAATTTAGGGACAGCGTTGTTCTTAACCGCCTTAAATGGCGATACGCAAGAATTTATGGGGGTATTTAGCGTATATTTTTACCAAGAGGTGAATCAACAAGCAGAGTGTGGCTATTGGTTATTGCCCGAATTTTGGGGGAAAGGATACGCAACCGATGGGGTTGCCCGGCTCATCCATATTGCAAGCACACGATTCAAGCTGCATAAACTCACTGCAACCATCGAAAGCAATCATGAACAGAGCCGTAGGGTACTTGAAAAATGTGGCTTTAACTTCGAAGGCCGTCAACGAGAAGCGGAATTGAAGCATGAAAAGTTTATAAGTTTAGATCACTACGGACTTATTTTCTAAAATCTAATAGAAGAGTAAACGCTCTTTTTCCTCCACAAATCCTTGTTCACAATACTGTAAAGGCAATTACTGCTCATATAAACGTATTGTAAATGTCTGAATATCAACAAATTACAATTAAAAATATATGTGCAAAAACAAACAGAGTGAGCTGTTAAAGGTTGTTAAAGGCCTAAACCCCTCATTATGATGAAAGCATTTTTATTATTGAGTTCGACCCTTCAACCGGGCGATGTAACGGGCTTTACTTTTTTCGTAGGGCTCATGGCGATGTTTGCAGCGTCTGTTTTCTTCTTTTTTGAAAGAAGTCAAGTCGATGGCAAATGGAAAACCTCTTTGCTCGTATCTGGTTTGATTACCATGATTGCAGCAGCGCATTACTACTATATGCGCGACTATTATTTGGCTGCAATCGCAAACAACCTTGCGGGTGGTTTCGCCCCTGGAGCTGCCGGTTGGATTAACCCTTCTCCCACGCAGTTCCGCTACATCGACTGGACACTTACAGTGCCTTTGATGTGCGTGGAGTTTTTCTTATTGCTCCGTCCTTACGGCGCGAAACAATCGTTGCTTTGGAAAATGATTGGTTACTCGGTACTCATGTTGGTAACCGGTTATATTGGAGAAGCTTTCGCACCCACAGCTGCCAACCCAGGCATGCACTCTATTCTTTGGGGAACCATTTCTACCATCGGATGGGCTGGTATTGTGTACGAAGCTACCTACGGTAGTGTAGCGAAATTGGCCGTTGCATCAGGTGATGCTAACTTGCAGAAAGCCATTCGTTTACTGCGCAATTTCGTTCTTGTAGGTTGGGCGATTTACCCAATTGGTTACATGATGATGCCAGGAAACCTACTCGCAGGAATGAGCGGTAGCCTGAACATCGACCTCATCTACAACATTGGCGATGCTGTTAACAAAATTGGCTTTGGTTTGGTAGTCTACCAAATGGCTGTTAGCGCGTCGAAGAAATAAGATTTTTCAAGACAAAAAAAACCCTGTAAAGCAATTTACAGGGTTTTTTATTGCTCAATTCAAACGGATTATGGAGCAATACGACCATACATGCGTGGAAACGGTATGGTTTCGCGAACGTGAGGCAACTTACAAACCCAGGCAACCAAACGCTCAAGTCCTAAACCGAAACCTGAATGCGGCACCGACCCATAACGACGCAGGTCGAGATACCATTCAAATGCTTCCATGGGTAATTCATGCTCGTTGATTTTTTCTACTAACCAGTTGAAATTGGTTTCCCTTTCTCCTCCTCCAACTATTTCTCCATAACCTTCGGGAGCCAATACATCTACACCTTTGGCCCAACGCGGATCGTTTTCGTCACGCTTCATGTAAAAGGCTTTTACCTCGTGTGGCCAATTGTATACCATAATAGGGGTATTGAACAAGCGCGTGATTACAGTTTCGTCGCTACCGCCAAAATCGTTGCCCATTCGGAATTCACGAGCACTCTTCAGCCAAAGCGGGATGTTGCGTGCAGCCTCTTCCTGTTCGGCCAATTCTTCTTTGAGCTGCTGTACTTTGGCTTGATGAAAACCTATTTCTCCTTTTTTTAAACCTGGAGCAGCAAGTTTAGCTTCGCGGTCGGCAATGTCAACTTGAATCGCTGCAATTCGTTCATTTACTGCAAGCAAATCGTTTTCGAGAGTTTTGATGGCATTCTGACCATTCACCTCTTTTTCACCTTTGAGTATGGCCACTGCGTCGGCATACGGTATGCGTGGGAAAGCTTCTGTGATTTGCTTTAAAACTGCAGTATCCCGCCCAATCATTTCCAGCTCGTTGGTATTTTTCTCGAGCACTTTGAGGACCACATAACGTAGAAAACGTTCAATCAAGTCCATGTTCATTTTGAGGTCGTGGAATGCCATTTCAGGCTCAATCATCCAAAATTCGCTGAGGTGGCGACGTGTTTTCGATTTTTCAGCCCTGAAGGTCGGGCCAAACGTATAGATTTTGCCAAAGGCCATCGCCATGGCTTCGCCGTAAAGTTGACCGCTCTGGCTGAGGTAGGCGGGTTCTCCGTAAAAATCGGTTCCGAATAAGGTGGATGTGCCCTCCACGGCATTGCCCGTAAAAATAGGTGCGTCGGTTTGTATGAAACCTTCTCCCTGAAAAAATTCGTGAATCGCCATGATGAGGGTATTGCGGATGCGCAGAATGGCCCATTGCCGCTTGCTTCGCAGCCAGAGATGACGATGGTCCATCAAAAAGTCTACGCCGTGCTCTTTGGGAGTGATGGGGTAGTCTTGCGATAGGTGTATGATTTCAAGGCTATCTACTTGAAGTTCAAATCCGCCTATTTGACGCTCGTCGGCAATAACTAAGCCCCCTATGCGCAATGAACTTTCTTGACTGATACGTTTCGCATCTTCAAAAAGCGCGGGCGAAACCTTCGTTTCGTCGACTACACATTGGCACATTCCGCTTCCATCGCGAACTACCAGAAAAACAAGGCCTTTGCCGGTCCGTTTGCCCATAATCCAACCCTGAAGGGTGGCCCGTTGCCCAACAACGGTATGGAGTTGATCAATAGTCATAAAGACTTACACTTTTAAAATCGCGCTAAAATAGGCAAATGTGGGTTCAAATCGTATTTTAGCCTGTAGAAACCAAGTACTATGCTCAAGCAATCGCTTCAGCAAAAACTTCTGCAAAAATTATCGCCTCAGCAAATTCAGTTTATTAAGCTGCTGCAGGTGCCCACTGCTATGCTCGAACAGCGTGTGAAGGAAGAATTGGAAGAAAACCCCGCACTTGAAGAAGGGCAGTACGAAGAGTATGAAGTCAAGGACGAGTACAGCGATTTAGACGACGATCGGGAATTTGACAATACCGAACCCGACGAGTATAGCGAAGAATCGTCGGCCGACGATATAGATGTAAGCGAATACCTCGAAGATGATACGCCTTCGTATAAATACGACGATAACAATTACTCACCCGACGACGAGGACAAGGATTTACGGCCAGCAGTGGTTGTGGTAAATAGCTTCCACGATCAACTGATGGACCAGCTCGATATGCTCGAGCTCACAGAAAAACAGTTTATCATTGGGCGGCAGTTGGTGGGCAGTATCGACGAAGATGGTTACTTGCGTCGACCATTGGAGAGTGTGGGCGATGATTTGGCCTTTACAGCAAACATCAATTGTGAACTGCCTGAAATTGAAGCCATGTTGGTCGAAATTCAAAAGTTTGATCCTGCAGGCGTAGGTGCCCGTGATTTACAAGAATGTTTGGTGTTGCAGCTGAAACGAAAAAAGCAGAGCCTATCGGTTAACCACGCCATCAGCATTGTAAGCAAATATTTCGACGAGTATACCCGTAAACATTTCGACAAAATCGCTCGCGTACTAGGCCTCGATGAAGAGAGTATGCGCTTGGCACACCAGGAGATTATCCGCTTAAATCCTCGTCCCGGGAATACGGCGCAAGACAATAGCAAGGCTTTGCAAGTAATACCCGATTTTATCATCCATAACGAAGACGGTGAGCTGCAGTTACGACTTAATTCTAGGAATGCTCCAGAATTGCGTATCAGTGAAACCTACAAAGACATGCTCCGCCATTACGAGAAAGCGGAAAAGAAAGACAAGAAGATGAAGGAGGCGGTGAGTTTTGTGAAACAAAAACTCGACTCAGCCAAATGGTTTATCGATGCCGTAAAGCAGCGCCAGCATACACTTCTGAGCACCATGGAAGCCATCATGCAGCATCAGTACAGTTATTTTCTTACTGGCGACCAAGCGAAGCTTAAGCCCATGATTTTAAAAGATATTGCCGATGTGGTGCATCTCGATATCAGTACGATTTCGCGGGTAGCCAACAGTAAATATGTGCAAACCGAATTTGGCACTTTTCTCTTAAAAAGCTTTTTCAGCGAAGGCATCATGACCGACTCGGGCGAAGAAGCTTCGAGCAAAGAGGTAAAGAAAATATTGAGCGACTTGATTGCTGCTGAAAAGAAGAAAAATCCTTTGTCAGACGATAAGCTCATGCAGTTGCTCAATGAAAAGGGCTACAATATCGCAAGGCGTACGGTGGCCAAATACCGCGAACAGCTCGGTTTGCCGGTGGCACGTTTGCGTAAAGAACTCTGATGCGAACCATTGCCCTTTTTATCTCGGGGATGTTTCACCCGCTTTTTTTGCCCACTTACTTGGGTGCTCTGGCATTTTGGCTACAACCCGCCGAATCGTTTTATTACACGAACGAAGTGCAGCTTTATATTCTGTTGCAGTTATTTCTGATTAGCTCCGTTTTGCCTATTGGGGCGGTACTTCTGCTTATTTGGGGTAAACAAGTGAGCGATATCATGGTGAGCGAAAGGAGCCAACGCAGCTTGCCTTACCTCATCAATGCAGTTTGTTTAGCGGTTTTGTTTTACAATTTTCGCAATCTTCAACTGGCACCTTTTATAACCAATAGCGTATTAGGTGCTCTTGTTTCGGTACTAGCGGCCTATTTCATCAATTTTAGGTGGAAGATAAGTGCCCACGCGATAGCCATGGGAGGGGCATTAGGTCTTTTGTTGGCACTCTCAGGGAGTTTTCAGCGCCCATTATTGCCCGTATTTGCTGGTGTGGTTTTACTCACAGGTCTGGTTGGGACCAGTCGACTACTGCTTCATGCGCATACTCCTGCGCAGATTTACGCTGGCTATGCACTCGGCATGTTGAGTCTGTATATTTGTCTCGTTTAAAATTCACTTTATGTACAACAGCATACTGCTAACCGTCGAAAATGGGGTAGGTACCATTACACTTAACCGACCCGACGTATTTAATGCCTTTAACGACGAACAGAGCTACGAACTGCAGGATGCCTTTAAACAAGTGGCGAAAAACGACGAGGTGAGGGTGGTGGTGTTAACCGGTGCTGGTAAGGCCTTTTGTTCGGGACAAGATCTCAAAGCCATTGCGGGTGCAGAAAAGCGGAGCTTAGAAGAGTCGTTACACAAACGCTACAACCCCATCATTCGGGCCATGCGCAATTTACCAAAACCCATTATTGCACGAGTAAATGGCGTTGCTGCCGGTGCTGGTTGTTCCTTGGCCTTGGCGTGCGATTTAGTGGTAGCTGCCGAAAGTGCAAAATTCATTGAAGTATTCGTAAACGTTGGCCTCGTGCTCGATAGCGGCTCGTCTTATTTTTTGCCTCGCCTAGTGGGGTCGGCCCGTGCATTTGAAATGAGTACCATGGCGAGTCGAATTTCGGCGCAGCAAGCCTACGAATGGGGTATAGCCAATAAAGTTGTGCCCGATGCCGAGCTAGACGCGGCTGTAGCGCAATACACCGATTATTACCGCACAGCACCCACCAAGGCGATTGCTTTGATGAAAAAGATGCTCAACAAGAGCTTTCATAGCGATTTAGACACGATGCTTGATTACGAAGCACAATGTCAACAAATAGCAGGGAATAGCTCCGACTACAAAGAGGGAGTGCAGGCGTTCAATGAAAAACGAAAACCAGCATTTACAGGAAAGTAAATACAACCGGCGAGAGCCGGTTTTTTGTTAGTATTCGAGCTTATGGTGTTATCTAAAAGTGAAAGACTGCTTGAACGTTGAAGAAGAAGGGGACAAATTTGACTGTTTATACCACTTCTGCGTATATCCGGAAAATACGCTTAAGGCTAACGTTTAGTACATTGTTCAATACTCGTCCAATTGCGGTCGTACTCCATACCATCAGTATTATCTTACTTCAAAGTCGAGTAGCTGTTTCCCGTTGAGTTTGCCTACCAAACGGTCACCAATCCGAACGGGACCAACTCCAGCTGGTGTGCCTGTATAAATAAGATCGCCTTGCCTTAAACTGAAGTAGCGCGACACAAAGCTTATGATGTGATTGAACGAAAACAGCATGTCGGCTGTATTTCCATGCTGACGAGGTTCATCATTAATACGCAGTTCGAGTTCCCAGTTGCCTGCTGCTAATTCGTTTTTTGGGACTAAATCGCCCAATACCGCCGAGGAATCGAATGCTTTAGCGAGTTCCCACGGCAAGCCCTTGGTTTTAAGTTCATTTTGCAGTGTGCGTGCCGTAAAGTCGATGCCCAGTCCAATTTGATCGTAATAATCGGGCGCAAATTTTTCGCTGATGTGTTTCCCGTTTTTGCAAATGCGGAGTACAAGCTCTAGCTCATGATGAATCTCTCCGAGATGATCGGGCAAGTAAAAGGGTTTACCATCTTTCAACAAGGCCGTATCTGGTTTTAAAAAGATTACCGGTGATGATGGCACATCGTTTTTAAGCTCACGGGCATGATCGGCATAGTTGCGGCCGACGCAAATTATTTTCATACTGCAAATAAAAGGCTTCTAAACAAAAAAGCCCGTGTCTTTTCAACACGGGCTAGCTTAATCATAATTCGGTTATTCAACTACCAAACGTAGCTGGCGTTGGGCTGTTCCCTGTTGCAAGCGCACAAGGTAAAGACCAGCCGCAAGCTCATCCAACTGAACTGTCGTTTTGCCTGGCTCCACACGAAGTTGCTTTACGCTACGTCCGTGAAGATCGATTAGCTCCACCGCGAGTGTGCTACTGCTTTCGATAACGAAAGAACCCACGGCTGGGTTAGGATAAATACGTGCTGAATTTAGCGCCTCTTCTACTACACTCACATTGTTGATGCTAATGGTATCGCTATTTGGCGAAACACAGCCGTTTTGTGTCACGTTCACAAAGTAGTTACCGTTTTGTGTCACGGTATAGGTTTGACCGGTTGCGTTCGGAATGGCTACACCATCTTTAAACCAACTATTGCCCGATGTAGCCGAAGAGCTCAGCACAAAGCCAGTTTGTGAAATGGTAGGCTCAGCCGGGGCAGCCACCAAAGTAAATGCCGCACTTTCGGCGGTCATTGCCACAGGGGTGCTCGACTTCACGCGAATTTTAAAGCCAGTACCAGCAGTATTGGGCAGCTGAACGGTAACCGTGGTAGCAGTTTGAGTTGCGACGGTGAGAGGTGTTACTTGGTTTTGGGCATTGATGAGCTCTACACTAAAACTGTTACCACCGCCAAAGGTGCCAAAGGTAGTAAAACCAATTTGTGTGCTACTGCCTGCACAATATTGTGCTGCAGGTGCAACAATGCTTGCAAACCCTGCAGTGATGTTAACGGCTTGCGAAATGCTTGGCGAACACCCTGAATTGGAGATGCCCGCAGTATAAGCACCTGCTTGTGTTGGAACGAAGGTGGAAGTAGTAGCACCGGCGATGGTATTCCCGTCGCGGAACCAGGTGTATGTACCACTGCCGCTGGCCGAGATGGTGCGACCATCGAATGTCAAGGTGGGTGCTGCTGCAGGTACCGAAATGCTGAATGTAGTGCTTGCGGTACCCGTGCTCACTGGGTTGCTTGAAACAATACGGATGCGATAACCTACACCAGCTACCGCTGAAGTGGGGATGGTAGCAGTTATAGCACCAGCTGTGGTGCTGGTGATGGTTCCAATACTGGTGGGGCTCGCAAAACTTCCACTCGACGAACTCAGCTCGGCTGTAAATATGTTACCGCTGTTGAATGTGCCCGTAATAGTAAAATTCACAGTGAGCTGCGAACCGGTACATACGGCAGTTGGTGTAAATGTAGCGGCTGCAATTGAGGGTGCTGCTACTCCTTCGGTGAAAACAAAGCTGTTGGTGTAAATACGGTCCCCACTGGAACCGCTATTGCCGTCGGCAGCGTTAGCGGCTACATAAAAAGTGGCTGTTCCTGCACCTGCTGCGGGAGCAGTCCAGCTCCAGCTGTAAACTCGCTGATTCGTAGAAGTGGGCGCTGTTCCTCCCGAATTATGGGAGATATAGTTCCCGCTAAGCGAAGTTTGGTTAGGGTTAGAATTAATCAATTGTCCCGCTGCGGTTCCATTAGCCCGTTTAACGGTTGCTTGAAATCCATACAGCTGGGCCACTGCACTTATCGTATAAGTTACCGTGTAGGTTTGTCCTGGGGTATAGGTCGTAATTGTAGGGTCGTTATTCAATACAAGCGTACGCGTTGCAGTGCCACTGTTTAATGCAAATGTGTTGTGGCAGCTAGTACAATTTCCTTCACCGGGTGCTCCGGTAAGGTTGTTACCAGGAGGCCCTCCCGAATTGGTTCTGGCTATCTGATAACCGAATAATAAAATAAAAACAAAGATGCTCGCTGCAGTAATTTTCCGAAGCATAGGGGTTGGGTTTAGATGAGTCTAAATTACCGTATTGCTCGGATGCTTGAATTAAAGCACTATTAAATATTTTGAATCAAATCTTGTTGAAAATCAGGACTTCAGGACCTTGTTAATTTCATTTTGGGTGAATTCTAGCAAGGTCTTCAAGTAATCGCTACGAAAGTCGAATGCGATGCCCGCTGCTGCATATACCTCGGGAATGGATGCGGTATACCCCAGGGAAAGAGCTTTTTTATAATCGCCGAGGGCTTGCGCGGGATTTTCAGTGTACTTTTTCCAAACGGCTAAGGCTCCTAATTGAGCAAAGCCATATTCGATGTAATAAAAGGGCACTTCAAAAATGTGCAGCTGCGATTGCCAACGTAAACCAATATTGGCTTCCAGGCCGCTCCAAGCTACTTCTGGTGAACCGTACGCTTTGAACAAACGTGCCCATTCGGCATGCCGCTCGGCAACGGTATGGTTGGGGTTTAGGTACAACCAATGCTGAAAGGCATCTACATTGGCAATCCAGGGCAACACACTTAGCGCTCGCTGTAATTGTTCGTAACGTGCACGATCTAGCTCCTCTTTTTGCCCAAAAAATTGAGGGTATTGATCCATAGAGATGAGCTCCATCGACATCGAGGCCAACTCGGCTACTTCAGAAGGCAATTCCTTAAAGGCTCGCAGGGGTAAATCCTTGCTCAAAAACGAATGGATGGCGTGTCCCCCTTCGTGCATCATGGTTTCTAGGTCGCTCATGCTGCTGGCGGCGTTCATAAAAATGAAGGGTGCTCCCGTTTCCATCAATGGGTAATTGTAACCGCCTGGCGCCTTTCCTTTCCTCGATTCCAAATCGAAATGCCCGAGCTGGTCCATGGTGTAGAGGCAATCGCCAAAGTAAGGGTCGATGGCCGAAAAGGCGGCGATGCTTTTATGGATGAGGTCGCGCTGGTCGGTAAAGGGCTTTAGTGGGGCTCGACCTTGAGGCTCGGCATCTAAATCCCATGGACGCAACTGCTCCAAGCCGAGTTCCTGCTTTTTGTGTGCATCAAAAGCGGCCTTGATGGGCACCACCCCAAGTCGGATGGCATCATGAAAATCGAAACAATCTTGCGCGGTATAGTCAAAGCGATTGAGTTCGGCAAAACGATAATCACGATAATTCGCGAAACCCGCATTTTTTGCAATTTGGGTTCGTAAGGCGATGAGTTTGGTCAATAAATCGTCGAGTCGCGCTTGGTCGGCACGCCTTCGTTCGGCCATGAGGTGATACACGGCTTCCCGCTGCGCCCGATTGTCGCTTTTAAGAAGCTGGGCGGCTTGAGGTAAGGTATACTCTTGGCCTTCCCAGCGAATCGTCATGGCGCCCACCACGGCTCCATACTCGCTTTCGAGTTGCTTTTGCTGGGCTTGCAGCGACACATTCTCTTCACGGTACAGGGCTACTGCCGACTGCACACGCTTCAGGTACAAGCCAAAGCCCGGATAGTTTACCGAACTGAGGTTAGAAGCAGCAAGCAACTTTCGGTTCAAACGGTCATCGTAAGGTGCAGCTCCAGGAAAAATGTCGCGGATAAAAAGTTCGTAAGCCTCTCGCTTCTCGGTATTTTCGGTATCGCAGGTCATGCGTATATAACGCCAGGCCAAGTCCTCATCGAGAAATGCTTCCAACTCACTCCGGTCGGCCATCCACCTTTCTAGTGCCGCTAAATCGTTAAGTTCTCGCTGTTCCAAATCCATAAAAAACGGCTCAAGCTCGTCCCATCGGTTGAGTTGGAGATCGGCAGGCAAAAACTGACGTTTTTTCGGTAAGTGAATCAATTGCGGCATAGCGGGGAAGATTAACGCACAAAAATACTGCAGCACTTTCGCCTTGCAGCCTTTGTCTTGTTGAAACTTCAAATACGCTAAGAGGATGTTGTTCTCGACCTGAGTGGGCTGATAGATCACAGGGATAAAGTCTTACCAAAAGTTTGGAATTCACCGCCCTCAATTTGCCAACGAAGGTTGTATTTTCGCTGCATGAGTCAGTATGCCAAATGGCTGGGCGGCGGACTGGGCTGGGTGCTCGGTGGGCCCATAGGTGCAATCATTGGTTTTGTATTGGGAAACGCAGTAGATGCCCGCTCGAGCGACGGCAACCGACCGGCAAGCCAAGGCTCTGAAACTACGCCATCCGATTTTACCGTGAGTTTGTTGGTGCTTACAGCCGCTGTCATGAAGGCCGATGGCCGGGTGGTGAAGGCTGAACTCGACTACGTAAAGGAATTCTTAAAACGCAACTTCGGCATCGAACGGGCCAAGGACATGACGCTCATGCTGCGCGACATCGTTGAAAAAGACTTTGACCCCATACCAGTGTGCCGACAAATCGCGCAGCATATGGATCATCCCGGGAGGTTGGAGCTGCTGCACCTCCTCTTTGGCATCGCACAGGCCGATGGCAAAATTGACGAGGGCGAACTGCGACTACTCGAACAAATGGCCTTGTCGATGCGGATTCGTCCGGTTGATTTTACTTCAATAAAAGCCATGTTTGTGGCCAATACCGACGATGCCTATCAAATTCTGGAAGTGCAACGCGAAGCAAGCGACGAAGAACTGAAAAAGGCTTACCGCCGCATGGCAACCAAATACCATCCCGATAAAGTAGCCCACCTGGGTGAAGATGTGCAGAAAGCCGCCAACGAGAAGTTTCAAAAGGTGAACGAAGCCTACGAAAAAATCAAAAAAGAACGCGGCATAAACTAAAAGGGGACTGCTTTCGCAGCCCCCTAAACCCAACTAAACTAATCCTAACGCTACTTATTGCCGGGAAACCCTAAACCCTTATTGGCAATACTGCGGATTAGCAACTATGAAACGTTACAAAGGTACTTTGAGTTTCGTATGCAAGCATATTTTTTAGATGAATTTTGACATTCTTCCGACGAATGCCTTTGAAAGTGAGTGAGATAGGGTACTTAAACTTCAGATTCTAAGAAATTTTGGGACGGGTCTTCTTGAGACTAACCCTTTTACTTAAACAGAAATTTCTTGATGGAACATTAAGCAGAGGGATCCATCCAGAGTGTTCCTACACAATAAATGCCTAAAACCGAGTAGGCAGGCTAACATCAGGATTCATCCGCTCGATCAAGCAAACGTGAGTCGATTTGTTTCGAGCCCTTGGCACCGAGCTCCTTCAAACGTTCGGTTTTGCGAACCAAATTGTCTTTGCCTTCGGTAAGCTTTTTCATCGCCTCCGCATAGGTTTTTTGCGTGCCATCGAGTTGCACCCCCACTTTGATAAGGTCGTTGCTAAAATCCACAAACTTGTCGTACATATTGGCAGCCTGCCGGGCGATTTCCTGTGCATTTTGATTCTGCTTTTCGGTGCGCCACAAACTGGCAATGGTTCGAAGCGTAGCCAATAAAGTGGATGTACTCACCAGCACAATGTTCTTATCAAAAGCATCACCGAAAAGATCGGCATCTTGTTGCAAAGCAGCGTGGAATGCCGATTCGAGCGGAACAAACATGAGTACAAAGTCGGGACTACCGGCACCATGCAGATGTTCGTACTTCTTTTCGCTCAACCCTTTGATGTGCGCGCGCATCGACAAAACGTGTCGTTTTAGTGCTGCGAGCTTTTCAGCTTCGTCCTCCGCCGATACAAAACGCTCGTAATCCGTAAGCGACACCTTGCTGTCGATGACTAAAAAACGCTCGCCAGGAAGCAGTATGGTTACGTCGGGTTGTACACGACGGCCCTCGTCGGTTTGCAACGATTCTTGAACGCGATATTCTGCATCGCGACTCAAACCACTGCGTTCGAGTATACGCTCCAGAATTAACTCTCCCCAATTACCTTGCGTTTTACTTTCACCTTTAAGCGCTCGTGTTAGGTTGCGAGCTTCTTCGCTCATGTTTTGGTTGAGCTCTCGCAAGTTGCGGAGTTCGTTAAACAAGCTCGCGTGTTTTTCGAGACTCTCCTTGTGGGTGCTGTCGACCTTGCTTTCAAATTCTTTCAGTCGCTCGCGGAGCGGCGAAAGAAGAAGTTCGAGCTGTTGTTGGTTTTGGGTTGAAAAGGTTTTGCTCCGGCTTTCGAGTAGCTCGTTGGCAATGTTCTTAAACTCGAGCGTGAATTTTTCCCGAATTTGATCCATTTCTTGCTGCTGACGAGCAAGTTTTTCATCCTGGTAGTTTTGACGTGCTTCAAGTGCCGACTTCTCTTCGCTCAAACGAATGAGTTGTTGTTGCTCCTGCTGCAATTGCTGCTCCAAACGCGACCGGTCGGCCAACAACTGCGCTGCCCGAGCTTCTTCCACCCCCAAGCGGGTACGCAATTCCATCAACTCGGTTGCTGTGCCATCGGATTGATTGCGTTTCCACAACAAAACGGCTAGCCCTCCAACGAGCAAGCCTGCTACAAGTAATAAAACTTCCATTAACGGTAAAGATACACCTGACCGGTCTTAATCGTAAATACCCGTTCTACATTCGTAAAATAACGGATTACATACGAGTAATACCCTTCTTCGGCATCGGTGCCGTTTACTTTACCGTTCCACCCATCGGCTACATTATTGGTGAAGTATACGCGCTGTCCCCATCGGTTATAAATCAAAAATTCATAACCTACATCCACAGCGGTAAGTAAAGGTTTGAAGGTGTCGTTTAAATTGTCGCCATTGGGTGTAAATGCATTTGGCACCAATACCTGCGTTGGGCACGAATAGCTCACCAAAATGGTATCGGTTACCAAACATCCTGCAGCCGTATTGATAATAACGCTGTAGGTGCCTGTATCGGCAACGGTTAATACCGGATCAAGTGAACCGGTCGACCACAAAAATGCGACCCCAAATGAACTAGCGTCGATAATAAGCTCGCCAATTTCGGGACACAGCGTGGTATCGTTCATCACATTCACACGGCCAAGGCTATCGGCAAATACAATGACGGTATCGGTGTCGGTGCAGCCTTGGAAACTAGCAGTAACCCAGAAGGTATCGGCCACACTCACGCTGATGGTTTGTGAAGTAGCGCCAGTCGACCACAAATAAGTCGAACCTGGGTTACCCGCGTCGATGGTAACTGTTGCTCCTGGGCAAAGCAGAATATCGTTACCCAGATTCACATCTACCGGCGTATTGTTGATGAGCACATAAATGCTGTCTTCACCGTCGCAGGCGCCATTATCGGCCGTAAGCCTGTACCACCCACTTGCATTTGGGCGAAGTGTGTTGGTGGTGTCGTTGGGTGAAATCACCCAGCTTCCTGGGCTGCCGGTATACCACTGATACGTAGCAGTACCTACATTAGAACCAATGTTAAGCGTGTCGCCAATGCAAATGAACGCAGTATCGTTGCCTAGATCAACGGGTAGGTTTAAGCCTATGGTCACTGGCTTTTCAATGGTGTCGCTCACCCCGCAGCCACGGTCGGCGATGAGGCGAACGGTATAGGTTCCAGGAGTGGTGTAGGTATGGGTAGGATTCCGTAAGGTGGATGTTGCAGTACCGGGATTGGCACGGTCAAAGTCCCATTGCCAACTTATGGCATTGCTTAGCGTAGAATCTCGGAATTGCATGGGATTGCCTATACACACGAATGTAAAGCTGAAATTGGCTACAAAGGGTTTACTAAATTGATCATCCACAAAGTTGGGTAAGCCAAGGCGGCTTGTTCCGCTAGGCAATATCAAAATAGTGTCGGTAAACTGATTTGAGGCGCCAAATCCTTCAGGGTCAACTATACTGTGTAGGTGGTCGCGAAACTCTTGGGCCACATACATGCGCCCATCGGGTGCGTTTTGAATAGCACCATATTTCCCTACAACTGTTTCGAGTTTGCTTTTTACCGTTACTCTGCTAGCCGGAATGTTGGTAGCCAGCATGTCGAAAGCCATCACATTGTTGAAATATCGGGTCGTTGTGCCTTGAATACTATCGCGCGACGAAGACACAAAAAGTTTTCCGTTATCGGGCGAGAAAGCTACCCCATATTCTCCCCCCATCGTTGGTAACGTTATGACGTCGCTGAGTTGCCCGTCAACCTTATTGAATCGAAATAATTGAAGAACATTATTATTGCGTTGTGCGGTTGCCACAGCCAAGCGGGTACCATCGGGCGAGAAGCGCATATAGCCTTTGTTCGCCCCTAAATTTACGCCCACGGGCGCAGGATGTACCGCACCTATGGCTTGGTTCACAATAACACCTATTCCAGCTCCGGTTACGGGTATTCTAAAAAAAGCGTTGGTGCCAATGTAGTGCCCCATAACCCACCAATCTACACCATTACAATGTCGAGTGGCCGTAAGTTTTTCGGCTATGGGCAGCGCTGGCGGATTGCCTGGCAAGACGTTGATATTTTTTTGGCCTGTAACTACACCGCCTTGACCACCGTTCAAGCTCATGTCGATGATCGAGTAGGAAAGTCCTGCCGTGTCGTAGGTAGCGCCAAGGGTAAATAAAATATACCGATTAGGTTGACCAGGAAAAGGCAATATCAGCGAATTCTGGGAAGCAGTTTGTTTGCCCAAAAGTCCAGTACCGTTCGCCATAAAGCCACCAGTACCCCGCCAAATGTTCTCGCCATTGGTATAAAACAACAAATTGCCGGTAGTTGAATCGGAAATGCTAGAGCTTCCCTCAAAAGCTTGAAATCCTGGAACATTCTGGCCTTGAGGTGCACCTGTGCTGAAGCTCAATCCGCTCTGATTTCCGAAATGCCAATTTTGCGCAAAGGGTTGTGCAACCGACTCTTGCAGCAGACCACACAAAAAGATTAAAACAAGCTTAAAACGAAGTATTTGAGGCACTATTTACAGGCTGACAAACGCTAAAGATAGAGAGTTTTTGCCTTTAGTTGGTAACCAATGCTTTGCAAAAACTTAAGACTGCTTACGGATGCGAGCTTCTATCGCCGAAGTGCTGTAGCCTTCTACCAGGGGTACAGTTTCGACCGTACCACCCGCGGCAAGTACTTCTTTGGCGCCAACTATAGTATCGATGTTGTAGTCGGCCCCTTTCACCAAGCAGTTGGGCAGCAACAAGCCGATTAATTCGAGCGGAGTAGGTTCGTCGAAGAGGGTCACCGCGTCGACACAAGCCAACGAAGCCATGATGTGTAACCGTGCATTCTCGTCTTGCAAAGGCCGATGAGGCCCTTTTAGCGCAGCCACAGAGCGGTCGGTATTCAGCGCTACCACAAGTTTATCGCCTAAATCGGCTGCTTGGTTGAGGTAGTCAACGTGCCCCAAATGCAATATATCAAAACAACCATTGGTAAAAACAACCTTCTTGCCCGCTCCCTTCCATTCGGCTACAAGTTTGGTAAGCTGCTCGCGCGTACAAATTTTGGCTTCAACCGAGTTTTTGTATCCCATTGTGCTGTTTTTTGAGGAATAACCAGCCCATCGACATGAGGCCAACTACCAGTATTAGTAATGTTTGGGCGGCATGGGTTAGGGTAGCAAAACTGAGGGCGTCGGGTTGGCTGATAGCACGGCCGGGTAAAACCGCAAGCAAACTGCTGATGATGGCATGGTAAGCCCCAATACCGCCTTGCACCGGCGCAACAATACCAAAGCTACCTGCAACCAAAATGAGCAAACCTTCATTCGGGTTGAGCATGCTTGTACTATCGAATGCAAAAACACAGAGGTAGGTCATCAAATAATAACACAACCAAATACCAGCAGAATAGACCCAAAATAGCACCGGCCGCCGGAGTGCAGTTATCGACTTTAATCCAGTAATGATTCCCCGAAGAAATCCTTTCAGTTTGATGAAAAAAGGATGGTCGAGATGCATGAGCTTGCGTCGGTACCACCACAGGGCCAATGCCCCTCCACTGGCAAAAGCTATCAACCAATAATACCAGGCAATACCTAACGGTTGTAATTGCTGCACACGGGTTAACGTATCGAACAGTGGCTTTTTTAAGAGGCCAAAGTTCAATAAAACAGTCACTCCCGAGATGAGCAGCAATAAAATGAAGTCGATAGCCCGTTCGATAATCACTGTACCTATGATGCCATTCACGGGTAGTTTACTGTGCCGGGCAACAGCACCGCAACGGGTTACTTCGCCCATACGGGGAAACGCCAAGTTGGCAAGATACCCAAACATAACAGCATGAAAAGTAGCTGAATGGGAAGGCGGGGTGCCTAAGGGCTCCATGAGCATATTCCAGCGTAATGCGCGCAACCAATGGCTCAAAAGTGCAGCCAAGCTCGACGCGACAATCCAGCCGTAGTGGGCATTGGCCAAGGTATTTCCAATGTGTTCGAGATCTTGATCCTTAAAAACGAACCAAAGAATGACCACTCCTAGCAGGAATGGAACTACAAACTGCAAGGTTTTTTTGAGCCAACTAGGCATAGCTTACAACACCAATTTATTGTCGGCGTCGGGAAAAACCAGCGAGGGTTTGAAGCGCTTAGCTTCTTCGAAGTCCATGCTCGCGTAAGCAATGATGATGAGAATATCGCCAACGGCCACTTTACGTGCTGCTGGGCCATTCATACAAATGGTACCGCTCCCACGTACACCCTTGATGACATAGGTTTCTAAACGCTCGCCATTATTAATATTCACCACCTGTACCTTTTCGTTCTCGATAAGGTTTGCGGCGTCCATCAAAGCTTCGTCGATAGTAATGCTGCCTACATAGTGCAGTTCGGCCTGTGTAACGCGTACACGGTGAAGCTTCGACTTAAGGACCTGAATGTGCATGCTCTGAAAATTTCGCCGCAAAGTTACGGAATCAATACGGCATTATCGATGAGACGTATGCCTCCCACCTTGGCAGCTACTACAACCATCACCGGACGATGCTGGTTCCAGTCGGAGATTTCTTCTAATGCTTTTTCTTCTACAAATGCGAAATACTCAGGTTCTACGCTGGGCTGCTTGGCTAAACGTTCGAACATTTGTTTACTGAGTTCAGATGGGGAGTAGCTAGCTCGCAAAACCTTACATTCTTCCATAAAAGCATAAATGCAAGGTGCAATGGCACGCGCCTCTTCACTCAATCGTTGATTTCGGCTACTCATGGCCAAGCCATCCGCTTCCCTTTGTGTAGGACAAATGATTAACTCGGGCTGAGGAGAAAGGTCTATTTGATTCAGTAACTGCGCGATGATGCGGCATTGTTGGAGGTCTTTCTGCCCCAAATACAAACGATTGGGTAAGGTTATTTCCAGTAATTTATTGACCACAATGCCTACACCACGAAAATGTCCGGGACGCATAGCGCCTTCCCAACGGCTTTCGAGCTCCCCGAAGCTAAAGCTTATGGGATCCTCTCCTTTTGGATAAATATCGGAAACGCGAGGAACAAAAACGATGTCGCAAGCTACACCTTCCAATAAAGCCAGATCAGCAGCCAAAGTCCGCGGGTAGTTGGCCAGATCGTTGGGGTCGTTGAACTGTGTGGGATTCACAAAAATGGAACATACCACCAGTTGATTTTCGCTGCGGGCACGTTCAACTAAAGAGAGATGTCCATCGTGTAAGGCTCCCATAGTCGGGACAAATCCGATGTGCAAACCGTTATTTCGGGCCTTATTAAGCTGCTTTTGCAGCGCAGCCGGGTCTTGTATAATGATCACTTCAGGCAGACTGAAGGGGTAAATCTAAAGGCTTTTCACTTTAATGACAGATTTTTTCTATATTTTTGTAATTCATTTTGTCTGAAGAAGACCTATTACCGCAATTTATGGATAGGAAAACCCGGATCCTTTTTGTTGCACACGAGATGCAACCTTATTTGAAACTTTCTGAAATCGCCAATCTGGCACTCGAACTTCCAAAATCTATGCAGGAAAAAGGCATGGAAATACGTGTTCTGATGCCGCGTTATGGCATGATCAACGAACGCCGTCACCGTTTACATGAAGTCGTACGCTTATCGGGCATAAACATAGTCATTGGCGACAACGACAATCCTTTGATCATCAAAGTAGCTTCTTTACCGCAAGCGAAGATGCAGGTGTATTTCCTCGACAACGAAGATTATTTCCACCGCAAACACGCCCTGCGTGACGATAAAGACAAGTGGTTTGACGATAACCACGAGCGTATGATTTTTTTCAATAAAGGTGTACTCGAAACGGTTCTCAAATTAGGTTGGTCGCCCGATATCATTCATTGCAGTGGTTGGATGACCTCTTTAATCCCTTTGTATTTGAAGAAGTTTTACAACCAAACACCGGTGTTCAAAGACAGCAAAGTTGTATTTGGTGTCCATGAAAATCAGTTCACCGAAAAAATTCCAGCCGATTTCTTGGATAAGGCCACCATGGAAGACGTTGATTTGGCCGCACTGCAGCCATTTGAAGGTCTTGATGTAGCCAGCTTGTATAAGGGAGGTGCGGCCTATGCCGATGCTGTTACCATTTGCTCACAAGGAGTCGACCCTGCTGTGAAGCAGTTTATTGATGGTCTCGACAAGCCAGTGCTTGAAAATGCACATCCGAGCACACAAGCCGACGAGCATTTTGCGTTCTATCAAAAAGTGCTAGCAGCACAGCCGGTTTTGGTATGATAAAAAATGTGGGCTTCGGCCTTTTAGCGCTCTTTGGAGCGCTTTTTCTTGGTGCATGTAACGACGAAGGCTCTTTGGGCCTCGACCTTTTGCCGAATGCCGATGGAATTGGTGTACACAAGCAAGACACCTTTACCGTCGTCACGTACACGGTTGATGAAGACAGCGTACAGTCGCAGTTCCCTAGCAGGCACATTCTGGGAGAAGTAAACGACCCTATTTTTGGCAATGCCAAAGCTGGGTCGTACATGCAGCTTTTGCTTGCCACCGAGAATATCAATTTAGGCACAAACATTACCATCGACTCCTTGGTGTTTTCGATGGTTATCGACAGTTACATGGGCGATACTACCCAGGAATTAAACGTACGGGTGTATGAATTAAATGAATCTCTGAGTCCAGATTCTACGTATTTCACGTCGCGTAAACTGGTCGTAAAGCCAGCACCTATTGGAAGCGCAACGCTAACGATTCGACCCAATACCAGGACAGAAATTAATGAGCCCTTGAGCTCCGGAGGAGATACGGTTATCGCATATCAGTCGCTACTTCGCGTTCGGCTCGACAATGCGCTAGCACAGCGGATCGTAAGTGCTTCTGGAACCGCCGATTTGGCGAACAATGCGAATTGGTTGAATTTTTTCAAAGGCATCTACCTTGAAGCCAGTGTGGCTTCAGGTCAGCCAGGAATTATGGTTAACTTAACCCCTAGGACGTCTTTGAATGGCATGTTCCTCTATTATAAGAACGACACCATTCGTCGCCGCTTTGATATGGCAGCTCGGGGAAATATTGGTTTTTATAATTCTTTTGACTTCGATTATACGGGAGCAACAGTGGCTTCGGCCATTGGTAATACCAGTCTTCTTATCGAAGAAAATTATGTGCAAGCAGGTACAGGGCTAAAAATGCGCATTGATATACCGTACTTGAAAGAGTTGGTTAAAAATTTCGATGTAGCCATCAACAAAGCAGAGATAGAGGTTTCGGTCATTCCTGCTAGTGCAACAACTGAACGTCCGGCACCTACGCGCATGTTTCTTTTACCTGCTGATTCTTTAAATGCGAATCAGATATCGGGCATGGACGATATCAACGAGCTCTATTACGATGGTAACCTCAAATCGGAAAAGTATCGCTTTGGTATAACTCGGTATGTTCAGCGACAACTTAGAAGTAGCGAGCCCGATTATGGCTTACGACTGATACCCATAAATACCGTATCTACGGTAAATCGCGCAGTGATTGCATCATCTAATCACCCCAACCCATTGCTGCGTCCAAAACTCATCATTACATTTACGAAGCTTAAATAAAACCATATGTGTGGTATAGTAGCATATGTAGGCGACCAACAAGCGGCACCTATACTCATTAAAGGCCTCAAGCGGCTTGAATACCGAGGTTACGACAGCGCTGGTATCGCTTTACTCGACGACCATAAGAACATCAAGATATACAAGAAAGCCGGGAAGGTGAAAGCGTTAGAAGATTTAATGCTTCAACACGATCACGAAGGCAAAATTGGAATTGGACACACCCGTTGGGCAACCCACGGTGAGCCGAACGATGAAAATGCGCACCCCCATTTTGGTCAGAATGAAATTTTGGCACTTGTTCACAACGGCATTATTGAAAACTATGCTGCTGTAAAGGCCCAACTCTTGTCAAAAGGACACGTTTTTCATAGCCAAACCGATACAGAAGTATTGGTTCATCTGATCGAGGACATATACAGCCACGAAAAGGTGAGCTTCGATGAAGCCGTTCGGTTGGCCTTGAATCAGGTACATGGCGCTTACGCCATTGTGGTAATTTCGAAGCTCGACCCTGAAATGATTGTAGCAGCACGAAAAGGTTCACCGCTGGTGGTAGGCGTTGGCAACAACGAATTCTTACTGGCCTCGGATGCCTCTCCGATTATCGAATACACAAAAAGCGTGGTTTATCTCAACGATAGTGAGATGGCCATCATCAAAGACCGGACGCTCTCCATTAAAACCATCACCAACGAGGTGAAATCTGCCTATGTTCAAGAGCTCGATTTACAACTCGAAGCCATCGAAAAGGGTGGTTTTGAGCACTTTATGTTGAAAGAGATTTACGAGCAACCGCGCTCGATTTTTGATTCTATGCGGGGCCGTATCGACAGTAAAACCGGCCATATTCATATGGGTGGTTTGAGCGAGTACCAGTACAAGCTCATGAATGCTAAGCGTATCATCATTGCAGCCTGCGGTACTTCTTGGCATGCTGGTTTGGTGGCCGAATACCTTATCGAAGACTTTGCACGTATACCTGTAGAAGTGGAGTATGCTTCCGAGTTTCGTTACCGCGATCCGGTAATCATGCCTGACGATATTCTCATTGCCATTTCGCAATCGGGTGAAACAGCCGATACCTTAGCGGCTATTGAACTGGCCAAGAGCAAAGGTGCAACAGTATTAGGTGTTTGTAATGTAGTGGGCTCAAGTATTCCACGCACTACCCATGCAGGAGCGTATACGCATGCCGGTCCAGAAATAGGCGTAGCTTCAACCAAAGCCTTTACCGCGCAAGTAACGGTTTTGGCGGAGATTGCCTTGTGGGTTGGTTTTAAAAAGGGAACGCTATCGCAAAGCAAACTCAACGAGTATCTTTTTGAACTCGAGCAGATTCCGAGCCGTGTAGAGCGTGCACTTGAATCGAACGATTACATCAAAACCATTGCTGAACGTTTTAAGGATGCCGCAAACTTCCTTTATCTCGGACGTGGTTATGAGTTTCCTGTAGCGCTCGAAGGAGCGCTCAAACTCAAAGAAATTAGTTACATCCATGCGGAGGGCTATCCTGCTGCGGAAATGAAACACGGCCCCATTGCCTTGATCGACGAAAATATGCCGGTTGTGATTTTAGCGACGCAAAACTCACAATACGATAAGGTACTGAGCAATATTCAGGAAGTTAAAGCCCGTAAAGGTCGTATCATCGGAATTGTGACCGAGGGCGATACTGAAGTGAAAAAACTTTCTGACTACGTGATTGAAGTGCCAGCAACGCTCGAACCTTTTATGCCATTGGTTACTACCATCCCATTGCAACTGCTATCGTACCACATTGCAGTCATGCGAGGGTGTAATGTCGACCAACCGCGTAACCTCGCCAAGTCGGTTACTGTGGAGTAAGCAAAGTTTAACAGATTGAAAAAGCCCCAAAATGGGGCTTTTTTTATGGTAATTACCGATTAAACTCGGTCATGGTAAGACCCAGCCCGCGGGTCACGTAACTTTTGATCGCGGCAATTGATTTTTCAATGCCTTGTTCCACTGCTTCAATTTCTTGGTTATCGAAGCGACCGAGTACGTAATCGACTTGATGGCCTTTTGCAAAGTTGCTTCCAATACCGAATCGCAGCCGTGGATATTGGTTATGACCCAGCAATTCTTCAATGTTGCGTAAGCCGTTGTGACCGCCGGCGCTGCCTTGGGCACGAATGCGAATTTTGCCAGCATCGAGCGATAAATCGTCGGTGACCACCAGCATATTTTCGGGTGATAGTTTTTCTTGTTCAAGCCAATAACGAACGGCCTTTCCACTAAGATTCATGTAGGTGGTAGGCTTTATCAATACCAAGGTACGGCCGGCAAACTTGAGCTCGGCCCGGTAAGCGTAACGGTCTTGCTGAAAAGAAATATTGGATGCCCCGATTGTCAGAGCATCCAATACCATAAAACCTATGTTGTGTCGGGTGGCTACATACTCGTTGCCGATATTGCCCAATCCAACAATCAGAAATTTCATTCGACTTATTCGCTAGCCATCTGGCCTTTGAGTGCACGTGGAATGGTCACGGCAGCTACAGGGTTGTTTGGTGCGTCGAGGATTTTATAGTCGGCGGCAGGAATGTCCTTCACGCGTACTACTTTACCTAGTTCGAGTGTGTTGATGTCGACCTGGATGTTGGCTGGCAACTTGCTAGGCAGACCTTTTACTTTGAGTTTACGCATGCGCGCGGTGAACTTACCACCGGCACGTACACCAGGCGACGAGCCTACGAACTCAACAGGAAGCTCTAAGCGAACTTCTTTGTCGGCAAATAATTGGAGAAAATCCACGTGCAGAATTGCTTCTGATAGTGGGTGGAACTGGGCCTCCTGCACGATTGCCTCGTGTTTGGTGCCATCAATGTCGAGAATAACTTTATAAGTCTCGGGCGTGTAAAGTACTGATTTGAGGTCGTAAGCATAAGCCCAGAAATGGGTTTGCTCGTTTCCACCGTACAATACGCAAGGGATTTTCCCTTCGGCCCTTAACTGGTTAGCATCCGACTTCCCTACGTTCCCTCTAGAGGAACCGCTCAAATTGATAGATTTCATTGTTAAGGATTATTGTTGTTTTACTGTGATTTCGAAGAGGTGCGAAATGGAGTTGAACTCTTTTACGCTGCGAATACTTTTCGCGAATAAATCGGCTACGGATAGCACTTTGATTTTGTTGCTTTCCCGACGGAGTGGTAAGGTATCGGTAACCACCAACTCGGTGAGCTGTGAGTTTTCGATATTCTCGTAAGCCTTACCCGATAAAACGGGGTGGGTACAAAAGGCACGAACACTGTTGGCGCCATTTTTCATGATTTCATCGGCCACCTTACAAATGGTGCCTGCTGTATCCACGATATCGTCGACTATCACCACATCGCGACCTTGTACATCGCCAATGATAGTGATGCGCTCCACCACATTGGCACGTGCACGTGTTTTGTCACAAACAATCATATCGCATTCGAGATGTTTGGTGAACACCTTGGCACGTGCTGCAGCGCCCATGTCGGGTGCAGCTATGGTAAGATTGGGTAGTTTGAGCGACTTGATGTACGGGATAAATACGGTTGATGAATCGAGGTGATCGACCGGCACATTGAAAAATCCCTGAATTTGGGCAGCGTGCAAATCCATGGTCATCACCCGAGTAATGCCAGCTGTTGTGAGCATATCGGCCACCAAACGAGCACCAATGGCTACACGTGGTTTATCTTTTCTGTCCTGACGAGCGAGACCGAAATAGGGGATTACGGCGGTAATGTAATGTGCCGAGGCACGCTTAGAAGCATCAATCATGAGCAAAAGCTCGAGCAGATTGTCTTGAGGAGCGAAAGTACTCTGAATGAGAAATACATCACATCCCCGTACCGATTCATTCAGGCAAGGTTGAAATTCACCGTCGCTGAACCGAAGGGTTGTCATGTCACCCAGCTCTTTGCCGTAAGCATCGGCGATTTTGTGCGCCAAATAGCGTGTAGCTTCACCGCTAAATATCTTGGTATCGTGATATTTATGCGGAGGAATTTGGTTGTTTTCGCCTTTTGACACCGGGAGTTGCTCTTAAGAAGCCGCAAATATAAAGAAATCATGAACAACGACGAGGCCAATCGCCAGAATCTCAGAAAAAATAGTAAGTCATTTCCTGAAAATCAGCCGATTGTTTACCGTTTCATTTCGTGATCTAGTGCGCGCATCTTCTCCTTAATGGCAGTATCGATGGTGCCGAGGTATTTACGACTGTTTTTTTTGCTTACCCACGTCCAACCTTCCAAGGGCAACCCTTCGTTGTCGAGCAACAACGGCAAGCCGTTGCCGATACTCCGGTACCTGAATTTAGTAACAACCAGGAAGTATGAAGTATCGGTACACAACAAGCTAATGCGCACTCTTATTTTGTGGGTCTCTCCTTGAAAGGGCGTGTATTGCCAATAGGTGGTAAAGTCGGCATTGGCCTCAAAATAGCCCGAATCGGGGTTCTCGGCTATCCACTTTAGGTTGGCTTTATCAAAATCGCGTTTGAGCCAATATCGGCCACGTTCGTACAATTTTGCCTGACTGGCACTATCAACCTGACCTCGTAGCTCATAGTACACCATGCTGTCGCGCAAGGGCATGGCGTTAAACAAACTGTCTTGTGCCAACAGTGTCGCGTTGCCTACAATGAAAAACAGGAGCACTAAATTCAGGCGCATGCCCAAAAATAAAGTCTATTTAGTAATTCGCTTTGATGAACCTGAAAAACCAACGATTTGGTAACAGCCAACGCAGCGGAACCAACAAACCAGCGGGGTAGCCTACCGTATATCGCATTTTTCGGCTTTGGTCGGTTGCGGCTTTGTAAATGACTTCCGCTACCTTTTCGGGTGCTGCCCCAGCTGCTCCAGCAGCCTGATTTTTAGCACTTATTTCGGCAACATAGTCGGTATAAGGAAGGTCGTCGCGCTTGATAAACTCACGGCTACGGCCATAGAAGTCGGTTTTTATAGCACCCGGTTCAACCAGCTTTACTAGAATGTTGAAAGGCTCGAGTTCGAAATGTAAGGATTCGCTAAAACCTTCTACCGCCCATTTGGTGCCGTGGTAAATGCTGAAGAGCGGAAAGGTAACTCGACCGCCCATGCTTGAAATTTGCACCAAGGTGCCTCCCTGCCGCGCACGCAGATAAGGAATGGCTTCGCGGGTTACACGCATCAAACCAAAAACGTTGGTGTTGAATTGTTTTTCGATGACCTCGTCCGACATGGCTTCAAATACACCATCCACACCATAGCCTGCATTATTGACAACCACATCTATTCCACCGAAATCGTGCGCTACTTGTTTGAAAGTATCGCCAATACTTTGAGCATTTGTTACATCGAGGGTATACCTGCGTACATGCGGATATGCCGCAAATGGATTTTCGTTGTCGATGTTGCGCTGTGTGGCTACTACATGCCAGCCTTTTTGTGCAAAATATACGACAGCAGCTTTGCCTATGCCCGAACTGCTTCCGGTGATTAAAACAACTTTGTTTTTCATAATTGGTGAATATTTATTCATTAATTGATCAAATTTTTTTAGTTGAACAAACTTTTGCTGGCAAGAAGCCAGGCTTGCTCTTTGTGTTCCGCATCAAGGGTATAACTACCGTCGTAGGTCCAACTCACCACGCCTTGTACAGCACCGCATAAATGAGCCAGTATCAATTCTGGATCGCCATTCGTAAGCATGCCAGCTCGTTGACCTTCGTTAATCAGCTGACGGAAAGGGTCAAGTAATTCGTTGTTTTGCTCGAGTATGGTGAGTGTTGCAAAAGGTGAACGATAAAACTGTTCGAGAAAAACGTTCTCGCGCGGATACGACGAAACAAAGTGCAGGTAATTGAACCACATTTGTTTGATTCGTTCTTTATACTCTCCATCTGTTCCAATTTTCCCGCGTACCTCTGCCGTCATTTGGCGATTGAAGTGGAGGTACATGCGAGAAAGAAGCTCTTCTTTGCTTTCGAAGTAGATGTAGAGGGTGCCCGCGGCCATACCCGCATTTTTGGCCAGCGCACTCATTTTAAGGCCAGCAATCCCTTCCGAAAATATCAGGTCGAGTGCTGCCTCCATGATTCGCAGTTCCTTTTGTTCGTCGCGGGGTCGCATGAGGGTACAAATATAAGTGAATAATTATTCACTAAATAAAGTTTATGTTAATTCTCATCTTTGCCCCATGCTTACCCAACGCCAACGGATTGAACTCTTGGAGCAACATCTTAGCGAAACACGCAGGCTGCAGCTAAAGCGGGTGTTGGCGCTGCGTACGCGCCGCTTAACTGTGGTGCTCGAAAATATTTATCACCCCGAAAATGCGAATGCAGTTTTGCGCACTGCCGAATGTGTGGGTTTGCAGGAAGTACATTTGATACAGGAGAAGTTTGCCTATAAATACAACCGTAACATTGCGAGAGGGGCAGGGAAATGGCTCGAAATCCACGAATCTGACAAAGGTTTGGAGTTGCTCCTTGGTTTACAAAAGCGCGGTTTTGCGCTGGTAGTCACCTCTGCCGCTCCGGGCAGTTTGTCGCCAGAAGAACTACCGCTCGACCGGCCGATTGCCCTCATCTTTGGTAACGAAAGCGTGGGGGTAACTCCTGCCGCCGAAGCTTTGGCCGATTATCGGGTACATATTCCAATGCAAGGTTTTACCGAAAGTTTCAATATTGCTGTGAGTAGCGGTATTCTATTGTACGGTTTAGCACACCGTATTCGCTCGGGTACAAGCCAAAGTTGGATGCTCTCCCCCGACGAGCAAGAAGCGTTGTACGAAGAATGGCTTAAAAAAGCGATTAAGTTTTCGGGTCCTTTACTCGAAAAACTCGGCTGAATCGCAACTATTTTTAATTTTGATACAGCATCGGGTACTAATTCTGTTAAAATGGTGTTGGTAGCAGATGCAGCAGGTAGTTGTACCCCTCAATTTCCTGTGACCCAGCTAAACCCACCGTCATGTTTGCCATACTCGTTGTAATTCCTGTGGTATTTATCGCCCTGGGTTTTCTCCTGACAGAAAAAAACGCTCCCAATTTACTCTCGGGCTATTCGAGCCTCACCGATGAAGAAAAGGAGGATTATCCACTTCACGAAAACGTACAGTTCTATCGTCGCTTCCACTTTTTGATGGGCGGATTCGCTTTAGGCGTTTCGTTGCTTTTGTACGGACTCGGCTTTGAGGATTATGCTGTTAACTGGGTAATCTTTTTTCCGTTGGTGTCCTATCTCTATTATATCGCTTACAGTCGTCGTTTTGCACCACGCCGACAGCACGGGTTGTTGTGGACTGCCTTTACCATCCTTGCTGTGGTAGTTGTGGGTGTATTGGCACTGATGAATTACGGCGATAAAACCAATCGATTGGCCATAGAAGGTGATAATTTGGTTATTGACGGCTTTTACGGCATAACGGTTCCCAAACAGCAAATCGATTCACTGGCTGTAACCAGCCAACTGCCCCCTATTCGTATGAAACGCGATGGCTTTGCCACCGGCGTAATTCGTAAAGGGCATTTCAGGACGGTAGATGGCCGCACTATACGACTTTTGCTCAACAGCCAAGATGCACCCATGCTGTATATCCGATACAAAGGGGGTAAGGAACTCTATTACCAACCCGACGATTCGGAAATAGATTTGGTGTATCAAGCCCTCGAAAAGTGGCGGAAGGACTGAGGTATCGTATTTTTGCGAAAAACTAAGTTATTTCTTCTTCTCTACAGTACGATTTAGCCATTATTGGCGGGGGTGCGGCTGGCTTCTTTGCTGCTGTTAATGCTGCGCGCTTGCACAAAGGCTTGCGCGTGGTTGTACTTGAAAAAACCGACAAATTATTAGCCAAGGTGCGCATTTCTGGGGGTGGAAGATGCAACGTAACCCACGCTTGTTTCGATCCGGGTGAGTTGGTAAAGTTTTACCCGCGCGGTCAAAAGGAATTGGCTCAGCTGTTTGCCCGTTTCAGCAGTGGCGACACAGTGGCATGGTTCGAAAGTAGAGCTGTAAAACTCAAAACCGAATCGGATGGCCGCATGTTTCCGGTAAGCGACTCCAGCGAAACGATAATTGATTGTTTGCTTCAGGAGGCCAAACGTTACGGGGTTGAAATACGGTTGAAATCGGGTGTATACCAGCTCCAAGTACGAGATAAGGGTTTTGTTTTACAACTCGATTCGGGCGAAATAAGGGCCGCTAAGGTGCTCGTAGCAAGCGGTGGTCACCCTAAGCCTGAAGCTTATACGTGGTTGGCCGATTTGGGACATCGCATCGTACCGCCTGTACCGTCTTTGTTTACGTTTAATTTACCCGGCAATCCCATTGTTAAACTTATGGGCGTAAGTGTAAATGGGGCGCGGATCAAACTCCCCGATTTTAAGCAAGAACAAATAGGGCCGCTGCTCATTACACACTGGGGCTTGAGTGGGCCAGCCATTATCAAGCTCTCGGCCATGGCCGCCCGGGAGTTGGCCGCTGCCGGGTACAAGTATCGCGTGGTGGTAAATTGGGTGCCTGAAGAAGACGTTGATAGTTTGCGGAGTTTGTTGGAGGATTACCGTAAGTATGCCCCTACCGCCAAGGTGATTAATCGTTTAGAAGTAGCCCTTCCGCAGCGTTTAAAGGAGTGGCAGCTTGACCGTGCCGGATTTAGCGCCGACCAACGCTGGCAAGATAGCTCCAACAAACAAATCAATCGGCTCATCGAATTGCTGACCAACGACCAGTATTTAGCTTCAGGCAAGACGACCTTTAAAGAAGAGTTTGTGACCTCCGGTGGGGTTGATCGTCGCGATATCGATTTTCGCTCGATGGAGAGTAAGGTAATACCGGGTTTGTATTTTGCTGGAGAAGTAATAGATATCGATGCCTTAACGGGAGGATTTAACTTCCAAGCTGCTTGGAGTGCCGGTTGGGCTGTAGCCGAAGCAGTTACTGGGCAATAGCCGCCTGAATTCCCCGCTCCATCAAGAGTTGTTGGGTAAATTCGTAGCAAAGTTGGTACATTTCCTTGCCTTTGTCGAGCGAAAACAAGTGGTACTCCTGCATTTTGCGAGGTTCAATGTAAAGGTCGATCATCGGAATACTCTTGGCCACATTGTTATGGATAGCAATGTTGAGCACCCTTTCGACCGTTTCCATAAAACTGTTCACACCCTCTACGGGAGCTATGGGGTTGATGTTGATGCCCACTACCTGCCTACATTGGCCATGGAGTGGTGTTGCGGGAAGATTATCGGTGAGACCACCATCGACAAACAAATGCTCATGGAGCCGCACAGGTGCAAAAAGCAGGGGGATACAACTCGAGGCTAACAAAGTATCGATTAGCGGGCCGCTGCTAAAATACCGCGCTTTACCAGTATTGAGCTCGGTAGCACAAACGATAAGCGGTTTCGGAAGTTCTTCGATGCTACGCGCTTTGAGGTGACGCTCGAGAGCTGCTTTTAGTCCATCCTGCTTAAGAAGTCCTGTTGCGCTGAACTTGAACTTGATCAGACTAAAATTTTTCTCCTTGTCGAATATCTCAACGATACCTGCGGGTTCGTGCCCTTCGGCAAGTAGTGCACCGATGATTGAGCCTACACTACTTCCCGATACCACATCGAACACAAAACCGGCCTCGTACAGCGCCTGCAAGGCACCCAAGTGGCCGTAACCCTTGGCGGCACCTCCAGAAAGTACAAGGCCGGTTTTGTAACTCGACATCGATTTAGTCTTCGCTCGGAGTATCGGCTACTGGAGCGGTTTTAGGTTTCACAAGCTCCTTAATTTTGAGCTCTATTTCTTCGGCTAAATCGGGATTGTCTTTGAATAGCTGTTTCACCGAATCGCGGCCTTGGCCCAATTTAGTGTCGCCGTAACTGTACCACGATCCTGATTTTTTGATCACGTTCAATTCGGTACCTAAATCTACGATTTCACCGTCTTTAGATACGCCTTCGCCATAAATGATGTCGAACTCACATTGTTTGAACGGAGGAGCTACTTTGTTTTTCACCACCTTCATCCGCACTCGGTTACCGGTTACATCTACGCCGTCTTTCAGCTGGCCGATACGACGTATATCGAGACGAATAGAAGCGTAAAACTTCAAAGCATTACCACCCGTAGTTGTTTCGGGATTGCCGAACATAACACCAATTTTCTCACGAAGCTGGTTGATGAAGATACATACGCAGCCAGTTCGGCTGATGGTACCCGTAAGTTTGCGCAGGGCTTGGCTCATCAGCCTGGCCTGCAAACCCATGGACGAATCGCCCATTTCGCCTTCGATTTCCGATTTAGGAACGAGTGCAGCTACAGAGTCGATGACAATAATGTCGATAGCACCCGAACGGATCAGGTTATCGGCTATTTCGAGGGCTTGCTCACCATTATCGGGCTGTGAAATGAGCAAATTTTCAGTATCGATGCCTAAATTTTCGGCGTAACCTTTATCGAAAGCATGCTCAGCATCGATAAACGCAGCAATACCGCCTTTTTTCTGGGCTTCGGCGATGGCATGCATGGCGATGGTGGTTTTACCCGACGATTCTGGACCATAAATTTCAACCACCCGGCCACGCGGGAAGCCGCCTATGCCTAGTGCTATATCGAGACCTAGCGAGCCTGTGGGTATAACATCCACATTTACGACCCGCGCATCGCCCATTTTCATCACTACGCCTTTACCGTACGATTTTTCCAACTTATCAAGCGTAAGCTGGAGGGCTTTTAATTTTTCATTCTGTACACTCATGGAGATACTTTAGTAGAATTCGCTGCGTTTGAGGGTTCTAAATTACACAAAAGGAACGGCCGATTTTGTCGCGTTTTCCGCAATCTTTGTTACAAATTACGCACGTGTTAGTGACATCTTTTGTCATACGATTCAAACCTATTGTAAGTCGCTTTTGTTGGAGCATTTACGGTAACTTTGTACGCGTGAACTACCTCATCCTTTTTATATTGGCTCTGGCTTTGCCAGTGCAGACTTTGGCACAGGAGCTCAACAAACCCAAGCCGGTGCAGCTCTCGGGCATTACCGTTACCGAAGACCAATCGATACTGCCTTTTGTGACCATATTGGTGAAAAACAGGTTCAAAGGAACCGTTTCCGATCAGCGCGGTTTCTTTTCGTTTGTTGCGCTCAAAGGCGATACGATACAGTTTTCGGAAGTGGGTTTTAAGCCCAACTACTTTATTATGCCCGAAACTCAAGCCGATTTATACACCTTGGTGATGCCGCTCGAAAGAGATACCATCGTATTACCCATGGCCAATATTTATCCCTGGCCGAGCAAAGAAGCATTCCGCGATGCGTTCCTCAATGCACAGGTAGAAGACGATTTATACGACAAAGCACGTAAAAACTTAGAAGCGCAAATGCTAGCCGAAATTTCGGCGAAGATGGGCATGGACGGCAGTGAAAACCAAAAGTTGTACATGCAGCGGATGATTGCCCAAACGTATTATGCAGGTGGTCAACAACCGTTTGCGCAATTTGGCGGTCCCAACAGCTTGCCCATTCCGAGTACTTTGCTCAATCCATTTGCTTGGGCAGAGTTTGTGAAGGCCTTGAAACGGGGCGACTTCAAAAAGAAATAAACCTTTAGCATCTACAGGGCTTTGCAGTTACTGCTGCCAAACGCGGCGCATGCCTTTTTGACAAACTGCCTGTTTTAGCGACGCTTTTGGAATGCCTTCGCAAAACGCATGCGGTAGTCGGCCGTGACAATGCCACGTTTAATTTGATCGAGCTTTTTCTGTACCAGCCTCCTTTTGAGGGGATTCAAATGATCGGTAAACAGAATGCCTTCGATGTGGTCGTATTCGTGCTGGATAATGCGTGCAGGCATGTCTTCAAACTCTTCGGTATGCTCTTTTCCCTGTTCGTCGAAATAACGCATGCGTATTTTGGCTGGACGCAATACATCGCCACGTACATCGGGTATGCTCAAACATCCTTCGTTAAAAGCCCAAGGCTCACCACTGCGCTCTAGAATTTCGGGATTGATGAAGGCTTTTTTCTGCCCTTTAAACTTCTCCTCGTCGTATTGTTCGGCATCTATCACAAACAAACGTAGCGATAGCCCAACCTGAGGGGCGGCAAGTCCTACACCATTGGCGTTATACATGGTTTCGAACATATTTGCTACCAACTCCTTGAGCCCAGCATAATTGGCAGGGATATTTTTGGCTTTGGTGGTAAGTACGGTATCGCCGTAGGCTACAATGGGCAGTATCATGCTTGTGTTTGTGCTAAATAGGTTTGGAGAATGAGTACGGCGCTGATTTGGTCGATGCGTCCTTTTTCTTGACGCTTTTGTTTGCTCATGCCGCTTTGGGCGATGGCTGCGCTGGCCATGGCCGAAGTGAATCGTTCGTCGATGCGGTGCACTTGTTTGGCGGGAAAGCTCCGCTGCAGGTGCACAGCAAACTCATTTACTTGACGCGCGATTTGGGAAGGTTCGTTTTGTAGGGTGCGTGGGTCGCCCAATACAAAGGCATCTACTTGTTCACGAGCGCAATAATTCTTGAGGTAGGGCATAAGCTCGTGGCTGGCCACAGTATCGAGGGCTGTGGCGATAATGCGCAAAGGATCTGTAACGGCTAGTCCTACCCGTTTATTTCCGTAATCGATGGCTAAAATGCGTCCCACGACGCAAAATTACTGAAAAATGCCTGTTTTGTGGCTATACACTCTGCAACGGCAACAGTATTCGGAAGGTGGTTCCTTTGCCGGGCTCCGATTCTTTCACGAAAATTTTACCGCGGTGGTACTTTTCTATGATACGCTTCACCAAGGTGAGTCCGAGACCCCAGCCACGTTTGCGGGTGGTGATGCCGGGTTTGAAGATGTTTTGAAACTGATTTTTCGGAATGCCTCGTCCACTGTCGCGCAGGTCGATGATGGCATTTTTACTGCTCTTTTTCAGACTTATCTCTATCTGACCTGCACCATTCATGGCATCGAGTGCATTTTTGATGAGGTTTTCGAGCACCCAGTCGATCAGTGGCGCATTTACCGCAGCATGGATGGGCTCTTCACTCAATCGAAAGTGGAATTTCACTTTATCGGTAGTGCGACGCTGCATATACCCCACGCTTTTTTCGAGTAAACCGGCCAAAGTTTGCGTTTCGAGTACCGGCATAGAACCAATCTTCGAAAAACGTTCGGTAATTACTTGCAATCGGTCGAGGTCTTTGCCAACCTCGGTCAACATCTCGTCGTCGGGGTTCTCGGCAGTAGTTTTCAGGTATTCGTGCCAAGCCATGAGCGAACTGATTGGTGTGCCGAGCTGGTGGGCAGTTTCTTTGGCCATGCCTACCCACAAAAAATCCTGCTCGTAGCGCCTCGATAAGCTGAAGGCAAAATACGAAACCAATAAAAACACACAGATTACGCCCAACTGAAAGTATGGGTAGTACCGCAGTTGGTAAAGTAGGTCGCTGTCTTTGTAAAAAATGTACTGCCGTAAACCAACAAATGGTTCAATGACGATGGGTGCATGCTGCTGCTGCATGATGAGCAACTGCCGCTCCAAATACCCTGCTTTCTGTGCCTTGTCGCCATCGATGTTCAAGTAACTTAAAATGTTGAGCGAGTCGTCGGTGAGTATCACCGGAATATTGTCGTTTTCGCGGAGGATGTCGAGCAAAAACTCCTGATTTTGGTCGATCTCCTCTGCGCTGCTGATTTCTTTGGTGGCCCTCGCCCACAACTCCACTTTTTTCTTTTCTTGACGGGCGATATTTTCTACTACCCGGTTGGTGTAATACAACGATACCGCTCCAATAATCACTGCGATAACCAGTAATACCACTTTCCAGTGGTTCTTCTTGTAATAGATGCTCAGCATTTGCACACAATCATAACGAAAAATCAGCGCTTATCGCGCTTGAAAGCATCTTTCCTGCTTTTAGGTTTTCGTAAATATACCGGATCGAATTCAGGCTCCTTGGGCGTCACCACGGTATCGGCCTGCACTTCTATGGGCTGGAAAGCGTCGAGTTTGTCGTTTTCGTAGGGTTTATCGCCTTGTCCGTTGAGCTCCTCACGAACCAACTGTCGAATGTCGGTGGCAGTACTGCTTGCGGCTTCTTTGAGCTGGTTTTTTACGGCCAAACGTTCATAACTCACCGTAAAATCGCTGCCTTTACCACGGATTACCAGATACAAATTCACCCCACCATCGCTTTTCATTTCTATCAAGCTGGGGTCGAATTGCACACGCTTCTGCTTCTTGGCCCAATAATCGGTTAGCGAGAGTTTAACATAATACGTATACGCATTGGTGAAATCGTGCTCGCCACTGATGTCGAAGGCTGCAGCGTTGGTATTGATGGCCATGCTAGGGATAAATATGGTGCTGTTGCGGATTTCGATGCGGTTTTTGAGCTCTGAAAATCGCAAATTGCGGAGTTCGTTGGCGTCGACATAACGAGCCAGACCCTGCATGGGGGCAAAATTGCTTAAGCTACCCTGCCGCAGTACCAAGTCGGCGGTGAGTTGCAGCTGCGGCAATATTAGCTGATAGTTTTGGTCGAAATACAACAAAAGCTCGGCGTCTACATCCAATTGTCCGTCGAGATTTTGGTCGGTTATGAAATCCTGGTCGAAATTGTAGAGACTGGTGAACAGGCTTTTCATGCCTAGCTTTTTCCCGCTTATGGTGCCCGAAAGCTGGTAACCGTTGGTACGACTGCCCCAATTGAGTTTACCACTGAGTTTGCCGCCAGCCAACGAAAGTTTGTTGAGTTGCACCTGCATCCTGTTGGTATTGCCGCTGAGCTGCAACTGAGTGGGGCCAAACCGATACCGAGCGTATCCCACGGCATCGAGGCTGAGGTCGAGATCAAAACGCTCCAAGCGAGAAAGGGGCCCTGCTTCGTTCTGGGTGGTGCTTGCAGTGTCGGTACCGAGGAGCAGCTGGGCGAGCTGGAGCTTGCCTTGCACACTGTAGCGACCCTCTTTTTCGCTGGTTACCGCCGGGTAGTTGTACACAGCGCCTTCGGCTTGCACGGCCGCGTTGCGGTAGTTGCCTTGTCCGTTGCTCAGGCGCAGTATACGCCCGTTCTCTCCTTCGAAATGCAATGCTCCACTGGCGCTGGCGAGCGCAAAACTCGGATAATGCAAGTCGCTCACGGCAACAGTGCCCTTGAGTACGGGCCAATGGCTGCTTCCAAGCCGATAGCTAAACTGCACGCCTTGGCTACTCAGCTTCCCGCTTAAGGGGTCGAGATCGAGGCTGTCGAGCAGCGGCTGCCATTCCTGTATACTGAACTGGCCGCCTACGCTGCCACTCAGCTGTTGACTGCGCTGCTGGTAGCGCAAACTGCCGCTGAGTTTTTCGTTGCTGCGACTGAGCTGCACACCGCTAAAGTGAAGCACCAGCCCTTGCTGCCGGTCGAAGTCGGCGCGGGCATCGAGCTGGCCGCTGAAGTTGAGGCGGTAGGGCATATAGCCGAACTCGCCTTTTCGCAGCCGCGCTTGTAGGTTGAAGCGGGTTTGTTCGGGATTGATGTTTATCGTGCCATGGAGGTCGAGATTGCCATCGACGGTGAGTCCATTTAAAAAGGCGTTTTTGTCGGCAAACCACCGCAAGAGTTCGGCAGCATCGAAACTTTCGGCAACAAAGTCGAGGGCTGTTGTTTGTGGATGTGCCCAACGGTGGTAGCCTGTAAGTTGCAGCTTTTCGCGGTTGAGGCGAATGCGGCTCTCGGCGAACCGCAGTTCGCGGCGGTCGAGATCCACCTCCATGGCAAACGATAGATCGAGTGCTTGTTGGCGCAGATAGGGTTGACCGTCGAGGCTGAGGCTGCCAGCATCGAGGGTGGCATCGGCCTTGAGGCGAAAGCGGCGCTGACTAAAATCGCCTTGGAAGTCAGCATCGGTAAAGGAAGCGGTGACGAGCTGATTGTCGGCAGCATTGCTGTAGCTGAGCTTTACTTCTTCGAGATGCAGCTGGCGTATGGCGAAGCTGGTGTTGGAAGGAGTATTGGCCGATGGCTTTTTCCAGAGCAGGAAGTTGGGGTTGCCCTCTTTGTCGAAGCGTAGATCGATTTTAGCGCGGTAAAGGCCGAGTTCTTCGAGTTCGTACCGTTGCCGCAGTACACTCAACAAGCTGAACGATAAACTGAGTCGGTCGGCAGAGGCGAGGGTATATCCTGCCCCACGTTCGTTTTCAACGGCTTCAACCTCCAGTTGTCGAAAGCTCAGGCTCACCGAGGGGAAGTTTTCCCAGAGCGAAACGTATATGTCACCGCCCACACGCACCGGACTCAACAGCTGCTCGTTGAGTTGAGCAATTACAGCTGCTTTGAGCTCTTCTTCGTAGATTTTCACAAGCAGGGTAAGGCTACCGGCCAGTACCAACAGCGCTATGATTCCCCCAACAAAAATGCGACGAAGCTTTTTCACCCTATAAAATTGAGGATTAAACCCTGTTTTTTCGCTTCTATTGCGTCAGGGGTAGCTAGTTGATCAAATTTTTCATGAAATTTTTTCCCAACGGCTTTGCATAGTTCCTCAAAGCGCTATATTTGCAGTCCCAATCGGGCGCATAGCTCAGCTGGTTCAGAGCATCTGCCTTACAAGCAGAGGGTCCGCGGTTCGAATCCGTGTGCGCCCACAACCAAAACCTCTCACGCAAGTGAGGGGTTTTTTGCTTTTTAAAGCGACCCAAGCCGAAGGCTTGAGGGCGCGTGAAAAGCAAAAAACCATCGTTCCGCTGCAAGCGGGACGGGTTTTGGATGTGTTTCTCCTTATAGCTTTTCCGGAAGCGCGACCAGCGGGAGCGAATCCGGTTGGCGGCATGAAAAGCAAAAAACCGTCGTTCCGCTGCAAGTGGGACGGGTTTTGGATGTGTTTCTCCTTATAGCTTTTCCGGAAGCGCGATCGCGTTCATTCCGCTAGTCGCGGAACGACCGGACAGGCCAGCGGGAGCGAATCCGAAAAAATACTGTGGGCGGTTAAAGGTTTAAGTAGCCTGTGGAAGGTGAAGGTTAAATTTTTGGGGGATTAGATATGTGAATTAAGAGTAATCATAGGCTATGTGAATTGTAAATCATTCAATAAATTGATAAATACATTTTTTTGAATGAATAATTATGTGTGAATAGCTACTATTTGGTTATTTATTTTACTTCTTCAGGAATTAACCTGTATAATTGTCTTGAAATTCATTCGTTAATTGGTAATATTAATATCTATGACTGATAAATCATTCGATAATTTCATTTCAATGAGCGATAAATCCTTGGCGAATTACATAGGGTCATTTGTAAATCACCATCGTATTGAGCAGAATAAGACACAGGATGAGTTGGCCAGGGCGGCTGGTATTAGTAGATCTACCCTGAGCCTGTTAGAGCGAGGTGAAACGGTGACAGTAAGTACTTTAATTCAGGTGTTGAGGGTTTTGAACCAACTGTCGGTGTTACGTTTGTTCGAAGTTAGGGAAACGGTTAGTCCGTTGGCTTTATTAAAACTTCAGAAGAAAAAGCGGCAGCGGGCACGAAGTACATCCAGTACGCAAGTTGACAAAGAGGACACAGATTGGTAAACCATGCAGGTAGCTGAGGTAAAAATTTGGGGGAAACTAGTAGGTGCCGTAGCTTGGAATACCAATGATGGTTTGGCTACTTTTGAATATGACCCTTACTTCAAAACGTTGGGTTGGGATTTGGCTCCGCTACAAATGCCTGTTTCCGCTAATCGAAATCTCTTTAGTTTTCCTGAACTGCGCAGTGACAAAAATTTGGGATACGATACGTTTAAAGGGTTACCTGGTTTATTGGCCGATGCACTGCCCGACAAATACGGCAATCAACTGATTGATTTATGGTTATCGCAACAAGGCAGATCGAGAGATAGCATGAACCCTATCGAAATGCTTTGTTTTATAGGCACTCGCGGAATGGGTGCTTTGGAATTTGAGCCCGCTGTAATCAAAGAAAGTAAAAGAGCTTTTTCGGTAGAATTGGATAGTTTGGTTTACACAGCACAAAAATTACTAGATCAACGCGAATCGTTTACAACCCAGCTCAATAAGGAAGAGCAACAAGCAGTTGTAGATATTTTGAAGATAGGTACCTCTGCGGGTGGTGCTCGCCCGAAGGCACTCATAGCTTGGAATGAAAAGACAGGAGAGGTTAAATCTGGCCAAACCAAAGCTCCTATGGGTTTCGAGCACTGGCTTATCAAACTGGATGGTGTGAGCGATGTACAATTGGGCAGCAGCCATGGTTATGGTAGGGTAGAAATGGCTTACTACAACATGGCCGTTGCGTGCGGAATTGAAATGATGCCGTCGCGTTTATTGGAGGAAAACGGCAGGGCACATTTTATGACCAAACGTTTTGACCGAGAAGGAGGTGATGGAAAACATCATGTACAAACCTTTTGTGCCATGAAGCATTTTGATTACAACCAGGTGAACAGTTACAGCTACGAGCAACTTTTTCAGTGCATGCGTGAGTTGAAACTTACCTATGCCGATGCTGAGCAAATGTTTAGGAGGATGGTATTCAACGTGATTGCTCGGAATTGTGATGACCACACCAAAAATTTTTCATTTCTTTTGAAAAGAGATAGCAATTGGGAATTAGCACCAGCTTATGACCTATGTCACGCATATCGTCCGGAGAGTGTATGGGTAAGTCAGCACGCTTTAAGTATCAATGGCAAGAGAAAAGACTTCACCAAAGCTGATTTATTGACGATTGGGAAATCTATTCGTTGTAAAGCAGCCGCTGACATTGTAGATGAGATCAACGCTACTGTAAAACAGTGGAAAAAATTCGCCGATGGGGTAAAGGTCAATCCTGTATTACGCGATGAAATTGCCAAAACGCTACTCGATCTAAATAGACAAGTCTAAGGAGCATAAGTTGTGCGTTAATAGTCTCAGACTGTTTCAGATTTAACTTACCCTAGGCGGTTAAAAGTTAATACTTCATCCCCTTAGTGCAAAAAAAATCCCCGCTGGTGGGCGGGGATGCATTTTGGATTGAGTTTGTCTTAGAGGTGGATCACTTCTCCGTAAGCGGCGGCAGCAGCTTCCATCACGGCTTCGCTCATGGTTGGGTGCGGGTGCACGGCTTTGATGATTTCGTGGCCGGTGGTTTCGAGCTTGCGGGCTACCACTACCTCGGCAATCATCTCTGTTACATTGGCTCCTATCATGTGTGCGCCGAGGAACTCACCGTATTTGGCATCAAAAATTACTTTCACAAAACCATCCTTAGCACCAGCGGCACTGGCCTTACCCGATGCGCTGAATGGAAACTTGCCTACTTTGATGTCGTATCCGGCTTCGCGTGCAGCTTTTTCGGTCATGCCCACCGAGGCAATCTCGGGCGAGCAATAGGTGCAACCGGGAATATTGCTGTAGTCGAGCGGCTCGGGATGATGGCCGGCGATTTTTTCTACGCAGATGATTCCTTCGGCCGAGGCCACGTGGGCGAGGGCAGGACCTTTTACCACATCGCCTATGGCGTAATAGCCGGGGATATTGGTCTGATAGTATTCGTTGGTCACGATTTTGCCTTTATCGGTAGCAATGCCGGTTTCTTCGAGACCCAGGTTTTCGATATTGGCGACCACACCAGCTGCACTCAGTACAACCTCAGCTTCGATGGTAACTTCGCCGGTGGGTGTTTTTACCCGCGCCTTGCACAGTGCACCTGAGGTATCCACCGCTTCTACACTCGAGTTGGTGTGTATGTCGATGCCGTTTTTCTTGTAGATTTTTTCGAGCGCTTTCGATACTTCCTCGTCCTCTACAGGAACTATGTTGGGCATAAATTCCACGATGGTTACTTTGGTACCCATGGTGCTGTAGAAGTAGGCAAACTCAACGCCTATGGCACCCGACCCGATGATGAGCATGCTTTTTGGCTGCTTCTCGAGGCTCATGGCTTTGCGGTATTCAATTACTTTTTTACCATCGATGGGGATATTGGGAAGTGCGCGAGCACGGCCGCCAGTGGCGATGATGAGGTGGTTGCCGCTAATTTCCGATTTGGTGCCGTCGGCAGCGGTAACCTCTACCTTTTTGCCTGGCTTCACGCGGGCAGTGCCCATCACCACGTCGATTTTGTTTTTCTTCATCAGAAAACCAATGCCTTTGCTCATGCCGTCGGCTACACCGCGGCTGCGTTTTACTACCGACTCAAAATTTGCTTCGGCACCGGCTACGCTAATGCCGTAGTCGGCTGCATGCTGGATGTATTCAAATACGTTAGCGCTTTTGAGCAGGGCTTTGGTTGGGATACAACCCCAGTTGAGGCAAATGCCGCCCAGTGCTTCACGTTCAACAACGGCGGTTTTGAGGCCCAATTGCGAGGCGCGGATGGCAGCAACATAGCCGCCCGGGCCGCCCCCGATCACGATGAGATCGTAATTCATCTTTCGGTTTTTTTTAGCGCCTGCAAGATACGACCTATTCGGGAATAGTGCCGTGTGCATTTGTGGAATACGAAATGCAAATAGTAAACCTATAAGTTGAAATGTGTTAAAAACATAGATATTATATGTTATACAAATTAAATTGCTTTAATTGCATCGGATTAAACCTATGCTTATGACACATTTTATTGTAAACTTTTTCCAGTCACAACGGCTGCATTTATCGAAAGTTGCAGTATTCTGCCTCTTTTTCACTAGTGCCTTTTGGTTTTCTGTTTTCGCTAGGGCACAAGAAAGTCACGCTTTTTGTCTTGAAATTTCCGTTACTGACCCTAATGCAACTTCTATTGGCTATTACGAAAGTACTCCAGGAAGTACTAACCCGAACACGATTAATTTATGTTCCCCAACAACCTTTGAGCTCTCGGATATAAATTCCCCGAGTGGTAGGTGTTTTGTGCCTGCTGAGTCAAAAGGGATTACTGAATGGTATCTTGTTTACGTGATGACCTCTTCGCCAGCAGCTGCACGACCGGTACCAGGTACTGTTTTGCCTCAAGCAAGTGGGCCATGGAACATTATAATTGATCCAGGAAATATAAGGCCGTACGATCAAATTCACTATCCACCTCTTAACCCGGGTGCTATCAATTCGTTTACGCCTTCGGCTTCGGGAAGTTATGCTATAGTTGGTGCTATTTGTAAAAAATTACCAAATAACCAATTCGAGGTGATCGTGCCAAACACCACCGGTACTGGCTCGGTTGTATCGAATAAAATCTTCCTGAATTATATCAATCCACTCGAAAATGTAAATATTTCAGGAAATCAACTTATTTGCACTGGATTGAACGAGACATACACCTTGCCTGCCTCTATCGCAAGCTTAAATCCGGTGTGGACAGTTACTGGCGGTACGTTTACAGGTTCGGGAAGCCAAATACAAGTCACTTGGAATTCAGGAATTTACCAAGGCCAGGTACAAGCTACTGTTCAATTATTGGGTGGAACTTGTGTCAGAACGTTTACACTGCCTGTGTATGGATGCTGCGGCATTGGATCAACTCCTCAAATGTTGTTCACTTTTAACAATTCACTATCGCAAACTGTGTTATCAGGGACTGGAACTTTAACGGCCTCGCCAACAGGCATTCAAGATATTTTCATAAATGGCACTTTTTTGATAGACCAGAATTTTACTTTTAACGGCATTTCTTTTCTATTTGGCCCTTTATCGAAGATATTAATCGCCGACGGAGTAGAAGTGCACTTCAACAATTCTGAATTAGATGGTAATATTTGTCATATATTATTTGACGGGTTATACGTGACTAACCCAAGTCAACGGGTAGTGTTTAACAACTCTAGAATTTGGGGAGCTTCGAATGGACTAGTTAGTATCAATGGTGGCCGAATAGAGGTAATTAATTCTCAGTTTAGTGGTTCGTATTTATCTCTCCAAGTACTTAATTACAATCCAGAAACAGTAGCAAATTACAACAGCAATGTATCTCCCGTTCAAGTGTACGGTTCCTTGTTCAATAGCTATTCGGGTCAAGTGACCCCCTTGCACACCCAAACCCGGCCCACAGCAGCCATTAAAATCGAAAACTGTGGCTTCGTTCGGATCGGCAATCCCAGCCAATTGCCGAATACGTTCACTCCTGGAGGCCAAGTTACCTCCTATGTTAATCCCATACGCATTATTAACAGTGGGGCGCATTTAGTGAATAACCACTTTGAAAAGACGTTTATTATTGGTTCGCCCAGCGAAACTGCGGCCATCTGGGCCACTACCTCAGCTTACAAAGCCTGGATGCGGCCATTGCAAATCGGTCAATCGTTGATTGCACCAAATGCAGCCGAAGGAAACCGATTTTCAGATGGTTATCAGGCCATAGTTACCAATGGTGTGCCTTCGGTGATTATACAGGGCAATCAAATACGAAATTACTCCTTTGGCATTGCGGTAATTAATGCCAATACACAGCGGGTGATTAATCGCAATGGAATTAACCAAAACCACGAACTGCCTGCACCAACGGTGACCAATGTGGGTATAGCTGTATCTTCTACGCACGGATTACCGAATGGAGGCGGCAGTGTTTCAGAAAATGTGGTGGAAGCAGCGGCACAAGCCATTAGCCTCGTCAATGTGAATAGCCTTGCTGTTACCTACAATACCATTAAAACCAATAGCGCACCCGGTGTATCCCAAACAAGTGTTCGGGCAGGTATACACGCTGTAAATGGCTGGAATCTGAACATTTACCGCAACGATTTGCAGCACAATATTTTACCGCTTAACAGCAATGTATCGGGCAATAATTTACGGGGTATTAGCCTCAACAATGTGGTGGATGCATTCGTGTGGGACAATTACATACTCCGTTACGGCTCAGGAATTTATGCAGCGAATAGTAATAAAGCAAGCCAATTCCGATGCAATTACTTACAAGCCAGTATTTGGGGATTTAATTTTAACAATGTTAGAATTGATCAGCAAGGCAATGCCGGCGATCCAACCGATAACCAATGGGTAGCCAACCGACGGGCAGAACGAATGACGGGGACTGAAGATTTAGATATGCAACCTACCTTCTGGTTCTACCGCAGTGGTGCTGCGTTTAGTCCTTTGAGTACAGGTAGTTTGTTTTTTACAACACCTCAACTAACCAGCGGAGGGTCGGTTGAGTGCAGCCAGGTAAGCGAAGGGGGTGAGGAAGAGCAAGGTGAGCCCGACAAATACAACGATCCTGAAGTGGTAGAGGAAGTGTTGGCCGATGTGGTGGGTACAGGTGCTCCGGTGGCGCATACAGCGGTTCAGTACTTTGGCGAGAGCATGGCGTACAGGGTCATGGCCGATAATCCTGCCTTGCTGCAGCAGTTGGCCAGCCTCCCTGCTGGTTTTAGTAACTTTTATTTTGCACAGCAGGCCACCAAGGGAGAAGTGAAACGTTTGTACGATGCCTTACAAGGTCGCAGCAGTGAAGATGGAGGTGAACTATTGGCTAGTTTTGTACCTAGCAATATTTTCGAGACCAAAATTGCCGAAGTTAATGCCATTTATGCCAACAGCTGGGCCATGGGCCGGTATCAGCTCGATTCGGCCGAACGTATGGTGCTTTTGCAGGTGGCGCAGGCCGATGCGTTATTATGGGGTGAAGCAGTGTATACCGCCCGTGTAATGTTGGGTATGTACGAGATGGACGAAAATTATTCGAATAGCCAAAATCGTTTGGCGCTGAACGAAGAAGTATTGCCCGAGTTGGGTTTGAGTACGGCCTACCCTAACCCTACTACGGGCGAGTTTTGGTTTACAGGCAGTATCGAAACCGGATTAGAAAAGGCACACATCCAGTTGTACGACCTTCAGGGCCGTAGCGTGGCCCAACCTGAGGTTCACTTTAGTGAGGGCTGGCACGTAGCCGACCCTAAACTTGAACCCGGCATATATTTTTATCGGTTGTGGATTGATGGTAAGGAGATGCAGCGTGGAAAAATTATTTTTAAATAATAACTTGTAGCACTAAATAAAATGCCTCCCGGTGCAACCGGGAGGCTTTGTTATGAAAAATTGGGTTCTGTTGTTTCTGACGGTGATGAGCGTTGGGCGGGTTTACGGCCAACGTTTCACTAATTTGGTGCTGAACCCCAATTTGGAGGAGCTTAGCAACGGGCGCTGTGTTACGACTGCCAATAGCAACATTACCGAATACAAACATTGGCACAACAGAGGGGTGGTATTCCGCCAACGAAATGGGAGCTTATTGGGTACCTCACCCGATTCGTACAATGTGGATACCTGTGGGGGACATGTACAATGGAACAACCATGTACCTACAAATACGGCTGGGTATCAGTTCGCAAATTCGGGTAATGGGTACATTGGTTTTTCGTATTTCAACGCACGCGAGTATGTATCGGGCAGTTTGTCGCGGCCGCTGGAGGTGGGCAAACGCTATTGTGCCGAGTTGTATGTGAATTTAACGGAGAATTACAGCAACTGCGGCATTCGAAACATGCGCATGAA
>CALRMX020000001.1:0-641265 GCA_943369355.1 Chitinophaga pinensis | reverse complement strand
TTCAAACGTACCACAATGCCACTTGCTGGTGCGTGAACTTTAACGGTGATGGATGTTGAGCCACTTGCAAATGGAATGGCTGTTGCCAAACCTGCAGGAGGCGTTATGGTAGTTCCAGCCCAGGTTTGAGCACCGTTGGTTTTTTCGGTGCGTAAAGTTCTGTTGGTGCTATCGGTTGGCGATGGTGCCAGTGCCGATGAATTTCCACCAAAGTCGGTGAATACATAATTCAATGAGGTGTTGTCCCAAGTTATGGGTAGACTGCTTTGTACAGGAGCAGGTTGAAGGTTCCAATTGGTTCTAACTACGATGCCATCTACCGTGATTCTTTGCGTTGCACTGTATTGGCGAAGAGCAACTAATTGCGCGAAGTCTAAGTCGGTAACAGTACCGGCGAATGGCCCTAAAGTTGGTGTGGCGGGTTCCTGTGCAATATTGTTTCCATCGGCGAAAACATAAAGACTCACCGAGTCATTGAGCGTTCCAGGCACAAAGGTGTACTTCAATACAACCAGATAGGTTTGCCCGATAGTATAGGTTTGAGTGGTTACGTTCGTCCCAGCACTGTTAGCATTGAATGTTAATCCCATTCTAAAGTTGTTGGCAGCGGTTCCCGGTAGCACAAAAGTTCGACCCCGGAATGCGGTGCTGATGCTGGTAAACACGGGAGTTGTTGTGTTGCTGTATTGACCGATGTGGAAGAAATAGCTCGTATCGGTACCAGCTACTGGTGTGCTATCAACTCTCAGCAAAAAAGCGCTGTAAACACTACCACTGTTCACAAACGTGGTGAAAGGACGATTTTCGTCGGCTCCGTTATTGCGGATGGCTGCGGCATTACCAATCCCACTTCCCAGATAAGGAGTAGTTGTCCAACTCAGGCCGCCATTGGTGACCCGAATTGGATTTGAGGTTGCTGCGCTATGGCCAAACCAGCCATTGGATTGGAGCAAGGAGTCGGCAGGATAGTTGAATTGCTCAGTGAGCAAAACGCCTTGTCCGAAGCCACTCAAATAACTCAGGCATAGAAATGCCAGGGAGTATAAAAATTTCATGCGGTTAGTTTTAGTACATTTTACTGTAAGCTACACATTTCTATCGATAGAAGTATGCACCAGTTAAAAAAAATATGAGAGACCAGTTACAATTCAGCAAGCAGCAATCTGAATTGAATGTTTAAACAGCTCGCAAAATGAACTACAACCTACATGCAGCCGTGTAGCTATTCGTGCATTAAGCGGAGTAGTTGTCGGACTTGCTCGCGCATGACAACAGGCCTAACCGTACTATAGCCCAAAATCAAACCCGTAGTTGGTGGGTGTTGAATATAACATTTGCTCAAAGCATAAGCAGAAATGTTGTGGTCGGCCAGTTTTTGAATGAACTTTTTCTCTTCAGCTGGCCGAACTTCTCCCTTGAACTTAGCTACAAGATGCAAACTGTTGAAAGGATGCTTCTCGATGTGCATCAGCTTATTTCCCTCTAGGAAACTTTCTTCAAATAAGAATTGTCGCTCTCTGGCTACTTCTGCCAAATTTTTAAGATGCCGATACAAGTGATTTTTCTCAATAAACTGCCCCATAACTATTTGTAAAGAAGGGGAGACAAAACGATGAGAATGTTCTAAAAGTGCTTCAACGACTTGTACTAACTGCGGTGGTAAAACCATAAATCCTAGTCGAATGGAAGGATAAAGTAGTCGATTGAAGGTTCCAAGATAAATGGTACGGTGCTCTTGATCGAGGCTGAAAATGCTTGGTAAATTCACTTCTGCATTGCCAATTTCATGCTCGTAATCGTTTTCAATGATATAGGCATTGTGCTTTGTTGCCCATTGTAAAACTTCCAAGCGTCGCTGCAAACTCATTTTTGTTCCTAACGGATAATGATCGGATGGAGTAAGATGAACAAGTTTGGGTGAGTGAACCGCAGCTGCTTCTAGTCCTGCCATGCTAATTCCCGATGCATCTAATCCTACAGCCAATAGATTAGCTAAATAACTTTTAAAAATGGAATGAACATTCGGGAAGGTAGGGTCTTCTAACACCACCCCATCTCCTTTGTTGATTAGCGCACCTGCCAGGAGATATATGGACTGTAGCGAGCCAGAAACTACCACGATTTGCTCTGGTTGGCATTTGATGTTTCTGCTAACATGCAGATACGTTGCAAGCTGACTTTTCAAAATCTCCATTCCACTTCCTTGCTCGTAGGACAGTTCCGAGGATTTTACATATCGCCAATAACTGTTGAGTAAGTTTTTCCATTGGTTAATCGGGAAAATATCGATAGGCGGTAGGCCAGGCTTAAAAGCGATACCGGTATTGGTTTGACGATTGAGAATGCTAATATTCTCGAAAAATGCAGCGCCTTTCTCAGAAAGGCTTGGATAAGCCGAATTGGTGGGAGGGTAGGTATTTAAAATATTGCTAGTCAATTCACGCGGTTGAACCCTGTAACCCGAGCCAGCCCTTGCAGCAATTAACTTTTCTAATTGAAGTAATTCATAAGCTTTGATGACGGTTGTACGCGATAATTTTAGTGCATCAGACAACTGCCGAGTTGAAGGGATAATCCAGTTTTCGGGTAGTTCTTGATTTTGAATGCACCATTTTATCGCCTTGTATAAATGGATGTACTTGTTGGTCTGCGTTTCTTCGGAGTGAAGGTTTAAAAAGGCTGTCTGAATTCGTTCAAGGGCAAAGGTTGAATTGGTATTCATTTTTTTGCGTGGCTGGTATCGCTAATATAGCCAAAAAGCCTACATTTTCGGGATAATGTGCCGTAGTCTTTTGCCTAGATGGTATGCCATCTCTCTTATGGTGTTCTTGCTCTTTTGCATGGGATGTAAAAAGGAAGTATCCAATGGTGCATCCACATGGAAGGGCAGTGGAATCATAGTCTATACCGATTACGAGCCCTTCGCTACCAAAGCCATGCGCGTATTTTATTATGTTCCAGAGGCGGTTCACGGAGAGATGCCCATCGTATTTGTTTTGCATGGGGCCGAAAGAAATGCGATGGAATACCGCAACGCATTAGTCAATAAGGCCGAACAAAAGGGCTTTATTCTCGTGGTGCCAGAATTCTCCGAAGTCAACTTTCCAGATGTAAACGGCTATCAGATAGGCAATATTTACCAAAATGGAGACGCACCGAGTGCTGCTACCTTGAATGCCGAGGAACAATGGGCGCTTTCTGTAATTGAGCCGCTTTTTTCGTACGTGAAAGTGCAAACCAAATCAAATCGTTCCACCTACGACATCATTGGTCATTCAGGTGGTGCACAGTTCGTCCATCGTTTTGTGCTCTTCAAATCCCAAGCTCGTGTCAATAAAATCGTGGTGTCGGCTGCAGGTTGGTATACAGCCACCGAAAATGAAGTGAATTTCCCTTACGGTCTTAAAAATTCGTTATTGGAATCGATAAACATCAATTCCGTATTCACAAAAAAGGTGTTTGTTCAAGTGGGTACATCCGACAACAGTGCTACTACCACCTCCATTCGCAGAGATAGTTTGGCCAATCGGCAAGGTGTACATCGTTTGGCCAGAGCCCAGTACTTCTATCAAAAAGCTGCTTCCTCGGCTGCAACCGCTTCAGTGCCTTTCCAGTGGGAGCTCAAGCTGATTTCAGGCTTGGGCCATGATTTCGAAGATGCCTTACCGCACGCAGCAGACCTACTCTTTCCTTAAAAATTAGCCAATGAAAATTAACCGCCGGTTGTTTGGGTTAATAGGTGGACCCATGCTGTTCATATACACGTATTTTTTTTCTGACTTGACTGGCCTATCGCCAGAAGCAAGAGGTGTTTTGGCGTGTGTACTTTGGGTTGCACTTTACTGGATTACCGAAGCGATACCCATTGCAGCTACAGGCTTGCTTCCAATTGTGGTCTTACCGTTAACGAATGGTTTACCGCTAGCTTCAACTACAGCAGCTTATGGCGATCAGTTCATATTTCTGTTCTTAGGGGGCTTCATACTTGCGATAGCCATCGAGAAGTGGCAACTGCACCGCCGAATAGCATTGTCCATCATCGCTTTGGTAGGGACCAATCCAAATAAAATTCTGTTGGGATTCATGCTGGCAACGGCTTTTTTATCGATGTGGATATCGAATACAGCTGCTGCGGTCATGCTACTCCCTGTAGGCATGGCCATCGCACAACAAATGCGGCATAGTACCGAAGGCGACAACTGGCAGCCTTTCGGAAAAGCCATGATGTTGGCCATTGCATATTCAGCTTCAATCGGCGGAATGGCTACGCTCATCGGAACACCTCCTAACCTCGTCATGGCTGGTGTTATCAAAAGTAATTATGGCGTAGAAGTAAGCTTTATCGATTGGTTCATGCTTGCATTTCCAATCTGTTTGCTCTTGCTGTTTATGTGTTGGTTGTACTTAAGTAAGATTGCCTTTAAACTAGGAACCCAATCCATTCCTGGTGGTGCCGAAGAAATACGTGATCAGTTAAAAGGACTAGGACCAATGAGGGGTGCCGAGGCCCGGGTACTTTTCGTTTTCGTATTGATGGCGTTGATGTGGATCTGTAGGTCGTTTTTCATTGAAAGATTTATTCCAGGTATAAACGACACCATCATCGCCATTGGTGGCGGTTTATTGCTTTTTGTACTTCCGGCGAAGGATGGGAAAAGTTTGTTGCAATGGGAAGATACCGAGAAGCTGCCATGGGGTATCATCGTTTTATTCGGTGGAGGAATGGCCTTGGCCAAAGGTTTTGAAACAAGCGGCTTGGCCATTTGGATTGGCGATAAGTTCAACAGCCTCGAAGGAGTTTCTTTGTTCCTGTTGCTCTTGCTCATCGTGGCTGGGGTTAATTTCCTCACCGAAGTGACGTCAAATTTGGCAACTACTGCCATGATTTTGCCTGTGTTGGTAGCCATTTCAGCACGGCTCGATGTACATCCGTTTTTTTTGGTTGTTGGAGCAACGCTTGCAGCATCTTGTGCCTTCATGTTGCCTGTAGCAACTCCACCCAATGCCGTTGTTTTTGGCTCAGGTTATTTGCGAATTTCCGATATGGTGAAGGCAGGTCTGTTTATGAATTTAGTATCCATAGCGATACTTACACTCGCTATTTATTACCTCATGCCCCTGCTTTGGGATATGCCTCTGATTCCTTAAAATGCCATTTGAAACATCAGCTCAACTACCTGAGTACTTCCAGTAACCGCATGGTCGAGATAACTAAAGGTGGTTTGTATTTTTAGGTTGTGCTCTTTCACGTACTTGGTTAATCCTAGTGAATAACTTTCGGTGTTTTGCAACAAACTGTTGGTATACTTGACGAATTCAGCTGATGCATTAGAAAAGCGCAAGTCGGCACTGTAGCCCGATTGGGTAACGTAGCCAAACTGTGCATTAATACTGTTGCCTAAGTGTAATAAACTGCTGATTTGTTGTGGCGCTATTAACTGAACAGCATCGGCATCGGTGTAATTCTCCGACAAACCTGAAGCACTGGCATTACCGAATTCCAGTAACAGCGAAAACCCTTGATACTTGGCAAGCATATCGATATACAGCTGTCGGTAATCAGGTAGTTGAATCTCACCGTTTTTGTTGTACAATAGAAAATTACCGTGCCCTTCACCCACAGCATCGGTCGAGCCTCGGTTGACGCTGAAAGCCGAGCCAAGCACAAGTTTGAGCGTTTTTTCACGCTTTAAATCAGAACTATACCGCTCGTTACCCTCGGTAAAGTAGCCTAAGGGGTACAAATCTAAACGACCACCGTACTTCAGTCCTCCAAAATCAGTGTCGCGTGAGTCGGCACCAAACGAGTTACGCCCATCGCCCGAACTAATTGCAAGCATGGGTGCGATACCAAATCGGTTTCCGTAACGTCCCTCCACAAATAACCCAAATTCACGCCCCGTACGGCTTAAGGTTTCACTCAACAAGCTCCGCTCGGTAAACTGCAAACGATCTTCGCGAAACAGCATTTCACGGTTGTTGACGAAAGTTTGCTTTTGACCAAAACTAATGGTGAGTTGTTCGTTCGGGTGATATGCTATCCAGGCATCGAATAGCGGCCGAGCATCGCTGAAATTAGTTTGGATTAAAAAGCTTACTTTTTCTTGTTTTGCAGTACCCGCTAACCTAAAAAACGACCGTTTAGCACTAAAAAAGTGAGCAGGATCTGACGCTTCTGTTTGCTGATAGCGATACGTGGGTTGAATGAATCCACCCATCTGAAACAGATAATCGCCATTGTTAAACGAAAAATTTAAGCCATTGTCGCGGTCGAGTGCGGCTTTGTTCTGAGCTGTTGCCACACCAGTTGTCAAGAGAAGAGAGCAAAAAATCAGTGCTTTTTTCATGGGGTTTTCTGTTTGGAATTGGGAATTCGGTAAATGGGTAAGATGGCTCCAACTGGCGCTTGAATCAATCCAAAATACACCACACTATTCGGGGCTTCTGGTTCGAGCAACTCAGGTAATAAATTATTCATGGGCTGTTGCATCGAAACGAAAGTGGCCCCTGCTTTGAATAAAATTTGATTTGGTAATAGTACGGTACTCACCGTTTGTGTGAATATTTGCTCGTATTTCTGAGCCGACTTTTTGCACGTCTTCACTTCGTACGATTCCACCGCGATACTGGTATCGTTCGGGAATTCATACACCTGATAGCCGTATAGTTTTATTTTAGCAACCAAAGTTTTTTGCTCTGCCGTTAATACATAGCCCAACGGGCGTTCGCGCTTAAGGGTGGCTAGCGTTTTGCCAGCGTCGTGTATCTCCAACTCCAAAGGCAGCAGCTCCACTTTGTCGAGGTCGATAAACTCGAGTGTATGTTTATATGAACTGCGTTTAGAGCGCACTGTAACCGAATCTGCAGTTTGGTTGGCAGCGGAAATAGCTGCCCGTATGGCTTGCGGATGGAGGGCTGCTTGCCGCAAATATTGAATGGCAACCAAATAACCGGTGTAAATTCTTCTTTTGAAAGAGGTGCGCCCCAGACCAACCCCACGCACTTCAAAAAGCGTTGAAATGCGATTTTGAAGGGCAAAATTTGTGGCACTCGAGCGGGCGCTATTCGAGCCCATATTAAAATGAATACTTCCGAGTTCTTCGTCGGTGGTGAAATAGTCGTGGTGCCGAAGTCCTGCTTCTGACAACGATTTACGCGCGGGCTCGAGAAAATGTGAATCGGTAAAACGACGGAGACTTTCGGGTACATTCAAATTCCCCGAATACAAAAACATCAGGTCGTAGGCACTCGTCACGCCAAAAGTGCTGAGCTTGACAAAATCGCGCCGGTAAGGCCTGAATTCATGAAAATCGAGTGCAATATGCGGGTCGAATGCAGCAAAGGCACGTTTGAGCAAGGGGGTTTCGTGAGCCATGAGCTTGGTCTGGTCGCGGTTTAAATCCAGATTCTCGGCATTATTTCGTTCCTGTTTCAAATAGCCGTCAATATTGGCCATGGGCACGAGGGCTATTTCGAGACTATCAAACAAGGGCCCATTGGCGGGATTATGTAAAAGCTCATAAAGCAGGTACAGCATGCTTTCGGTACTTGCGGGCTCATCACCATGTAATCCGCCTTGTAACCAAACCCTAATTTTTGGTGCCTGAGTGTTGGTTTTGAGCAAAACGAGCGGAATATTCAGTCCATTTTTACTCTTTCCTACGCTGGTAAGCGTAAGCTTGTCGGGAAACCGGCTGCTCAGCTGCTGAAGGTATACCGTGAGCTCTTGATGATTGGTAAATCCTTTTTCTTTCTTCAATGCAGGTGTTACCTCAGGCAAAAGAGTATACTCGGCGAAAAACTTTTCGGTAATGCGCGTCGATTGTGGGTTGAACTGACTCATCAAGACAACCGCTATAAGACTCCAGCTTATGTTCCGAACAGCCCGCATCTCAAAAAGTAAAGGTGACCATGGTTCGGCCAATGATCTCATTGCCTGTCACCGGAAGTCCTGCATTGTTATTTATGCCGCCGTTGTTTTTTACATAGGTGAGGTCGGCCTGAATTTTTGCTCCATAGTTCCGGCCTAAATATTTACTTACCCCCAGGGTATAGTAATACGGTCGGTTGTAAAAGGTGCCGTTGTTGAGAAATGAATGTACATCGGAGCTGATGTACGTATATCGCCCATCCACAGAGATCCCATTTTTGAAAATATAGCCCATTTGTATATTCCACGCTTCGCCCAACATCATCCGGGCGCGGATGTAGTTTGGAATGTCTTGTTGCCCGTTTACGGCAAAGTCAGTAGTAACACTGCCATCTGTTCTTACCCGCTGGGTGATGCTTGCAGGTACCGTTGCGTTGGTTTTTACGTATTCCCCTACCAGTGAAAACCCTCGAAACTTAAAGAGTAAGTCAACACCCAACTTATTGAAATTCGGGAGAAGTTCTTTGTTGCTGTTGTCGAGGTACAGAATGGCACCACTTTCGCGACCTCGGCGGCTACTTACGCCTTCGTTATGGCTGTAGGTGGCTCCAATAACCAGTTTGGGAGTTAACTCCCGCACCAAATCCACTTGATTGAATTGGCCGAAATTGGTGAACAAGCCAAAGGGGAGATAATCGATACGTCCACCTACTTTTATGCCTCCACGGTCGCGATTAAATACGTTGGGGCCATCCCCGTTGGTCAAAACAAAATAGGGTTTGAGGTATTGACTGTTGCCCAGGCGGAAGTTACCCTCGAGAAAAAGGCCGAATTCGCGTATGGTAGCAAAAGCAGAAGTGAGGCGGCTTCGCTCAACCAATTGCAGCGAATACGAATTCATAAAAAGTTCGCGGTTGTCGGTAAAGCTAGCGCGCTGTCCAAAACTGGCCTTGATCCGTGGGGTGATGTTGTAGCTTACAAATGCATCGAGGAGGTAATTGGCGGCTCCATCAATTTCTTCCGCGGTGCCGCTGAGGTCCGTCTGAAAACGGTAGCTCCAGCGTTCATCGGCAGTGCTTCCTTCCAAACGTAAACGCAATCGGCGCATACGAAAACGAACATCAGCGTCGGAAGTTACGTTGCTAAGGAGGCGTTTCGATTCTGCGTACGGCTGTACAAAGCCCGACAAACGAACCGTGTTGCCGGCCTCGTCGGTAAACTTCAGGCCAGTACCAAAAGTATAGGTGCTGAGCAACGGATTTTCGGTTTCTTGCGCGTAGATGCTGCCGATGCCCGCTCCAAAAAATAAGAGAAAAAGAAGTTTTTTCATGGAGTCGGTTTAGAACGCATCTTTAAGCATTACCTCGCCATCGCGCATCATGGGCTTGCCCATACACCACACGTCGGTTAGGCGGAGTTCATCGTCGAGCCAGCACATATCGGCATCGGCACCTACCGCCAACCTGCCTTTGTGCTTTATGCCTAAATTCTTGGCTGGATTGGTGGTTATGAGCTGCAAGGCCTCCGACAAGGTCAGCCCCCCGATTTTCGTCAAATTCACCATCTCCTTATAATTTTCGTCGATGGCGGCAGCACAAAAGCCGACGCTGTTGCCGAGTGAATCGTTTTTGGAGAGACCTGCATGTCCGTCGGTACTAAACGTCATTTGCCCCAAGGCAAGGCCTTGATCAAGTGCATACAGCACCGATTTGTATGGGTCGGTATATTTCGAGGCAGCGGTTGTAATATCAATCATGCCACCAAGTTTGCCGAAAGCGATGGCTTGGTCGAATAAAGATTTGCTCCGGCCCACATGGGTAGGAGAGATGTGGGCTATGGGAAATTCATAGTACTCTACAAGCTCGAAAAGCACATCCATTTGGGTTTTGAGGCTTCCCAAATGCACATGCATGATTCCTTTTTTGTTGCCAAGCATACCACCAACCCGTACTTCACGTAGCTTTTTAACCAATTCTAAAGCGGTGGGATAGGACGAGCGTATATCGCTTATGGCGATTTTAAATCCCAGTACAGGCTCTATGAAAATCATATCGCTGGTAATACTGTCGGTAATGGTAACCGTATCGCTTCCGTAATAGCCCGAATACATATAGGCCGAAATACCCTCTTGACGCAAGGCTTTTGCCTTGCCGAAAAGTGCCCGAATATTACGTGCAGTTCCATCGGTTCCCAATAAACCCACCGCAGTGGTAGTACCACAGGCAACAAGCTCCGACGCTTTGATTTCAGGTGTCATCGATACGAAGCCATCTTTACCTCCAGCTCCAGCGATGTGGATGTGCTGATCAATAAAACCTGGACATACCTTTTTGCCCTCGGCATCAACCACAGTAGCCAACGACGCCGGTAAGTCGATATGTTTTTCGATGGCCTGCACTCGTCCGTCGGCCAAAAGAATATCGTGGATACCTAGCGGTGCTGGGCTGTATACGTCGGCATTTTTGATAAGATAAAGCATGGCTAAACGAAGTGAAGTAGCAACATAAGCACGAAGGCTACGGCTACAGGTATAAGGTTACGTTTTACTATATCGAGGCTAGAAACCCCGGCTAAATCGGCCGTGGCGATAAGTACACCAGCCACAGGTGAGATGGTTCTCCCCATAGTGGCCGCTAATTGCATGGGCAACATCAGTGAGGTGGCACTCAACTGCAGTTGGGTGGCAATTCCAGGTACCAGCGGACCAAAAGCAAAAAAGGCCGCATTTCCACTGCCCATGAGCATGGCCGATAAAAGTATCATCACGGTAATGGCTACCCCAATTCCAGAGGTACCAAAGCCTGCCGACTGGGTAGCGGAAATGATACCATCGATGAAACCCAGACTAATCAAGCCCTTAGCAAAAATGTCGGCAGTGATAATCAAGGTCACCACATTTTTGAAAATGTCGCCCATGCCATTCCAGAACACATTTAATGAGTTGAGCAAAGGTTTGAGCGCTTTGTGCCGCACTCCTTCAAACACGATGGCAACAAACAGGCTTATGAACATGACCGTGGTAGTGTCGAGCGATATACGCACAGGAAACAACTGAAACAACTCCGAAAACATCATCAAAAGGATGATGGGCAAAATCGGAAGCAGTCCGTATACTACAGGGGCATTACTCGTGTTGACGGCTTTAGTAGCGGCTTCCGCTTCTGGTTTACTTTTTTTGTCGAAATAGCGATTCACAAAGTAATAGCTCACCATCATGCTCAAGCTCAATGGCCAAACAAGCGGTATCTGGTACTCTAGAAAATACAAGACCGTGTCGAGTTGCATGATTTCTACGGCACTAGCGGTGGTGGCACATGCCGGACCAATACCAAAAACGGTGCTGGCTGTGATTACCGATGCTGCCGAGAGTTTGCTCACCCCCAGGCGCGTCAGTATCGGGAACAACGACGCCATGAGCAGCAAACTGAGCCCGGCTGCCGAAGGAATGGCGATGAACAACACCTGGCCGATGGGAATGACCATGCTGGCTGCCAGATACGGATTCTTTTTGAAGAGCTGCAGGGGGCGCATGGCCACTTGCACCAGTACATCCGAGGCTCCAATTTTGTCCATATAGGCAACAAAACCACCAATAGCCATTATCATTAATCCCACACTGGCATTGGTTTTACTAAACGACTCTTTGATCACCGCAAACAAATCGAAAGCATGCGCACCCGTTGGCTGCTGCAATTCCGGAAAGGGCAATCCGAGCAGGGGAGCAACCAACAGCATACCCATGCCAGTAAGCAAAAGACTTGCTTGGGGGTTGTACTTTTTGGTGAGCAAATAAGCGGCTAAAGCCACAAAAAGTAAGGAAATGAGCGGCCCTGCCATAATTGGCTAAAAATTGCTGCCGTTTACACGGGTTCCTGGACTAAACAAGGCACCATTTGCAGCTGGAACCGCTGAATGTTGGATGAAAGCACCCGTGATATCGGGGTCGCGCGTATAGGCTTCATTCGGATTGTCCGATAAAGGAGTAACGTCAAACACAGCGATGGTATTCCCAGCAGCATCGCGCAAGGTGAGCATGTCACCAGCATTGTTCAAGTTAAGTTGTCCGCCAGTTGCAGTTTGTACCAAAGCACCTCCAAAGCTACCAGTAGGGGTGCCGCCTCCAAAAACTACGATCACGCCGCGACTGGGCACGATGGTACCAGCAGGGAACGTATGCCGTACTTGTGATGCATCGGAAAGGGTAAAGCCACTGATGTCGAAAGGCAAACTGTCGTTGTAGATTTCTACAAACTCGTCTTGATTGGCTTCACGTACCCCGTCGCCATTGGCATCACCGGCAAGTCCGTCGGCGGGGTCGTAATTCACTTCATTGATGATCAACCCTTTCCAAGGGCAGCCGTTGTTGATGGCTGGGCCAAAATCGTCTGGGCAGCCATCGAGTACGTCGGGTATGCCGTCGCCATCGCGGTCGGCATTGGCGTTCACCAGATTAATTGTCTTATTGGCTGGATTTTTAATGATTGCTCTTTCAACTGAGCCAAAACTTACCAGGATTTGTCGACTCGAAGTATCGCTATTGGCAATTGCAGTTAGGGTGACGAAACCAGAATCTACACCTTCATTCACTGTGATCGACGATCCCGAGAGGCTGTAATGTTGGTTTAGGACCGCATTTCCGGCGAAGTTCAAAGGGAACGTTCTTGCCTCGGCTAAAGGGCCGTTTAGCTTCACGATGATTTGAATGCTTCCCCCATTGCTGGCTACATTCTCGTTGCTCACAGTCAAGGAAATAGTAGGGTATACGTCCTCTGTTTTACAAGAGCTTAGCCAGAAAGTGCAGCTGACTAACAGTGCAGCAATAAACGTTTTGAACAAGTACATCACGACTAAATTTAGCGGATAATTAATCGTTTGGTTGCAAGTTGACCTTTTTGTTCCAGTTGCAGTGTATAAACCCCGTTCGGAAGTTGTGGCAAGTCAATTTTGCCATCGATTACGGTTGTTTGTAATACTTTTTTTCCTTGTATATCGGTTAGAAGTGCATTCATTTCAGCATCATCCGCCGAGTCAATGTAAAGTGGTCCACCCGCCGAAGGATTGGGGTAAATGCGAACAGCATTGCTGAAATTATTCCTCTTAACACTAGTGTTGTCGGGTTGCAAAAGCCAATTGGTGCGTACATAAATACCATCTACTATCACCTTCTGTGCTGCATTGAACTGACGTAAAGCAACACCTTGAATTTGACTTAGGTCGGCAGCTGTTCCGCCGAACGGGCCCAAAGTTGCGGTAGCGGGTTCATTGGTAAGTGTATCGCCATTTTCAAAAACGAATAAACTTACCTGATCGTTATCGGCACCACTAACAAAGGTATATTTCACCACCACTAGATAGGTTTTGTTGGTATCCAGATCGTTGGTTACATCTACACCAACTGCACTCGGTACCGTGGATGAGTTAAAGGTGAGACCCAACCGAAAGAATGCAGGGGTGCTTCCCACGGTGATGTACGTGCGGGCACGGTGTGCCGTACTTATGGCGGTGTAAACGGGAGCCGATGGGTTGCTATACTCCACAAAATGGAAGAAGTAGCCGCTGCCATCGGTGGTAATATCGCCACTAGTTTTGAGCAAAAATGAAGCATATACACTACCCGAATCGCGGCTAGCGCTCAAGGGGCGGTTTTCGTCAGAACCAGTGTTGTTGACTTGTGCAGCTCTACCCACGCCATTCCCGAAATAGGGGGTCGATCCTAAGCTAAGCCCCGTGAATGTGACCGATAAAGGATTGGTTGTGCCAGCACTATGTGCATACCAGCCATGATCTCGCAATGGAGCTCCCGCTGGATAATCGAAGTTTTCACTCAAAAGTAAGGTTTGCCCTTGTGCGTTAAAGGCCAAGGAGAAAAAGCCAAGGAGAAGAAAGTTTTTCATGCCTGCAAATACAATTATCTCTGCAAGATGGGAGAAGCCCGGGCGTTCGCATGATACCAGTGCGCAATAATGTCGCAAACCAGTTGTGCGAAAGTCCTCCACAATGGGGCAGATACCGCCTCATTATGCAGGTGAAATAATAGTTCACCGTATGTAAGGTTCGCTTACAACATGGTTGCTAAAGAAGCATCCCCGGGAGTCTGCGCTATTTGCTGGGTACAGGCCAACAAATCGCTAGTCGATTTGTTAACTTTGCTACTTCAATCTCATGCAGCATGGCACAGCTTACCGACCAAAAACTCGACCTTTCGAAAACCAAAACGCCCACCGGCAATACCATCAGTTGTAAGGGGTGGGTGCAGGAAGCGGCGTTACGCATGCTTCATAACAATCTCGATCCCGATGTGGCCGAGCGCCCCGAAGACTTGATTGTGTACGGCGGCAGAGGCAAAGCAGCGCGGAATGTGGAGAGTTTTGAGCTCATCGTCAAGGCACTGCGCGATTTAGAAGAAGACGAAACGCTTTTGGTACAAAGCGGCAAGCCAGTGGCTATTCTGCCAACACACAAAGACGCACCTCGGGTAATCATCTCCAATTCGATGTTGGTTCCCAATTGGGCCAACTGGGAACATTTTACAGCGCTTGAAAAAAAGGGTCTCATGATGTACGGTCAAATGACGGCAGGGTCGTGGATCTATATCGGCTCCCAAGGTATTGTTCAAGGCACCTACGAGACCTTTAATGCTGTAGCACAAAAGCACTTCAATGGAAGCTTAAAAGGCAAGCTCTGCGTTACTGCGGGTTTGGGCGGTATGGGTGGTGCTCAGCCTTTGGCAATTACCATGGCCGAAGGCGTTTGTTTAGCCGCTGAGGTAGAAGCTTGGCGAGCCGAAAAACGAATTGAAACCCGCTATTTAGATTTTATTGAGTTCGATATCGACAAGGCCATCGACCACGCCTTGGCCTTAAAAGAAAAGGGCGAAGCCAAGTCGATTGGGGTGATTTGCACAGCAGTAGATTTATTGCAAAGGTTGATCGACCGCAACATCATCCCCGACGTACTAACCGACCAAACCTCGGCACACGACCCGTTAATCGGGTATCTTCCGCAAAACTTGACCAATGAGGAAGCCAATGTACTGCGCGAAACCAATCCCGATGAGTACATCCGCAGGAGCTACGAAGCCATGGCCAAGCACGTGAAATTGATGCTCGAAATGCAACATAAAGGAGCAATCACGTTCGATTATGGTAATAATTTGAGAGGAAGGGCATTGGAAGTGGGCATCGATCATGCTTTCGATTTTCCCGGATTTGTTCCGGCATATATACGCCCACTATTCTGCGAAGGCAAGGGGCCATTCCGTTGGGCAGCACTTTCTGGCGATCCCGAGGATATTCGGGTAACCGACGAGCTGATGCTCGAACTTTTCCCTAACGACAAAGGCCTACATCGCTGGCTAAAGATGGCACAAGAACGGATTGCTTTTCAAGGTCTACCAGCTCGCATCTGCTGGATAGGGCAGGGCGATCGCGAAAAAGCTGGTCTCGCCTTTAACGAATTGGTGCGTACTGGTAAAGTCAAAGCACCCATCGTCATCGGGCGCGACCATCTCGATACCGGTTCGGTAGCTTCGCCAAACCGCGAAACTGAAGCCATGCTCGACGGGTCGGATGCGGTAGCCGACTGGCCGGTATTAAATGCATTAATCAACACTGCGGGTGGCGCTTCTTGGGTGAGTTTGCACCATGGCGGCGGTGTAGGCATGGGGTATAGCATCCACGCGGGGATGGTCATTGTAGCCGATGGCACCGATGACGCTGCCAGGCGCCTCAAAAGGGTGCTGCATAATGACCCCGCCATGGGTGTTATCCGTCACATGGATGCAGGCTACGATATCGCCTTAGATACCGCACGTAAGCACCGACTCGACATTCGAGAACGACTCAAATAAACAGTTAATGCAATGCCGGTAATACCGGCATTTTTTATTTCAGCCGAATGGCGCGTTGGATGCTGTTTTCCAGCGAAATGAAGGTTTCGGTTCTACGTATGCCATCAATCGCTTGAATTTGATCGTTCAAAATCTGACGCAAATGATCGGTATTCTTACAAATGATCTTGCTGAAGATGCTGTAAGCTCCTGTGATGTAGTGGGCTTCTACAATCTCAGGGATATCTTCCATTTTGGCAATCACTTCCTTGTAGGCCGATCCCTTTTCAAGGTAAATGCCGATATAGGCGGTTAAGTCGTAACCCAATTTATTGTAGTCTACGATTAAACGCGACCCCGAAACCACGCCGGCTTGTTCCAGTTTTTTCATCCGAACGTGCACAGTACCGTCTGACACAAAAATATTTTGAGCAATTCGCGTATAGGGTGTTTTGGCGTCTTCCATTAAAGCATTCAAGATGCCTTTGTCGATGTTGTCGAATTCGTAAGCTTGCTTTTGATCTGACATAATGAATTTCGAAAAAGTTTAAATATTCAGAAGAATTATTCGAAGTAACGAAATATTTGCAAATATCCGATAATGAATCTTAAAATATCATCCATTTGTTAACTTTGTCTTAATCTAATTACTGTGGGGTGGTGGAAACAGGCAGACATACCCTCCTGTCGCGGGGGTGAAGAGTTTGGGAAAAACCGTTCAAGCTGTCGAACGGCTAACCACTTCGTGAAGGTTCGAGTCCTTCTCCTACAGCAAAAGCCTTGCAAAGATGCAGGGCTTTTTTATTCTCCGTAGGTTTCATTCAAATAAAGCAGGTCCTTGTAGATTTTGCTCAAGTAAATGCTCAAACCAAACGTATAATAAAGTCCGTTGTAATCGGCCTGATATTCTTCGTTCAACAGGGCTAGCCGATAACCAGAAGTTCCGGCCAAACCTACCCAAGGGGTTAGGCGAAGTTCTAGTTTTAAACCTGCTTGCACAGGAAAAAAGCCATGATCGTCGCTCAAGAGTATGTCTTGGCCACCACGACGCTCTAATCGCGACGATTGTGTAAATCCAATTCCTGCTTCTAAGGGGAGGTGTAAGCCAATAAACTTCCAGTGTAAAAAACGATAACTGTAACCTATACCCGTATAAAACAAGCGGGCATTCGTAACAGTCACGGTATTGTTGCTTCGAATTGCCACTAGTTCTTTGCTAGATTCAGGTGTTAGAGCGTATGCGCCAATGGTAAATCTTTCCTTTTCGCGTATGGTTACGCCCAAATAAGCACCATAAATTTTCACGGGATTTTGACGAATAAACGAATTGCGTATATCCAAACCCCCTATCAAACGCAGGTCACTGATCTGGGCTTGCAGCATGTTAGCTGAGATCAAGAAAAGTAGAAACAGCAATTTTTTGAACATATACACCGCAAGCTAAATTAAGCACAAAGTGAGCTTATCTTTGCCGCAAATCAACCGGAATTGAAATACACCGATCAGTTTGAGCAGGAAGATAGCAAAATGTCGTTTCTCGACCATCTCGATAGTTTGAGAGCGCACCTGGTCAGGAGTGCAATCGCTGTGGTTGTATTGGCGATAGTGGCCTTCGGTGCGCGTGATTTTGTTTTCGATGGCATCATTCTCGGGCCAAAACAAACCGACTTTCTCACCTACCAGTTTTTTTGCTGGCTGGCTGATAGATACAGTGCTTTAGCTGGACTTTGTGTGACTGAAATTCCATTTACTGTTGTCAATATCGACATGACGGGACAGTTCATGCGGCATGTTTCCGTTTCAATCTTAGCTGGGGTAATTGTCGCTTTTCCTTATATCGTTTGGGAATTTTGGAGTTTTGTTAAACCTGGTTTAAAACCCCGAGAAGTAAAGGCTGCTCGAGGAATCATTTTTTATGTGAGCCTGCTGTTTTTTAGTGGTGTGGCCTTCGGGTACTTTTTATTGGCCCCAATTAGTATTTTGTTCTTAGGTTCCTACCAAGTAAGTGCCGAAGTGTTGAATCAGATTACCCTAGGTTCCTACATTAGTACCTTGAGTACGCTTGTTTTGGCTACCGGACTTATTTTTGAACTACCAGTACTTGCCTACTTTTTGGCGCAAGTGGGTTTTGTGAGCGCTCCCTTTTTGCGTCAATACCGCCGGATTGCAGTGGTAGTTAACTTGATTTTGGCCGCCATTATCACTCCGAGTGATGTGGGCAGTATGATCTTAATGTCGATTCCGTTATTGCTACTTTATGAATTGAGTATACGTGTAGTAGCAGGTGTTGAAAGACGTAAACTAAAAGACTTGGAAGAAAATGGATAAGCGAAAAATAATGATAGGAAGCGACCATGCTGGCTTTGAGTTAAAGTCGATGGTCATTCGCCATATCGAAGCACTGGGTGAAGAAGTACACGATTTTGGGGCTTTTGCTGCCGATTCGGTCGACTATCCCGATTACGCTCACCCGGTAGCCGAGGCGGTGTTGCAGGCTGATTCTTTGGGCATATTGATTTGCGGTAGTGGCAATGGCGTAGCCATGACGGCAAATAAACATGCCAACATTCGCGCTGCGCTGTGTTGGTCGGTCGAGTTGGCTGAACTCGCACGACAACATAATAATGCAAATATACTCTGCATCCCCGCGCGTTTTGTAAGTGCACAAACTGTTCTTTCTATGGTTGATGCATTTTTAAATACTCCTTTCGAAGGAGGTCGCCACAATAACCGTGTAGGAAAAATCAATTGTTGATGAGAAAAAATAGCCTTTTCTTTTTTCTAGTTTCCTTGCTGCTAAGCAATAGCAGCCTCGCACAAGAGTTCAAACCCGATTCTTTGCGCATAAAAGCAGATGTAGAACGTTTGGCTGCTGCTGAAATGGGAGGCAGAGGCATTGACGACAGTTCTTATTTCTTGGCAGCTGAATTTGTATCGAGGCGCTTGTTCGACTTAGGTGCCGAAACACTAAAACCAGGAGCTGAGGTAGCTGGCGAATGGACCGACTTCTGGTTGCCGGTACCCATGCGTCGGGAAAAATTGAACAACGTTGAACTAACTCTTGGAGGGGCGAAGCTTAAATTCGGGAAAGATTTTTACACCACCCGATCTTTCGAAGAGCCAATTTTTGCTGATAGGAACATGATGTTTGTGCCAGCACAACTATTGGAAACGATAAAAGAAGGTGCATTTGCTGGAAAAATAGTTTTGTACGTTAGGTCTCAAACCAAGGACAAAAAAAATCCTACTCCCAGAGAAATCAGCCGGGCATTACAGAAATCGAATGCACGTGCCATATTCATTGTTGATGCCGATTACCCCAAAAACACCAAAGAAATCATAGCTAGGCTCAAGGAGGCCAGAACTACTCTCGACAATAAAAGAGAATTAAAAAATGGAGCGACCTTAGAACTACCGTCTAGCCCAACAGTTTTCATTTTGAGTCAAAGTGCAGCCAAAAAAGCCTTCAAAAAATCGGGTTTCAAATGGAACACAAAAGATACAAATGGCGCAGCAGAAAAGGTTGAATCAGTAGCCGTACCCGTACAAGTAAAAGCCGACATCAACAAATACCCCGTCGATTACCCTAATGTTGCTGCGGTATTCAAAGGCGGCAAAAATCCGTCAAGCTATGTGGTTGTGAGTGCTCATCTCGATCATCTTGGCACCCACCACGGCAAAATGTACCCAGGTGCCGACGACAATGGGAGTGGCTCGGCTACTTTGCTCGAATTGGCGCGTTTGTATGCCGAGCGCAGAGCCGCTGGTATGGTTAGCGATAATTCCGTTATTTTCTTGTGGTTTACAGGAGAAGAGTCGGGACTATTGGGTTCGCAATATTTTGTTGAACATGCACCAATTCCAGCCGATCGCATTTTAGCCAATCTCAATGTCGACATGATCGGTAGGGCCGATGCTAGGCACAAAGTAGACCAGCCTTATTTATACCTTATCGGAAGCGATAAGCTCAGTACCGAGCTGCACCACTTGAGTGAAGAAGTGAACAACAACTGTTGCCAAATAGAACTTGACTACACGTACAACGATCCAGCCGATCCCAATCGGTACTATTACCGCTCCGATCATTACAACTTTGCCAAAAATGGCATCCCTTGTATTTTTTATTTTAGCGGTGTGCATGCCGATTACCACCAGCCTTCCGATACAGCCGAAAAGCTAGATTACCAAAGAATTGCCCGAAATGCCCAGCTGATTTTCGAAACTAGCCTCAGGATATCAAATCTGGAAGCGCCATTTAAGCTAGATGTAAAATGAGTGCCGCCGATAAATTTTTCAAAGCTGCCGACAGCAAAGCGTTCGACTTAAAACATCGAAAGACGATTAACTTCAATATGGCTCGTTACCACACGGCTGTTGAAAAGGGTTTGAGCAATTTTAGCAATCTCGAGCTGGCTCGTAACCGGGCGAATCATATCAAGTGGGGAGCCTTAGAAAAACTTGAACAATATCTGCTGCAGTTTGAGACTAATTTTATCGCAAATGGGGGTAAGGTTATTTGGGCGCAAGACGGGGCTGAGGCAATTCAAGAGGTGCTGAAAATATTCAAACGGGTAGAAGGGCGAAGTCTGGTGAAATCAAAATCGATGGTCACCGAAGAAATTCATCTGAATGAAGCACTGGAAAAAAACGGCATCGAGGTTTTTGAAACTGATTTGGGTGAATTTATTCAGCAATTGGATGGAGAGCCACCTTATCATATCGTTACGCCCGCAATGCACAAAAGCAAAGAAGACATTGCAGCATTGTTTCACGATAAGCTAAAAACAGCGCCCAATCTATCTCCGGAAGAGCTAACGAATGTAGCACGCAAACTTTTACGTGAAAAATATAGCTCGGCTGATGTAGGAATAACCGGAGCAAATTTCATTGTAGCCGATACGGGAAGTATTGCCATTACAGAAAATGAAGGAAACGCACGTCTCAGTGTTGCTTTCCCTAAAGTTCATATCGTCATAGCGGGTATAGAAAAAATCATCCCGAACATCAACGACTTAAACTTGTTTTGGCCCCTGTTGGCGACGCATGGTACTGGTCAGTTTGTAACGGTTTACAATAGTCTTTTGAGTGGTCCTCGTAGAACAGGCGAAACGGATGGCCCGGAAGAGATGTATGTAATCTTGCTTGACAACGGCCGGACCGACATATTGGCCGATACTGAGCACCGCCAATCGTTATACTGCATACGTTGTGGGGCTTGTTTAAATGCATGCCCGATCTACAAGAATATAGGAGGGCATACCTATGGAACCACCTACAGTGGCCCTATTGGGTCGGTAATTTCCCCACATTTAGAGGGCATGCAGGAATTTAAACACTTGAGTCATGCATCATCGCTTTGCGGAAATTGCACTGAGGTTTGTCCGGTTCGTATCGATTTGCACAAACTTTTGCTAATCAACCGTCGACAAAGCCGAGAGCAGGGCTTTCAACCGAAAGCCGAAGATCGAGTTTGGACATATTGGAAAAAAGCCATGCTCAGCCGTAAGCTGATGAACCTACCAGGAGCCAATTTAAAAAATTTAGGTCTCCGTTATTTTGTTAAAGGCATGTGGGGTAAAAGGCGTGAGCTTCCTCATCTTGCAAATCAATCCTTCAACGAACGTTGGCGAAAAGGCCAGAAGTAATACAACACCATGAACTTCGATAGAAAAGATTACAGCAACCCACAATTACAAGAACTCTATAAAAACATCCTCCTGCCTAGGATGATTGAAGATAAAATGTTGGTTTTACTTCGTCAGGGCAAGGTGAGCAAGTGGTTTTCGGGTATTGGACAAGAAGCTATAGCGGTAGGGGCAACCATGGCCTTGCACGACGACGAATACATCATGCCTTTGCATCGGAATTTAGGAGTATTTACGACGCGAAAAATGGACTTGGGCCAACTTTTTGCTCAGTTTCAGGGTAAATACAAAGGTTTTTCGAAAGGCCGTGAACGTTCGTTCCACTTTGGTAGCAATCCGCACCACATAGTGGGCATGATTTCGCATCTGGGCCCACAGTTGGCCATCGCCGACGGTATTTCATTGGCGCATAAAATTGGTAAAGAAGGCAAGATTAGCCTGGCCTTTAGCGGCGATGGTGGCACCAGTGAGGGTGATTTTCACGAAGCGCTTAACGTAGCTGCAGTTTGGGAATTGCCGGTTATCTTTTTAATCGAGAATAACGGCTATGGACTTTCAACACCGTCGAATGAGCAGTTCCGGTGCAAACAATTCATCGACAAAGGCATAGGGTATGGCATAGAAGCCGTGCAAATAGATGGCAACAACCTTTTAGAAGTATACGATACGGTCAAGAACTTAGCGCAATCAATGCGCGAAAACCCGCGACCGATTCTGTTAGAATGCATCACTTTTAGGATGCGGGGCCATGAAGAAGCCAGCGGTACGAAGTATGTGCCGCAAGAACTTTTTGATATCTGGGCAAAAAAAGACCCTGTTCAGAATTATGAGGCGTATTTATTGAAAGAAGGTATTATTGATGAGTCCTTCATTCAGGCTGCGAAATCGGAGTTTCAACAAAAAATTGAAGAAGGACTTCAGATTGCTTTCAATGAACCTGAAATAGTTCCAGATTCCAATTACGAACTGGCCGACGTTTATGCGCCTCACAGCCAGAAGCTTGTTCAGCCGGGTAAGGCAGTCACCGAAATGCGACTTGTCGATGCTATTTCCGATGGGTTGAGCTTGGCTATGGAAAAACATCCGAAGCTAGTTTTGATGGGGCAAGATATTGCTGAATACGGTGGTGTATTCAAGATTACGCAAGGCTTTGTAGAGAAGTTCGGAAAAGACCGCGTACGCAATACCCCGCTATGTGAATCAGCCATACTCGGGGCCGCATTGGGATTAAGTATCAAAGGCTACAAAGCCATGATGGAAATGCAGTTTGCTGATTTTGTAACGGTTGGTTTTAATCAAATCGTGAATAATTTGGCGAAAATGTACTACCGCTGGGGCCAAAATGCCGACGTGGTGGTGCGTATGCCTACAGGGGCAGGAGTGGGGGCAGGGCCATTCCATTCCCAATCGAATGAAGCTTGGTTTTTTCATACTCCTGGTCTGAAAATCGTTTACCCATCTACTCCCGAAGATGCTAAAGGGTTGTTGCTGGCTGCTTTTGAAGATCCAAATCCTTACTTGTTTTTCGAACATAAAGCGCTCTACCGATCGGTAGCTGGTCATGTGCCCGATGGTTACTACACGGTAGAGATTGGTAAGGCTCGGATTGCTAAAACAGGTAACGATGCAACCATAGTCACCTATGGTGCTGCGGTGCATTGGGCGTTGGAAGCTGTAGCTGAATTAGACGTGGAAGTAATCGACCTCCGAACGCTGCTGCCTTGGGACAAAGAGGCAGTTTATGCCTCAGTACAAAAAACCGGACGATTGCTCGTGCTTCATGAAGATACGCTCACAGGCGGTATTGGGGCAGAAATAGCAGCTGCTGTCACTGAAGATTGCTTCCAATGGCTCGATGCGCCAGTGATGCGTGCAGGTGCATTAGACACCCCTGTGCCATTTTCGGTGCCCCTCGAACAAAATTTTCTTGGAAAAGATCGCTTTAAAAACAAATTAAAAGCACTCTTGAGCTACTGAGAATAGGCTACAATCCCTAAATTAGCGAGATAAACTGTTTCTCGCACGATGGTAAAACGTCTATGCACGCTCGTATTTCTTGTTTTTAGCGCTTTCGCAGCACAAGCACAATTGCCTCCTGGGGTCAATCTAAAGTTCTACACAGGCTTCGATAACGCCAATCCTTACGACAGCATGACCAGTGCGGGTCTAGGTTCGTGGCAAGTAGATGCAACTATTTCAACGCCAGCCGGGGGAACTGCCTTACGTACTCAACCCGCCGTTGTGGTTGGTCAACGCGATACACTAACCTTAACGTCTAGGGCCATTAATACAACGGGTCAATTCAAAGTTTGGCTCGATTTTAATCACATTGCCAAAACTCCTGGGGACGATTCTACTTTCGTTCAAGTATCGATTGATGGCGGAGTTACTTGGCAAAATGTTTCGAAAACAACTTGTAATTATCTCGGTTCAGCACTCTCGTTTCGAACCAGGGCCGCTGGATTTTGGGAATTTGATTACTCTAACTGGCAGGGGGGTGTTGCTGCGGTGCCTTCGAACACTTGGTGGCGTCACGAGAGGTTCGACTTATCGTATATTGCTGCAAACCAGGCTGATGTGCGGATTCGTTTCCGATATGTTGATGCAGGTACAGTAGGTTTAGGTAATCCAGCACGCTATGGCTGGGTAGTCGATAGCGTCATGGTTACTTCTGCCTTCTCCGAATTGGTGCCTCCTGTGATCACTCAAAATTCTTCTCAGCGTGTTTCTGGCGTAGTATTTCCCATAAACAATGCTATTGCAGCCAATGTAAGCGATGGACCCGGTTGTGACTCCACTGGGGTTCAAGAAGCATGGGCTTATTTTCGGGTAAATAGTGGTGGGTTAGATTCAACACAACTAATTCGCGTTGGAACTACCAATGTTTGGCGCGATACCATCGGAAGAGGTAAAGTAGCCGACGGTGATACTGTTCGTTATTTTCTGAAAGCCATCGATTCATCACCCAATAGGAATATTAAATATTTCCCAGATCAAACGAACCCTGGCGATTCAGTCATTACCTACATCGCTTCTGCACACCCTCAACTGGCACATAACAGCCCATGGATTGGTCAGCAACCATCTATTCGTCCCTATCCAATAGTTGCAACCGCAAATGATGCATCAGGTATCGATTCGGTTATACTGTATTATAAGGTAGGGGTGAATGGCGCTTGGAATTTACGCCGAATGCCGTTAATAAGTGGCACAACTTACCGCGATAGTATTCCAGTAATTGACGGGGATACCATTAGTTATTACATCGAAGCTGTTGATTTGAGTGCAAGAAGATTCAGAACCCGAGTGCCTGATACTTCTTGGACATTCATCGCTTCTGGACCTCCAGTTATTACCTACCCTACTCAATTTGCGCAGTGTCAGGTTTTCCAAGGAGTAATATATGACTTGGGGCCATTCACGATTGGTGCACAACTAGTCGACTCAAGTACAGTAGACACTGCTGTAATGCACTATCGGGTGAATAGCGGTCCAATGCTTGCGGTAGGCATGACCAGAACTTCTGGAAGTGGTTTTTGTAATTTCCAGGCAATTCTGCCTGCCGTTTCAGATAGTGATACTGTTCATTATTATATCGAGGCTGTTGATAGTTCTATTCGCGCAAATAGGTCGCGCAATCCACAAGTTGGTTTCCGTTCCTTTGTAGCACTTGCTGGTATCGTACCCAACTATGTTGACAATTTGGATGGTGCATTTTCCTTGTGGGAACCTTCAGTAGGTACGGGTAGTGCTCCAGGCGGATGGTTGAGAGGAACCCCAGCCAAATCGAACATAAATGCAACTCGAAGCGGTACGAATGCTTGGGTAACAGGCCCATTGAATTCGGATTATCCTGGTAACGCTGTTTGGTTTTTAGAGTCTCCGGTCTTCGATTTTAGAACGGTACAAGACGCTACAATGACATTCTGGATGTGGCGCGATATAGCATCTGCTGCAACCACAGGTGATGCCTTGTGGATAGAATATACGACGAACATCTATGCACCTGTTTGGACCAAATTGACGAGCAATGAAGGTATTGTTGATAATTGGTATAACAAAACAACAGCTTTTGCAGGTATACCAGGAGGCTTCTGGGATGGTACAACACCGGGCTACCAAAAGTGTGAAATTCGATTAACGAATCCCATATTCAGAAACCAAACGAATAGAATACGTTTCAGATTTGTCTTTAGAAGTACTGCAACTGTACATAGTAATGGTGTATCTATCGATGATTTTTCAATTACTCGTCCAGTACCTGTCGACGTGAATGTTTTACGTGTAGTGAATAGTGCCAATACGAACCTGCTTTTCGCTGGAACGCAAGTCATTACAGGTAACCCTTTCCGATTTAGTGCAGTAGTGCGAAATGTAGGCACCGCGCCACTCGATACTTTACCGATGGTGTGGGAATTGAATGGATTGAAAGATACTACAGTTCATATTTTCAATCCTCCGTTGGCGGTAAACGCCACCCAAACTATCGGGTTGGACACGGTTCGTGGAGGTACTATCGATTGTTGGTCAGATATAAAAGTATTTGCAATACGACCAGACGATGGGAACCGACTTAATGACACTACAACAACTAATGTATACGGTATCCCTACGGTGAGGTTCCCCTATTTGGATAATTTTGACTCTACTAGGGCATGTAATTGGTTACCTCTAGCAGTGGGAACCACCCCACAACCGTGGGAACGGGGCACACCAGCTAAAACCAATATGACCGGTGCTTTTAGTGGAAGTAATGCCTGGTCCACTGTACTAAACGGACAGCATCCGGCCAGTGCACAAGGTTATCTATTATCCCCACTTTTTGATTTGAGTCAAAACGTAAACGGTTTACTGAGCATACGAGTAAATCGCCAATTTAGTCCCTCGGGTAGTGCCATGCGTATTTCTTGGGCGGATGAAAATACGGTAGCTTCATTAAATCCATCTTATTCGACCTTGGGTATTGTAAACGACCCGAATCCAAATACCATTAATTGGTATAATGCAGCGAATAGTGCAATTATTAGTGTAACCGGACCTGCATTTACTGGGGTTAATCAACCGAATACCTACACCGAACACATCATTGAGCTCCCTGCGACCTTTAATAGAAGATCGGGAAGGGTGAGATTCAGGATTGATTTTGCCGGTGGTACACAAGCTGGAAATGGAATTGCGGTTGACAATTTCCATCTTCAAAATCCACCTGCGGTCGACCTTAATTTGCTTTCGATTTCTAGACCTGTACAGTGTCCGGATAGCTTGCGGGCCATTGATACCATACAAGTTATTGCCAAAAACTCGGGTACTGACACATTGAGAGGCTTGCGTTTCGATTATAGATTCGTACAAGTTGGTGGACCTACAATACATACTGGTACGTTGTATAATGCGCCAGATACTATTAACCCTACTTCATTTAAAATTATCAATTTCCCAGGCTTCCCATCACCACCAGCACCTTATGGCGATTACACATTAGAAGTGTATGCCGTGCAACCTTCGGATGGCAGGACACGTAACGACACACTCACGAGATGTGTAAAAACCATTCCGCCAACGGATCTCATGCTTATTCGGGTTCTTGAACCAGTATCTTCCAATAAGTGCTTTGCTTCAGGTTTTGTAAATGTTCGTGTTGTTGTAAGGAATATTGGTCATAGTACGTTGAACAATTACACGATTTCTTATCGTTCAGATACCTTCCCAATTGTAACAGAACCAATAAGCCGTCCTTTAGCACCACGTGCATTTGATACCTTAACTTTTGTCACCCCACTACCTGTTCCTATAGGGCCTAACGTTTTACGGGTATGGGTAAACGATGTGAATGATAACCGTAAAAACAACGATTCTATACGGGTAGATTTAGAAGGACTTGACCCATTTGAGTTGCCTTATTTTGAAGATTACGAAACTTTTGGAGCACAAGCCCCTTGTCCGTATTGTAATCAAGTTCAAATAAATGCAGCTAATTCGCCTATTGGTCAAATTAACATCATCAATAATGTGAACTCGTCGAATAACCCGAGTGATAAGGTGATTTTGATGGGTACCGTTGCTTCCTCTGCACAAGCTTGGACAGTTCCTACCGATGAATGGGCTCCTACCTATCAGCCATTGTTCGTTACATCGATGTCTCTTCCTGTGATCACCACGAATAGGCAGAATATTAAGGTGAGATTTAAATTGCTTCAGATAGCAGGCAATAATAACAATTTTTCATACTTGAGAGTATTGGCCAATGGAGTAGAAGTAGCACGATTTAAGCCGACTACCCCTACACCTGCTTCTAACCCATTCATTACTCACGACATTCCTTTGCGCAATTTCTACACGCCTGGTGGACCATTGATTATTGAATTCCAGTCTAAGTGTCGATTTCGATTTACTGAATCGGGTAACAATCGTAATGGTAACCTAATCGATGATTTAACTGTTTATGATTCGCTGAGCAGTTCAGTAGAAATTATGGAAGTAGTATATACGCCTCCGTTCCCAACGGCAACCACTCCAGTAACCGTTCAAGCACGCATTCGGAATTTAGGACAAAGTGTATTGAATAGTGTTAACCTTGCTGCTGAAGTAAATGGAGCTCCTTTACAATCACAAATCTTTTTGCCTGGCTTGGCGTTCTTACAAGATACCTTGCTCAATTTCTCCACAACGTTTAACCCAATTGTTGGCGCTAATCCTACTTGCGTTATTGCTACTCAGCCAAATGGAACGGTAGATGCATTCCCATTCGACGATACATTATGCACGGATGTAATTGGTTTTGATGTGGTTACCAACTATCCTTACTGCAACGATTTCGACAATAATCAACCTGCTTGGCTTACTTTGGAACCATTTACGCTCAGGTCACTCGGAACGAAATGGGAATTTGGAAACCCTCAAAAAGGACATATCAACGGGCCAGCTAGTGGAGCGAATGCTTGGTATATTTCGGCCGATAGTTTGTATGGCCCAAGAGAAAACTCGGCTTTGTACACCCCAATCTTTACATTGCAGTCGGATAGCTGTTATCGTGTTCAATTCAAGAGTAAATGGCTTACTGACTTTGACTTAAATGATACAAGTCGTGCTCCTTTAAGTGGTGATGGTGGCACTTTCGAATATTCTACGGATGGAGGAGCAACCTGGGATTTCTTAGGTGGTATCGATTCAGTATCGTGGTATACTAGTTATGTCATGTCGCTACAAGTTCAAAGCAGTACTCCATTCATCCCTGGTTTGGGCTGGTCAGGTAAATCGCCCGATAATTATGTTGATTTGAGTCATCCGTTTGCATCGGCAACCGCCCAGCAGGTGTTGTTCAGGTTTAGATTTGCCACCGACAATGATTTTGCCGGTGAAGGCTGGTCGGTTGACGACTTCTGTTTTGTTAAAGTAGCTGGACCTTGTTTGCCGATATCTGTTGAAGAGACCTTTAAAAATGGTTTTGACGTCCGTCAGAATTACCCGAATCCATTTGAGTATTTGACCAACATCGAGTACAAAATCCCAATGAATGGTAAAGTGGTGATTTCGGTACGAGACATGGTAGGAAGGGTAGTGAAAACCGTAGATGCAGGTATGCTGCCAGAAGGTGAACACAGAACCGAACTGTCGCTAGAAAACTTAAATGCCGGTATCTACTTCTACACAGTAAGTTTTGCTGGTCAGCATATCACCAAAAAAATGATTATTAGTAGATAAGAATTGCAATCGTAATAGCTTATCTAAATAGGAAGGGCCCTCATGGATTATTTTCATGAGGGCTTTTTTATGTTTGCTGCTTTTTGTTTGTCGTATTTTAGTATATTTGCAATCCATTTGAAAACAAAGACAATGAAAAAGGGCATCCATCCTGAGAATTACCGTGATGTTGTATTTAAAGACATCTCTTGCGACTACGGATTTCTGACCCGTTCTACCATAGAAACGAAAGACACCATTGTATGGGAGGATGGAAAAGAGTATCCACTCGTGAAGCTTGAAATTTCACACAAATCACACCCGTTTTATACTGGTAAGCAAATGCTTATCGACACCGCTGGACGAGTTGATAAATTCAATCAGCGTTACAAAAAGAAATAAGCGCTCAAAGAGCATGAAGAATCCGGTTTCGACCGGATTTTTTGTTTTAGTACCCACGCACACCGCTTTCAGTTGTATTTTTATTGCATGCGTAAGTTATTCATAGTACTTCTGTTTGCATGGCCATTGTCTCTTAGTGCTCAGTTCGCCGACACTTTGCGTGTGGCGACCTATAATTTGCTTTATTACGGCACTAATACCAATTTTTGCACGACAGGAAACAACAACGTTGCAACAAAAAACGGACATTTTAAGACCATCCTGAACCACATCAAGCCTCATGTGCTCGGCGTTCAGGAAATGGGTTCGGTTTCCCATTCAGTAGGTTTTTTGCAAAGTGTGTTAAACGCCGATGGTGAAACACGTTGGACACGTGCACCTTTTTTAAATACTGCGGGATCAAACTTGGTATGCGTACTTTATTATGATACCACTAAACTCGTCTATCAATCACATCAGGCCATTGCTACGTCTTTGCGTGACATTGCGTTTTATAAACTTTATTACAAGCAAATCCCTTGGAATAACGACACCATTTTTGTTCATTTTGCCGTAATGCATCTCAAGGCGGGCAGTACTGCTGCCGATGAAGCCCAAAGAGCGCAAGAGATTAACGCAATGCTTTCGTACCTCAATTCGGTGAATTTTAAAGGCAATTTGGTGATCATGGGCGACTTTAACGTGAATGGGTCTTCCGAAGCTTGTTACCAAGCATTGATTAATGCACCCAATCTAAACATTCGGTTAGTTGATCCGGTTAATCAGCCTGGGAATTGGTCGAGCAATGCGAGTTTTGCGGCATATCATACGCAAGCACCCATGATTACTGGAAATGGATGCACCTCAGGCGGCGGACTAGACGATCGTTTGGATCATATAATGATAAATAATTCGGTACGACATGATTCGGCGCGGGTTTATTATTTGCCGGGTTCGTATGTGACGGTTGGTAATGATGGTTTGCGGTACAACGGAGCAGTGAATAATCCAGCCAATCAACAAGTTCCTCCCGCAGTTGCAAATGCTTTGCTTGCCGCTTCCGACCATTTGCCAGTTCGTTTAGATTTACGCATCAATCTAGCAGGAGATGTATCTACGGAGAAGCTAGTTCAGCCGATTTATTTCAGAGCCTCAGTTTACGGCCGCAACCTGCGGTTATGGAGTGAAGGCAATGCTTCTTCCAGCATTGTCGTGATGATATCTGACTTAGCCGGGAAGATTGTGAGGTCAGAAATTTTCGCTGTTTCCGCAGGATTTGAAACAAACATGAGTCTCGAGTCTTTGCCTGCAGGGGTTTATGTGCTCAGTTGGAAAGATAAAAACGGAATTCATGATAGGCTTAAGATAAGCCTTCCTTAAGCTGTTTGGCGTAATCAGCATTACATTGCTGGATAAATGTGAGCAGTTCTTCCCTTCCTTTTTTCGTTTCGGATGAGGTAAGATAAATGGGGGGAAGATCGTCCCAGTGTTTTTCCATTTCCTTTTTGAAAAGGGCTACATTTTTCTGAACCGTAGAAGCCCCAAGTTTATCTGATTTGGTGAAAACAAGCACAAAAGGAGCCCCTAACTCACCCAAAAAATTAGCAAAGTCTAAATCATTTTTTTGAGGTTCAAGCCTACTATCAATAAGCAGTAAGGTGCAAACTAAATTCTCGCGCTTACCGAAATAATTACGCATAAGCTTTTCCCACTCGTCACGCATTTTTTTCGATACTTTGGCATATCCATAACCTGGTAGATCAACTACATACCAAGCTTGGTTAATCAAAAAGTGATTAATTAACTGCGTTTTCCCGGGCGTTGCCGATGTTTTTGCCAGACTTTTTTGTCCGGTTAGCATATTTATTAGCGATGACTTGCCAACGTTTGATCTTCCTATAAAGGCATACTCTGGTTTTTCTGCCGCAGGAAGTTCACTCATTTTACTGCTACTTTTTTCGAATTGGCAACTAACAATCTTCATAGTGCAAAGTAAACGAATTATACCTTAGTTACTCGGCAAACAATAGGGGGCGGGCTTTGTCTATATTTGCAGCATTAATTTTTAAAGATGGCAACAACACCGGTAACTCCTTATCCCGGTCAGGACGGCAGTAAAAAAGAGCAGGTAGCTCGGATGTTCGATAACATTTCGCCGAAATATGATTTATTAAATCGGGTACTATCTTTTGGCATCGATCAGTATTGGCGTAAAGTAGCCATAGGTATGCTGCGTTCTCAAAACCCGAAACACATTTTAGATGTAGCCACAGGTACAGCCGATTTTGCAATAGCTGCATTGGCGTTAAATCCCCAAAAGGTGGTCGGTGTCGATATCTCAGCAGGTATGCTCGATATGGGGAGGGTGAAGCTAAAAGAACGTAATTTGAATGAACGCATAGAGCTTGTGCAAGCCGATTCAGCTAGACTACCATTCAGTGATCAACAATTCGATGCTGCCACAGTTGCATTCGGGGTGAGAAACTTTGAAGTTCTGGGCGATGGATTGGCAGATATTTATCGAGTATTGCGTCCGAATGGCAAGTTAATCGTGCTTGAGTTTAGCAAACCAACTCTTTTTCCTGTTAAACAATTGTATTACTTGTATTCGCGTTATGTGCTTCCATTGATTGGTAGAACTATCTCGCGTGATAAAACTGCATATACTTATTTGCCCGAATCTGTGGCCGCTTTCCCAGAAGGAAAAGATTTTCTTGACTATATGGAGCGGGTGGGATATCGGAATCTCCAACAGAAACGATTAACTTTCGGGATATGCTCCATTTATTCCGGTCAAAAGTAACGCTGACGCTCAGCTTCCTTCTTGCGATTACTGTTGCACAGCATGCAACAGCACAACGCAACAATCCGTATTACGATAACAAGAGGATCCATTTTGGCTTTTTGGTGGGCCTCAATGGAAGTACTTTTCAAATGATGCAAGAAGCAGCAAATTTTGCTGTAAACGACACATTGCAATACATCCGTCCGGGATGGGGACCAGGATTCCATTTGGGAATCATTGGCGATTTGCGTTTGGCTGAGCATGCTACGCTCAGATTAACACCCACACTCATGTTCTCACAGCGAAACTTGGCGTATACCTTTGAAAACCCAAAAAATAATATCGAGCGGAATATTCAAATGGCCAACATCGATATTCCACTTTTGCTCAAACTGAGAAGCGACCGAATCGGGAACTTTCGTCTCTACCTGATTGGTGGATTTAAGTATAGTATCGATATGGCTTCACAAGAAAAGGTAGTTTCAGATGTTGAAAGGGTAAAAACCGTTCGCAGCGATTATGCTTATGAATTGGGGTTGGGTGCAGATATTTACTTGCCCTACTTCAAATTTTCACCGGAGATTAAGTTTTCGCAAGGCTTACAAAATGTACTCGTACCAGAGTCGCACGTTTATTCCAATCCGCTGATGGCCTTGTCGGCACGAACCATTATCATTTCCTTTAATTTCGAATGAGCACTAAAATTGCCTTGGTAACCGGCGCCACAGCTGGCATAGGAGAAGCTACGGCCATTAAGTTGGCCGCAGAAGGCTGGAAACTGATACTGACCGGTAGACGAGAAGAACGCTTAATTGATTTGGCAACTAGACTTAACGTTCCTACCAAGCTACTGAGTGTAGACATGCGGAATAGAGTAGCTGTTGAAGCTGCTCTGGATAAATTGCCGGATGACTGGAAAAACATCGACCTACTCATCAATAATGCTGGGCTTTCACAAGGTTTAGAACCCATTCATAACGGTAATCCCGACGATTGGGATACCATGCTCGATACCAATGTGAAAGGCTTACTTTACATAAGTAGGGTAGTCAGCCGCTGGATGATTGAACGTGAAATTAAGGGCCAAATCATACATGTAAGTAGTACGGCTGGTAAGGAAGTGTACGTGAATGGTAATGTGTACTGCGCGAGCAAGCATGCAGTTGAGGCTCTGGCCAAAGGAATGCGGTTGGAGCTAAACCCGTATGGCATACGTGTAGGCACTATTTCACCAGGAATGGTAGAAACTGAATTTTCGATTGTTCGCTTCAAAGGCGACACAGAACGTGCGGCTAAAGTATACGAAGGCTTTGAACCTTTGAGGGCAGAAGATGTGGCAGATGGGATACTGTTTATGGTAAACAGACCACCGCATGTGAATATTTCCGACTTGCTTATTATGCCTACTGCACAAGCGGCAAGCATGGTTGTAAAGCGTTCTTAAAAGGAGTTACGCCACATTTGTGAAGCAACAGGCTTCACCGTACGCGCATTGTATTTAGCGTTTTTCTTGACATTATACTTGGTGTTGATTTCTCCTTCAACAGCAAAGTAAATGAGTTGACCGATTGGCATTCCAGCATATACCCGTACCGGCTGTGTACAACTGATTTCTAATGTCCACGTATTACAAAATCCAACATCACCCTTACCGGCGGTTGCATGGATATCGATGCCCAAGCGGCCAACCGACGACTTGCCTTCAAGGAAAGGCACATGCGCATGTGTTTCGGTATACTCTTCGGTAACCCCCAAATAAAGTGTTCCTGGCTGCAATACGTAGCCTTCTGCGGGAATGATAAACTCATCGATAGGATTATCGGAGCGTGCATCAAGAATTTGGTTTCTATAAATAGCCAAATACCGGCCCAAATGCACGTCGTACGAATTCGTGCCCAGATTTTCCGCACGAAAAGGCTCAATGAGAATATTCCCTTTTTCAATTTCTTCGAGTATTCTTTTGTCGGATAAAATCATGGTTATGTACGCTTTGGGCGACAAAAATAGGCACACTACAGGAAGTTTGTTTCAATTTGCAGAAAAAGCTTTCGAACGCAGTCAATGCTATTGAAATGATTAATTTGTTAACGAATTTGGCATTTCGTTTAAATCCATTTTTCGCGGCTTAGCTTTACATATGAAACAGAGTTTACAGGCATTCTCAGGTAAAAAAGTACTCATGCTCGGTTGGGAGTTTCCTCCCATACAAAGTGGTGGTCTCGGAGTGGCCTGTTACGGACTAGCCCGCGCTTTGCGTGAGATAATTCCTCTTCGCTTTGTAGTTCCCCGCACTGTGGATGCCTCGGTACTAGAAGGCGTAGAATTGGTTGGTTTAAATCATATGGCCAAGTCAAAACGAATTACAGCCCCAGAACTTTCGCGATTGGAAGGTGCATTGCCAGAACTCGAGTATTATCAACTGAGTGCGGTTGCCTGCGACTCTGTACGCAGAGGGTATCTTTCACAACCAGGTCTTGATAGCATTTCGTTTGCAGAATTATTCGAAGACCCTGAGGTGTATGGTCCAAAATTATTGCAAAAAGTATCAGCATTTGCCGAAGCTGTTGTGGAGGAGTTTGGCGACCAGGTTGATTTCGACCTAATCCATGCTCACGATTGGTTGACTTATTTAGCGGGCGTTCGACTGAAGAAAAAAACTGGAAAACCGCTGGTAGTGCATGTACATGCATTAGAAACCGACCGAGCAGGCCGTGACGTGCGCAATACCATGTATTACGTGGAGCGATTGGGTCTTCAAATGGCCGATAAAGTAATTGCGGTAAGCGAATACACCCGTCAGATGGTGCATGAACATTATGGCATACGCGATGATAAAATTGTGGCCATACACAATGGAATAGACCCCCAGCCTGTATTCCGCCAAGAGCATCATGTGCCAGAGAAAATTGTGGCGTTTATCGGACGATTAACGCATCAAAAGGGTCCGTTTTACTTACTCGAAACCGCCGAAAAGGTAATCCGTGAATTTCCGAATGTACGCTTCGTTATTGCTGGAACTGGTGATAAGATGAAGGAAATGATTGATTGGACCGCATTTAAAGGACTTAGCCGAAATTTTTTGTTTACCGGCTTCATCAATCGGCAAAAAGTAGAACAGTTGCTGGCGGTGGCCGACGTTTACTTTATGCCCTCGGTTTCAGAACCATTTGGACTCACTGCGCTCGAAGCTGCACAGTTTGGCATTCCATGCGTGATTTCGAAGCAGTCGGGCGTAGCTGAGTTGCTCGAACATGCAATTAAAGCAGATTATTTCGATACCGATACATTTGCAAGAGAAATTCTGCGTTTGCTTCGCGACGATGAATACCGACATCAGGTTGCCAGCAGAATAGGCCACCAACTCGAAGAAATGAAATGGGACGATGCAGCGTTGCGGGTAGTTCGTGTATATAGAGATTTTTTAATATAAGTTATGCCAGTTATTTGTTTGTACTTCCAGTTACACCAGCCAGAGCGTTTACGGCATTACGACTTTATTCAGATTGGGAATCAGCACGATTATTTCGACGATGAATCTAATGCCTTCTTTTTAAGGCAAGTGGTTCAAAATTCGTACAGTCCTGCACTTGATCTGTTCATCAAACTCAAAAAAAAGCACAAAGAAAAGTTTAAACTGGCATTTTCAGCTACTGGAACGGTTCTGAACCAATTGGAACGTTGGGAACCTGCGGTACTGAAAAAGTTTAAGCAGTTAACCGATTTGGGAGGAGTGGAGTGGCTCAACGAAACGGAAACACATGGGCTTTCTTCTATTTATCACCGGACCGAATTTGAAAGTCAAATAAAGGCCCATGAAGCGCGTATTATCAGGCTGTTTGGTTACAAGCCCACCGTATTCCGAAATACTGAACTGCTCTTTAGTAACGATTTAGTGAATGATCTAGCCCGTTGGGGGTATACACGCATCTTAGTGCCAAGTACCGAGAAACTACTCGGTCAAAAGAGCCCTAATCATGTTTACAAAAGTCCGTTGCACAACCGGATGCTGTGCTTGCCGAAGAACTCTACGCTTACAGCAGAAATTACACGGTGGTTTACCGAGGCAAGTCATCCGAACTACCCATTAACTACCACGAAGTTTCTTGACCTCATGAAGGCTGAAGCTGGTGCCGAAACCATCAATTTGTTCATGGATTTGGAGCGGATTGGTGAGCATCAGGATAGTAAAAGCGGCATATTCGATTTTTTTGAGCATTTGCCTGAAGCTGCAATCAAGGCTGGGCTTGAATTTTTAACGCCTTCGGAGGTCTTTGACACGCTCACACCTGTTGGAAAGTACGATGTGCCATCGCCAGTCACCTGGTCGTTTCCTACGTACGACTTGAGCTACATCAACGGTAGCGACATTCAACAAGAGGCCATTACCCGATTATACGACTTGGCTGAGTGGGTCTACGCTAAAGGCGATGCCCAATTGTTGGAGGATTGGCGCAAATTACAGTCGACCGACCACTTTTTTTACATGACTCCTCGTTTTGAAGAAAAGGGCGAGAAGAATATTTTTAGTCCTTTCCCTTCGGCTTACGACGCGTACAATAACTACATGAACATCATGGTCGACATGGAACTCCGAGCCAAACGGTAGTTATTCATCGCCGAAAGAGTTCCAGCCTGTCTTAGCCATTAATAAACTCCTAGCCGAGCTTTCATATTCGGTCCCTTCTACTAGGTACATGGCTAGTATTTCACGTTTACATTGTTTACAGCAGGCGGTAAGATGAATATTTCCAGAACGGTCAAGTTGAATAGTAGCTGTATTCCAAAGCCGGTTCGAATTTTCTATACAACAATGCTGACTTAAAGAAGGTGAGATGGCCTGAAGCAAGAAATCATGAACGGTCATGGTTAGTATAGCTTCTAATTCTATTATGCTAAGGTCTACAACTGGAACAAAGCTGTCGAAATAGGAGTCGTCGAGAAAGTTGCTTATAGATTCGTGCACCTTGTTCAATTAGTGATTCATTTATCAAGCATTATGAAGCACGCCTTCATAAATAGTTAAACTTATAGATGCCCGTATGCCGCCTTCTTCGTTTCTGCTAAAGGTGGCTTGACCATCACCTACAGCAATTCTGGATCGAATGTTCAAATTTCCCATACCCGATGTGAAATTGTTGGGGTTGAAATTTTTACCATTGTCTTCATAAACGAGCCGAATTGCTTGCTCTTGCTGGCTCAGCCTAACGATGATAAAATCGCCACCGCTATGTTTGAAGCTGTTGTTTAATAATTCCTGTATAACCCTATAAATGGCAAAATTAAATTGTTCTGGGATAGGGGGAAGGTCGTCGGCCTGAAGATAATACTCGAAACCAACCGCTTTAGTGCTTTTTTCAAGCAATTCACGTAAGGCTGGAACCAAACCAAGATTGATGAGGGTAGCCGGCAACAATTGATGTGAAATATTCCTTGCTTCTTCAGATGAAGATTTTGCCAATTCAACAAGATTGGAAATGGATTCGATTTTGTCACCTGCTGTATCCTCTAAACGAGCTAGTCCAATATTTAAAGCAGCAAGTTGTTGTGCAAGGCTATCGTGTAATTCGCGGGCAATTTTCTTCCTTTCACTTTCGGTGGCTTCAATAATCGACTTTAAGCCTCTCTTTTGCTCTTGGATGAGTATTTCTTGAACTACTCGTTTGTTTTTGTTTCTAATCCGAATAAATAACAAGAAGCCTATGAGCGTAATTATAATTGACGCAGTTCCGATAGCAACAAGCCAAAGTCGTTGTTTGAGAAGTTGGTTTCGCTGAGTTTCGAGCTCTAAGGATTTTCGAACCAATTCTTTTTCCTTTTTCTCAGTTTCAAACTGCACTTCCAGTCCAGTTAGTGCTTCTACTCGTTCTTGATTTAACAAACTATCGCGATAAATTAAACGCATGCGTTCGGCCATCAAGGCTTCTTCAAATCTTCTTTCTTTTTCGGCTAGAATACTTTTTTCTTCATATGCCATTTCGATGTGGCGAAGATCACCTTCACCAATAAATTTTTTTAGGCTTTTATCCAGAAATCGACGGGAAGCAGTATAATTTCCCAGATTTGTTTGGCACTCGACTGCATTGACTAGGATTGCGTTTTTAATTTGATTATCATCAACTTCTTTCAATTCGGTTAGGGCTTTCTCGAAATAGTTTAATGCAACCTGATATTGTTTATTGTCCAAATGAATAGTGCCGAAAGTATTGTATACACTTCCCAATATGCGCTGACTTTTATGGGTTTTGAGGATTTGGAGAGCTTGATTTAAGTGATTTTTTGAACTATCTGATAGCCTTAAATGATAGTAAGAAATTGCAATTTCTAGATGTGACTCAGCTATCATGGCTTGGTCACCTATCTTCCTCCTAATTTCCAATGCTTTGAAATTCGTTTTTAGTGCCATATCGCGAGAATTGGTCCGCTCATATACCATGGCGATATTGTTTAGGGCATTCGAAATCGAATACAGATTGTTTATTTTTTCGCCAAGTCGATATACCTCCTGAAAAGTTTTTAAAGCTTCGGGGTACTTGGCTTGTTGCAGCTGTACAAGCCCAACCAAATTGAGTATGCTTATTAAACCATATTCATTGTTTATTTTCTGGTAGGCTTGTCGAGCTATTTTGGTATTTCGTTCGAGTTGATCAAAGTCCGATTGGTAGTAATCGATTATTGCTGCATAATAATGTGCATTTGCAATAAATTGAGGTAATCTAGTTTTATTGGCGAGTTCTAAGGCTTTAGCTAAATAGTACTCAGTGTTTTTAATGTTGTTCTCTTTTTCGAGCCAAACTAATTTGAGGTAAATGTTGATTCTCGAGGTGTCGTTGGGTGCTTTTTTGAGTTCATTCAATAAACTATCGGTAGTACAGAGCCCATTTAAAGTGAATAGCGAAAGAAACAGAGTAACAACTACGATGCGCATAGCTAAATTTTATTCCAAACTAGCGAATTAGTTTGATGCTCAAAAGCTGATTAATTACATGAAATCAAGGCTATTGTTTGCTCTACAGCACTATTTGATGCCTAATGACCAACCGGTCGTCGCCAACAGAGAAAAGTGCCTGAAGGTTGGCGTTCCAAAGCAACCGGTTCACCGAATGAGAATGAGCTAGACCAGGAAATTTCTCGTAATCCACTACTTTTTTGAGCTCCATGCTGTGTGCATCCCAAAGTTTGATGCTTTTATCACGACTTGCCGATGCAATTAAATTAATCTCAGGAAGGGCAATTAAATCGTTAACGGTGTACATATGGGCTTGAATGGTTTCCATGCAAGTTCCACTACTCAGCTCCCAAATCCGAATAGTTGCGTCACGGCTTCCACTCAATAAATATTTGCCGTTTTGAAGCCATAACAAACTAAATATCGAATTGGTATGACCGTCGAAACGTGAAATTTCCTGCATTTGGTCGTTGAAAATACGAATGCTATGGTCGCTATAACCTGCTGCTAAAAGCTCACCTGATTTTTTGATGGTGCGTACAGCTTCCTGTACCACATGATTTTGCCCAATGATTTCGGCAGAATCGCCGTACAGCTGCCAGCAAATTAACCTACCGTCGCCATGCCCCGAGTACCAGCCGTTGTCGGTCTTTTCGAGCATAAATACCGGTGCGTTGTTCCAACTGAAAAGTTTTTTTTCTGCTTTTTCTTCCAAGTTTACCCAATGTATGCCGCCTTCACGGGTAGCGACAAGTAAATGTTGATGGAGTAATAAAAGTGAATATACCGTAGCAGGGACCTTTACCAAAAGGGTGGCATCATCGTCGGCATTCGCCGACCAACGAGCAACCAAGCCATCTCCGCCTGCGGTGAAGAAAAAGTCAGGATGTTCGTCGCCACAAATGGCGTATAAACTATCGCGATGACCTTTAAGTCGATATTTAGGATAAAACTCCAACGATTGATTATGTTTGTAGCACCTGATGCACCATTAGCTGTAAAATGCCCTTCAAATATACCCACACCTTTGCTGAGAATGGAGAGCTAATTCTTTGGGAAATCACGGAAACCGTTCGTTGGTTTCATGAACGGATGACTTTATCTCCGGCTTTAGAGCGAGAGTTTCGACTCATTCAGGTCTCTGAAAAGCGACAGCAGTGGATGGCATCGCGCTTTGCTTTACAGCAACTAGCCCGCACTGCTGTTTTAGACGTGATCAAGGACACCTACGGTAAACCACATTTCGTTAACGATAATCGCTTTATCAGCATTAGTCACTGCTCCGGTATGGCTGCAGCCATTTCGGCTGAAATTCCTGTGGGGGTAGATGTAGAAATCATTCATCCCCGTGTGCAACGTATACGCGATCGATTTCTGTCTGCCGACGAAATCGTGATAATGGGAGTTACCGATGCCGATTTGATGTTGGCTTGGAGTGCGAAAGAAGCGGTTTACAAGATGTATGGTGAAAAGGGCTTAATCTTTAAAGAAGACATCTGCATTCTAAAACGTAATTACGAACTAGGCACCTTGGCGGTTCGCCTGGGCAAGGGTGAGTTAGCTGCCGAGTTGACCGTGCATTACAAACGAATAGAAGAATGCGTACTCAGTTGGGTGTTTAATGGGTAATAACTGTGCCCAATTGTTGGGCGAGTTGTATTTTGAGCTTCTCCAGAGCTAAATGTTCTGCAACCAATTGGTCGTGTTCTTCTGGACTCAATTGAGTAGCGTCCTTAATTTTTTGTTTGCTTTCTTCGATCAGCCGCAATACCTTTTTGAGGTTAATACGAGTAACGGCCGAAATCACATCAGCTTCTATGTTTTTGTCGAGAGCCACGATGAGGATATCGTGTTTCAATGACCAGTTTTCACTTATTTCGTAGGACTTACCATACAATTCAACTGCAGCACCTGCAATTTCAGGGTCGGTATGGTTCAAAAGCTGGTGGATGTCAGGTATCGACTGAAATTGATTTAACCCTTCGAGATAGATATTAAAAATGCGCTGGTACACGGGCGAATCCCAGGCAATTTCGTCCAGTTGGTTGCAAATAAAGCTCGTAACGGTACAGTTTTGAGAATCGAGGAGTTTGTCGCCGTATTGCAAAAGTATCCTAATGATGTCGGCTTCTTGTGGCAGGTCGTTTTTAACATGGACTTCTTGCTTCCCATACGCTTGCATTTCTGGCCGTACAGCTTCAATCGCCGATTGGTCGTCGGCACTTTTCCCTTTTAGGCGCTGTAGCCGCTGCTTATTAATCTCGGTGAGCAGGGTTTGCTCGTCAAATTTCAACAAGTTGGCTGTGCCAGTGCTGTAGGTCGACCGTAATATCGGATCGCTTACACGTGAAAGGCTTTCAGCAATGTCGCGTATGGCTTCTGCACGAAGTACAGGGTCGTTTTTGGCCGCGTCGAATAACATCCGTGTTTTAAAATGAATGAAATCGACTGCTTCGTCGGTAAGGTAGTCCTGAAAACCCTGTGGCCCCAGTTTTCGGCTGTGGCTGTCGGGGTCTTCGCCGTCTGGCATCAGTACCACCTTTACCAGCAAATCGTGCTCAAGAAGTATGTCTATGCCACGTAAAGAGGCTTTGATTCCTGCGGCATCTCCATCGTAAAGTACGGTAACATGACGCGTAAACCTGCGAATCAAACGTGCTTGCTCTTGGGTAAGGCTTGTACCGCTACTTGCGGCCACATTTTCTATTCCGGCTTGATGTAAACTAATTACGTCGGTATAACCTTCTACCAAATAGCAGTTGTCGTTTTTTTGAATGGCTTTCTTGGCTTGAAATAAGCCGTAAAGCGTTTCACTTTTTCGATACAGTAGCGTTTCGGGTGAGTTAAGGTACTTCGCAACCTTCTTATCGTTGGTGAGAATACGTCCGCCGAAGCCAATGATTTTACCGCTGAGATTGTAGAAGGGAAAAATTACTCTACCTCTAAATCGATCCACGAGTCCACCTTGTTCACGCAAAGTACTCAGTCCCGAAGAGGCCAATTCCTCTTCTGAATAGGCCGAATTTTTAGCAAAGTCGCTAAAGGTGGTATAGCCATCGGGTGAATAGCCCAACCCAAACTTTTGGATGCTTTCGTCGGTAATACCCCTTTCTCGAAAGTAGCTTAAACCAATCGCTTTGCCCTCATCGGTTTGGAGATATTGTGCAAAATAACTTTGAGCAAAAGCATGCAATTGATAAAGTCTATCGCGCTCGGTGAGTTGTTGTGCTTGTTCAGGCGTTGGGTTGTAAGCGTCTTCTTCAATTTCGATATTGTAGCGCGCTGCTAGATTCCGAATGGCATCGGGGTAGCTAACATGCTCGTGCTCCATCAAAAAGTTTACAGCATTGCCCGCAGCGCCACAACCGAAACATTTGTATATCCCTCGTGTTGGATTTACGTTGAAAGAAGGTGTTTTTTCGTTGTGAAAAGGACATAAGCCCAAGTAGTTCACGCCTCTTTTTTTAAGCGTAACAAAATCACCTACTACCTCCTCAATTCGGGTAGCATCCATGACACGATCTATGGTACTTCTGCTGATCAAAATGCAAATGCAAATTTCAGCTAAAGTAGGGGATAAGCCTAAACGAAAAGAATAAGACGATCATAATTATTGAGCGAGGAATAGAATATCTTTGATCAGCATTCAATGAATATGAAATTCGGAACCAAAGCCATACATGCCGGTGTGCACGCAGACCCGACCACTGGGGCCATCATGACGCCCATTTATCAAACATCCACTTATGTGCAAGAATCGCCAGGAAATCACAAAGGCTATGCCTATGCCAGGGGAAAAAATCCAACACGCACGCAATTGGAGGCGAATATCGCAGCTTTAGAAGACGCTACTCATGGGCTGTGTTTTTCTTCGGGTATGGGGGCCATCGATGCAGTGATGAAACTGCTAAAGCCGGGCGATGAAGTAATTACAGGTGACGATATCTACGGGGGCTCATATCGGATTTTCACCAAGGTTTATGAACATTTTGGAATCAAATTCCACTTTATTAACCTCTATGAGGCAGATAATGTAAAGGCATACTTGAATGCCAACACCAAACTTATTTGGGCAGAAACGCCTACGAATCCAACGATGAAAATTGTGGATATCGCTGCTATTTCAGAAATAGCCAAGTCAGCGGGGGTAATGTTTGCTGTCGACAATACGTTTGCCTCGCCTTACCTCCAAAATCCTTTGGCTTTAGGAGCCGATTTGGTGATGCACTCGGTAACTAAATATTTAAGCGGGCACAGTGATGTAGTGATGGGTGCTCTTTGTACCAACGATACGGTGCTCCATGAAAAACTTGCATTTATTTTAAATAGTTGCGGAGCTAACCCAGGCCCTCAAGATTGTTTTCTCGTATTACGTGGTATTAAAACGCTTCACCTACGCATGAAAGCGCATTGCGAAAACGGAAAAGTAGTCGCCAATTTCCTGCGTCAGCATCCAAAAGTAGGAGTGGTAAATTGGCCTGGCTTTGCTGATCATCCCGGACACGCGATTGCAAAAAAACAAATGCGCGATTTTGGGGGAATGATTTCGTTTACGCTCAAAAGTGGTGATTATGAGCACGCCATGACGGTTGCTTCTTCTATGCAGGTGTTTAGCCTAGCCGAATCGTTAGGTGGTGTAGAGTCGTTAATCGGTCATCCTGCGAGCATGACACATGCCAGCATTCCTCGCGAGGAGCGACTCAAAGCGGGTGTGGAAGATGGATTATTGCGCTTAAGCGTGGGTGTAGAAGATGTAGAAGATCTGATCGACGATCTTCAGCAAGCGCTTGCGAAGATTTAATTCGGCAAATAATCAAGGTAATCAACCCGTGGCAAACCAGTGGTTAATCCGCACATGAACGGGTCTACGCGATTGCGGTATTTCAGGCGTACTATCCGATCTTCCACTTTCAGGGAGTCGGGTAATCCGTCGATATTAAAGAGTTGCCCACCTTTTTCTCCGACCCATCCACATCCATCCACCGATGGATCGCCGGTAAACTCCAAGGTGAAGTTGCCCGTTTCGGGACAGCTACCTACAGTGTAGCTCACTCCTTTACAGTCGGCTTCACAAGAATTGGCGTAGGTAACGCCATCACTCCCACAAACAGGACTGTAAATGGCTGGGCAGACACATTCAGGGCGATTTCGGCAACTTGACATGATCAATATGCCAATAGCAAGGAAGACTGAATACTTCATACGCTGACTAATTTACGAACTGAAATTTAATTACAAGGTCCAGCTGTATAGCTAACCCCGGCGCAACTTGCCAAGCAAGCGTTGGAGTAGGTTTTGCCATCACTGCCACATACAGGGTTGACTTCTGTGGTACAAATACAATCAGAAGGAGGAGTGGGTGTTTCGGGTTTGCATCCATAGATACCCCAAACAAGAGCGATCAAAAGTAATTTTCGCATATGCACTCTTTTTTTTTGAGAAAACGCAAACATAACTTTTGTGGTATATGGCCTTGAAGCTCGTCGTAAGGAGTGTAGTTTTGTCGGAAGGTGAATACGCTTTTATACGACCTACTCGAAGGCGCTGTTGCTCAATACAACAGGCCAGATTTTATTGCTATTGACCCTATTTCTATTCCTCATCGTTTTTCAAGTCAGGCCGACCGTGAAATTGCGGGTTTGTTCGCAGCCCTCTTCTCTTGGGGTCAACGACCTGTAATTATCAAAAAATCGCTAGAGTTGATGCACCGTATGGACAATGCTCCGGCAGACTTTGTGCGCAATTATGCCGACGCTGATCTCAAACAACTACTCGGTTTTGTGCACCGTACCTTCCAAGAAACCGATTTGCTGTATTTGATGGATTTTTTACAGCAACATTACCGCAACAATTCCTCTTTAGAGGACGCTTTTTTAACAGAGCATCCAAATTCAGGAAGAGAAGTGGGTTTTTATCGGCTAAAACATTTTCATGAAACTGTATTTTCTAGCGAATACGCACCCTTACGCACCCGGAAGCATGTGCCTACACCAGCGCGAGGATCGAGTTGTAAAAGGTTAAATATGTATCTCCGTTGGATGGTTCGACAGGATGGGGCAGGAGTTGATTTTGGATACTGGAAACGTATTTCTCCAGCAGATCTTATTATGCCCATGGACCTCCACGTGCAGCGTATTGCAACTCGATTGGGGCTAATGGATGTGGAAAAGAGCGATTGGAATTCGGCCGTTGAGTTAACTAACGCACTTAAACAATTTGACCCTATCGATCCCGTGAAATACGATTTTGCTTTATTCGGAATGGGTGTGATGGAAAATCAAAAAGTGCTCAAATCTTCGATGTAAAGATCTATTGCCCCATCATCGAGCATCAACTCAGCAAGAATTTTAGGGTTTTTGGTAGCTCGCATGGCTTTTTTCCGGTCTTGCTCGCCGTATTTATCCTGATACAAATCGGTGTAATAGTCTAATTCCGGATGGTCGTTTGGATTTACTACGCCATAGAGCATAGTTTCATTTAGTCTATACATCCGGCATGCATCAAATACTTCCAATTCATCACCAAACACCAATATTTCGGCAACATGGTCGAGAATCAATGCTTTCGCAATTTTTATTACTTCTGCATCTGTTCCATTTAAAAAGCAGATGATGGGGCTATCTTTGTCGGCGGCCCACTGACGGATTTTTTCGAGCTTGTTCATGTTTCAATAAACATCCGAAAAATACGGTCTGCGCTTAAATTCTGTATGAACCGAGCACAAATTTTCGATACAAGCGATACCATAGTGGCTTTGGCCACTCCGCCCGGTGTAGGTGCGATTGGTGTAGTGAGGCTTTCAGGTGTAAAGGCCTTTGATTTAGCGGGTTCTGTTGTTCGCAAAAAGAATTTTAGGGAGCTGCCTTCTCATACCGTTCATTTTGCATCGATTTACGACGGCAACCGCCGTTTAGACGAAGCTGTATTTACCATCTTCAAAGGACCACGTTCGTTTACATGTGAAGATGTAGTAGAAATAAGTGTTCATGGGTCGCCTTACATTTTAGAAGAGCTCATTCAATTGTTGCTACGCCAAGGAGCGCGATTAGCACGGCCTGGGGAGTTTACCTTTAGAGCATTCATAAACGGGCGTTTCGACCTTAGTCAGGCCGAGGCGGTGGCCGATTTGATTGCCGCCGACAATGAGCATGCACATCGCGTGGCGATGAATCAGATGCGTGGGGGATTCACCCAAGAAATTGCACGATTAAGGACACAATTGGTCGATTTTGCTTCTTTACTTGAACTGGAGCTTGATTTCAGTGAAGAGGATGTTGAGTTCGCCAACCGAAAAGAGCTCATTGCGCTACTCGAGCAGCTCATTGCGGTAATTGGTCATTTGCAAGCTTCTTTTCGACTAGGAAATGTCATGAAAAACGGCGTATCCACAGTCATTGCTGGTCGTCCGAATGCCGGAAAATCTACCCTTTTAAACGCATTACTGAACGAAGAGAAAGCCATTGTAAGCCATATTCCTGGCACAACACGCGATGTAATCGAAGATGTGGTGCTCCTGGATGGTGTGAAATTTAGGTTTTTCGACACGGCTGGCATACGCGAGGCAGAAGACCAAATTGAGGCCATTGGCGTTGAACGTACGCTGGCTAAAATGGAACAGGCGGCAATTATTCTGTATCTATTCGACTTGCAGCAAACAAGTCCTTCCGACTTGAAAGCCGAGTTGTCGCAGATGAAGAAGCACAACGCCGAAGTCATGTTGGTAGGAAATAAAATGGATGCGGTAAGCACTTCTGATCTTGAAGCGTATGCCAACTTCGAGAACCTCTATTTCATTTCTGCTAAAGAGGCTATCGGTTTGAAAGAACTGCAGACTGAATTGTTGAATAGGGTATTTGCTGGCCAACTACAAGACGAAACAGTGGTAGCGAATGCACGACATGTTGAAGCTCTTTCCAAAGCCAATCTTGCGCTCGAAGCAGCCGTTGCTGCCTTTGGAAACCAACTACCTACCGATTTGGTGGCGCAAGAAATTCGTTCGGCCTTGCATTACTTGGGTGAAATCACTGGAGAGGTCACGACTGACGATTTATTGGGGAATATTTTCAGTAAATTCTGCATCGGAAAATAGGTTTCCATGCTAAAAACGGCGTCAGCATCTACTTTTCTGTTCAAAATGTAGTCTTCTGCTGAACCTTTTCTTTTGAATTAGGTTATGCTGCTATCTTTGCAGCGTTTTTCCGTGAAAAGTTTTATTTTCCCTTTTTTGCTGTTAGCTATACTACTGGGCGTTACGCGTCCGGCTAATGGTGTAGTAGCATTCGGAGAAAATGAAATTAACCCGTGCATTACGGTTTTTGGCGATTCCCCTGAGGAGTTGAATAGCAAAAAACAATTTGGAGAGGAATTTCGAGAAATAAAGGTAACCCGTAGACGTCGTCTTAGCTTAACCAAAGAATGGCATTTCGTTTTCGGTGCTGAACGAATTTTTAATCTTGCTCATGATGAAGGGCGTTGTCAAAAAGTCGGCTCCTTACCTTCCTACTATTATACCTTAGGCAGATTTGAATTTCTGCATCGTTACACGCCATTTTGAATGAAAGAAGCTGTACTAACACTTCTAATCATTTAAAATTTCCTTTATGTTTTCAAAAAAATTATTGGCAGGACTATGCCTTGTCTTGCTTTTATGGTCATGTAACGATAATCAAGAAGTTGCTAAAGAGGATGCTGTTCAACTTCCGCTAACTACTCTTGCTACTACAGATACCGTAGTAGATATTGAATATGTGGCCGACATCCATGCTAAAAATTATGTAGAAGTTCGTGCTCGATTTGGGGGCATGATCGAAGCCATACTCGTAGATGAGGGGCAGATGGTTCAAAAAGGCCAAGCGCTTTTTAAGCTTTCGTCAACAGAGGCAGAAGCAGCCGTTGCATCAGCGAAAGCTAGCGTGCAGCTTGCAGAAGCCGAATTGCGCAAGGCAACCCTCGAAGCAAAACGGGTAATGGAACTTGTGAAAAATAAGGTGGTAGCTGCCACCGAACAGCAGTTGGCCGAGGCGGAAGTTGAAATTGCCAAAGCCAAACTTGAAAATGCGCGTTCGGAATTAAAAACCAAAGAAAATCAGTTAAGCTTTTCGGTTGTACGGGCCCCATTTGCTGGTAGAATTAACCGTTTCCTATTAAAAATGGGTGCAATAGTAGAACCTGGGCAATTGTTGACTACCCTTTCGGATATTAGTTCTATCTACGCGTACTTCAGTATCTCGGAAAAAGATTATCTAGAAAACCGACAGAACTTGAAATCGGGTACCGGCGGCTTGCCTTCTAGGGCTAAGTTGATTATGACCAATGGGCAAGTTTATCCCAGCGAAGGGATTGTTGAGCCAGCCGAAACCGAGTTTGATGCAGAAACAGGAACCATTGCCTTGCGAGCTCGTTTCGAAAATGGTCAAGAACTGCTAAAACATCGCTCTACCGGGGTAGTCCGACTCGAACTCAGCCAGCGCAAGGTTTTCTTGATACCGCAGAAAGCTGTTCAAGAGCTGCAGGACAAATATTTTGTTTACGTAGTGGGTAAGGATGAGCTGGCTAGGATGAAGACGTTTCGGCCGAAAGCACGCGTGGGCACCTTTTATGTGGTTGGCAATGAGCTCAACGTTGGCGACCGTATCGTAGCCGAAGGGGTGCTCTCGATCCGAGAAGGTGCCAAAATTATTGCGAAGAGTGCTTCTGATACAACCTTAGCGAAGAAGTAAGCCATGGTAGAAACGTTTATTCGACGACCGGTACTATCGCTCGTCATCTCCCTTTTGCTAGTGCTTTTGGGGATTTTGGCCTTCACTTCATTGCCTATCACGCAGTTCCCCGATATTGTGCCACCATCGGTAGTAGTAACCGCACGTTACACTGGTGCCAATGCCGAAGTTTGTGCAAAAGCGGTTGCCACACCAATCGAAAGGGCCATCAACGGGGTACCTGGCATGACCGCCATGCAGTCGGTTTCGACCAACAACGGAGTTACGCTAATTCAAGTGTTTTTCGAGGTAGGTACTGATCCCGATCTCGCGGCTGTAAACGTGCAAAACAGGGTAACTACCACACTTGATGAATTGCCTGAGGAAGTTATCAAAGCAGGGGTAACTACCGAAAAGGAAGTGAACTCGATGCTCCTGTACCTCAACCTAACGAGCTCTGATCCATCGGCCAATGAGGAGTTTATCTACAATTTTGCCGACATCAATCTTCTGCAAGAGCTCAAACGAATTAATGGAGTGGGTTATGCCGAAATTATGGGGGCCAAGGATTACGCTATGCGCGTTTGGCTAAAGCCCGAAAAACTGTTATCGTATGAGGTCGGAACCGATGAAATAATCAACATTCTACGTGCTCAAAACTTAGAAGCGGCACCGGGTAAAATTGGAGAATCGAGTGGAAGGGGTGAACCCAGTATGCAATACGTATTGCGTTATGGCGGAAAGTTTTTCACCAAAGAGCAGTACGAGGACATTGTAATTAAAGCAAATGAAGACGGTTCAACCCTCAAGTTAAAAGATATCGCCGACATCGAATTGGGAGCGCTCAGCTACGGAATGTCTTCAAAAACCGATGGTCGCCCGTCTGCTTCCATCATGATAAAGCAGCGTCCCGGCTCCAATGCGCGTGAGGTAATTAACAACATCAAGGAGCGAATGGCAGAATTGAAAGAGTCTTCTTTTCCTCCAGGGATGGAGTACAATTACGCATACGATGTGAGTCGGTTCTTGGACGCTTCTATCCAAGAGGTAATTAAAACCTTAATTGAGGCATTCCTGCTTGTGTTTTTGGTGGTGTTTATCTTCCTGCAAGATTGGCGATCGACCCTCATTCCGGCTTTAGCTGTTCCTGTAGCCTTAATCTCGACCTTGGCATTCATGCAAATGCTTGGGTTTTCAATCAACTTGTTAACGCTATTCGCTCTGGTTTTGGCCATCGGTATCGTGGTAGATAATGCCATAGTGGTGGTAGAAGCAGTACACGTCAAAATCCACGAGCAACATATGCAGCCCATGGAAGCTACCATTGCTGCGATGAAAGAAATAAGCGGTGCCATTGTCGCCATTACGCTGGTGATGTCGGCAGTGTTTATACCGGTAGCCTTTTTATCGGGCCCGGTGGGTGTATTTTACCGACAATTTTCGCTAACGCTCGCTATTTCAATCGTAATCTCGGGCCTCAATGCACTTACGCTCACACCAGCGTTGTGTGCCATTTTGATGAAGCATACCCATGTATCGCATAGTTCGGCATTAGGCCGCTTTTTTGGCGCCTTCAATCATCGATACAATAAGCTTGAAGGCACCTATAAGTGGATATTGGGCCGTATTGCACCTCGATTAGGGCTTACTTTGGCCTTGCTGGGCGGATTTTTCTTCCTTACCTGGGGTACCTCAGCCATTTTGCCAGGTGGATTTATCCCCACCGAAGACCAAGGCATGTTGTACGTAAACGTTACCACTCCGCCAGGTGCTACCATGGAACGTACCGAGAAAATACTCGATGAGGTTCAGAAAATAGCCTCTTCGAATTCGGCGGTAGAAAACGTGACCACCTTGGCAGGATATAGCTTGCTTACCGAAACTGCCGGAGCTTCTTATGGAATGGGCATGATTGGTCTCAAACCGTGGGACGAACGTGAAACTTCGGTTGCACAGCTTATGGAAGAGCTTAGGAAAAAAACGGCTCACCTGAGCGATGCAAGCATTGAGTTTTTTCCACCACCCACTGTACCCGGTTTTGGAAATGCTTCTGGTTTTGAGTTTCGCTTGCTCGATAAGTCGGGAACGGCAAACTTAACCCGTATGGCCGAAGTGGCCGATTCGCTCGAAAAAGCGCTGGCTCAATCTAAAATCATTTCGGCTGCATTTACCAATTTCGACCCCTCATTTCCTCAGTATCTTTTACATATAAACCAAGATATTGCTGCGGCTAAAGGGGTGAGCATCGACAACGCGATGAGTAACCTACAAACCCTTATTGGAAGTTACTATGCGACCAATTTTATCCGTTTTGGCTTGATGTACAAGGTAATGGTGCAGGCTTTACCCGAGTACAGGCAACATCCCGAAGATATTTTAAAGCTTTACACGAAAAACAAGGATGGTGAAATGGTAAGTTATGCCACCTTTACCACCATTGAACGGGTATTTGGTCCAGAACAGCTTACCCGTTACAATATGTATAATTCGGCGCTCTTCACTGGTGATGCAGCTCCTGGCTACAGCTCCGGTGAAGCACTAAACGAAATCAAGCGTATTGCCGAAGAAACGTTGCCAAGAGGTTATGCCTACGAATGGTCGGGCATGACGAGGGAGCAAGTGCTTGCCGGTGATGGTGCCCTGTACATTTTCTTGTTGTGTTTGATTTTTGTGTATTTACTTCTGGCAGCGCAATACGAGAGTTTTTTACTGCCTTTACCTGTATTGCTCAGCCTACCAACGGGTATTTTTGGCTCGTTTTTCTTCTTGTACGTTGCAGGTCTCGAAAACAACATCTATGCTCAGGTAGCTTTGGTGATGCTCATTGGCCTATTGGGTAAAAACGCCATTCTAGTTGTTGAATTCGCATTGCAGCGTCAAAAGGAAGGCGTAAGTGAGCTTAAAGCAGCTATGGAAGGCGCAGTATCGCGATTGCGGCCTATCCTCATGACCTCATTTGCATTTATTGCAGGTTTGCTACCGCTAGTACTTGCCTCGGGTGCTGGCGCCATGGGAAATAAATCAATTGGTATTGCAGCAGCGGGAGGGATGCTCACAGGTACAGTTTTCGGACTATTCCTAATTCCCGGGTTGTTTGTGCTCTTTGCAACACCGGGTAGGCGAAAACGACTCAAAGCGCTTCAAAAACAACGTCAAGCTAAAACCTATCACTACGAATGAAAAAGTTAATCCTTATCCTTTGGCTAAGTGTTGGTTTGATGTATGGGTGCAAAGGCCCTAAAACCGGACTTCGAGCCGACATCCAGTTGCCTGCAGATACCAGCGTTGTAGTGATTCCGAAGGCATCTGACTTATTTCAAGAGCCCCAACTTCGTCAGTTGATTGACACGGCAGTAAGAAATAATCCCGATTTACTAGGCCAGATAGCCGTTTTGCAGCAGGCAAGAGCTGAACTTACCGCAAGGAAGTATGCCTTGCTGCCCGCTGTAGATGTTTTTGCTGGCACCGGCTTGCGACGTTTTGGTGAATACACCATTGACGGAGTCGGAAACTTCGACACCAACTTTTCACCCAATATCCGGCCCGATCAGCGCATGTCAAATCCATTGCCCGATTTGTTGTTGACGGCACGTGTGAGCTGGGAATTGGATATCTGGGGTCGACTTAGGTCGATGCGAACTGCTGCAGCGAAACGCTATTTATCCTCGGAGGCTGGACTTCACTGGCAAAAAACAGTATTGGCTTCAGAGGTGGCGGCCACTTACTACGAGTTGAGAGCTTTAAACGAAATACAGCGAATCGTTTCGCTAAATGCCACACTTCAAGAATCGGGGTTGACCTTGGTGAAAATAAAACTTGAAGCAGGAAGATTGAATGCTTTGGCAGTACAGCAATTTGAAGCACAGCTGGCGCGAACCCGAGCCATGTACCACGCATTAGAAGCCGATAAGTTAAGAACACTCAATCAGCTCAATTTCCACTTGGGTAAAGTACAAGGCGTATTTGCTGATACTTCGTTTCTTTCTACGATCGAATTTAAAGAGATTAATCTCAAGTCCGTTCCTGCCTCTGTTCTCCGCACTCGCCCCGATGTTGTATCCGCTTCTTTGGAGCTGGATGCTGCTGGTGCTGATGTACGAGCTATGCAAGCTGCTTTTTATCCGCAACTGATACTTGGGCCTGAAATTGGTTTTCACAGTTTCAATCCCTCTCAATGGATAAGTCCAGCGTCGTTGGCTTGGAATATGGTTGGCGGAATTACGGCACCTGTGTTTGCGCAACGCCGGCTGAAGGCTGATTTGGCCAAGTCGCGCGCTATGCAAGAGCAGGCCTTTCAAAACTATCGTAAAACGGCCATTCAAGCCTATACCGAAATATTTAACGGCATGCAGCAAGCCCAACAAATCACGCTGCAGATTGCCGAAAAGTCGAAGGAGGTTGCCAGTTTGAAGGAAGGGGTGAAGTCGGCCAATGAACTGTTCGCTGCTGGCTATGCCACCTATTTGGAGGTTGTGGTTGCCCAAAACAATGTGTTAGAGGCAGAGGTGGAGCTTGTTCAGTTACAATTGGCACGACAACTCAATACGGTTGAACTCTACCGTGCACTTGGCGGTGGTTGGTAACTAGAATTTGACGTTGTGCTGAATCCGTAGGATGTGCATCGTAAGCGGATCGGATATGTTTCGTCCCTGATCAAACAGGTACGACAATTCGATCCGCTGTTTTTTGGATAAATCCCAGCTTATGGTATTGGTCCAACGCAAATTACGAACACCTTGAATTTCTGGTCGATTGCTAATCCAAAAGTCGGCACCACTGGCTATGGTTAGTTTTTTAGGGAGGTCGACTTCTACTCCAAATTTATGACGGTAGTAAGTGCTGGGTGGACCTGACTCTTGCAAAGCAGTGAAATCTGAAAACTGCTGCTGATACCTGAATCGATAACTGAATTGTATTTTTTTATAGTTGTGCGACAGCTGCACATTGGCAAAAAAACGGTTTCTGCCTTCAAAATGGGTCCGTTCATTGTGCAACGCTCCCCGATAAAATCCGCCTATTTTCATGAATTTGAACACCTTGTATTCAAGTCCGAAATCTGCAAAGGCTTTTTCTACAACGGTTGAGTTTTGATTCAAACGTATTTCCGGAGCCAGTTCAACGGTCCATTTCTTAAGCGGCGAAAAAGACAAGTTAGAGCCTAACCAAATTCCAAAATCTTGTTGTTGTGCCGAGCTTTGAGAGGCAATAAACAACAGGAAAAGAAAGTAGTACGGCCTAAACCTCATAATAGAAGATTCTTAAATGTGCAGAATCGTGTAGTAAATCTATTTTTTGAACTTGAACGCGGTGCACAGGTAAGCCAGTACGCTCTTTTAAATCTGTGATCAGAGCATCTTCTTGGTTGCGGTGTACCAAATCAATTTTATCGTAAAAAACCAATTTGGAGCTTTCTTTTCGATACAACCACTGGCTCTCGAGGAGCCATGTAGCCCCCAGGATCACACCTGAAATTGCAAGTTGGAGGTACCAGCCACCATTGCTTACCGCGGTTAAAACCCCGAGTGCTATGCTCAAAAATAAATAGGTCATGTCTTTGATGGAGATGTCCTCGGTGCGATAGCGAAGCATACTAAATACTGCGAACAGTCCAAATGCTGCTCCCATGCTCAATTCAGTTCGATTTAGCGCAAACGAAATCAGAAAAATGACCAGATTGAAAATGATGAAAGTGAAGAACAGATCTCTTGTTCGGTAGGTGGTGAAATAGATGAACCTTACAAGAATCCAAATCGACAGCAGATCAATTGCCAGTCGAATTAAAAATGAACCCGATAGTTGATGAAGTAGTTGTTCAGGCATAAAAAGTAGGATTGCGATCAGGGAAAATCAAGATTTGTTGTATTGCCCTTAGTTTCGGTTTGAAATTATTTTGTTTCAGCTTACTGTCGAGTGCCGAAAGTCCTGTACAGTATTTACTAAGCCCTCCCTGGCGTATGCCCATAGCTTTCAGGGCTTCGGCCGCAATGGAGCCCTTTAACGATGATTGTTTTACTTCAACAATGGCCAAGCCGTCGAACGCAGCTGTTTTTCCTGAGTGTTCGAAAAATAAGTTGGTATCTATGGTTACTCTTTCCGCCATAAAATTTGATACCAAAGTAAAGCGGTTGTAACCCACCGCTAATACAGGTTCAATTTTATAGTTCACTAGGTTGTCGAAATTTTTTATCCAAGCGTTTAACTCTTCGATTACGCTGGCAGCACAGTTTGTAGCCATGCGAAGTTTTCGGGTTCTGAGCTTGTTGTCGCGCAGCTTGATCTCCCAATAATTGGAGCCTCCACTTCCGTAACTCCGATGGCGTATTTTGAGCCGACGAGAACGACCATTATGGTGCATGGTGTAAAAGGCCCTTTCAGCTGTATCGAAATAGTGGGTTTGATAAGAAATGCAACGTTGACCATTTACTTCTAGTACCGAATAATGGCGTGTAAGCTGGCTCAAAAGGTCAGGAAGCAAACTCAATTTCAAGTAGAATTTCCGGTCAATCCTGTTGAGTAATTGTTTGTCCCCGAGTTGCTCAAGGCCTATGGTATCAAAGTGTTGTAAAAGCGATTTGTTCATCGTTTTACGACCAGCGTATCCAGTTGAAGTTTTTGGTATTTCTCGGTGATCTCAAATTCAATAATTACAGGCTCTTGTTGATTCGTATTTCCCACTGTTTCAAGCCGGTCGCTATAGGCGTATAATTTATATTTTCCTGGGTATAAAAACTGAAAACGGTAGTTGCCATTGAAATTGGTTTTGGTGTCTTCACCAACGACTAGTTCGTCACCGAATACAAGAAAAACGTCTTCATCCATCCCTGGGTAAGTCGACTGGATAGCAGTAAAGCTTGCATTCCAATCCTCTACCCACACTACGCCACTTACCTCGGCAAAGCCACCAATGCCCGCATCTTTCGAACAAGCTGAAAAAAGGAATACACCTATAAAAAGGAAAATACGCATGTTCAAAAGTAGAAAAAAGCAAACACACGGATAGCGGCTAAATTACACACAGTTAATTTTTTGGTAATAATGAGGCAAAATCTAAAAATGACTTCCACTCAAAATGGCCAATTGGAATTGTGAGGCAACTTTATTCATCGGCCCAATTTTTCGAATCTGTAAAATATAGTAGGTGTATTTATTTGGTAATTACACAGATTAGCAGCAATTTAAACTAACTTTTTGTTCATGAAGTACTTATATATCGCCGTTACAGTTTGTATTTCTTCTATACAACTCACTTCGGCTCAGAATCTTCCAGCCGAAGTTTACTTTTCGCCAGGGAATACGATGCTCCTCACGGGTGGGAAGCCGCACACTGGTTTGTATAATACAGAGGTCATCAAAAGCCTGTATTTGAATTTTCCCCAAACGAATTATTGGACTTTGTTGACCAACAATTACGCGAGTGAAACGAATATCATAGCATCCATGACCTTCGACAGTATCTTTTATGACAGTGTTGGCGTACGTTTTCGGGGCAATACATCATACACAACCATAGGTACCTCTCAGAAGAAGTCTTTCGCCATTGAAATGGATTGGCTGCGACCAAATCAAGACTTAATGGGGTATAAGAATCTAAAGTTGAATAACGCCCATCAAGATCCGACTTTCATGCGCGAGGTGTTGTACAGCCGGATGGCTGCGCGCTACATTCCTATCGCTAGGGCAAACTTCGTTCGACTTTACATCAACAATCAGGATTGGGGTTTGTACCCGAATATTCAAAATGTAGATAAAACATTTTTAGAGTCGTGGTTTTTGAGCAACGATGGAGCAAATTTTAGGGCTACAAAACAAGGAACTGGGGTGCCTGGTGGAGGCTGGGGCGACGGTACCGCAGGAATGAACTATTTGAGTGTCGATTCTACTCCATATTTGAATTATTACAGTTTAAAGTCGAGTGATATTGCCGACCCTTGGAATAGGTTAGTAAAAGCCTGTTATGGTTTGAGTACAGCTTCACCATCCAATAAAGACACGGTTAAAAAATACATCGATATCGATCGGGCCCTGTGGTTATTGGCCGTCGAGAACATTTTCACCGACGATGATAGTTATACGATGAAGGGCAAGATGGATTATATGGTGTACTATGAACCAGAGACAGGATTGACAATGCCTTTAGAGTATGACGGCAATAGTACGTTTCAAACTACCTTAGCGACAAGTACCAGCTGGGGACCATTCAAAAACGTGACCAATGTGAATTACCCTTTGCTCAACAAGCTATTGAATGTGCCAGAATGGAGACAGCGTTATCTTGCCCACTACAGAACCATTTTAAACGAAACCTTTACCTCGGCCACTATAGACACGCTGGTAAACCAATTAAATGCCCAAATCTTTAACCTTGTATTGGCCGACACGAAGAAATTATACTCGAACCAACAGTATAACAATGGAGTTCCCCAAATAAAGTCTTTTGTAACCAGCCGCAGGGCCTACTTGCTTTCGAATATAGAAGTAGCGCAACAGGCTCCTAAAATTAGCTCAGCTCCTTATTTCAATTCTTCCGGCATCCTTTATCAAGCTCCTACGGCCATGCAGCCCACAACGGTGAAGGTCACACTCTCTACGCTTCCGGTTGCGCAAATGGTGTATTTATACTATGCTACAGGGGTTTCGGGGTCTACTTTTACCAAATTGGCCATGTTCAATGATGGGTTGCATAACGATGGATCCGCAAATGATACCGTGTGGGCAGCTGAAATTCCTGGTTTTCCAGCTACAACCTTGGTAAGATATTATGTCGAAGCAGTTGGCGCATCTAGTATTGCTTCGGTGAGCTATTTACCAGAAGGAGCCGAACATGATGTTTATGTGTACGAAGTACAAAGCACTGTTCAATCGAATGGCGTTGTAATCAATGAATTATTAGCAAGCAATACCGCTACACAAGTAGATTCGGCAGGAGATTTCGATGATTGGATAGAGTTGTACAATACCAATACCACGGCGGTTGACCTTGCTGGCTTTTATATCAGTGATAACGCCAATAGAAGAGATAAGTGGAAACTGCCTCAAGGTACAGTTCTTCCCGCAGGTGGTTATTTAATTCTTTGGGCCGATGAAGAGCAAACAGAAGGCACAAATCACATCAATTTTAAGCTTTCTGCGTCGGGAGAAAGTCTCATTTTATCTGACACTGTTTTGAATACTGTCGATGAAATTATTTTTCCAATACAAAGTATGGACACCTCCTATGCGAGAATTCCAAACGGAACTGGGGCGTGGGCTTATCGGATACCCACCTTTGGTAGAAATAATGAAAATGCGCAAAGTGTGTCGGCCATAACCCGCTCGTATCAGCTTAAATTATATCCTAATCCAGTTAGTGAAACACTTTATCTTGAACTTGGTAACAATTCTAACTCGCCATTCAATTGGCACATTTATGACCTGCAAGGAAAAGAAATAATGCAGGGAGTATGCAACAATTCAAACGATTTTGCCTTGGATTGCTCCAACATACCTACAGGAATGTATGTAATTCGTTTGCAACAAGATAATGTAATTCAATTGGCTCGTTTTATTCGAAAATAGTCGTTTGCCAAGTGCTAATTGGGTACTTTTATTTTGTAATTGTCAGCGTTGATTCAGCACTATGCCATACCATTTGATTTCACTTTTGTTGATATTTCAGTTGTATGGTACATCGTCGTGGGCGCAACTAAAGCTTAATCCGAAAGCAGGATACGTTTTCGAGGATAGCTCGCTTACTAGGATCGACATTATCATACACCCCGATAGCCTCGCTGCTTTATTGCACCCAAATAATTTGAGCAGTGACCACGAGTATCCGGCAAAAATGATTTTTCGACGAGGGATTGAGCGGGATACGATTCAACAAGTAGGTTTTAGATTGAGAGGAAATACTTCGCGCGGTGCTGGAAAAAAATCTTTTCGGATATCGGTAAACACGTTTAATCCAGGGGCTCGCTACAAGGGGTTCAAAGACTTCAATTTAATCGGGAACCACAACGACCCATCCCTGTCGCGAGCGAAGATTTTTTGGGAATTGACCGATCGTTTAGGGTCGGCAGGGGCGAGGGCCAATCACACTGAACTTTATATTAACGGTGTTTACAGGGGTTTATACGTGAATGTAGAGCACATTAACGATGATTTTGTTTTGAGTCGATACGGTAACGAAACCGGTAATCTTTACAAGTGTTTATACCCGGCTGATCTCGTTTATATCTCTAACAATCCGAATGACTATAAGTTCACTTCACAAGGTAGGAGAGCTTATGACTTGCAAACCAATACAACAGCCGACAACTACGCTGATTTAGCACATTTCATTCGTGTACTGCATCAGACACCTGCTGCACAAATCCTATGTGCCTTAGATACTGTTTTTAACGTAGAAGATTATTTGCTTGCATTGGCTATAGATGTAAGCACCGGGAATTGGGATGGCTACTACAACAAGAACAATTTTTACCTATACAAAAATGCAGCAACTAACAAATTCGAGTATCTGCCTTACGATGTAGACAACTCTCTAGGAATAGACTGGTTTGGTATCAACTGGCAATCGACTAGTCCGTACACCTGGAAACCTAATCAGCCGCGGCCGCTCTACGAAAAGTTAATGGCAAATCAAGAGGCGAGAAACATCTTCAATTTTTATCTGAAGCGCGTTAGCGACTACATGCAGCAAGGTTCATGGATGAGTTGGCTCGATAGCTTGCATACGCAAATAACACCGGCGGCCTTGGCAGATCAGTTTCGCACCTTGGATTATGGGTACTCTAATGCCGATTTTTTACAGTCATTCACCAAGACTTCTGCCTTGGGGCATGTAAAAATGGGCATTAAACCCTTCTTTAACGCTCGTGCAGTGGCAAATATTGGTTTTTTACCAACGTCGTCCAACATCGCCCCAGTCATCCGAAGAACTCAAGTGCAAGGGCAATATCTGGGACAGGAGATCAGGTTTACCGCGTTAGTTGAAGATGAACAGTCGTCGCCAACCGTTCGCGTTAAATACACTTGGGCAGGCCAACAGTTTTCGTTGCCGCTTTTCGACGACGGACAACACGACGACGGTTTAGCAGGTGATGGCGTGTACAGCAATGTATTGAGCGCACGTTTAAATGTGGGCACGCTAACCTATCAATGGGAAGCCGAAGATGGCCAATTTAATGTACGGACTCGACCCTGTATGCCTGCACAACTGTCTATTTCTCAAACTGGTCCTTTGGTAATTAACGAACTGATGGCGGATAATGCTGGGACCATTCAGGACAATACCGGAGCATTTTCGGATTGGATAGAGCTTTTAAATCAGTCGACCGACAGTATTGCGCTTGCTGGCTACTTTTTAACAGATAACGCTGGCAATCCGAACAAATGGAGTTTTCCCAATGTAAAGATTGGCCCTCAAACGCATGTATTGGTTTGGGCTAGTGGAATTCCTACTTGGGGACCTCTTCATACCAACTTTGGTTTATCGCGTAACGGAGAAAGTTTGTTCATGTTCAAATCCGAAAATGGAACCTACAAATTGGTCGACTCTGTGAGCTTTGGGGCCCAGCAAGTTGATGTGAGCTGGGGACGCATGAGTGATGGGAATGCAAGTTGGACTAGTTTTATTGTTCCTACACCAGGAAGGCCCAACTTACCTACTTCAGTAAGTCAATCCAAACATCGGAGTTACTTTCGGCTGTATCCAAACCCAAACTTCGGGCGTTTTCAGCTAGTGAATGAATTACAAAGAGCCGGGAAAATTAGGGTGCTCACTGCCGATGGGAGATTGTGTGCCGAGCACAATTTGAGCGGTGCCAAGTTGGAAGAAGTACAACTTAATTTACAACCGGGCAATTATCTCGTACAAGTAAAAACCGAAGTCCACGTAGAGTACTTGCACATGCTGGTGCATCCTTAGTGTTTTTTTTGCGCATTAGTTTTCTTATTCAAGCATTGTTTTGAAGTGTGCTAACCCAGTATTATCTTAAGGCAAACTAAACTTATGTTCGCGCTTCAGGAAATTCCAGGTGGCAATATTGCTGTCCATCACGCTCCTTTTTATCATTTAGGAATGGAAATGGTTCGGATAGCCTACGTATTAACCGAAGAGATAAAAGGCAGTGCTCTATTCTTGAGTGGTGAATTTCGTAAGCATAAACTTCAACGAATCATCCAAGAAATGAACTCCAACGTGTATTTAATTACCAATAAGTTTGCTGAAGTACACGAGGATGCGGCTTACGATCAACTCATGGAAGCAGCCACGTTAATTCGTAAAGCGGCTAGAGAAATCGATGTTTTGTGTAATGAATTGATTTTGCTGGATAAAGTACATAGCCGTCGATGCGTGCAAATGCTCGAAGCTGTCGAAAAACTCAAGCCTCATTTCAAAGACTGGATCCAAACGTTTAAAGGATGTAGATTTCAAAATGATGAATGGGGCTTATTTGTGCCTAATCCAATAAGTGAATAAAAAAGCCGGGTGGTCCCGGCTTTCTTGATCAGTGTTTTACAATAAATTTCCCTATAGTCCCATCGTCGAAGGCTATGAAATACAAGCCAGGTTGCAGGTGTTGGGTATTAATCTCATTTTCTTTTTCCATGCTTTGGTAAACCAGTTGACCCAGTGCGTTGTAAAGTCGCAATCGATGCATGCCTTCAAAAAACAGACGGTCGTGCACTGGATTAGGATAAACCAATTTGGTTGATCGGTTGATTGTCATTACCGAACTACTCAATGGATTGAAGTCGTGGCCATATAAACCAGTTCCTGTTCCTACCAATAAATCGTCGTAAAACAAGGCATTTATCTGAGTGCCAGCAGGGTAACTGTATGCCAACGCCCATGCGAAAAAGCTCGTTAGCGGACTGGCATAAATGTCTTTCCCAATAGCTAAGAAAACATGGCCGGCTCCTATGGTAATAGCACTGCCTACACCTCCTACGCCAGTTGGGCCAGGTAAGCCACTCCAAGTAGAAGTAGATAGTGCTTTAACTTGAATGTTATTCACTGGTAAGATGCCCGGGTCGTAGTTCAGAACCAGCAAACTATCTCTCGAAGCATTTAAATGCAAGTCGATGATTGCATCGGTAGCTCCATAGCTGCCGTCTCGAGATGTAGTCCACGTTGAACCATTCCAAACGGCTTTAAACAATCCGTATGCACCAGCAGTGGTTACGTCGGCTTCTACCCCTATGTAGGCCACTACCTGACCTGCTTCGAAAGTGAATGCAATATCGTTTACGTCAACATCTTGGCCCATCGAAGATGTTCTCAGTAAAAGCTGATTCCAATTGTTGCCGCCGTCTTTACTCCAAAAGAGGCCACCTTTGTCGGAATATAGTTGACTAAAACCTGCCATTACAATATTTGCGCTGTCTGGCGACACCTTAATGGAAGTGCAGTAGGAATTAATTCTGTTAAAATTATAGGGTGCAGACTCAGGGGTAAACACTCTGTCCCAACCATCGGGAGAAGTGCCTGAAGGGCTGCCTCCTGTTACAGTGCGGTAAATCCGTTGGTTTCCAGCAAAAACGCGTTGGTCGTTCGAAGGGTCGATGGCGATTGCCTGACAAGGTGCTCCATCGCCATTTGGATAACGAGGAGGATACCAGGTAGGGCTTGGCGTTTTGTAATTCTCTACTTTAAATAAACCCGATTTAGAGGCAATCCAACCAATATTGAAGCTTGCTGTCATGTCGATATCATTCACCTGAACAGCCTCAAAACCAGTATTCCATGCAAAAATGGAGTCACCACGTCCGGTCGAATATCCAAACCCTACATTGGTTGCGTGGTACTTAATGTCAGGATTGATTGGGTCTCTTTTGGTTATAGCGTCGTTCACGCGGTTGAAATTTTCGATATAAGCAGAACCTGGATTTACCCAAGCCGACATAAAAGCGGTGTCTTTCAGGATCATAGAACCGATATAAATCGTGCGCGCTCCACCTGCATCCTCTATGAGCATATTGTTGCCAACCACACCTCCAATTGGTCCGGGAGCATTCATGGAGGTATGACTCCAAGTTGCGCCATTGTTGTACGACCATGCTATCTTGCGATCAACTACCGTTGGGGTATTCAAAGGCGGCTGACCAGCCACATACCAGTCGCCATTTGGTGCAATACCATAGGTGCGCCACTCGGTATTGGGAACTGTAGGTGCAGGGTTAATAGCCGAAGTCAAAGCTGTGCTGTTGGTCATTGCATTAAATGCATCACCCAACATGTACATATGCGGGCTAGCTCCTCTATCAAAAATGTGTAAACGGTTGTTGGAAGGATTTATCAATAGCTGCGGAGGCTCGTTGTAAGCACGTAACAGGCTGCGGCCATTTGTCGCTGTAAATACGCCAGCACTATTAATTGGCCCCCACGCTAAGGTATCGTTACCACTCGGAAAACGATTGTTCTTAACCATCACCAAGGTGTCGCCTTGAATCATGAACGACTTTACCAACTGATCGATTTGGGTGGCTGTAGTAGAGCTTAAAGTAGTTCGATACAAGCGACCCGTAACTAGAAAGAATATGGTGCCTGTTCTTCCATGGACTTCCAACTGCCGGATGGAGTCGCCAAATCCATCATTGATATCGGCTGAAGGGAGCGCGTGCAAGCGTAGGTTTACACGAGATGAACCCCTTTTCGCCTTCGCAAAAAAGATAGAATTGGCACTTTGTGATGCGAGAACCACACAAACTGAATCGGGATGAAATGCAAAGACTTCGATATCCTGAACGGTTCCACCAAAAACGTTTTCGGTAGTGGGAGCGCTTAGCGTTTGCGCATGAGAATAAAACGGCAAAACACTAATCAGAAACAAGAGTAGAAATAACTTTTTCATAGGTTTAATTTATGACCAAAGTTATTTTGCTCTGAAAGCTCAGTCTTTAACTAGTGTATTGACTATTTGCCTTATTGTTTCTTTGTGCGTCAATTCCGTAAATAACTATCGTATCTACGGGTGGCATTGTAATGTTTGATTTCTTTGATTTCGGCCGGCTCACCAATAGGAATTTTTTCGCCGGGCATCAAATGAATAAATTCAAGATGCTCGCCTTTCGACGGAATGGTCCGAAAATAAAGTGTTGGTTTATTCACCTTCAAATTCCAGCTTCCTTCTTCTTCTTGATAAGTTACTTGCACTTCTTGCAAGGGTAGTCGCGAAGGAGGACCCCTGAAATACCAGTTACGACTAAGTTCTTGTTTATCGACGAGTAAAATGGCTTGAGCAATCCAGTTGGTATCCCTAGCACCAATAGCTTTGGGTAGTTCTAAGCCAACTAATAATTGTTTAAGCTCTTTGGGTTGATTCATGGAGAGAGAAGTATCTACAAGCAATCGGCCGTCAAATCGATAAATACTCACTTTCAATTGAAGCTTGTACTTCAGAAGGGTGTCGCTGAGTAGCCAAACATTCAACTTTTTTGCATCTTCTTTAAGCACCAAGGCGTGAGGCGCAAAACTTCGTTTTACTTGATAATAAGCGGCTTTGGGATTACCTGCAATATCGAGCACACTCCAGGAGATTGCGGGCCAGCTATCGTTCCATTGCCAGAACAGAGAACCCATACAATAAGGCTGAGCAAACCGATGTGCTTCCATCGCCTGTTGCATGCCGAAAGCTTGATTCAACTGTGAGATTTCTCTTAAATCCTCTTTGCTTCCCGGGGCATGGAAATACCGCAAAACGTAATGGTTTATGGTAGAGTCGCCAGTAGGATGTTTCTGATGCTTTTTCAATCCCCAGCTGGCAGGGAACTCCCAATCGGGTATATATTTTGTCAGCACTTCTGCAGATGGATATCCCTGAAATCCGTATTCTGATACAAAACGACCTACTTTAGTTGAATAATTTTCGAAAGGTTCGAAGCCCCACCAAACACCCCAATAATGCACATCTCCTTCGGTATAGGCCTTTGCCTTACCCCAACCGTTGGCAGGAGAGGAGGGATGGTAATAACGTTGGGGATCAAGCTGTTTGACCAGATACGCAAATTGATTTTCAAACAATGCGTTGTTCATTTGATGTAAGCGGCTACTATCTGCTGGGGTCCACCCAAACTGTTTTGGCCAGCCCCAATTGTAAAAGCCCTCCGTGATTTCGTTATTGCCGCACCACAAGGCAATTGACGGGCGGTGACGCATACGTTCAATTTGCTGAACGAGTTCATCTCGCACATTGTCGACAAAAGCGGTTTCGGCTGGATATGGGGTATTGGCAAACATAAAGTCATGCCAAACCAATATACCTAGGCTATCACAGGCATTGAGAAAGGCCTCATCGGCATAGATACCACCACCCCATACCCGAAGCATATTCAAATTTGCTTTGTGCGCTTTAGCTACCCAGCTGTGGTAGAGACTATCGGGTATCCGTGCCGGGAAAGCATCTGCTGGTACCCAGTTCGCACCTTTGATAAAGATAGGTTTGCCATTTACCAAAACACCAAAACCAGCTCCTACGCTGTCTTTCTGTTGAACCCACTGCACCGTGCGTAGGCCGATGCGATAGTTTCGTTCGCTTAAGATTTTGCCATTTTTAAGTAGACGCATTCTTACAGGATACAAATGCTGCTTCCCGTAACCATTCGGATACCATCGCGCAGGATTTTCAATGGCCATAGGCAAACTAAACTGGTCGGCACCATTGGTATGGATGGTTTGACGCATCCATCTTCCTTGTGTATAAATGGCAGCTTCTACTTCTAATTCCTCTTCTAACTCACCTGAAAGTACGCCTCTCACGCGCACAATAGCCAGAGAATCGTTTAAAACTGGATAGTCGAACGCGATATTGGATGAGAAACGAGCCGTTGGCTCAAACCGTAACGTAATGGGTTTCCATATGCCACAACCAATCAACCGTGGTGCCCAGTCCCAGCCGTATTGATAAGCTGCCTTTCTTACAAAGGCGCTTTCGGAACCAGGCAAACGTATGCCGAAGGCTGCAGCCTTTTCTGAACCACTTTTCAAGGCCGACTTGAACCGAACTTCTAATTGATTTTTGCCTGGCTTTAACTTGCCGCTTACCGTAAGTTCGTACCTCCTGAACATATTGGAAGCAGCAAAGAGGCGAAAACCATTTAGCCAAATTTCGGCTTCGGTATCAATGCCGTCGAATTGGAGTACCGCCCTTGGATGGTTCGCTTCCGCACTGTTTAGTGAAAAAAAATGACGATACTCCCAATCTACCGAATCTACCCATTGAACAGTGAGTTCATTATCGTTGAGCCAAGGGTCAGGAATACTATCCAATGCAAGCAAGTCGGTATGAACATGACCGGGAACCGTGGCAGGCTGCCAAAACCGTGTTCCAGCTCTTCTGAACTCCCAACTGCCGTTTAAGCTTTTGTCTTCCTGGCTTAAAGCAGTTAGACTAAAAAACATTGCAATAATTAGAGCAGCGTATCTCATTCGGATAATACTTGCAGCATTTTATTAATCTCCTTTTGGTCGGGTTCTAAGCTATGCCCAGTTAAAGCAGCACTGTGAAACCACGCCAAATTCGTGTTTTGTTTCAATTCAAGCAAATTTGAGCTCCTAATTCCGCCTCCCGCAATGATAGTCATTTTCGTGTGTTGACACCATTTTTCAAGATTTTTCATGCCCAAAAGCGCATTTGATTCACCGCCAGAGCTCAATACTTGCGCAAATCCCCAATTCTCTGCAACCTGCAAGGCATTTAGCGGATTTAACGTATGGTCAATACAGCGGTGAAGGGTACTAGGCAATTCTGCTTCTTCTAAGAGACCGCGATTGAATTTTTCGTTCAGGGTTCGATCTTCTGAAAGAAAACCAAATACAAATCCGTCTGCACCAAGGGCTTTAAATTCATTCATTTCGCGTAGTAAATGTTTGAAATCTGTAGCAGTGCAAGAGAAATCAGCCCGATTGCGGAGCATAACGTAAACAGGAATTGAACTGCTTTTTTTTAAAGAAGCCAGATCTTCGAAAGTAGGACTCAATCCGCCTTTTTCATAGTCGCTACAAAGTTCCAACCGCTGAATGTCGCACCTTGCCGCTTGAAGCGCAGCTGTTAGTGAAAAAACGGCAACTTCTAAACTTGCCTTCATTAGATACGAGAGCCCGATTTTAACAACCTATTTCCTTCTTTTTGGGTGTGCACGGCATAACTAAAACCCGTTTGTAAGCAATAACTGCCGTACGAATGGTCTTTCCGAATGGCAATAAAGCCTACTTGAATGTCTTTTAAAGGTTTATTTCGTCGTACTTGTAGCTTATACACACGATCAACAGCTTCTTTACACGCTTCTTCGGCCGATCTTCCTTGACGCATCAGCTCTACTACCAAGTGACAACCCGCAATTCGGATTACTTCTTCGCCGTGACCTGTCGCGGTTGCAGCACCTATTTCATTGTCAACATATAAACCTGCACCAATGATTGGAGAATCGCCCACTCTTCCGTGGAGTTTAAATGCCATGCCGCTAGTAGTACATGCACCCGATAAATTGCCAGCCTTGTCCATTGCAATCATTCCGATGGTGTCGTGATTTTCGATATTTACGATGGGCTTGTACTCGCTGGTTTTTAGCCATTCTTTCCATTCCCGTTCGGAATCGGGTACGAGAAGATTGGTTTTTTCGAAGCCTTTCGATAAAGCAAACTGAAGCGCCCCTTCACCAACCAGCATCACATGCGGACTTTGTTCCATGACTGCACGGGCAACAGAAATGGGGTTTTTGATGTGCTCGAGGCAGGCAACTGAACCTATGTTGGCATGTTCGTCCATGATACAAGCATCAAGTGTAACCCTTCCATCACGGTCGGGACGCCCTCCATAACCTACACTACGTTCATTAGGGTCATCTTCACACAAACGTACACCTTGCTCTACTGCATCCAACGCTCGGCCACCCGCGTTCAATATTTTCCAGGCTACTTCATTCGATCTTAAGCCAAAATCCCAGGTAGACAATACCAAAGGGCTGCCAGGTGAAGGATTTAGGCTTTCACCCATGCCAGCAAAACTCTGTAATGGACGTAAAGCTAATGCGGCTACACCTAGCGCCTGCAATCGAAAAAAATTACGCCTATTCATCTTTATTCAGGGATTTTAGCATATCTGATCTGTTTGCGGTCTAACTCTTTTTGGTGATTATTTAGCCTTTTTAGAAACGAAGCGTAATCTTTCTGTTCTCCGGGAGTCCAGAGTGCCTCAGCCAATGCCGCCATGCGCGGCATCGCCATATAACTCACGTGCTCGAAACTTTGCATGTATTCGGTCCATACATTTCCTTGTGCACCCAATATGTACTTTGCTTCTGTAACGCTTAGCGATGAAGGTGTTGGTACAAATGCATAAACCTTATTTAACGGATTATAGCCCCCGATGGCTAGCGGTTGAGCTTCTTTATTCTCGAATTGATAATGATCAAAATAGCATGGGCTTCCAGGCGACATCACTACATAATGTCCGGCTTTAGAAGCTGCAATGCCGCCTTCGGTGCCGCGCCAACTCATAACTGCGGCATTGGGTGCAAGGCCTCCTTCCAATATTTCGTCCCATCCAATAATCCGACGGCCTTTTTGATTTAAGTGCTTCTCAATTCGTTTTATAAAATACGATTGTAATTCGTGCTCATCTTTTAAACCTTCTTGCGTCATTCTCAGCTGGCATTTCGAGCAACTCTTCCAACGGGTTTTAGGACATTCATCGCCGCCAATGTGGATGTAAGAGGAAGGGAAGATGCTCACGATCTCATCTAAAATTTGAGTTAGCACTTGAAACGTTTGTTCGTTTCCTGCACAAAAAACATCGTCGAATACCCCCCAATAGGTGCCTACCTCAAATGGACCTCCGGTGCACGATAATTCAGGATAAGCACTTAAAGCTGCTAAGGCGTGACCTGGCATCTCAATTTCAGGCACAACAGTAATATGCCTTTTTGCAGCATAGGCAACCACTTCCTTCATTTGGTCTTGTGTGTAAAAGCCGCCGTATGGTTTTTTGTCAAATTCCATGTTTGACGACGGACGACCAATCAGGGTCTCTTTTCGCCAAGCACCTTTTGAGGTCAAAGCAGGATATGCTTTTATCTCTGCTCGCCATCCTTGATCGTCGGTCAAATGCCAGTGAAAGACATTCATTTTATACATCGCCAAAAAATCGATGTATCTCTTTACCTCTTCAATGCTAAAAAAGTGTCGGCTGCAATCTAAATGCATGCCCCTCCAAGAATAGGATGGCCAATCCTCAATCTCTACAGGCTGAAATCCATGTTTATCGCGGTCGTAATGCGATAATAGCGTTTGAATCCCATAAAAAATGGCAGCCTGGTCTCCTCCTTCCACTAAAATTCCGGTATTGGAAATTTTTAATCGGTAATGAGATGGCTTGAGCGATTTGAGGATGCGCAGACTACAGTTCAATGTTATTTTTTTCTCTGCTACTAATGGGTTAAATGCCCAATTTTCTTTTAAAAAATCTGCTTCCTGTTTTAAGGTGGATTCGGAGCTAATTTCCAAGGATGTTGCCGTAATAAATCCTTCGCCCGATTTCATTTTTACCGGTTGAGGAATAATGGCCGTTTGGGATATGCTCACAATGGGGATAAGCCAAAGTAGAATCAAAAATCGTTGGTACATAGGTTTTTGTCTCGACTCTAATTTAGGCTTAAAAGTCCTCGAATGTTGCCGAACCGCTTAAAAAGCTTAAGTTTGACTCAAATTCAAATGGTTATGAAGAAGTTTTTCAAATGGTTTTCTATCGTCATGATTGTATTGATAGCCCTGCTTTGGGGTGGATTCCAATACATGTCGTCGCAGACGAAAAAGGCTAGTCCTGAGGCAGAAGCGAAATATGCTTCTAACGGGAAAGAATTGACTGTAAAATATTGCCGTCCGTCCAAAAAGGATAGGGTAATTTTCGGAGAACTGGTTCCCTATGGCAAAGTATGGAGAGCTGGTGCCAATGAAGCCACCACCTTTGTAACCAATACAGATTTGATTGTAGGCGGTAAAGCATTACCTGCTGGAAAATACACGCTTTGGATAACCCCTCAACCCAATTCGTGGACTATTCACATCAATTCGGGTGAGTATTCGTGGGGAGTGAGTTGGGGAGGAAAAGCCAGTCGAAAAGCCGAATTGGATGTAGTTGCCGTAGAAGTGCCTGTGCAGTTACTCGACAAAATTGAGGAGCAGTTCTTGATAAATTTTGCAGATAGCCCTCTTCGCATGCAGTTTACGTGGGATAAAGTGCTGGTGGAACTACCACTGGAGTAATGCAGCCCGACCCAACCATCCTCAAATCATTACTCGAGGATAAAATGCCTTTTGGAAAGCATAAGGGGGAGCTATTGGCCAATATTCCCGTGCATTATCTCGAGTGGATGTCGAAAAAGGGCTTTCCTAAAGGCAGGCTGGGCATGCAATTAGAAACGCTTTTGGTGATTAAGTCGAACGGACTAACCCAATTGCTAAAGCCTCTCAAAAGTTGACTTTTACATCAATGAATAGAAACAAATTGCTCCCTAAACAAGCATTTTCCAATTCATTTGGATGGCTTTTAGGACTTATGCTCCTAGGTATGGTTTTACCAGCTATGGGACAAAAATCCGGGAATAAAGAAGGTAGTTTGTTTATCATAGGTGGGGGAAAGCTGCCTGATTCACTGCTCAATCAGATGATAGACCTAGCCGAAGTACGCTACGATGGGTATATTCTGATTATGCCCATGGCGAGCGAAGATCCCGATTCAGTTGCACAGTATTTCAAAAACCGGTTTGAACTGTTAAATGTGAAGGCAGTGGCACCAATTTTTATCGGTCAGCAGTCGATAGCTACAAATACGCAAATCGATTCTGTAATACGTGCCAAATTGATATTTATGACGGGAGGCGATCAGCATAGATTGATGAATGCCATAGAGCAGCTTTCGATTACACAAGCTATTCGTACTGCCCATAGGAAGGGAGCGATGATAGCAGGTACGAGTGCAGGGGCTGCGGTGATGAGCCAGTTTATGCTAACGGGTCGGCAACTCCTCTATCCTGACGACCAATCGGATTTTCGACATTTGAAAAAGGGGAATGTTCAGCTTACGAACGGTTTGGGCTTGCTCAAAAATGCCGTTATCGACCAACATTTTGTTGAACGTAGTCGATACAACCGTTTATTAAGCGTAGTGCTAGAACGACCTGATTTAATGGGTGTTGGAATTAGTGAAGGAACGGCTATCTGGGTGGTTCGAAACAGGGCCGAAGTTTTTGGAGCAGCGCAGGTTATTTTGGTCAAAAATAAGAAACGGAAAAAGCCGGAAAATGGGTTGTTGTATTCACCCAAAGTCCGGCTTACCATGCTTATGTCAGGAGCTCGATTTAGTATTCGGTAATTACTTTAAATCGGCTTCTTTATCTAGATATTCTTGCACTATTCCGATGGCATTGGTCACTACATCACTCAAGGCCGTGATGAACGTGCCGGGTTCTGCAATGTTTATAGAGTGTTTAATGGCTTCTATTTCTTTTGGAATAATCTCGTAGGTCATTTTTTTATCAACCTGTTTGATACCACCTACGATTAAGTCGATTAATTCTTGTTCGGTTCTACCGCGCAGGTGTTTTTCTTGACGGATAATGATATGGTCAAACATCCGTGCTGCGATTTTACCACATTCCATGATGTCTTCATCGCGACGGTCGCCTACCCCCGAAATGATGCCTATTTTTTTCGGTGAGTCAATGTTGCCCAAAAATTCTTCAATAGCCAAATAACCTGCTGGGTTATGTGCAAAATCAATCATAACCCTGAAATCTTTGAATTCGAAGATGTTCATCCGGCCAGGGGTTAGTGCAGGAGAAGGAATGAAGGTTTCTAGAGACAGACGAATGGCTTCGGTTCTGAAACCTTGAAGATAGCCCGCCAAGGTTGCAGCAAGCACGTTTTCGATCATAAACCTCGCTTTACCAGCCATCGTCAGCGGGATGGTGGTGACTTTTTCGACGCGAATTTTCCAGTCACCCTTTTTGATGGTTACAAAGCCATTCTCGTATATCGCCGCAACGCCACCTTTTTTCGTGTGCGCTTTTAATACAGGATCGTTTTCATCCATAGCGAAGTAGGCTATATTACAACTGAGCTCCTCTGCTATTTTTACACACCAAGGATCGCTTGCATTCAATACGGCCCAGCCGTCGCGTTTAATACTTTTTACTACAACAGATTTTACTCTGGCGAGGTCTTCAAGCGTCTCAATATCGCTTAAGCCCAAGTGGTCCTCACGGATATTGGTGATGATACCGATATCGCATCGACTAAATCCTAATCCTGATCTGAGAATTCCTCCGCGGGCTGTTTCCAAAACTGCAAACTCAACGGTGGGATCTTTCAGAATAAATTCAGCACTCAAAGGCCCAGTTGTATCTCCTTTCTCCAGCATGTGGTTTTGGACATATATGCCATCGGAGGTGGTAAACCCTACGCGATAGCCCATGTTTTTTACCATATGTGCAAGTAAGCGCGTAGTGGTTGTTTTGCCGTTAGTACCAGTAACTGCAATAATGGGAATGCGGCTAGGTTTTCCAGGCGGGTAAAGCATGTCGATTACAGGCGCAGCAACGTTCCTTGGCAGTCCTTCGGAAGGAGCAAGGTGCATCCTGAAGCCTGGGGCAGCATTTACCTCTAATATGCTACCTCCATTTTCGCTCAGCGGTTGGGTGAGATTTTTAGCCATTATGTCGATTCCGCACACATCCAGCCCAATCACGCGCGACACGCGTTCGGCTAAAAATATATTTTCGGGATGCACCATGTCGGTAACGTCAATCGAAGTGCCTCCTGTGCTGAGGTTAGCTGTAGATTTTAAATACACGATTTCACCCTTTTTCGGGATGGTTTCCAGTGTATATCCCAACTTTTCTAATAAGTCCGTGGTATCTCTATCTACCTCAATTTCAGTGAGCACATTTTCGTGGCCATAACCTCTTCTCGGATCTTGGTTTTCCGTTTCTATCAACGTCCCAATTGTGTTGATGCCGTCGCCCTTTACATGGGCAGGAACACGCTGCGCTGCTGCAACAAATTGGTGGTTGATGACCAATACACGGAAGTCAAAACCGGTAATGAATCGCTCAACAATTACTTTGCGAGAATATTTTTTCGCGAAATGAAGGCCTTCAACGGCATCTTCCCACTTTTTAACGTTGATGCTGGCTCCTTTACCGTGGTTACCGTCGAGGGGTTTGATAACAATGGGGTAGCCAATGCGGTCGATAACTGCTTTTAAATCTTCTTCGTCGTAGCATAAATCGCCTTTGGGTACAGGTATGGCAGCGTCGTCGAGCATTTTTTTGGTGAGCTCTTTATTGCAGGCGATATCAACAGCAATATTGCTGGTATTTTGAGTAATGGTTGCTTGAAAGCGCACTTGGTTTACACCATAACCAAGTTGAACCAAACTATTACTGCCAATTCTAATCCACGGAATATCGCGAGCAACTGCTTCATCTACAAGTGAGCCGGTAGAAGGGCCCAGGCGCACATCCTCGCGAATTTTTCGCATTTCCATGATATCGGCCTGCAAATCGTAGTCTGAGCCATGAATGAGGGCATCGGCGATGCGTACAGAAGCCTCAGCAGCAAAAAGTCCCACTTTCTCCTCTACATAGCTGAATACCACATTATAAATGCCTGGTGTTTTGGTTTCCCGCGTTCTGCCGAAGCCCGTTTCCATTCCGGCCAAGGTTTGAATTTCGAGCGCAATATGTTCAATCACATGTCCCATCCAGGTGCCTCTCTCTACCCGGTAAAAAAAGCCTCCGGGCTTACCTTCCGAACACCTATGTTCGTACATACTTGGAAACAAAGCCTCCAGCCTTTCTCTGAACCCAGGGATTTTATTGGTTGGCTTTTGTTCAAGGTCTTCTAGGTCGAGCCGCATTTGAATTAATTTTTTGCGGTTAACACTCCAAATATTCGGGCCGCGTAATGCTTGGACTTTTAGAATTTTCATAGGTGAGAAATAGGGCTTTTCGGTATCGAACTCAAATAAGTGAATAAATCGATTCGATGCACATTCTCGACCCGCTTTCTTCTGTTTTTTATCACATTTCTGGGCACATTACTTTTCGTCTTGCGAAATCCTGTCGATTAAACTATCATTACGCCTTCATTAAGCTTGTTTTAGCACATGCAGCCGAAAGGTAAACTGATAGTCATAGGAGGTGCCGTAGATACGGGTAGTTTCACGGAAAAAAACTACAAAGACTCCATCGAGAAAAACCTCAATTTTTTCGAAAGAGGTATCTTAAAACGGATAATTACAGAATCAGCGAAAGGGGAGGTTTCTCGAATCGAAATCATACCAACGGCATCACAGGTGCCGGTAGAGGTAGGTAATGAATATGTAAAAGCGTTTGGCTACCTGGGGGTGAAGAATGTGGATGTACTCATGATTGATAGTAGGGAAGGAGCGAACGACCCTGTTTTTTGCAATCGCCTTGAGGCTGCCGATATAGTGGTTTTTACCGGTGGCGATCAATTACGCCTGACCAGTTTACTTGGAGGGACCGACTTCCACAAAATTTTATTGCGCAAGTACAAAGAGGAGGAGTTTCTCATTGCCGGTACTTCGGCAGGTGCGGCAGCCTGTTCGAATAATATGATTTATCAAGGTTCGGCAAGCGAAGCGCTTCTGAAAGGAGAGGTAAAAATTACCACCGGCTTAGGATTGATCAACGACCTGATCATCGACACACACTTTGTACATAGGGGCCGTATCGGACGATTATTTCAAGCTGTGGTGAGCAACCCGATGGTTTTGGGAGTGGGTCTTGGCGAAGATACCGGCTTGCTCATCACCCATGGCGATCATATGCAGGCCATCGGATCGGGTTTAGTAATACTTGTGGATGGTCGACAGATTAGAGCTACCAACATCACCGACGTAGCCATGGGTGCTCCTATAAGTATCGAAAATTTGGTGGTTCATGTCATGAGTATGAACGATGTGTATGACCTCAATACGCATAAAATGGAGATTAGGAAATCACATCATCTAATTGCCGACTAAAATGCCGGGTAAGCTCATTATTCACGGTGGCTTTTTCAGTGAGTCGTCGACAACCGATGAAGTAAAACGTGCAAAACAAGCTGCGTTACTTCAAATTGTTCGTCAAGCATTTCAGTATTTACAAACCCACACGGCACTCGAAACCTCGGTGGAGGCGGTACGGCTTTTGGAAGATAATCCGCTGTTTAATGCAGGTATTGGTTCGCAAATACAAAGCGACGGACAGATACGGATGAGTGCAGCATTAATGGATGGCGTAAGTCAGCGCTTTAGCGGCGTTATCAACATCGAAAAAGTAAAAAACCCAATTTTAGTCGCCCAACAACTCTTCCCAGAAGACGATCGGGTTTTGGGTGGCGAAGGAGCCATTCGTTTTGCTCGAGAAAATGGGCATGCTGAATACGATACCGAAATACCGCAACGCCGCGAGGAGTATTTAGCTAAAAAGGCTGGTTCGGGCAAAGGAACCGTAGGTTGTGTTGCTTTGGACCAATTCGGTCACCTTGCAGCCGCAACTTCTACCGGTGGAAAGGGCTTTGAACGTGTGGGTAGAATTTCTGATTCGGCCACCGTTGCTGGCAATTATGCGTCGGCGGCAGGTGGGGTGAGTTGTACTGGAGTTGGTGAAGACATAGTTAGTGGAGCGGTGGCAGCACGAATCGTGACTCGACTAAGTGACGGTCATTCTTTAGACGCTGCTTTGGACAGAACTTTTGAAGAATTAAAACCATTTGATGGCTTTTGTGGGGCTATCGTGATTACCGCTGCCGGAGAAATAGGTTGGAGAAATTCCCATCCTAAAATGGTATGGGCAAGCACCGATGGTACTCAGGAATTGGTTTTCGACTAAACTTGTTTACTAGCCTTTAATGAGACATATTTGTATATGTCCAAGGTTGAAATAATCAGTGCTAGTGTGCGAAACGGTCGATTGAGTGATCGTGTAGCCTTTTTTTTTCGTTCGTATCTCGAAACTGAGCTAAATGCCGAGGTGCGTATCCAAGACCTTGCCGAGTTGAACTTCCCTTTGTTTGAAGAACGTTTGGCAATGCAAAAGGAACCGGGTGCTAAAGCGCAAGCATTCGCAAAAGCGATAGAGGAGGCCAATTTAGTCGTAATTGTGACACCAGAATACAACGGCAGTTTTCCAGCATCTCTTAAAAACTGTATTGATTTATTATACCCCCAATGGTATCATAAGCCAACGGCCATCGTCACGGTTTCGGATGGCGATTTTGGGGGGTCGCAGGTAATAGTTTCTTTGAGTTTTATCTTGTGGAAGATGAAAGCATGGCTGATACCTGCCCAATTTCCAGTACCTAATGTACACGATAGCTTCGACGAAGCGGGTAACCCGATAAATGCGGAGGCATTACAACTGCGTCTCAAACCTTGGTTGAAAGAAGTGCGGTGGGTTTTATCAAAAGCATAATTGTCTAAAACAAGCTTTTTGGGGTGTGAGGAGGCTATTTTAAAATAGCGGATAAAAATATCTGAAAATATTTGTATCGTATAAAAAGATATATATATCTTTATATCGTCAAAATGATTTTCAAATGAGACACAACCACCACACCAAAACCAAAACCGGCAAAACAATCTTCCTAATGGCCGGATTGTTACTTTTTCCCGGTCTGCTTTTATTCGCGCAGCCTGCCAAAGGGTTATTCCCGTATGTGAGTCGAGCACATTCGATGTTTATTGAAGGCACTTCCAATCTTCACGACTGGCAAACTAAAGTCGTTAAGGCAAACCTAACGGCCGAGTTTGCACTCGAAAACAACTTGCTAAATGCAATAGGAGAGGTAGTATTAGTAGCCGATGCCAAAAGTATAAAAAGCGATAAGGGAAGTGTCATGGATGGCAAAACCCACGATGCGTTAAAAGTCGATAAGCATCCCACCATCACTTTTCGCCTGAAACAGATTCAATCTCTAGCAAGCGCAAATCGGGTTACCGAAATACGTACAGTGGGCAACCTAACCATTGCCGGGGTAACGCGCCCAATTACCATGACGGTATTTGCCAAACTACTGCCCAATGGTGAAGTAGAAGTATGGGGAAGTCAGAAGCTTAAAATGACCGACTTCAAGGTAGATCCTCCAACAGCACTCATGGGTAGTATTAGAACCGGCGATGAAATAATCGTTCGATTCGACCTTATCCTCAAAAAACAATAAAACCAAAACAACCCCTATATCCATTAAAAAAAACACTGCTATGAAAAAGTTAATCTTCAACTTGAGTTTCGTGCTGAGCATGATCCTATTCGCAGGAAATGCCTTTGCGCAACAACCTTCTCTAAGCTACTTCCGTAGCTACGATCAAAGTGCAATCCACATTTTTGAGACTACAAAAAAGGATGTCGTACCTTTTGATGGCCTTAAAGTTCGTGTAGGCGGTAATTTCGCTCTTCAATTTCAAGGACTTGCTCACTCCAACGATGCTGATGCTAAACCAGATACCTTGAATAAAGGTCTTCCTAGCCAATCTATCCGAAATTTAAATCAGCTTTACAGCATAGTTCCTGGCTTTAACCTCGCAACTGCAAATTTGAACATTGATGTCCAGTTAGCTGATGGAATCCGGCTTAATTTGATTACCTACCTGTCGTCAAGACACCACTCAGAAGCTTGGGTAAAAGGCGGTTTTATTCAGTTCGATAAACTAAGCTTTTTGAACAGCCCGACCATTGACCGCGCTATGGAATTCTTAACTATTCGTGCGGGACATATGGAAATTAACTACGGCGACGCGCACTTCCGTCGTACAGATAATGGTAATGCTCTCTACAACCCTTTCGTAGGTAATCTTATCATGGATGCTTTCGACACTCAAATCGGTACTGAAATTTTCTTTCAAAACCCCATGGGAATCATTGCTATGGTTGCCGTTAGCTCGGGTGAAAATAAAGGCCTAATTGCTAAACCAGCGGTTGTAGCTGGTGACGACAAAGCTAAAATGAGCCCTGCTTTTTATGGTAAACTAGGTTATGATAAACAATTGAACGAAGACTTGAGAGTAAGGTTAACTGGTTCAGGCTACTACACTGCTTCATCGGCTAGAAACTACTTGTACGACGGTGACAGAGCTGGCTCACGCTACTATTTAGCCATGGAAAACATCACCGCTACTACTGCAAGTCCACACCTTTCTGGCCAGTTCGTGCCTGGTTTCAACGATGCGGTAACCGCAATCATGATTAATCCATTCATCAAATGGAAAGGAATCGAAGCATTTGGTACTTACGAAATGGCTAGTGGCCGTGCCCAAGCTGAAACCAGCTCGAGAAGTGTAAATCAAATGGCGGCAGAAGTATTGTACCGCTTTGGCAAATCGGAAGACTTCTACGTAGGTGGTAAGTACAACCAGGTAAAAGGTGAACTCAAGTTTGGCACTGCCCTTACCGATGTAACCCTTGATCGTTATCAGATTGCCGCTGGTTGGTTCATCACCGACAACATTGTAGTGAAAGGTGAATATGTAAACCAAAGTTATAAAGGATTCCCTCGGTCAGATCTGCGTTCGGGTGGACGTTTTAATGGATTTATGCTCGAGGCCGTGGTGGGCTTCTAAGCTGCCGAATCGGGACCTTTTACCCCGGAACAAGCCGGGGGTTTTACCAAAGAGGCTGTTTCTGTAAAGAAGCAGCCTCTTTTTTATTGGACTATCTTACCTGTCCAACTTAAAATCCCGCCGTTTAGATTGACGAGTTTTGTGAATCCGGAGTTTTTCATTGCTGTAGCTGCCCGCATGGATCTTGCCCCGCTGCGGCAATAAACGAGATACTCTTTGTTTTTATCGAGTTTTTCGATTTTTGTATTGAATTCTGGGTCGCTTATATTCAACAATATTGCATTTGGTAGATGTCCGGTGGCGTATTCGCCAGGGGTTCTTACATCTAACACAACCACATTTTTGTCTTTCATTTTGGCTTCGAAAGTTGAAGCATTTACATTTTGAACACCATTTCCCGATTGCGCTGTGACAAAGGTATTGGAAAATAATACGGCCAATAGCGCACCATATAGCATGCTTGAAGTTGGATTTGCCCACATCGGACAGCTTCCTTGTTTACAACCAACGTATCGGTAAAACAACCAGCCTCCAGCGGCTCCTACGACCAAAGCAATTGAGGTTAATAACATAGTTAAAGTTTTTGTTCGAGTAAGGGTTTCAGTTGGTAGGCGGGAACAACTCCAGATTGACGCCAAAGTATGTTGCCTTGTTTAAACAATATCATGGTTGGTACCCCGGTGATTTGAAAATGGGCAGCAGGACCAGGGTTGCGATCAACATCAATCTTTACAATTTTCAATCGCTCACCAAAATGCTCAGCTATTTCTTGCAAAATGGGGGCGAGCATTTTACACGGACCACACCATTCGGCAGAAAAATCGACCAAAACGGGCGTCTCGCTTTGAATTAATTCTCCAAAAGTTAGTTTTTCTGCCATGATTTAAGATTTGGGCCAACTGTTTAATCCACCGACTAGATTGTAAGCTTTGAAACCAGCAGCGCTTAACCGGCTGCAAGCTGCTGCACTTCTGGCACCCGCAGCACAAAACACAAAATAGGTTTTGGAGGCATCCAAGGAAGCCATTTTTTGATTAAAGGCAGCATCGCTTATGTTTATGTTTATGGCACCTTTAATTGTTCCTCTGCTAAACTCTGCAGGACTTCTTACATCCAACAAAATCCCTCCTGGGGTATTTCGATAGAGCTCCTTGAAGGCCGAACCCGACAACGTTTCGTAATTAGCTTTGAATAGGTTTTTAATGAATCCGAACATGAATGACAAATTTTCTTCAAAATTCGGACATGGATACTGCTTCAACCGTAACTTGAGTTACAGAAGAAAAGAAAATAAAGGAAGAAATTCGATTTCGTTACGATGAAGTCTAACCTTTCCTTGTTGTTCGAGTTGCTTTAACAAACGTGAAATAACTACGCGCGATGAGCTCAGGTCACGGGCAATTTCCTCATGCGTAATGATGATTTTATTAGCTGAATTACCTTTTCTTTTGGTTAAATAATAAACCAACCGCTCATCAAGACCTTTAAAGGCGATTTGATCCACCATTTGTAAAAGTTCTTCAAAACGATCTCGATAGCTCGACAATACAAAATAATACCAGCTTCGATTGTTTACCATTAATTCATCCATCAAAGCCAAAGGAATCATCAGTACGGTTGCCTGTGTTAAAGCAACGGCTTGTAACTCACTGCGCTCGTGTTTGGCCGCGCATATCATAGAAAGCGCACAAGCTTGACCTTGATCTAAATAATAGAGCAGATGTTCGTTGCCTTCATCATCGTTCCGGTAAACTTTCACTTTCCCGTGAAGTACAAGCATCGTCGATCGAAAATACTGACCTGCATCAATTAACGGTTCCCCAGCCTGAAATACTTTGATTTTACCCTGTTCCTGGATAAGTTCAATGGCTTGTCGGTCTAAGGCAGGAAATACGGTTTGCAGATTTTCAGTAATCATAATTTACCACCAAATTACAAGTTTTAGCTCAACAAATCTGCAGGCTAAATTGGTTCAAGTTGCTTGAATTCGTGGGTGGAATACGGTATTTTCGTTCAAACTAGTTTTATGGGGATAATGTACCGGCTTGTTTGGCTATTATGTCGTTTAACGCACGTATTGTATTTCCGGAAAGTATATCACAAGTTTGGACATAAGAATGCCTCCTTCGCGAAAGGCAAACTTTTCGCAGCTAATCACCCAAACTCTTTTTTGGATGCAATAAGTTTGGCTATTCAGTTGCCATACCCATTGGCATTTTTGGCACGTGGAGATGCCTTACAAGGAACAGTAGGAAAGTTCCTTACGAACTACCTTTACCTTTTACCCGTTTGGCGTGAACGTGAAGGCAGAGAAAACCTAAAAGGCAATTACAATACCTTTGACTTGTGCATGGAGATATGGAAACAGGGTGGAGCCGTCATCATTTTTACGGAAGGATTATGTGTGAACGAATGGCACTTACGCCCTTTCCCGAAAGGTACCGCAAGGATGGCACAGTCGGCTTGGGAGAAAGGGATTGATTTAGACATTATACCTACTGCATTTAACTACGGGCATTTTCACGGCCCGGGGAAATCACTTTTTATTCAAACAGCGCGGCCAATAGAATACAGAGACTTATTTGAGGGAGCCCCCACACCTGCAATTGGGCAAAGAAGATTTAATGAATTATTGACTTTACAGCTCAATAACATGGTATGGGAAGCCAAAAATCAAGAAGAAGCCAATGCGTATTTCCCAGAAGAACAATTGGAATCTAATTTCCGAAAGGTTCTGAGAAAGTTAATCGTGGCCATACATGCTCCGTATTACTTGCCAATCAAACGTTTCATTCAAAACAAAACTGCAAGTACGGTGCATTACGATTCAGCACTATTCGGAGTACTACTGCTTACTTACCCGCTTTTTCTTTTAACCACGGCAGTGTTACTCACCCAAGGATTAAACCTTAGCCCATTCTGGATATTGGTTTGGCCAGGGCTAACAGCAGTCTATACTTGTACTTAAAAAAGAAGGGGCCAAAGGCCCCCTCATTTCGTCTTCTTCTGAATGGTTTTCTATAGATTTCCTCGACGGGCTTGTTCTCGCTCGATGCTTTCGAAAAGCGCTTTAAAATTGCCTTTACCGAACGATTTTGCTCCTTTTCTTTGAATAATTTCGAAGAACAAAGTAGGACGATCTTCTACAGGTTTAGTGAAAATTTGTAGCAAATAGCCTTCGTCATCTCGGTCTACTAAAATGTTTAGCTCCCTCAATGGGGTTATATCCTCATCAATTTTACCTACACGGTCGAGTAGGTCATCGTAATACGATTGTGGAACAACCAGGAATTCAACACCACGTCTTCTCAATTCAGATACGGTATGAATAATATCGTTTGTAGCAATGGCAATGTGTTGAACACCAGGACCTCGGTAATAATCGATGTATTCTTCTATCTGCGACTTCTTTTTGCCCTCTGCTGGCTCATTAATCGGAAACTTGATATACCCATTTCCATTCGATACCACCTTCGACATTAAGGCTGAGTACTCCGTAGAAATATCTTTGTCGTCGAAGGTGAGCAATAGTTTGAAGCCCATGACGTCTTCGTAAAACTGAACCCACTGATTCATTTCGCCCCAACCTACATTCCCTACGCAATGATCAACGTGTAAAAAACCACAGCTTTCGCTGGGAGCCGACCAGCTTGGTTCGGCATAACCCGGCATAAATAAGCCTTTGTAATTTTTTCTTTCTACGAAAGTATGGATAGTTTCTCCATAGGTATGAATGGAGGCAGTTACTACTTCCCCATGGGCGTCTTTTAAGACGGTTGGTTCTGTGTGGGGCTTTGCACCTCGTTTAACCGTTTCTTCAAACGACTTGCGCGCATCGTCGACCCATAAAGCCAATACTTTCACACCATCGCCATGTCGACGGACATGGTCGGAGATGTACGACTCAGGATCGAGTGAAGTAGTGAGTACTAGTCTAATTTTTCCTTGCTCCAATACGTACGACGCCCTGTCGCGAAGTCCGGTTTCAGGTCCGGCATAGGCCACGAGCTTAAACCCGAAGGCGGCTTGATAATAATAGGCCGACTGTTTGGCATTCCCTACATAAAACTCAATGTGGTCGGTACCATTGAGGGGTAAAAAGTCGGTTTGTTGGCTTTTTGAAGGTTGTGTTAATGTTTCCATAGGACCTTTTTTATTTCTCGTACTTGTCTTCCATCCATGAACGGAAGTACTTCCCATCGTCGATGCCCATTGCTTGGGTGGTGAGCTGAAGTGGTTTGAATGTATCTACCATGACCGCAAGTTCCTCGGTAGATGTTTTTCCGATACTCCGTTCATAGGCACCTGGGTGTGGACCGTGTGGAATGCCTCCCGGATGAAGTGTAATGTGCCCGGGTGCGATGTCGTTTCTGCTCATGAAATCGCCATCTACATAGTACAATATTTCTTCACTGTCGATATTGCTGTGATTGTAAGGCGCTGGGATTGATAAGGGATGATAATCGTACAACCTGGGCGCAAAAGAACACACCACAAACCCAGCGTTTTCAAACATTTGGTGTACAGGAGGTGGCTGATGTATCCGGCCGGTAATGGGCTCAAAATCGTGTATGCTTATGCCGTATGGATAATTGTAGCCATCCCAGCCAACTACATCGAAAGGGTGACTTGCGTATACAATTGAGTGTAGTATTCCTTGCTTTTTTACTTTCACCGTGAAATCGCCCACCTCGTCATGCGTTTCGAGATCTTGTGGCATTTTGTAGTCGCGTTCACAAAAAGGGGAGTGTTCTAAAAGCTGACCAAACCAGTTCCGATAACGTTTTGGCGTGTACAGTGGGCTAAATGCTTCTAAATACAACAAACGAGTTTCTGTGGTATCGAAATCTATTTGGTAAATCATTCCCCGTGGAATAAGCAAATAATCGCCGTATTCGAATGGTATATTGCCAAGTTGAGTTCGCAGCGTGCCGGTTCCTTTGTGTACAAAAAGCAGTTCATCGGCGTCGGCATTTTTGTAGAAATACGACCTCAATGAGTTAATAGGTGCGGCCAGGCCGAAAATCACATCTTTGTTAACAAACAAGGGAGTACGACTCTCGAGATAATCGTCTTTCGGGGCAAGTTTAAAACCATGCATGCGCCGCGGTAGAATGTTATGCTCAACGGCAATTTGGGGGCGTAAATCAACAGAAGTCCCGTGTTCACGAATAATGGTTGGGCGATGGATATGGTACATTAGCGACGACATTCCGTCGAAGCCCACGGTACCAAATAACTGTTCGTAATACAATTCGTTATCAGGCTTTCGGAACTGTATATGCCTTTTTCGAGGGATTTTTCCCAGTTTGTGGTAAATGGGCATAGCATCAACTTGATTTGAACAAAGCTATCAAAATCGGACTATTTTGTCAACTTTTATCCTGTTCGGTAAATAAAAAAGCTGGCATTTTGCCAGCTTTTGATTCAGCTTAGGGTTTTTCTATCCAGTCGGTCACGAATATGTTGGTGTCGCGTGTGCCGCCGTTTTCTCGGTTAGAACTGAACACCAATTTTTTACCATCTGGCGAAAACATCGGAAAACTGTCGAAAGTAGGGTCGAAAGTAATTTGTTTGAGACCTGTACCATCCAGGTTAATCATAAATAAATTGAACGGGAAACCTCTTTGTGTATGGTGGTTACTCGAGAAGATGATACGTTTCCCATCGGGGTGAAAGTAAGGTGCCCAATTGGCTTTGCCCAGTTTTGTTATTTGTTTGAGGTTTTTGCCATCGATATCTACTACAAACAACTCCATTTCGGTAGGAGCTACCAAGCCTTCATTCAGCAGCTTTTTGTATTCGTTGATGGCTTCTGGGGTTTTGGGTCGGCTAGCTCTGAAAATCAATTTTTTTCCATCGGGAGAAAAAAACGCTCCTCCGTCGTATCCCAGTAAATTGGTGATCTGCTTCACATTGCTGCCGTCGGCATCCATGATGTACAAATCTAAATCGCCATTGCGCATGCTCGTAAAAACGATTTTTTTGCCGTCTGGCGATACGGTAGCCTCTGCATCATAACCCGGTGAATTGGTTAGTTGACGAAGTAATTCTCCTTGTGTACTGGCAACGAAGATGTCGTAACTCGTGTCAATCGACCAGAGGTATTTTCTGTCGGGTCGGGGCGCGGGTGGAGGAGGACATTGCTCTCCTGCTAAATGTGTAGATGCATATAAAACTTCATTAGCATTCAAAAAGTACGAGCAAGTAGTGCGGCCTTTCCCTGTGCTTACCCGCAGGGGAGAAGCGTGAAAGCGATTCAAATCAGGTAGTATGAAAATTTGATCACAGGCTACACCCCAACGTTCGTAATTCGACTGAAAGATCAATTTTTTACTATCAAAGCTCCAATAGGCCTCGGCATTGTCTCCGCCATTAGTTAACTGAACAAGCGTAGATAAGTGTTTTTCTGTGGGGTAGGGCGCTATTCTTCGAAGCATTTCGGCCTCCGGAATAACCTCACCGCTTTCAGGGTCTACTTCAGCTTCACGAGCGATTTGAGCATAACTTGAACTATACAACGCTACGAGTGCGATAAGTCCGATGAATGTAATGTTTCGTTTCATATAAAATCTCTTGATAGAATTAGCCTCTTAATCGGCTATTTTTGCAACGCACTGCAAAACTAAAGGTTTATGAGATTAGCCGTATGGATATTCGGCCTGCTGATGGTCACACTTTTGTCTTCTTGTTCAAATAACAAGGAAAACGGCGAAACTAACACCGCTGAGGCGTCGGAAGCTGTGGATAGTACCCTGCTTAAACTCAACAGTGCTATTGCAAGGAATCCTAGAGAGCCCGAAGTATATTACAATCGCGCATTGTATTGGCAAGAACAAGACGACATCAAGCAAGCATTGGCCGATTTGAAGTCGGCATTGCTGTTAGACACGCTCAATGGCAACTATTTCTATACCCTTGGAGAGCTGTATTTTAAAATGGGAGCTTTGGTGGAGGCCGATGACGCCATGGGTGTGGCTTACAAGCGAAACCCTCAATTGGTGAAGGCGTATATCAAAAGAGGAGAATTTGCCTTTTATCAGAAGTACTACGATCAGGCCATGCAATACATCAACGCAGGACTGAAAATAGATGTGAATCATGCAGATGGTTACTTCTGGAAAGGAATGGTTTACCTGGAGCAAAAAAACGAAGCCAAGGCGCTTAGTAATTTTTTGACGGCAACTGAACAGAATCCAGACCATCATGAGGCCTATATGCAGATTGGTCTTATTTATTTGGCGAAAAACGATAAAAAAGCATGGGAGTATTTTACCAATGCCCTGCGCACCGATCCTAAAAGTAAAGAAGCGCTTTATGCGCGTGGCATGTACTTACAAGGTCAAGGTTTCGCCGATAGTGCACGAAAAGATTATCGGGCTTTGCTCAACATGGACAGCAATTACGCTACAGCCTTATTTAATATGGGGTATTTAGATATGCTCGAAGAGAAGTTTCAACCGGCTATCTTGTGGTTCACCAAAGCTGTTGAGGCCAATCCACAGTATTACAATGCACTTTATAACCGAGGACTTTGTTACGAGTTAAGTGGCGACAAACAAGCCGCAGCACGTGATTTCCGACGCGCATTAACGATTGAACCAGGATTTGAACTCGCTATTTCAGCGCTCAAACGATTAAAATAAATCATGAATATTCAAATTACTTTGCCCGACGGCAGCGAACGCAGTTTGCCAGCAGGTAGCAGCGCCCTCGATTTGGCGAAAAATATCAGCGAAGGTCTCGCACGAGTGGTTCTTGCAGCAGAGGTGAATGGCGAGATTTGGGACCTCACTCGACCATTGCCCAATGAATCGAAAGTGAAATTGCTGAAATGGGAAGACGATGCTGGTAAAAATACGTTTTGGCATTCGTCGGCGCACTTGCTAGCTGAAGCACTCGAAGAGCTTTACCCGGGAGTTAAATTTGGCATTGGACCTCCTATTGAAAATGGCTTTTATTACGATATCGACTTCGGAGATCATGCTTTTTCATCGTTGGACTTCGAAAAGGTAGAAGCGAAAATGCTTGAACTTGCTGGTCAAGCCAACCCTTATGTACGCTCAGAAGTGAGTAAAGCCGATGCAATAGCTTATTTCGAGCAAAAAGGAGATCCCTACAAGGTAGAGTTACTTCAGGATTTGGAGGACGGTAAAATAACGTTCTACAAGCAGGGGGCATTTACCGATTTATGTCGTGGTCCGCACATCCCAGATACTGGACGAATTAAAGCAGTAAAGCTGCTCAACACCGCTGGTGCCTATTGGCGCGGCAATGAAAAGAATAAGCAGCTTACGCGCATCTATGGAATCACATTCCCGAATAGTAAAGAGCTTAAGGAATACTTTTTTCTCCTAGAAGAAGCCAAAAAGCGTGATCACCGAAAACTAGGTAAGGAACTTGAGTTATTTACGTTCAGCGAAAAGGTTGGTATGGGCCTGCCGCTTTGGTTGCCGAAAGGTGCCCTGCTTCGCGAACGGCTGGAGAATTTCATGCGGAAAGCCCAAGTGAAAGCTGGATATCAGCAAGTGGTCACCCCACACATCGGCTCCAAAGAATTATACGTTACTTCGGGCCACTGGGACAAATATGGAAAAGATTCTTTCAGACCTATTTATACACCTCACGAGGGCGAAGAGTACCTGCTCAAACCAATGAACTGTCCCCACCATTGTGAGATTTACAAAAGTAAACCTCGCTCTTACCGCGATTTACCTCTACGACTTGCCGAATTTGGCACGGTGTATCGGTATGAAATGAGTGGCGAATTGCACGGATTAACCCGGGTTCGTGGCTTTACACAAGACGATGCACATTTATTTTGTCGTCCCGACCAGGTTAAGGAGGAATTCAAAAAAGTAATCGATTTGGTATTGAATACCTTCTCGGCTTTAGGATTTGAAGACTACACTGCACAAATCTCACTTCGCGACCCTGAGAATAAAACCAAGTACATCGGCTCCGATGAGTTATGGGAGAAAGCCGAACGTGCCATCATAGAAGCAACCCAAGAGAAGGGTATGAAAACCGTAACCGAATTGGGAGAAGCGGCTTTTTATGGCCCAAAACTCGATTTTATGGTTCGTGATGCGCTCGGTCGTAAATGGCAATTGGGGACCATTCAGGTGGATTACAACTTGCCCGAGCGGTTCGAATTAGAGTATACCGGCAGCGATAATCAGAAGTATCGCCCAGTGATGATTCACCGTGCACCTTTCGGTTCTATGGAACGTTTTGTGGCGGTATTGCTTGAACACTGTGCTGGGAACTTCCCATTATGGCTTGCTCCTGAGCAGGTTGCTGTGTTACCAATTAGCGAGAAGTTTCATAATTACACGCAAAAAGTTTCAGAGAATCTGATTAATTCCGATATTCGCAGCTTCATTGACGACCGAGACGAAAAAATTGGGCGCAAAATCCGTGATGCGGAAGTTAAAAAAGTGCCTTATATGCTCATAGTCGGTGAAAAAGAGCAGGAAAACGGACAAGTTGCTGTTCGTAAGCATGGCCAAGGCGACTTGGGTGTGATGACGATGGACGAGTTCGTGAACCTAATCAACCAAGAAATGAACTCACAGATTAACAAAAACTAAGGGAGGAAAGGTACTATCGCACAAACACCTCAGGCAAATTCTCGCCAACGTCGCGAGAAGGAGATAGATCCTATCAACGAGAACATTCGTGTACCGGAAGTTCGACTGGTAGGCGAAAACGTTGAAAATGGAGTCTATCCCATAGCCAAAGCCTTAAAGCTTGCTGATGAATTAGGTCTCGACCTGATCATGATTACCGACAAGGCGGTTCCACCGGTTTGCCGGATCAGCGATTACAGCAAGTACGTTTATGAGAAGAAGAAGCGAGAAAAGGAAATCAAAGCGAATACCGCCAAAACAGTGATCAAGGAAATCCGGTTTGGTCCGAATACCGACGATCATGATTTTCAATTCAAGCTGAAGCATGCTCAAAAATTCCTGCAGGAGGGTGCCAAGGTGAAAGCCTACGTACACTTCAAAGGAAGAGCCATTGTGTTTAAAGATCGTGGTGAACTACTGCTACTCACTTTCGCACAAGAGCTCGACGAATATGGCAAGGTGGAAAGTCTGCCAAAACTGGAAGGTAAGCGCATGTTTATTTTCTTGGCACCTAAGGCCCCAACAAAAAAGTAAAACGCTCAAACACACAGATATGCCCAAGATGAAAACTCACTCCGGTGCCAAAAAAAGGTTCGCCCTTACCGGAACAGGAAAAATCAAGCGTAAGCACGCTTACAAGCGTCACATCCTGACCAAAAAATCGACGAAAAGTAAGCGCGAAAACACCCACAGTGCTTTGGTTGACAAAACCAATGAAGCATTGATCAAACGTCTATTAACCATCGGAAAATAATCGAGTCAGTTTGCAAGTGTCTCACGACCACTGATAAAAATTAAAAATTATGCCTAGATCAGTCAACCACGTCGCCTCAAAGGCACGCCGTAAAAGAATCATGAAAATGGCGAAGGGTTATTTCACAACCCGTTCGACCGTTTACACTGTAGCTAAAAATGCCGTTGAAAAAGGCTTAGGTTACGCTTACCGTGACCGTAAAGCAAAAAAGCGTCATTTCCGCGCACTTTGGATTACTCGTATCAATGCTGCTGCACGCACCGAAGGTTTGTCGTATTCTCAGTTCATCAATAAAGTGAGCAAGTCGGGAATCGCTATCAACCGCAAGGTACTTGCCGACTTAGCCATGAATCACCCCGAAGTTTTCACTGCAGTAGTGAACAAGGTGAAATAAGACCGTAAAAGACCTTAAAAAAGCTGCTTCGACATCGAAGCAGCTTTTTTTATGCCTTAGTCTGCAGCTTTGAATCAAGCCTGAAATTGAATGAGGGCAGTTTCAAAACGGTTCAAGCTCTCCATCAATTGTGATTCAGTAATCACCAATGGTGGCGCCAAGCGAATAATATTGCCGTGGGTAGGCTTAGCCAACAGCCCGTTTTCTTTCATTTTGATACACAGTTCCCAAGCCGTGGTACTTTTTTCGCTGTCGTTGATAACGACTGCATTTAATAAGCCTTTTCCGCGCACTAGATTCAAGAGGGGGTATTGATCGACCAACTTTTGCATTTCTGCTCTAAAAATGACACCCAAGCGGTCAGCGTTTTCAATCATGCCTTCTGAAACCAAAACTTCCATGGCCGTCATAGCCACGCGTGCACCGAGAGGATTTCCGCCAAAGGTAGAACCATGTTCTCCTGGACGAATCGTCAGCATAATTTCATCATCGGCCAGCACAGCACTTACGGGCATTACGCCACCTGAGAGTGCTTTGCCTAATACCAGTAGATCGGGACGTACAAGTTCATGATCACAGGCAAGCATCTTACCCGTACGGCCGATACCTGTTTGAATTTCATCGGCTATCATCAAAACATGATATTGATCGCATAAACGTCGTACACCTTGCAAGTAACCCTCGTCGGGTACCACTACCCCAGCTTCTCCTTGAATAGGTTCTAGCATAAATCCCGCGACATCGGGATTTTTTAATGCAGATTCAAGTGCATCCAAGTCGTTATAAGGCACCAAATCGTAACCAGGTACAAATGGGCCGAAGTTATTTCTTGAGCTGGGATCGGTCGAAGCCGAAATTGCGCCGATGGAACGGCCCCAGAAGTTGCCGTTTACAAAAACAATTCTCGCTTTGTCTTTAGAAATGCCTTTCACCTCATAGCCCCAGCGTCGTGCAAGCTTTACTGCAGTTTCGGCTGCTTCTACACCAGTATTCATGGGTAACATGCGGTTGTAGCCGAACATATTGGTAATAAAGTGGGCATATTGACCGAGGACGGCATTGTAAAATGCACGTGAGCTAAGCGTAATTTTTTGAGCTTGCTCCATCAGTGCTGCAATTATTTTCGGATGACAGTGCCCCTGATTTACCGCAGAATACGCGGATAGAAAATCAAAATACTCGTTCCCTTCTGGATCCCAAACCTTGCATCCTTTGCCTCTTTCGAGTACTACAGGCAGGGGATGATAGTTATGCGCGCCGTATTCAAATTCTTGCGAAATGGCAGATTCACTACTTATGTTTTCGATATAGCTGGGAAGAGTTGCGGTTTTCATGGAGATTTTCAATTATTTCAGAGTTCTACCTTTGTCTTTTCGTTTGATAATTCTATCTTTGCCTTCTCGTTTTGCGGGGGCACTTATGTCTTCTGCAAAAATACAGTTAAAGACCTATAGCAATGTCGAAAGTTTGTGTTTTAACCGGTAAAAAGGTGATCGGGGGTAACAGTGTTTCCCACTCGAACATCAAAACCAAGAGGAAGTTCTATCCGAACCTCCAAACAAAGAAATTTTATATTCCGGAAACCGGTGAGTGGATTACGTTGAAAGTGTCGACTTCGGCCCTCAAAACCATCAACAAGAATGGTATTTCGGCTTCCATCAACAAGTTCCTGAAAAAGGGTAAAATCTAATATATCATGGCTAAGAAAGGTAACCGCGTTCAGGTAATTCTCGAATGCACCGAGCACAAAGCCAGTGGCATGCCGGGTACTTCACGTTATGTAACGATGAAGAATAAGAAAAATACAACTGAGCGTATGGAGTTGAAGAAATACAACCCAATTCTCAAGAAAGTAACGGTTCATAAAGAAATTAAGTAATCCATGGCAAAGAAGGTAGTAGCTACCCTGAAGCGTGAAGCTTCAGAAGCAGAAAAAGTAGTGAAAGTAATCCGTGCCAAGCGTTCGGACAAAAGTGGTGCATATACTTTCAAAGAAGAGTTTATCACCGCCGACCGCGTGAAAGATTATTTTAGTAAATAAGCAACACAGACATGCTAGTAAAAAGCTTCTCTTTTGAGGAGCTTTTTGTGTTTATATTTCATTCAGAAGAGTAACCATGGGATTTTTCGATTTTTTCAGCAGCAAAAAGAACAAAGAGGCGCTAGATAAGGGGGTAGAAAAAACCAAAGAGAATGTTTTTTCTCGTTTGGCGAAAATTGTGCTCGGCAAAAGTTCAGTCGACGATGATGTACTTGATCAACTCGAAGAAGTGCTGATTTCGTCGGATGTAGGCGTTGAAACGACGATTAGAATTATCAAACGAATCGAAGACCGGGTTAAACGGGACAAATATGTGGGTACCGATCAACTGAATGCAGTTTTGCGCGAAGAAATAGCCGAGTTGCTCAAAAGCAGTGATTCAGGCATAAAGCAGGAAGAACATTCAGTGGCTAACGGACCCTATGTAATCATGGTGGTAGGTGTGAATGGAGTTGGTAAAACTACAACCATCGGGAAGCTTGCATGGCGTTTCAAACAAGATGGCAAAAAAGTAGTCATCGGGGCTGCCGATACATTTCGGGCGGCAGCTGTTGATCAGCTCAAAATTTGGGCAGAGCGGGTAGGTGTTCAGATGGTCACCCAAGGAATGGGAGCCGACCCTGCATCGGTGGCTTTCGATACGCTAAAGTCGGCTGTAGCTCAACAAGCCGATGTGGTGATTATCGATACCGCAGGAAGGTTACACAATAAAGTGGGGTTGATGAATGAGCTCAGCAAAATTCGCAATGTCATGAAAAAGGTGGTTGAAACCGCCCCTCACGAAGTACTCTTAGTGTTGGATGCCTCAACAGGGCAAAACGCCATCGAACAAGCAAAACAATTCACTGCAGCCACCGAAGTAAATGCTTTGGCATTAACTAAACTAGATGGGACGGCCAAAGGCGGGGTGGTTATAGGTATTTCCGATCAATTTAAGATACCCGTGAAATACATTGGTGTAGGAGAAGGTATCGAAGACCTTCAGCCTTTCGACCGTCAAGTGTTTGTAGATTCTCTTTTTTCAAACAGCTGAGTATGCGCACTAAAAACACATCAAAACCCAAAGTAAACGTGGTTACGCTCGGCTGTTCGAAAAACTTAGTCGACAGCGAGAACTTGATCACGCAACTAAAAGCAAATCAGTTTGACGTTGAACATGAAAGTAGCCGCGACGATGCCCAAGTGGTTATCGTAAATACTTGCGGCTTTATTGAGCAAGCAAAACAGGAGTCAATCGATACCATTCTTCGGTTTATTGATGCCAAAGAAGATGGATTGGTCGATAAATTATACGTTACGGGATGCCTTTCGCATCGATACCGCGATGAACTTGAAGCAGAGATGCCGCAAGTGGATGCATTTTTTGGCACGATGGAGCTTCCCCGGATTCTTAAAACTCTAGGAGCCGATTACAAACACGAATTGCTGGGTGAACGAATCATCACTACACCTACGCACTCGGCTTTTATGAAAATTTCGGAGGGTTGCAACCGTCCTTGTGCTTTTTGCGCCATTCCGCTCATGCGAGGCAAGCATGTGAGTAAAAGCATGGAAGATTTGGTGGTGGAGGCAAATAACCTGGTGAAGAACGGAGTTAAGGAAATAGTGCTCATTGCACAAGACCTTACCTACTATGGCTTAGATCTGTATGGGAAGCGTAACCTTGCTGAGCTTCTTCAGCGTTTGTCGGATGTAAACGACCTAAAGTGGATTCGCTTGCAATACGCATATCCATCACAATTCCCGGAAGATATATTGCCAATTATCAGGGAGAGAGACAATATTTGTAAATACCTCGATATGCCCTTGCAGCATGGCGCCGATGCCATGTTGAAAGCAATGCGTAGGGGGATCACGGCTGAGCGTACACAGGCACTTATTGATACCATCCGAAGCGAAGTACCAGGCATAGCCCTTCGTACTACCATGATTACAGGTTTCCCCGGAGAAACACAACAACATCATGAAGAGCATTTGGCTTTTATCGAAAAGAACAGATTCGATCGTTTGGGAGTATTCCCGTATTCACATGAGGAAAATACAGCTGCATTTAACTTAGTGGACGATGTTGCACAAGAGCTCAAGGAAGCGAGAGCCGATGAAATTATGGAATTGCAACAACAAATCAGTTTTGAGTTGAATGAGCCAAAAGTAGGCAACACCTACGATGTGCTCTTTGATCGTAAAGAAGGGCAGTACTTCGTAGGGCGCACTCAATTTGACTCGCCCGAAGTAGACAATGAAGTATTGGTAGACGCAAGGAACCATTTTGTGCGCGTTGGTGATTTTGCTAAAGTACGTATTACACAGGCAGATGCTTTTGACTTATACGGAGACCCAATACACTGATGCGGATAGAAACTCTCACCTTCGATAAAACGGCGTCATTTGGCCGTTTGGCACTTGATTATTTAGCCGGAAAGCCAGAGTTAATGGCATTTGCCCCCCATAGTTTTGATTTAGATGGAGTTAAAAATGCACTAGCGCAGAAAAAGAACTTCTCCTTGAATCAACGTGAAGTGCTGGTTAATGCTCTTTATCGGCAATACAGTGAAATTGAACGTACTCAAGAGCTGGAAGCACAATTAGTAGCACTCCGAAATGAAAATACGTTTACGGTTATAACGGCTCACCAGCCTAATTTATTTACGGGACCTGCTTATTTCATTTATAAAATTGCCGGCACCATCGCATTGGCCAATCGTTTAAAGAATGAAATAAGCGATACACACTTTGTGCCCGTGTATTGGATGGGATCCGAAGATCATGATTTAGAGGAGTTAAACCACATCCATCTTTTTAACCACGAGATAAAGTGGGAGAACGGGCTCAAGGGCCCGGTGGGTAGAATGCCACTTCAAACGCTTACCCCAATTCTGAATCAAGTTTTGGAATTATTGGGTGACAAACAAGAGGCTGAAGAATTAAAATCAATTTTGCTTGATTGCTATCGACCAGAATATACCTGGGCATTTGCCACCAGAAAAATGGTCAATAGGTTATTTGGGAAATTCGGCTTAGTGATAGTTGATGGCGACGACAAGGAGTTAAAGGAACAATTTAGTACAATCGTAGAGCGCGAGCTTGTTGGTCGTGAATCGGAAGCGCTTGTATTAAAAACGGCAGAAAGACTAAATAAGGCAGGATATCCGAGCCAAATTTTTCCTCGTCCGATCAATTTGTTTTGGATTGAAGACGGTATTCGGGAGCGTATAATTTTCGAAGAGGGCACGTTTAAGACCGTGAATAATCAACGAAGCTGGTCTGAAAAAGAATTGCTGCATTTGGTGCACACCAGTCCCGAAGCATTCAGCCCAAATGTTGTTTTGCGCCCTGTTTATCAGGAATTGGTTTTGCCGAACGTAGCCTTTATCGGAGGTGGGGCAGAAGTAGCTTATTGGATGTTGCTGAAGCCTGTTTTTGAGCTATACGAAGTTTCAATGCCCGCAGTGTTGCTGCGTAGTTCGGCGATTTATGTAGATAGGTCTTCGCAGACGAAGTTAGATAAGCTGGGTTTTACAATCGAACGATTTTTTGAGCCAGTAGAAGCGCTTATTGTAGACCACCTACAAGAGCAAGAGAAGGAAATTTTTGAAATTGATACAGAACTTACCGAACTAGAAGCTTGGTTCGTAAAACTGGCTAATCACATTGAAAAAGTGGACCCCAGTTTAAAGGCAGCTGCCCTGGCAGAAGGAAAGAAAGTAGAAGGGCAATTAAAGGCTTTGGAAGCACGGGTGAAAAAAGCGCAGAAACAGCGTCATGAAACCAGTATCAATCAAATCAAACTGCTAAAAGCCAAACTTTTTCCCGATCAGCACCTTCAAGAGCGACATGATAATTTTATGAATTTCTACCTGCAAGAAGGGCCAGCCTTCGTGGAACTTTGTACCCAAGTGTTGGATCCTTTGTCGAAGTCATTCGTCATTCTGAAAGCCTCATAATTGGTATTTCTAACTATTTCACCCGCCATAAACGACCAAAGCCCTCGAAAGAGGGCTTTGGCATTCGGATTTTAACAAGAATTACTTCGCGCTTTCGAGATTCATCGAAAGACTCACTTGAGCAGTTTTCGCAATTTTGTCTTCTACGATTTTCGGTATTTCAATTGCGTAATCAGCTAAGGTTACGTTGAAATCAGCTAGTAAGCGAACAACCCCGTCTTTTACCTCTAATTTGCCTTTTTCAGTAACCTTTTTCGTGACACCGTGAATGGTCATATCTCCTGTGACAGTTACGTTGTAGCTGCCGTTTTTGGTTAAATCTATCGTTTTCCATTCGTTGATTCTTCCTTTTAACATCGCTTTTGGGAATTTGTGCGATTCCATATAGTTTTCATTGAAGTGCTCTTGCATTAAGGCCTTCTGAAACTGAAACGATTTAATCAAGATTTGGAACACAACTTCACCGTTTGACGCATCAAGTACACAAGCAGCTTGTTCATTTTTGGCCTTCACACCATCTTTCACCGCACCTTCTGCCACAAAGTTAACCGAACCGGTGCGTGTCATATATTTCTGCGCCGATACTATGCCAGAAATACTCACCAAAGCCAATACTAAAATTAATTTTTTCATTTATAAATAGTTAAAGGGTACATCTTGTTAGAACCACATCGAGCAATAATCCACTACAAACACCTTTTACAGTAATGTTCTGGCCAGATTTCACTGAGGTGGCGTCAACGCCTTCTTCCAACTCACATTGTATGCCAAACATTCCATCGGAGGTTGCCAAAACTAAAGCAGTTCTGCCGGCATCCGTTGTTCGAATATCCATCACCTCACCACTAACTTCAAGGACCTTTCCGAGATACTTTGTATTGGCTTCATTTTCATTGGCACTGTAAGCGTCGAAGAGTTCTGTGGCTGAAATTTTTACATCAGTTTCCATTCCAGAAGTACTTTCTACGGGTTTGAAGTACATGTATAAACCAATCGATCCTCCAATTAAACCCAGTATAAAGCCTATGAGAATAACTTTTTTCCAACTTTTCATAATACGGTCAGCGATAAATATATGTACGGAATTTACGACAACTTCTTGTAACTAGAAATTATTCCTTGTTGAACCAAATCCGGGATATCTTTCAAGTTGGTATAAACTAAAAAGCCTCGGAATTCCGAGGCTTTAAGTTTACTTTTTACGTTGCTTTTGGGCGTCTTGAGCTTGTTTGCTAAGAGCTTCTAAACGTGCCTGAAATCCTGATTTTTTAACAGGTTTCTTTTTGTTTTCCTGAATCTTGCGGTGAATTTCATCGTCGTTCACAAACTTTCGGATGACCCATTGTTGGCCGAAAGTAATCATGTTAGCTAAAAAGTAGTAATAACTCAATGCTGCCGAGTAATTGTTCATGATACCCAAAAACATCACCGGCATCAAATAACTAAGCACTTTCATCTGTCCGGTAACACCCGCCATTTGGTTGTTAATGCGGGTATACAGTAACGTAGAGAGCGTCATCAAGATGGTGAACAAACTCACGTGATCGCCGTAGATAAAATCGATCACCGGTAACTTGCCAAACGTCCAAATGCTATCGTAAGTCGAAAGGTCGTCGGCCCACAAGAAAGCTTGTTGACGAAGTTCAATCGATGCTGGGAAGAAGTTGAATAACGCAATTAGAATAGGCAGCTGTAAGAGTAACGGTAAACATCCCCCAAGTGGATTCACGCCTGCTTTCTGAAAAAGCTTCATTTGCTCCGCCTGCATTTTGGTGGCATCACCCTCAAAGCGTGCTTTAATCTCATCCATTTCGGGCTTGAGCACACGCATTTTAGCTGTTGAGAGATACGAGCGGTAAGTAAATGGAAAAAGGATTAATTTGATGACTATCGTGAGCAGCAGGATAATCAGCCCATAATTCAAATGAAAACTGTCTAACCAGTTGAATACAGGAATTACTATAAACCGATTTACCCAGCCAAATATGCCCCATCCTAGAGGAACCTGCTTTTCAAGTCCAAGATCAAACGATTTGAGCGTTTGATAGTGATTCGGTCCAAAGTAGAAGCTAAAACCATAGGTTTCTTCTGCCTGGTGCTTCAAAGGTAAAACGAGCTCTGCTTGATAGTCTGATACCCGATCATCCGTCGCGGTGGGACCGCCTGCAATTTCTGCACTTTCGAACGATTGGTCGGCAATAAGCGTAGTGGCAAAAAATTTCTGCTTGAAAGAAACCCATTTTACGGCATTCTTCAGCGACTCGTTGTCAGATTTCGTGATATTCAAATAATCGGGACTATCGTTGAGGTAACGGTAGTAGATATCGCTTTTCAGTCGTTCGTCTTTCAAGTCTTTTTCTTGCCGCGGTGAACGAACCGACCAATTTAAACGGGTATAGTCAATATTGCCGGCTAATAGCTGATCCATACCAGCCAAACGAACATCGTGGTCTACAGTATAGCTGTTGTCTTGCAACGCATAGGTGTGCTCAATAAATTTACCTTCACCAAAGTTTAGGCGAAAACGAATTAGATTTTTCTCAATTTTCCCGTCAAAATAGAGTTGAGCAGTTTCCATATTCCTGTTACCTGTGGAATATTGATAACTGTAACGGCTGTCCTCGGGATAAAACAAGACAAGGGGAAGGCTATCGCTGGTTTTGTATTCTTTCAGTTCAACTTGGCTAATTCGTCCACCTTTCGAGTCAAAAACAACTTTAATCAAGTCGTTCTCGAGGGTGAATGACTTTGACTCACCTTGAATAAAGGGAGCGAAAACGCCATAAGCGTCGTCTAGTTTGGCTTGAGTTAGACTATCCGCTACTGCTACTGGCGGATTGCTTTCTTGTAAGGAAGGCGCACTAACCGTGTCGGAAACCACAGTCTCTTGTGGCTGATTAGTATCCTGCGGAGCAGGTTCTGGTAAGAAATAGAGGTTAAAAACTACGAGAATAATCCCGATAAGTACTAACCCGATGACCGAATTACGATCCATAAGTAGAATTTACGAAGGCACAAAAGTACTCAAATAGTGACTTTTTCGCCTGAGTTTTTGACTTTGCTTTTCGATTGTTGTACACGGCTGTATGGAATGGTATTCATACAAGCCTTTATGAAACTCATAAACAGTGGATGAGGGTTCATTACGGTACTTTTATATTCTGGGTGAAACTGTGCTGCAACAAACCATGGGTGGTTTTTGAGCTCAACTATTTCTACCAAGTTTTTACCTGGATAAACTCCAGAAATAATCATCTCGCCATTTTCAAAGCGATCCAAAAAATCGTTGTTGAATTCGTAACGATGTCGGTGTCTTTCTTTGATTTGGCCTACGTCGCCGTAAGCAGCAGCTGCTTTAGATCCTTTCTTGAGTTTGCATGGATAAGCCCCCAAACGCATGGTCCCGCCTTTCTCAATCACTGCTTTTTGTTCATGCATTAAATCGATGACCGGATAAGGAGTTTCGGCGTCCATTTCAGTGCTATTCGCTCCCTTAAGGCCAAGTACATTTCTTGAATATTCGATAACGGCACATTGCATCCCCAAACAAATACCTAGGAAAGGAATGTGATTCTCGCGTACATAGCGAATGGCTTCAATTTTACCTTCCCATCCACGCTGACCAAAGCCAGGTGCCACTAAAACCCCATCGAGATTGCCTAACTGTTCAGCAATGGTATCGGCTTGCAAGTGTTCGGAGTGTATCCATTCTATAACCACTTTACATTGGTTGGCGGTACCAGCATGCAATAAAGCTTCCGCAATTGATTTATACGAATCTTTTAGTTCAACATACTTGCCTACCAACCCAATTCTTACTTCTGTGAGCGGTTTTTTTAGTCGCGTAAGAAATGTCTTCCATTGCTCCATATCGGGTTCTTTTTCTGCCGACATATGCAATTTTTTAAGGGCAACCTTATCCAAACCTTCTTTTAGCATGAAAATCGGCACCTCATAAATCGTTGAAGCATCACGGGCTTCAATAACAGCTTCGGGTTGTACGTTACAGAATAAACCTACCTTCCTTCTAATTTCTTTGGTAATTGGATGTTCAGTTCTACAAACGAGGATATCTGGCTGAACCCCCTGTTCGAGTAGCATTTTCACCGAGTGCTGTGTTGGCTTGGTTTTTAATTCTCCGGCTGCACTCAAATAAGGAATGAGCGTCAGGTGAATTACTAAACTATTTCCTTCTCCAAGTTCGAAACGTAACTGACGTAAGCTTTCTACGTAGGGGAGTGATTCAATATCGCCAATGGTGCCTCCTAATTCGGTGATAATGATATCGTACTTACCACTTTTACCTAGCGTTTGAAAGCGTTTTTTGATTTCGTCGGTGATATGCGGGATAACTTGTACGGTTTTACCCAAGTAGTCACCACGACGTTCTTTTTCGATTACTGTTTGGTAGATTTTTCCTGTGGTAACGTTGTTGGCCTGGGAAGTGGGCACATTAAGGAAACGTTCGTAGTGGCCAAGGTCTAGGTCAGTTTCGGCGCCATCGTCGGTTACGTAACATTCGCCATGCTCGTAGGGATTTAGCGTGCCGGGGTCAACATTGATGTAGGGATCGAATTTCTGTATCGTAACAGAATAACCTCGCGCTTGAAGAAGCTTCGCTAGAGACGCTGAAATGATGCCTTTTCCCAAGGAAGAAGTAACACCCCCCGTCACAAAAATGTATTTAACCGATGCCATAGGCTGACTTTGTGTACGGGATACAAAGGTACTAAAAGGAAGGGGCACCGAACGAATTAATGTGCGTATGTAGAAAAGTCAGGCTTCTTTTTGTTTTACGAGTAGCTCAAAGCGCTCCTGTCCAATTACTTCCACAGCAACATCTTTCTCTAAATAACCCGATTTTACCCTTGCGTCGTGTGGGGTACCTTGAATTTCAATTTTACCAGATGGTCGGAGAGGGGTTATTGTTCTACCTGTTTGCCCAATAAAAGAGCTCTTTTCGGCAATTACATAACCTTGATTTTTTTCTTGGGTATCGCTTAAAACCAGACGTTTCATGGGGCCGTTTTGTAATAATTTGTCTCCGAACAGAAAAAAGCTTACGGCTATAACGGTGAAGGGTATGAGTACGGTAAGTAAAGCACTAAAAACTTGCGTCATCCCAGTGAACTGGAAGTCAAAACCATCGTTTTCGAGCAGCGAAAAAATTAGTCCAACAAGAATGGAAGTTATACCCGCTATTCCGGCAACACCAAATCCAGGTATTACAAAAAGCTCAAGTGCTAAAAGAATCAAGCCGATTAAAAACAACAATATTTCCCAATTCGCTGCCAACCCTTCGAGGTAAAGCGGTGCGAAGTAGAGTATTGCAGCCGTAACTGCGGCAAGCAATGGGAACCCAATACCGGGCGTTTGAAGTTCGAAATAAATGCCACCCAAGATGACCAGGATTAAGACTCCACTAATGGCAGGTGAAATCAAAAAGTTGATAATGCTATCCGTAGCGGTTAGTTCTTGTTTTACCAGTTCGTAATTTTCTATTCCCAACTTAGCAATTACTTCTCCCATAGTTTCGGCATTTCCATTGCTAAAGCCATACTTCAGTGCTTCACTACTTGTGAATGTAAGCACTTTCCCTGAATCGATTATTCCTGCGATTTGTACCGACGGATCAACCATTGCTTCGGCAATTTGAGGATCTCTTCCGGTAGATTCGGCCGTTGCCCTCATGGTAGCACGCATATACGATTGGTATTTGTCCGGTACCACTTCGCCCGTTTGGTTTACCACCGTTGCTGCCCCAATGGTGGCACTTTTACGCATATAAATGCTGTCGCAAGCTATCGAAATTAGCGCGCCGGCAGAGGCAGCATTGTTGTCGATAAAAACGACGACAATCGGTTTCGCATTCAAAAGCCGAGTTCTGATGCTGTCGGCAGCGTCGACCAAGCCTCCATAGGTATTCAAATGCAGTAGAATGTAATCGGCTCCTATTTTTTCGGCTTCGGCAACAGCTTTTTGGGTGGTTCGCCAAGCGGGAGGACCTATTTCCTCGTGTATTTTAAACTGATAAATTTTAGTTTTTTTCTGTGCAAAGGCAGAACCAATAGTTATTAGCCATATGAACAGAAAGATTGAAAAACGAGAAAACACTTTCATGTTGGTAATTTACTCAGTTTGCGACCAAGGAAGACGTTCCCAGTCAAATAATTGCCCCGGGTCGCCTCTTCGCTCCGGAGCATATTTATCGTGACCGATGATTTGCCCTTTGGTTATTTTTAGTTTATCGTGTCTAGAGGCAATTTCAAGCAACAGTTCTGAAAGACTTTGGTACTGCAGTTCGGTGAACCCTTTAGCAGCATCAGGAATACTTGCATAATCTTTTACACCCAACTTCAACATTTCTTCGGGCGTGCCTACGGCCATCAATTCTATGCCAATACTCATTGAATTCATAGCATTTAAAGTTTCGGGCTTGTTGGGTAAGCTTCCTTTACCAGCATGGAAAGCCGTTCGATCTTCGCTCACAAGTTGATAAACCGTTCCATCACGATCGATTAAATAATGTGCCGATACACGGTATTTTTTGAAGATTTGAAGAACAGCCTCAACATCTAATGGGTTTTTAGGATTCGCCAATGCATTGGATGTGTAATGCAACATAACGTACCGAACGGGTTTCGTTCGGGCTGCTGAGCAGTTCAAAGGGAGTAGCGCCTGTACACGCTTGTGCTGGCTTGGTGAAGAAGAGAGAGTAATAAATGCAATTATAATACTTAGTATATATTTCATTTATTTTGAATTTTGACGTAATTTCTGTATTCGAACGGCCGAATACCCAGTGTCTTTTCAAGCCTATACAACAACTTACTTTTTAATGTCCACTTAGCCGACAACGGATCGAAAGAAAATTTCCAATTCATAGCAGCAATTCTGTTTTTCATCACCTCTGGATGTTGGCCTGCAAATTTTTCGAGTATGTCGATTTGACTATAATCAAACGCATCCACATCGGGAATTTTTTCTTTCATCCATGTATCGTCGTGCCACATTTTGTGGAAGTTGCGTTGCTTTTCTTGTTGCTTTTGTGGATGCTTTACCCAGCCGTAATGGTGGATGTAGGCATTCACCGGCACTACGTTTAATTTGCGTCCATTAACTCTGAAACCCTGCGCGTCGCGGTAGGAGCTAAGGCCCTTTTGTGGCCGTACAACACGTATTTCGTGGCTGTACCAGCGTCGACTGATGCCAATGTAATCGTACGACCCATAAAAGTGCCGGTATTTGAATAACAGCCCTTCAACTTCTGGTGCGCCTGCATGCTTTTGCATGGCTTTGTAAACCGCTGCTACGTCTGATTCGGGAAAAACTTCATCTCCTTGAATGTAAAACGCCCAGTCGGCTTTGGGGGAGATGGCAGCCAAGGCTTTGTTCGTCTCGTCGGCTAAAACTCTTCCTCCCTCACGCAATGAATCGTCCCAAATTGTTTCGATTATCCGGATTTTTGGAGAAGCGATACCTTGGATAAGATCTAAAGTCGCATCTTCACTTTTTCCGACCGCTACTACCACTTCGTCGCAGACAGTTAGAATCGATAAAATAGCTTCTACTATCGGATAATCGTACTTAATTGCATTTCTAACAAAGGTAAATCCACTAACAAACATCAGCCTTTTTTACGGTAGTACTGTTTCAATAAATAGTATTTCAAAAAAGTATAACGAGCGTTACCTACACTGATTATCCAACCAGCTTTTCCATCCAAAAAGCCTGCCTTGAGTAGATAATCACGTACAAATCGGAATAGAGCCCGAAAATAGATGGGGAAAACACCGGCGGATCGGCCTTCTTTGAACATTGCTTCTGCGGCTATCCGAGCAAATCTATCACTTTGTGTATCGAAATCTTCTCTTCGTCGGTATGTATAATGTAAGATATCTCCCTTCAACCAGCCAACTTCAACACCGTCACGAATAATCACGCGGTCGTGCGGATTTGTACCTCCCCATGCTCCCACAGCTCGATGCCAAAGGCGGATCTTACGATCTGGGTACCAACCCGTGTGACGAATCCATTGTCCGCAAAAATAGTTTAATCTATTCATGCTAAATGCCTGTAAATGTGTATTGTATTTTACTTCATTTATAGAGTTTATCAGCTCATAGGAGAGTTGTTCGTCGGCATCTAACGAAAGAATATAGTCGTACTTGGCCAAAGCAACGGCAGCATTTTTTTGGCGGATATGGCCTAAGAAATCTTGATGAAACACCAATGCGCCAGCACCCTTTGCCAGTTCAACGGTATTATCGGTACTGCCCGAGTCGAGAACGATAATTTCATCAGCCACTTTCTGAAGCGACTCAATACAGGCCACTATGTTCTCCTGTTCGTTCAAGCAAATGATGGTAGCACTTATTCGCATAAAGTTCAAAAATGCACTTTAAGCAAGACTTTTCCGACTCCTTCGGAATTATTCGCCCGAATGGGGTATTTTTGTGCCATGTGGTATCAGAATATTCTCGAAACTATTGGCAACACGCCAATGGTACAATTGCATAAAGTAGTTGGAAAAACCCCGGCTACTATACTCGCAAAAGTAGAAACCTTCAATCCAGGTAACAGTACCAAGGATAGAATGGCGTTAAAGATGATTGAAGATGCCGAGAAGGCAGGCAAACTGAAACCCGGATATACTATCATTGAAGGTACTTCTGGAAATACAGGAATGGGTTTGGCAATTGCTGCAGTTGTTAAAGGCTATAAATGTATTTTTACGACCACGGATAAACAATCGAAGGAAAAAGTTGACGCACTGAGAGCGCTTGGTGCAGAGGTGATCGTTTGCCCTACCAATGTTGACCCTGAAGACCCTAGATCGTATTACAGCGTGTCGAGCAGACTCGAAAAAGAAACGCCCAATAGTTGGAAAGCCAATCAATACGACAACCTCAGTAACCGTCAAGCACATTACGAATCAACAGGCCCAGAAATTTGGGAACAAACCGAAGGAAAAGTTACACACTTAGTGGTAGGCGTCGGAACAGGCGGGACAATTTCAGGTGTAGCGCGCTACTTAAAGGAAAAAAATCCGGCCATTCAAGTTTGGGGCATTGATACGTATGGGTCGGTTTTCAAGAAATACAAAGAAACCGGGATATTCGATAAGAATGAGATTTACCCATACATCACCGAAGGCATTGGGGAAGATTTTCTCCCTCAAAATGTTGACTTCAGCTTGATCGACCATTTTGAAAAAGTCACGGACAAGGAAGCCGCGATTTATACCCGCAAGATTGCTCGGGAGGAAGGTATTTTCGTAGGCAACAGTGCAGGATCGGCTATTGCTGGTTTGGTGCAGCTTAAAGACCGTTTGAAAGAAGGCGACGTGGTGGTCGTGATTTTTCACGATCATGGCACGCGTTATTTGGCTAAGATGTTCAACGACGATTGGATGCGCGAGAGAGGGTTTTTACAGCCACAGGTAAAAAGGGCCATTGATTGCATCAGTCACCGCTTACACTTGCCAATGGTAGTGGTTGAAGCCTCACAAACTGTAGGAGAGGCCATGCATAAAATGATGCACTTTAACATTAGTCAAGTGCCAGTTAAAGATGGAGATCAATTTGTAGGTTCAGTAACCGATGCCAATTTATTATTGAAATGTTTGGATAGTCCTGAAACGCGAAAAATGCAAGTTCGCGAATTGATGCAGGCACCTTTTCCGTTCGTTGAAAAGGAGACAGCACTTAGCGACTTAGCCAAACATATCGACAAAACGAATAATGCTGTTTTGGTGAAAATTGACGAACAAACTGTTCAAATAATCACCAACCACGATATCATTCAAGCTTTGGCTTAATATGCCTAACTACATCGATCAAACAGGCCGAGAAGTTGAAGTAGTGGCATTTCCAAAGCGTATCGTTTCCCTAGTGCCATCGCAAACAGAGCTATTAGCGAGTTTGGGCTTAGAAGCTGAGGTGGTCGGAATAACCAAATTCTGCATTCATCCGGAAGAATGGTTTCGAAGTAAAACGCGCATTGGTGGGACTAAAAATTTAAGAATAGACCTGATACGTCAATTAAAACCTGATCTTATCCTTGCCAATAAAGAGGAAAATAAGCTCGAGCAAATAGAAATGCTGGAAGATTATCCTGTTTGGGCCAGTGATGTGAACGACTTAGCCAGTGCGCTTCAAATGATCGAGGAGGTTGGGAAAATGACGGGTAAAACAGCTGAAGCAAATTATCTGCACAGTCAAATTCAATCGGCCTTTCAAACGTTAGGTAGGCCAACTACAACAAAGTCGGTATTGTATTTCATTTGGTATCAGCCCTGGATGGCTGCATCAAGCAATACCTTTATCGATGATATGCTCAGCCGATTAGGATTCGTAAATCTGGCAAGCCAATTTGGTGATCGTTACCCGGTTGTGCCAACAGTAAAATTGAAGGACCTAGCCCCAGATTACATCTTGTTAAGCTCGGAACCATTTCCGTTTAGTCAAAAACATGTAGATGAATTACAAGAGCGGTTCCCTCAAGCAACGATTCTGTTGGTAGATGGTTCGCTCTTTTCGTGGTACGGTAGTAGATTGTTAAATAGCCCTGCCTACTTCGAGCAGCAATTTCCTCAAAGGTTCGTTTAACAGCCGTTGTTAAAGGTGAATTAATATGCAATTGGGATAATTTTCCCATATTTGACAATTACCAATTTATTGAACGATAACCATATGACTAGATTATTACTATTGTTAATTTGCACAATGTCATTGGTAAACTTTCCAGAAGCACTACTGGCACAACGTGCAAAAAAAAATCTCCAATTGCCAAATAGATGGGCGTTGGGATTAACGGCAGGCACCACAACCGCATACCATGACATACGTCGTTTAGAATACTACGACTTGAGTAATCTGGGGTATACGTTTGGCGCACATGCTTCCTATTGGTTTGGACCTGCCATTGGAGTTCGTGGAAGTTTGAATTATGGCCATGTAGTGGGCCGTTTGGTAGACAACACGGCAATCATTAATTACGGCTTGCCAGGGCCCGTGGAGGCAACAACTAATTTTTTTGAGGGCTCTATGTCGGCTGTCTTCAATTTCAGCGGAATGGCCTTGGATAAATTTAGGCCTTTGGTTTACGAGCGTAGATTAGGTTTTTATGGCTTCCTAGGTGTGGGGGTGAATAACTTCCAGGGTAGAATTCGAAATTTAAATACCAATCAGTTTTTACCTACAACCGACGCAGGCACAGCAGACGGATTAGTTTTGGTTGTACCGGTGGGATTGGGAATTTCTTATAAGGTTACCGACAAAGTTCATCTCGACTTAGAAGGGGCAATGCGCAACTTGAATTCAGATTCTTTCGATGGAATGGTTATTCAGAAAACAAGTGGCCCTAGTACTGGCGAGGTTAATTTTGGAAGAAATCTCGATAAAGTAGGCTCACTTAGTCTGAGTTTAGTATTCCATCTTGGTCCAAACCGACAGGGGCAATCTATGTATTGGTCCCGTTCGTTGCTGCAGCAAGCCTATGCCGAATACAGTGAAAATATACATGCATTAGAGAATAAATTGAACCTTGTCAATAAGTCACAAAAAGTTCAAGATGACAAAATCTTAGCCCTCGAAGAAAAGTTAAATGCTTTGGAAAGGCAGATGCGTATGTCGGAAGTTGAAATGAAAAAAGACTCAGATGGCGACGGTGTGCCCGACACTTTTGATAAAGAGGTTACCCGTTGGGATTTGTCGGTTTTGAGTGAAAGCAATTGCGGTTGGACGAGAGAGGAACTTGCGCTTTTGAAAGCAAGAGCCGATAGACGCGAAAAAATTAATGTAGATGGTTCTGGAATTTCAATGGATGTAGATAAAGATGGTTTACCCGATCATTTGGACAAATGCCCAACTACTCCCGGTCTTTTGAGTTGTCATGGATGTATGCCCGAAACCAAGCAAGAAACGGTTAAGATTCTAACTGATTTGCAGTCTCTTGAGTTTGAATCGGGTAAATCAGATTTTGTGGATTGTGCCAACAAGCGGACTAAAGTCTTGCAAGATGAATGTAGAGCTAAACAAGCCAAGGATATGGAGAATCTTCAAGGCCTGGTGGCGTATTTAAACGAGGAACAGAGCAAGATCTTTAAGCTTCGTATCGTAGGTCATACCGATGATGTGGGGAATGCCGAGGCTAACAACACCCTTTCGTATGAGCGGGCCAATAGTGTCAAGGCGCGTTTGGTAGCCATGGGTGTGGATGAGAGTCGCATTTTGGTAGAAGGGAGAGGAGAAAGTGAACCTAAGTTTGGTCCTAGTGGCCCTAACGGCACATTTACGAATGCCGATAGAGGTAGGAATCGACGCATAGAGTTTATCATCGAATAATTATACCCCGGTAATTCCGGGGTTTTTTATGTATTTATGATTTCTTTAACGTTTTGTGGCATGAAGCGTGCGTTATAGGATTTAGCTTAATAAAAGCTTCTCAACTGAATAGCTATGAAAAAAATCCTTTTTGTCTTGTTTTTGGTTTCGTGTGGAACTGTAAAGGTATATGCTGAAATACCTGCGAAAATCCAATCGGCTAAAGTGTACCTTCAAGGTGCAGAACTTACCCACCAGGCTCAAACAAATCTTAGCTTAGGGGAGCAGAAACTGATTTTCACGGGTATTGCCGGCCAGATTGACGATAGAAGCATTAGAATCACAGCCAACCGTGCTGGAATCACCCTATTAGGGTACGAGCTACGTCAGAATTATCTCAAAAGCAACGATCAGCTCCCTGAAATAATTGGCTTGAAGGATAGCATTGCCCAATACAATGAAAGACTTGAAGATCATAAGGCAAAATCAGAAGTGCTGACTCAAGAGCAGCAAATGATACTTGCGAACAAACAAGTTGGAGGAACCTCTGGTTTAACCGTAGCTGAGCTACAAAAGCTAGCATCCTTTTACCAAACGCGATTGTCTGATTTAAACATTCGGATACTTCAGTCGAAGCGGGTTGAGAAGCAACTTTTAGAAAAAATTAAGCTGTTCCAGCAACAAATCGAGAATAGGAAAGCCAGTATGGCCGACTATACCTATGAATTGGTAGTAGACGTACTCAATACTGAAAGAGGCTTAGCAAAGTTTGAAATACAATACACGACTCCTTCGGTTTATTGGGAGCCGTTTTACGACGTAAAGGCTGTAAGTCTCGATAAGCCATTGACACTCATTGCAAAAGCTAAGGTGATTCAACAAACCACCATCGACTGGGAAAATGTACAAATTGCCATTAGTTCGGCAGTACCTACCCAATACGTGAATAAGCCAGTTTTAAACCCGTGGGTATTGGATTTTATGCAGGAGTATGCCCCTCAAACGGGTGCTGCGCCAAAAGTGTATCGAGCCGAAACAGCGGTGATGGATGCTGAGGGTGGATTTATGAACCTGCGCTCAAACATTGCCAGCAAGCAGGTAAACTACTTGAATTACGAATATAAACCTAGCGACCGAGTGACGATACGTCATAATGAAGCGAAGCTGGTTACTTTGGAAGAAAAACTTCTTCAAAATACCTATGGACACTATGCAACTCCTCGTCAACAGTCGGAAGTTATCTTAATGGCATACGTTACCGATTGGCAGGAACTGAACTTGCTACCAGGAAACGCTCGTATTTATTTAGAAAACAATTTAGTGGGAGAAAGTTGGATGAATTTCCAAACGGCTGATTCGGATACTTTAGAGCTTTCTTTGGGTATTGATAAACGCGTACAGGTAAAATTTGACCAGAAAGTAGCATTTACTTCTGACCGAAAAATGGGTAGTAGCAGAACCAAAGCATTCAACTATACCATAACTGTTAAGAATGCGCATCAAAGCCCGATCAAACTAATTCTTGAAGATCGAATTCCAGTTTCTGCAAACAAAGACATTGAGGTCTCGGAAGTGAAACTAGGAAGCGGGCAGTTGCAAGACGATAAAGGCTTAGTGCGCTGGAGGCTGAATTTACAAGCTAATGTAGGTGAGAAGTTAGACTATTCCTTCTCAATCAAATACCCTAAAAACAAAACGATAGCAAATTTGTAATTTCAGCATGCGCTGGTTACTTCTTCTTTGCTTCTTTCCAGCCGTTGCTTCGGGTCAAACCGACACAACGGCTTTTTTATATCAATCGAGCACTTACGATGTGATGCATCATCAGCGCAAGGCCATGTATGTTTTGGGCGGATGGAGCACACTATCGACTGGGGTAGGTTTGTACCAGTTGAGCTCAACGAGCGCTTTTGTGCGTGGAATGGGGGTTCAAAACCTCGCGTGGGGATTAATCGATGGAGCAATTACGGGGTATGCGCTCTACGACTTAAAGAAAAAAGAAGGTAAGCCGATAGACTTAAAACTTGAGCGGGAGAAATTCCGAAAAGTACTTTTGATCAATACCTTACTCGACGTACTGTACATCGGTACTGGTGCCTTGTTGATGCAGCATGGAAATGAAAAATGGAGAGGGCATGGTCAGGGTATAATTATCCAAGGAAGTTTCCTGTTTTTGTTTGATGGCGTAAATTATGCCCTTACTTTTTAAGAAACTCGAAATTGACTTTCAATATTTTAGCTTTCTATTGAAATAGTCGTGATTTAGCTACCTTTGCGGCACATTTCTAATCGTCTAATTCTATACTTTTATTATGAATGAGTTTGGTTTAAAAGCTGGTAACGCGAGTCTGGCATCTATAGGTTTACACCACGTTTCTGCGGCACATTGGAATTTGAGTCCGGCTGAATTGGTCGAAGAGTGTATCATCAGGGGAGAAGGTCAACTTACCGCTACAGGTGCTTTAGCTGCAGATACAGGTGAGTTCACCGGCCGTAGTCCGAAAGATCGTTTTATTGTCAAGGATGCCATCACCGAAGATTCGGTATGGTGGGGTGACGTGAATATTCCGTTCAGCCCTGAAAATTTCGATAGACTCTATGCTCGGATGCAAGCATATTTGGCTGGAAGAGAAGTATTTGTAAAAGATTCTTATGCTTGTGCCGATCCTGCATACCGTTTAAACATTCGTGTGGTTACCGAATTAGCGTATTCTAACCTGTTTTGCCATAACCTGTTTCTTCGCCCTACAGAAGAAGAAATTAAGAATACCGTTAATCCCGACTGGCACATCGTATGTGCCCCTGGTTTTAAAGCCGACCCTTCGATTGACGGGACTCGTCAGCATAATTTTGCCATCCTCAATTTCACTAAAAAGATGATCATCATTGGTGGTACTGGCTATACCGGTGAGATGAAAAAAGGCATTTTTGGCGTACTCAATTTCTTGCTCCCTCATTTTCACAATACGCTAAGTATGCACTGCTCGGCAAATGTTGGAGATGCTGGTGATGTTGCAATCTTCTTCGGGCTTTCAGGAACCGGTAAAACAACACTTTCTGCCGACCCGAATAGAGGTTTGATTGGCGATGATGAGCACGGATGGGGTGAAAAAAGCATCTTCAATTTTGAAGGTGGTTGCTATGCAAAGTGTATCAATCTAACCGAAGAGAAAGAACCCGAGATTTGGAATGCGATAAAATTTGGGTCTATAGTAGAGAACATTGAATTTTATCCAGGTACTACTCTTGTAGATTACGATAACGGACACAAAACTGAAAATACGCGTTGTGCGTACCCTATCCATTTTATTGAAAACGCTGTTGCACCTTCAGTGGGCGGTATTCCGAAAAATATCTTTTTCTTGACAGCTGACGCTTTCGGTGTGCTTCCTCCGATTAGCAAGCTAACACCAGAACAGGCCATGTATCACTTCATTTCAGGTTATACAGCGAAAGTTGCAGGAACTGAAGTAGGTGTTACCGAGCCTCAAACCACCTTCTCGGCTTGTTTTGGAAAAGCATTTTTACCACTTCATCCTGCTAAGTACGCAGAGCTATTAGGTAAAAAACTACGTGAAAACGAAGTGAATGTTTGGTTGGTAAATACGGGTTGGACTGGAGGGCCTTACGGGGTAGGTGAACGCATGAAATTACGCTTTACGCGCGCTATGATAACCGCAGCACTCGAAGGCGATTTAAATCAAGTATCCTTCGAAGACCACCCCGTTTTTGGCATCAAGATGCCGAAGAGCTGTCCTGGTGTACCGGCTGAGTTGTTAAATCCCCGCAATACGTGGGCTGATAAAAGTAGCTATGATGCAAAGGCGAATCAATTGGCAGAAGCATTTGTGAAGAACTTTAACCAATATGCTTCAGGTACTTCTGCAGAAATTTTGGCTGCAGCACCTAAAGTTTTAGCTAGCGTATAATTCGCATTATTCTAATCCAGGATCCTTGCTGAGATAATCAGCAAGGATTTTTTTATGCCTCTAATTCATTGAAGTGAATACCATATTCCTCCAATTCATGCAGAATAGGTTGATACAATAGCGGGTTATTTGGAATCTCCACTCCGGTAGAAACATACTTCTTTTCGAGATACAAGCGTACTGCGATTGCGAGGGGCAAACCCACTGTCTTCGCCATAGCGGTTTTAACATTGTCTTCTCCTTCTAGCACCAAGGTACTGGTAATCGTTCTTTTTGTGCCTTGGAGTTCATATTCGAATTTATGATACATCACCAATAGGTCACGGTCGATAGCAGTAAGTTTCCACTTTTCCTCCAGTATTATTTGTAGGAGTTGAGCCGAACTGGCTTGCTCCACTTGAAATGTCCTATCGCTGAAAAGCTCTAAGTAATCGAACTTAGTGAGGATATCAGAAATAAGTATATCAGAGTAACCCAGTTTAATTTTTAATGTATTGCTAAAACTTTCCCGTACCGTAGTGGCAGAATCTGGACTTAAAAAGGCGAGTAAATAATCTCGGTAACGAAGCTCGCCACATTTGTTGAAAATTAGCTTGTCGTCGGTCATGCCCAGCCATACAAACACATGCCATGCGTCGCAATAGGTCGGAAATCTCAGGGTACCTCTAATTAAAGTGCCAATTTCTTCAAGACCATATAATTCACGGTAGGGCAACGAATCTCGGTTGGCGTAACCTTCGAGCTTTCCAAAGCCAGGAACATCGATTATTTCTCGCTCGGCAAACAAACGTTGGTAGGGTAGATAGCGAACTACGCCATTGGCAAGATACCTTGCTGGCCCAGGTTGACCCGCGAGTATGACATTTCGTGGATTCCAACTGAACTTATAATGCCAAGGATGGTCGTTCGACTCTTGGGTAACTAAACCCCCAGTATAGCTGTGAAAAGCGTTAAGAACACCGCCTTTTGCTTGTATGTCGGTAATAATCTTTAATGCCGACATGTGGTCAATACCTGGGTCACAGCCCAGTTCATTTAGAAAAAGTAGTCCTTTCTTTTTTACTTCTTCTTGCAATGCAGCCATTTCGTTCGATACGTAAGATGCTGTGAACAGCGATTTAGACTCGGCAAGACATACTTCTGCTATTTTAATGTGCTTATCTGCCGGGGCTAAAGAAACGACTACATCTGCTTCTATAATTATTTTACGTAACGCTACTTCATCAGCTAAATCAATAGCAATAGCAGCACCTCTTGGATGGGTTCCTATTCGTGATTCTGCCCAACTGAGTTGAAGGTCACCAACCGTAATTTTCCAGTCGAGTGCCATTGCATGATCGAGGAGGTATTGAATAAGGTAGGTTGAGGAGCGGCCTGCGCCAATAACGAGTATATGTTTCACAGAAGCTGTGTATTTGAAAATTTCAGCAATATTAGCAAAACCAAGCGCGAGGAGATTGAAAAATTAACTATGAAAGTATTCAAAAGAGTAGAATGTGTACTTGAGGTGGTAACGTATCCAAAAGACTTATCAGATTTCGAAATGAATTTGATCCACCAAGCTGTAAAGACTGCCCAAACAGCTCATGCTCCATATTCTGAATTTTATGTTGGGGCTGCTATTGAACTTGAGAATGGAGTTGTTATTTGCGGAAGTAATCAAGAAAATGCTGCATTTCCTAGTGGTTTGTGTGCAGAGCGCGTTGCATTTTTCACGGCTGGAGCACAATACCCTGGTGTGAAAATCAGAAGTTTGGCAATTATTGCTCAATCCGCAAAACACGACGCAACTAACCCAGCAGTACCTTGCGGTGCTTGCCTCCAAGTATTGAGGGAAGTTGAAAAGAGACAAAAGACAGCCATATCGGTCATTTTAAAGGGCATGGGAAATGAGGTATTCAAGGCTGAAAGCATTGCACATTTTTTGCCTTTTAGCTTTGATTTGTGAATTAAAGAGCAAATTTTTGCAAGGCATTGTATACTTCGGAAGTAGGGAAGCCCATTACGTTGGTGTATGAACCCTCAATTCTAGCAACGCCAACATATCCCATCCATTCTTGAACGCCATAACTACCTGCCTTATCGAAGGGTTGGTAATTGGCCAAATAATATTGGATTTCTGATTCACTCAAAGGCCTAAAAAACACATCTGTGGCTACACTAAAGCTGTATAATTCAGATTCGGTGAGTAGGCATACTCCTGTGTAAACAGTTTGTTTCTTTCCGCTTTGTTTACGGAGCAATTGGGCCGCGTGATCGATGTTCTCGGGTTTGCCCAACACTTCACCGTCTAACGCAACTATAGTATCTGCAGTAATCAGCAATTCGTTTTTCAGCTGCTTCTTGTGTGCATCGGCTTTTTTCTTAGCTAAAAATTCGGCTACCTGGGTGATTTCAATCTCAGGAGGAAAGGATTCGTCGACTTCCAATACCCGAGTTGTAAATGAAAATCCCATGCCTTGCAGCAATTGTTGCCTGCGTGGAGAGGCTGAACCCAGGACAAGAGGATGCGATAAGATCAACATGATTAACTATAAAGAAAAAGAAGATAATAGGCCGCTAAAGTTGAAATACCGCCGAACATCCATAGTTTAAGTGATTTACTAAGTGTGCTATAGTTACCACTCTTTTGAGCTTTGTAGAATAAATACAAACAAATCAATTCGGGTATAAACACCGCAAGTACAGTGTAAAACATAGGTAAAAGATCCGAAGACAGTGATTGTAAGTAGAGTATGTAGATAATTCCACCAGCTGCAATAGCGAATAACCACCAAAGAGTGAGTTGTGTCTTTTTCTCCCCAAAAGCAACGGCAAACGTATTCCAGCCGGTCGCGCGGTCGCCTTTTTCGTCTTCCAAAGTTTTTACCAATTCTCTAATTAAATTGACTAAAAAAGCAAAAGCAGCATAAACTCCCAGCGTGATTACGAGATAACGCAGGGAATAAGGGGCTACGGTTTGAAGTACGCTTAAACTAACGAATTCGAAAATGGCAGGTAACCAAACGAGTAGTGCTATTAGAAGTGAAACCACTACTGACCCGAGTCCCGACTTCCCTTTCCAATCTTCGGCGTATTTCCAGAGCAAAAAAGTACAGATGATTCCAATTACGCCGAGGTTTAACAGCCCTGCTTTCCAGCCCAAATAGGCACCAAGAATGATCGACAAAAAAGCAACCGGAAAATAAGTCTTCAAAAGCCATTCCTTGCTGACCTGTAATCTTTCAGGCTTATTGAAACGGTCGGTTTCGTAGTCGTAATAATTATTGATTAAATAGCCGCCAGCTGCAATCAATGCCCAATCTAACGCAAGCAAGAAATGATGAAACTCATCGAGTACAAACTGTAAATCGAGGGAGTTGTAAATTGGCTTTATCAAAAAATGAAAGATGCTCTGCATGAGCACCATCATCATGATTAAGTTCAGGGGGCGAAAAACTGCAATTTTTCCTTTCATGCACTTGTGGTGTTGCTCAGATGCCACTTGCCTTGCAATCGCAAAACTTGTTCAATTAGGTCGCGCACACAACCGCTTCCACCTGCAAAAGGTGAATGATAGTGGGCAATTGCTTTTACCTCAGGTACAGCATCTGACGGACAGGCTATAATTCGGGCTAAAGGCATTGCGGGCAAATCGGGGAGGTCGTCGCCCATATAAATCATTTCATTGGGTTGTAAGCCAAAACGCGCTATCAACGAGGCGAGCAATGCTTTTTTATCGTGTATACCAAGATGAACCTCGGTAATTCCCAACCGTTTTAGTCGGAGCAAAACTCCCTCTGATTTGCCACCTGAAATAACGATAATCGTATATCCGCATTTCACTGCATGCTGCAATGCATAGCCGTCTTTGGTGTGCATAACACGATACTCTTCGCCTTGATTGGTTACCAGTATGCTACCGTCGGTAAGTACACCATCTACGTCGAATACAAATGTATTGATGTGCCTGAAGGCCTCTTTAACGTTCATGGAGCAAATAAACTTATTTTTTCGCTTCCCGCGCGATTAATCCGCTCATCAGTTCATACAGTTGGATGAGCTCTGGTTTTTCCCGAAGCAATTGAAGGTGCGCTTGCATTACCTTTTCATCACCTCGCACTGCTGGACCTGTCTGTTTTAGTTTTGGGGGCGTTTCCATGAGGTTCTCAAGACCCTTCGTTAGGATGGGTAGTAGGTAACGAGGATCAAGTCCGAGTTCTTTTAAATAGCTGTAAACCTGTTGATAAAGCGCATTACTAAAGTTACCAGCCATCACTGCAGCCAAGTGGTACTGCTGTCGCTGTAAACTGTTAGTAGGCACTACTATACTGGAAAGCGTAGAGGCAATATGATTGATGAGTGCTGCATCGTTCATACTGCGCCCTTCGGTAAATAGAGGAATGGTGCTCCAATCATTTCCAGCTTTCTGCATACTTTGCAGGGGCCAGAGTACAGCTGAATAAGGATGCGTGTTCAATATCTCCAAGGTGGAGGTGCCACTACAGTGAACGACTAGGACATTGGGATTCGGTGCAAGTGTTTGTGCTAACTGAAAAAGTGCATCGTCGCTAACCGCAAGAACAAGCCATCCTGATCTCTCGGTATTGATTTGTGTAATTGCGGTGCCTTCAAAGGCTGTCGCCAAACTTTGAGCTTCACTAGGATTACGACCGTATACAGTGCCAATTTCACCGTGATTTGCTTTCCAAGCCTTGGCGAGTGACCATGCCAAACGACCGGTACCGAGCAAATGAAGTTTAGGCAGTTGCACGGCTTTCAATTCTTTTGGCTTCTCTGTACCTGTCCATAACAGCCATACTAAAGCCAATGATCAAAACCACTGTTCCCAGCCACAACAAATTGATCATCGGAAACTTAATCGCTTTCATGATCACATATTCTTTGGGACCTGGATTTTTTTCAGCGATAAGCAACTGTATAGTACCACTTTTAGGGTCTATTTTTTGAAAGCTCACTTGCAAGGCCTCGTCGGTCGCATCGTACCTGAACTCGGTGCCATTTTTAATCGCATATACAGGCTCTAACATACGATCACCTTGCAGCGTTTTAACCTTTAATCGGGCAGAAACTGCTATTTCGGCTCCTGCCGTTTTTTCCGCCATCTCAGCACTTAGGTTGGTATTCAAGCCCTCTAAAATGAGCAGGTTGTCGGCCAACATCACCGTATCGGCTTGATTTACTTTGAAGGTATATGCCTTCGGGTCTTTGTAGGCCGGTTGATCTTTTACGGTTGATTTATCGATCACTTGCGTGACATGCGTGTACAAGTCGTGACCTAAATAATGTTTGGTATCGGGACTGGCTATTAAGCCCATTTTAGGGTTAATCTGCGCATTTGGCGTAAGCATAAAGCTATAAGCCACAGTACGGTCGGCATTGAGTTTCTCGTAAAATACCTTGTAATAATGATTGGGTTCGGCCACTGAGTCCCCTACATAGGTTACCCGATAGTCGTTCATCTCCAACGGTTCGTCTTTCCAGAGTAATACATTTTCACGATTAGCCTTTTCGTCAAAATTTTCTCCGTAGCTGTAGCCCGATTGATTTATCGATACCACTTCCTTGCGGGCAGATGAAATTAGTACCCCCAACATCATCAAAGCAAAACCAATATGAGCAACTGCTGCGCCTGCAGTTTTAATTTTTTTAAACTGCGTACGCATCATTTCCAAGTTCCCGAACAAGGCAAAAGCGGATGCAAAAATCAAAGCAATGTACGGACCTGCGTAAATTTCGTAAGGTATAAACACGGCCAATGTGAGGCCTACTGCCGCAATAAAAGGCCACATTAAACGCTTGTAAAATTCGGCTGGTGAGCTCTTTTTGTATTTCAGTAACTGGCCAATAGTAGTCAATACTAATATCAGAATGGCCATTGGCAGCTGCCATTGGTTATAGTGACCAATAGGGTCGGCGGGCGGTGCTACATTGGTGCCGAAGATTTTATTAAATACAGGAATTGAGGTAGTGGCAAGTACTTGGAATGCACTCAGCATAAGAACCAGTGAACCTATAAATAACCAGAACTCTCGGCTATAGGTACTTTCTTCTTCCGACTTCCGTGGGAATTCTTTCCATCTTTTGACGAGAAAATAAATGCCCAGTATAACAAATATGCCTAAGAAGACGAGTAACTGACCCGACATGCCTAAATCGGTGAAGGAGTGTACCGAAGAATCGCCTAGAACACCCGAACGGGTTAAGAAGGTGGCGTATAGAATGAGGATAAAGGTTACGATTACCAGAATGAAGGTGGTAGGGAGCGAATTGCCTGTGCGCTTATAGGCATTCATTACGTGAACGGCACCTATCATAGTGAGCCAAGGAACCAAAGAAGCATTTTCGACGGGATCCCAAGCCCAATAGCCACCAAAGTTGAGTGATTCGTATGCCCAGGCACCGCCCATGATGATACCTGTACCCAGAATCATCACGCCAAACAAGGTCCATGGAAGGGCAGGGGTGATCCAGCCACTGTAATCTCGTTTGTAAAGTCCGGCTAACGCAAATGCAAAAGGAACTATCGTGGAAGCGAATCCCAGAAACAAAACTGGAGGATGTATGACCATCCATGGATTTTGCAGAAGCGGATTCAAGCCATTACCGTCGGTAATAAACTCCAAATAGTTGGCTTGAGCAAAAATAGGGGCTTCCATGGCCTCGCGAAGAAGGATAAATGGGCTGCTACCGATTTTATACTCCAAAACATAAACGCCAATAAGCATGGAACTTAAGGCTACTTGAGCTAAAGAGACAACTGACATTACGGGTGCTTCCCAGTTTTTGGCAGAATACATCAATACTAGACCTATGACAATGTGCCAGAATGTCCAAAGTAAAAAGCTACCTTCTTGGCCTTCCCAGAATGCTGAGACGATATAATGCGTGGGGAGTGCTCTAGAAGCATGCGACCAAGCATAAAAATATTCGTAATAATGAAAGTAGATAATGAAAAAGAGCGTAACCACGATGCCGATCACGGATAAACCATGTATCCAAAAGGCAATACGGCCAAGTCGTTTCCAGCTTAGCTCTTGATTTTCAACTTTAGCACTGCTGAAGCTGTAAGCAATAAATGCAAAGAGAGAGGCAATGAAGGATAAGATGACAAATGCATGCCCCAGTTTACCGGGCAAAAGGTTTTCACCAATGTATTGTACGTCCATTAATTCTGAGGCTGAGGTGTGGCTACGTGCTCTTTAACTTCTACTGTATCTTCGGTGTATTTGGATGGGCATTTTGTCAAGATTTTTTGGGCGTTAAAACGCTCACCCTCCATTTTACCGACAATTACCACTTGCTCCGACCGTTCAAAGTCTTGCGGTTTCGTGCCGTAATACACCACTTCATGTTCTTCGCCTTTGCCGTCTTTCAGGTAAAATGTAAATAAATTTGCATCAACTTCAGGGTTATACATCATGGACTCGGGACGGCTTAAAGTACCTACAACATGGTATTCTTCGTCTGGATTCTCTCGAGCCACTTCAAAGGTTTCATAAGAGCTTGAGTCGCCAACTGTACTAATAATCACCCCAATGGCGGTAGCTATCAATACGATTAAAATGAGGTGGGTACGCTTCATACGAGTTTCATCATTTTTGGAGCTACAAAGTTCGATTGTAAAACCGTGAAACGAAAGGAATAGTTTGGAATTTGCGTGAATACTGTCTCAAAAAGTTCTAAATCCAAAGCGAATACAAGCCAGTAAAACTTGCACGATATCGGTGGAGTTTAATTTGATACAGATCTTGCCAACGGGAACTGCTTCCTTTGTCAGTATATGTGTATTGACTCCAACTTAGTTTGTTTTGGTATTTAGTAGTTGTACTTATCCTGCCACCATTTGCGCAGTTGGTCGCGTATTTCTTTCTCGCGCGCATTATTCCCGGGATTGTAGAATTTTTTTCCGCTCACTGTTTCTGGAAGAAATTCTTGATGAATGAAGTTTCCGGGGTAGTCGTGGGCATATTTGTAGTTGGCGCCATAGCCAATTTCCTTCATCAATTTTGTAGGCGAATTGCGTAAGTGGAGAGGCACCGCCTGATCTCCACTTTTTTGAACGAAGGCTATGGCATCGTCAATGGCCACATAGGAAGCATTACTTTTGGCAGAACAAGCCAAGTAAATTGCCGTTTGAGAAAGTACGATTCGCGCTTCAGGATAGCCGATCATGCGAACAGCATCCATGCAGCTTTTGGCCAGGATCATTGCAGTTGGATTCGCGTTTCCGATGTCTTCCGATGCCATAATGAGCATGCGACGGGCGATGAAGGAGGGGTCTTCGCCAGCTACTACCATACGCGCTAGATAGTAGACAGCTGCATTGGGGTCGCTTCCCCTTAGCGATTTGATAAAAGCAGAAATGATGTCGTAATGTTGTTCTCCCGACTTGTCGTAGCGGGCCATATGCTGTTGCGCGGTATGCATGACGAGCTCGTCGGTAATGTGTACCGGGTCGGGATGAGCATCCGTAACGAGCTCGAATAGATTCAGTAGTTTGCGCGCATCGCCGCCACTAAGTTGTAAAAGGGCATCGCTTTCGTCTAGGTATACCTCGCGGTTTTTCAGGTAATCGTCTTCCGATAGCGATCTTTGCACCAAACTAAGCAAATCATCCTTGCTTAACGATTCTAGAATATAAACCTGGCAGCGTGATAAAAGGGCGGCATTGACCTCGAAAGATGGGTTTTCGGTGGTAGCGCCAATCAAGGTAATCTGGCCTTTTTCTACCGCGGCAAGCAGTGCATCTTGTTGGCCTTTGTTGAATCTGTGAATTTCGTCGATAAACAGAATGGGAGAAAATAAACTTCCGCTTCCTTTGCCAATTACCTCCCGCAAGTCTTTTACGCCGGCTTGAATGGCACTGAGTATATGAAATGGTCTGCGCGTAGATTGTGCTACCAATTGTGCCAAAGTGGTTTTGCCAACACCAGGAGGACCCCAAAAAATCATCGAGGGTAGGGCATCTCGCGCGACTATTTTCCGAATAACCCCTTCCTCGCCAACGAGATGTCGTTGACCTATGAATTCTTCGAGCTTTGTAGGCCGCATGCGCTCGGCCAATGGAATATTCTTACTCATTTCTTTCCTAAAAATAAGCTACCTCCGTACTTCAAACTATTTTTGTTGAAACATTCCTGCTTGTCTGCCTCCCTCCATAGCATCGTAACCACCCGCGACGGTTCACATACCGTGCTTCTTCACAAAACAGGTGAGCATTACCACAGTCAATTTGGTGCTTTAACTGAGTCGCTGTATGTATTTGAAAAACAAGGATTAAACCATTTCAAGGAGCTAAAGAAATTGAACTTACTCGAGGTAGGTTTTGGCACTGGATTGAATGCTGCATTGGCTTTTCGGTGGGCTGCTGAAAATCGAGTTGAAGTACAATACACAGGCTTGGAGCCTTTCCCTTTGCCATTCGAGTTGATTCAAAATTTAAATTATGGGAGTTTCAAAGAGGTTGATGTTTTCTACCATTCGATTCAGCAACAGTATAACCAGCTGATTGAAGGCGCAACAGTACATGTCGGTTCGTCTCCTTGTGTCGTAGTGCGCGAGCGACTGCTTGACTTTGAAACCAAACAACGTTATAATTTAGTGTTTTACGATGCTTTTTCCCCCAGCACGCAAGAAGATATGTGGGACGAAGCAGCGGTTCGAAAGATTGTAAGTTTGATGGAAGAAGGTGGAGTTTTAGTTACCTATTGTATTCGGGCCTATATTCGCAGGGCCTTTGTAGCACTTGGCTGCAAGGCAGAAAAGTTACCCGGTCCTCCCGGTAAACGTGAAATGTTAAGAATTACCAAAGCATAGTATGTTCCGATTTATACGCTCAATCCTCTTTTTGTTGCCTCCCGAAAAAGCCCATTACGTAACCATGGACTTATTGCTGTTTTTGGTACAATTTCCATTGACTTCGTGGGTGTTTTTGTGGCTTTATCCTAAGGTGCACAAACCTGTTGAAGTTTGCGGTTTGCAGTTTCCAAACAGGGTAGGGTTAGCTGCTGGTTTCGATAAAGATGCGCGCTACATGCCAGTGTTTAAAGCGCTCGGTTTTGGTTTTATGGAAATTGGCACCATCACGCCTGTTGCTCAAAGTGGAAATGATAAACCTCGCTTATTTCGTTTGCCAGAAGATAAGGCACTCATTAATCGACTTGGTTTTAATAACCTTGGCCTCGATCAAGCTATTGAACAATTAAAAAAGCGACCTGATGGAATACTCGTAGGAGGAAACATTGGTAAAAACAAGGTTACCCCGAACGAACTTGCCGTACAGGATTACGAGCGTTGTTTTTTGGGGTTGTTTCCGTATGTAGATTATTTCACCGTGAATGTAAGTTCACCCAATACGCCTAATCTTCGAGAGTTACAAGAAAAGAAACCACTCACCGAATTATTGTCGCGTTTAATCCAGCTCAATCATGGGCAAGAAAAAGCAAAACCAATATTTCTGAAGATTGCCCCCGACTTGACCGATGGGCAGCTAGATGATATTGTCGCTATCGTTTTTGAAACCGGTATTCACGGGATAGTTGCTACCAATACGACTGTGGAACGTAGCTTGACACATACGCCTAAAGAAGAGGTTGACGCCATTGGAGCTGGCGGATTAAGTGGAGCCCCAGTATTAAAACGCTCTACCGAAGTTTTGGCTTATTTGCAGCGCAAATCGGAGGGGAAATTTCCGATTATGGGCGTTGGTGGCATCCTGTCGGCTGCAGATGCTCAAAAAAAATTGGATGCTGGTGCTCCGCTGGTTCAGTTATATACTGGATTTATTTACAAAGGCCCAAGCTTAGTACACGCTATTGCGCGCCTATAACCCTTGTGTGAAGGCAAAATTCACCAAATTAGCACCCATTTGAAGCGCTTTGGTACGAAGCTCCTCGGGGTCATTATGAACCTCTTGGTCTTCCCATCCATCGCCCAGGTCGGTTTCGTAGCTGTAAAAACATACCAGCCTTCCTTGATAGAAAAGGCCTAAACCTTGGGCAGGCTTGCCATCGTGCTCGTGAATTTTTGGGATTCCATTGTTAAACCGAAACGGTTGTTGGTAAATCGGATGATTGAAGGGTAAATCCACAAATTGTAATTCTGGGAAAACTTTCTTCATTTCGGTGCGTACGTAGGTATCCATACCATAATTGTCGTCGATGTGCAGAAATCCACCACCAACGAGATATTTACGGAGGTTACTGGCATCCTCTACCGAAAAAACTACGTTTCCGTGGCCTGTCATGTGAACAAATGGAAAACGAAATAAATCTGGGCTTCCAACGTCGATAATTTGTTCGTTCAAATCGATGTTCGTACCTAATTGCTGATTGCAATAGCGCGCTAGATTTTTAAGAGCTGTTGGGTTGGCATACCAATCGCCACCACCGCGGTATTTTAGTTTCGCAAATTTCAACGTGGCCTGACCCTGAACGGCAAGCGTCGATAGTCCAAATAGCACGGAAATAAATAAAGTATATATTCGAGAGAATTTCATTTTATCGAAATAGAATGATGTAATTGTACAAGTGCCGTAATGGCGGCTGTTTCGGTACGTAAACGGCTGTTACCCAAACTTATTTCCGTTACTCCGTACTTTTGGGCTTCTTTCAGCTCGTCGGGATGGAAGTCGCCTTCAGGGCCAATGAAAACATGGTATACTTCTGCATCGCACAATTCAGGGCGTATGGCTTCTTTTACTCCCTCCATACAGTGTGCAAAAAGTACTTTACCCTTTAAGGGCCATAGCTTATCGAAAGGCAAGGGGTCGACGATGCGCGGCAAATAAAACTTCAGCGATTGTTTCATCGCGGCAATGGCAATACGCTCCAAACGATTGATTCTTAGGTGAATCTTTTCTGTACGTTTGGTGAGAATGGGGTGAATCTCGCTAATCCCGAGTTCTACAGCTTTTTCGATAATCCATTCAAAACGGGCCTCTTGTTTTAATGGTGCGACCCACAAATGAATTTCAGGAACCACTTTTCCTAATTGGATGCTTCGAAGCGTTTTGAGTCGATTCGATTTAGGCTGATTGTTCAATATTTCTGCCTCCAAATGAAGACCAGCCCCATTCGTTACATCAATTCTTCCTCCAACTGGCAACCTTCTGGTACGAAAAGCGTGCTGCGCCTCTTCGTCAGGAAGACTGAATTCGGTACATTCTACTAGCTCGGGTGAATAATAAAGCTCCATCTTATCGAATGGTTAAATTACGGACCAGATTCCATATTTCGGGGTCGTCAGGTCTGCTAAACCAATGTATTTCCGGGTTTTTGCGAAACCATGTCATCTGTCGTCGGGCGAACTGCCTTGTATGGGTTTTAATGTCGGCTATGGCTTGTTCGAGCGTGATTGATCCTTCGAAATACTCAAACAGCTCCTCGTAACCTACAGTGCGGAGTGACTCGTGTTCTTTCAAGTGGTATACTTTTCTAGCCTCATCAACCAAACCGGCAGTAATCATGTGGTCTACTCGGTCATTTATTCTTTGGTGAAGTACGGGCCTATCTGGCGATAAGCCAATCCAAATACAGCGATACGGTCGGGTTTTCGTTTCATTTTTACGAAGCTCAGAATAGGGGCGACCGGTTTGTTCCATCACCTCTAAAGCTCTAATTAGCCGTTGATGATTGTGCATATCGGCAGATGCCGCATAGTGGGGATCGCGTAAACGCACTTCAAATTGCAGTCTTTCTATGCCGTTGGTATCAAATTCATGCTGCCATTGCTGGCGAATGGCCTCATTACGCGGCGAAATATCGTCGAAACCGTCAACCATTGCTTTCAAAAATAGGCCTGACCCGCCACAAGCAACGACTACATTTTTACTGGTAAAAAGAGATTCAAGCAAGGCATTAGCCTCCTTTTCGTATGCACCTGCATTTAAATGGTCCTCTAAACTCCTATCGGCGATAAAATAGTGTTGAGCCATGGCTAACTGTTCCGCATTGGGCATGGCCGTACCGATGGGCAATTCGCGGTAAAACTGACGAGAATCGGCCGAAAGTATCGATGTTTTCAGCTTGACGGCAAGATCAATAGCAAGGGCTGTTTTGCCACTTGCAGTTGGACCTACAACAAGTATGAGTACAGGTTTATCATTAGCCATTCGGAACTGCTGTTTGTTCGGTTAAACGAAACAGGCTGCGAATTGCAGCCCGTTTTGTATTAGTAATCGTCGTCGTAATCCGAACTTCGACCTCTGCCTTTGCCTTTCGAGCCGCCGAAATCGTCGTCATCGTCGTCAATATCGCCATCTAAATCATCGTCTTCATCCTCATCCAGCTCATCTTCGTCTTCCAAACCAGCATCATCGTCTAAATCCAAATCTAAGTCGAGGTTTTCCGATTTCCCTTTTGAACGTTCGGCTTCAAAACTTTCAAATACCACTAAATCGTCAGCTGCTTCTGGAGTTTCATCGTCAATGATATCCAACAACTCAGCTGCAGGCTTGGCTTTTTCTTTTTCGATGGCGGGTTTTACCACCACTTTGGTGTTGTATTGTTTAGGGGCTTCTCCTACCGACTTAACCATCACTGGAAGGCCTGTTTTGCCTAGATCGTTGGTGTCGATGTTGACGAGTTCCACTAAAAATGCCCATCCTTCGTCGGACTGATACACATAAATGAATCGCTGATGCGGATCGTCGATGTACTCGCTGATGCGCGTCTTGTTCATCGGAAGTGCGTCCGACGTCATGTTGTACTGCATATCCTTGAAGGCAATTTCATCTTCCATATGCCAGAGGTCGTCGGAATAAAAGAAAGATGCAGGATGTTTTACGTCAAAGCTGTAAGCTCTGAGGATTGCATAATGCAGGTCTTCAAAGGTTTGCGTTGACTTTACTTCGATCTCGCGATAGAGACCTTCGTAATCTTCAATTTCAACTCGGAAGCGATATATAGCCATGCGATTGGAGTGGTTTTGAAAGCGCCAAAAATAGGAACTATCCTTTTCGTGTCAAGCCCAAATTTTGACCTTTTTCAAGCATCAGCTTAAAAGCTTGTTCACGATCGTTTTCTATGATCCCATCAAGTATAGCTTGACGGATGGAATTCTTAATCATGCCGACTTCCTTGCCGGCCGGTATACCGAAAAAATCCATGATTTCTTGACCGCTAACAGGGGGCTGCCAGAGGCGAAGACGATCGCCTTCCGCGACCTCAAGGACCTTCTGCTCTAAAATAGTAAAGTTCTTTTTATACAAGCGGACTTTTGCTTCATTCTTCGATGTAATGTCGGCCTTGCACAATTTCATCAATGCATCTATGTCTTCGCCCACCTCAAAAATGAGTCTTCGAACCGCCGAATCGGTTACCGTATTTTTGGTTAGCGCTATTGGACGCAAATGAAGGCGAACGAGCTTTTGTACAAAACGCATCTTTTCGTTCAGGGGTAATTTGAGTTCTTTAAAAATGCGTGGGACCATTCGGGCACCCAACTCCTCGTGACCATGGAACGTCCATCCATGGCCTTCTTCGTAGCGCTGTGTTTGTGGTTTGGCAATATCGTGAAGTATGGCCGACCATCTCAACCACAAATCATCGGTAAGTTCACACAAATTGTCGAGGACTTGCAGGGTATGATAAAAATTGTCCTTGTGGCTTTTGCCGTTCACTTTTTTCACCCCGTGCAGCTGAACCATGTCGGGGAAAAATCGGTGCAGCAATCCAGTGTCGAAAAGCAACTTAAACCCGATACTGGGTACAGGGGATAGAATAATTTTATTCAGCTCATCGCTAATTCGTTCTCGCGTGATGATGTCGAGTCTCGGGGCATTAGCTTTAATTGCCTCGAAGGTAGATGGGTCGAGCTCAAACTGAAGTTGCGAAGCAAATCGAATGGCTCGCATCATGCGAAGCGGGTCGTCGCTAAACGTTACGTTTGGGTCGAGTGGAGTAATCAGTCTTTTGGCTTCAAGGTCAGCAACTCCATTGTGGCGATCGACCAGTTGACCCAAGTTTGGCCAAATTTGAATGGCCATGGCATTGATGGTGAAATCACGGCGGTCAATATCGTCGTCCAAGCTGCCATCTTCCACTATTGGGTTGCGAGAATCTTCGCGATAGCTTTCTTTTCGAGCACCTACGAATTCTAGTTCTAAATCGCCGTAGGGCAAACGAGCAGTTCCATAGTTCTTGAATACGGTCACATTGGGGTTACCTTTCAAGCTACTGGCAAATTCGCGAGCGAAATGAATACCCCCACCAATGACGAGTATGTCGATGTCTTTGTTCGGACGTCCTAGCAGCAAATCACGGACGTAACCACCCACCACATAACATTCCGACTCCTTTGCCTGTGCAAAAGCATGCAGCTGTTCAAATACGGGTTCGTCGAGGTTTAGTTTCATTAAAAATGGCGGACTGGGGCGCAAAATTACCTGCTTATTCGAACAATGTATCTTTTTTCGAGTGTTTGTGCTCGAGTAGCAGGATTTAAGAAGCGACCGTTCAGATGAGTTACCCTGAAAAATGGCCACTGCGCGACTATTTCGGTGGTATAGCCGGCAGATTTAAGGGCTTCAATTCCACTAGGATGCGTATAAAGCCATTGAAGCGAGTCTGCGGAAAGCAACTGCGTTGTACTGTCGTATGCCGGCACGGTCATGCCTGCGTAGAAATCGAGTGCATGAATACTTTCTTCACCTATTTGGAACAAGCCGACTTCCCCTTTTTCTAGTTCTTGCGTTGCAATCCATTTGCCCGCGTTTGAACTCGACTGAAAAGTGAGTAATTGTGGATAGAACCAAGCGTTGGCCACAAGCCCAAAAAGTAAAATTGCGATAACCGAAGGGCCTGTAATCTCCAACAACAAATCTGATTTTTGGAGATAAAATCGGATGATTACAAAGAGGCATAGAACAAAAACTACCCACCATATTTCACTAGCAGGAAATACCCAAAATATGACTACAGCTACAACTGCCAGGATGATCAGGCTCAAGATAAATTGAAAAGTATTGAGCCATTTGAACATTTTCCCGGTTCCGGGCATATCGGCCAAAAAGTCGGCCGCGAGCAAAGCTGCAAACGGAAAGGTAATGTAGATGTAATGTGGCAACTTAAAATGCGAGAGCGACATAGCCACAAAAAGCAGCAAAAAGCCAGCAGTTCCAATAAATTCACCCGGCAGCGCATTGGTTAGGGATCTTCGTATTTCGGCCAGTTGCTTGATTAAAGCCGAAACTAAAATGCCACTCCAAGGTAAAAAGGCCCAAAGTGTGGTGTGGACAAAGAAAAAAGGTGAGCTGTCGTTTTTCCATACGTTTTCGCCGGTTATGCGACCAAAACTTTGCGTCCAGAAGTAGTACTTAATGCCATGCTCCCAACCCCATTGGCGGTATAAGCCGATGAGCATCGGTAATAGCCAAATGCCAATTACCAATAGGCCAGGTAGCCATTCCCAACGGAAGATACGTTTCCAATCCCTGCGAAGGATTGCGTCGGCGCCAAAGGCAGCTGCTACGGCAATCAGGCCTAACGGGCCTTTCGCCAGCATGGCAAGTGCAATGCCGCTGAATGCGAAGAACCAGGCACTCCATAGTTTCATTCGAAAGTATCGCTCAAGCTGCCAAGCAGCAAAGGCAACCCAACCAATCAAAAGGGTATCGGTGCGCACGTCGTTCATCATCAAGATGAAGCCCAAGCTGGTGCCGTAGAGCATTGCCGCGATTTTGCCCGTTCGGCTGTCGTAAATGAGCCTGCCTAGCTGATACACGCTCCACAAGCCCAATAAACCTACCAACACAGATATTAACTTGTAAGTGAAGGTGTTTTCTCCGAACAAGATGAAACTGGCAGCCGATGCCCAAAAGAGCAGGGGGGGCTTATCTGGATTTCCTAATGAATTGTAATCTTCTCCACGCTCGAACACTTCTAACCACGAACCATTTTCTTTCATTTCTCTGCCAATACCGGCATATTGGGCGGCATCTACTTCCATCACATCCACCCACATCCCCAGCAAAATGAGGATGCACCATACTACAAATGCCCCAGTGAAAAAACGTCCGAAATCGATACGGGGAAAGGTCATTAGCTGAATAAGTTGTATCTCACAATACAGTAAAGGGCCCTAAATCCGTCTTTGTAATTAATTTTTTTTCCTTCGTCGTAGGTTCTACCGTAATACGAAATTCCTACCTCGTAGATACGTATCCCCGGAATCCTCGAAATTTTAGCCGTTATCTCGGGCTCGAAACCAAACCGATTCTCTTTTAAGGTAACCGACTGAACCACTTCCCTACGAAATAATTTGTAGCAGGTTTCCATATCGGTTAGGTTCAGATTGGTGAACATGTTCGATAAAAAAGTAAGGAATTTGTTCCCTATCGTATGCCAGAAGAACAAAATCCTATGCGGGTTGCCGCCCATAAAGCGTGAGCCATATACTACATCGGCAAAACCATCCAATACGGGCTTGAGGAGAAGATTGTACTCTTGCGGGTCATATTCCAGGTCGGCATCCTGAATAACTACTAAGTCGCCAGTAGCCTTGCTAATGCCAGTACGTAGGGCAGCGCCTTTTCCTTGATTTACTTCGTGCTTGAAATATTGAATGTTTAACGCTGGATTTGCTTTCTGGTATTCTAAAATAGCTTCCTCGGTATCGTCTTTCGAGCAATCGTTGACGATGATAATTTCTTTGGTGATTTCACCAATGAGTTCAACAGCCTTAACTCTATTGAGTATGTTATGAATGTACCTTCCCTCATTGTAAGCAGGGATAACGACTGAAAGTTTTTGCAACGTCATGAATGGCGTTAAAAAGTTAAAACAATCGCCAAAAATAGGCATTTATATGTGAGGTGGAACTTGTCTGTTTTGATGCAATCTTTTTGTATTCCAAAGAAGTACTTGTTCTTTCCGTTTACTAATCCTTTAATTTGCGGATTATTCAAGCGTTTGGAAGTAGCAGATGGCAAAAAATTTAGTTATAGTAGAGTCGCCGGCGAAAGCCAAAACCATAGAAGGCTTTTTAGGTAAAGACTTCTTGGTTAAGTCGAGTTATGGTCACATCCGAGACCTAAAAAAGGGAAACCACGGTGTTGATATTGAAAATACCTATGCCCCTGTGTATGAGGTATCGGCCGATAAAAAACAAATTGTTTCGGAGCTTAAAAAACTTGCTGATCAGGCCGAATTGGTATGGCTCGCATCCGATGAAGATCGCGAAGGGGAGGCCATCAGCTGGCACTTGAAGGAGGTTTTAAAGTTGAAGGAAGATAAGATTCAACGAATTGTTTTCCACGAAATAACCAAACCTGCCATTCTCCATGCTATCGAAAACCCAAGGCGAATCAACTACGATCTAGTGAATGCGCAACAAGCCCGTCGAGTTCTCGACCGTTTGGTGGGCTTTGAAATCAGTCCCGTACTTTGGAAAAAAGTCAAACCAAGCTTATCAGCCGGTAGGGTTCAATCGGTTGCTGTGCGTTTGGTAGTGGAAAGAGAACGTGAAATCCGCAGCTTCTCCATCGAAAGTGCATTTAGAATCAATGCTTTTTTTACCGCACAGGTCGATGGAAAAAAGCACACCTTCAAATCGGAATTAAATCAGCGTTTTGCGACTGAAGCAGAGGCCAAACATTTTTTAGAGCAGCTCAACAACCGTTCGTTTACGGTTGCCAGTCTCGAAAAGAAACCGCTGAAGAAGTCGCCGGCGCCGCCATTCACGACTTCTACCTTACAGCAAGAAGCCGCGCGAAAGCTCAGGTTTTCGGTCACCAAAACCATGAAGGTGGCGCAAGACCTGTACGAGAGTGGTAAAATCACTTACATGCGTACCGACAGTGTTAACTTATCGCAATTGGCCATTGGTGCAGCAAAAAATGAGGTGGAATCGGCCTACGGTGAGCGATATAGCAAAACGAGACAATTCAAAACCAAAACTGCCTCGGCGCAAGAAGCACACGAAGCCATTCGTCCTACCTACTTTAATGTGCATCGCACCGAGGGAGACCGCGATGCACAAGCTTTGTACGAACTTATTTGGAAGCGTGCCATTGCTTCGCAAATGGCCGAAGCTGAGTTGGAAAAAACCACCATACGTATTGCCATTGATGGCTTGCCACAGCAGTTTGTAGCCGAAGGAGAGGTAATACTTTTCGATGGCTTTTTGAAGGTGTATCTCGAGTCGGACGACGAAGAACAGGACGAAGAACAGGCTGTATTGTTACCCGCGGTGAAATCGGGGGAAGCAGTTGAGTTGAACAACGCCACGGCCACACAGCGTTACAGCCGACCACCGAGCAGGTATACCGAAGCAAGCTTGGTGAAGAAGTTGGAAGAGCTAGGCATCGGTAGGCCTTCGACATATGCGCCAACGATTAGTACCATTCAAAAGCGAGGTTACGTTGAGCGCTCAGAGTTGGAAGGTCAAATACGGGAATATGTAGTGCTTCATCGCGACGATAAGGGCATCAGTAGGGAAGTTAAAACCGAAATTACAGGCGCAGATAAAGGCAAAATGTTGCCTACCGATATCGGCATGTTGGTGAACGACTTTTTGCTGGAGCACTTTCCTAAAGTAATGGATTTTAGGTTTACTGCGAAAGTAGAGGAGGAGTTTGACCATATTGCAACGGGTTCGCTCGACTGGACGCGTATGATTGATGAGTTTTACAAACCTTTTCACAAGAACGTTGAAGCCACCATTGAAAATAGTGAACGTGCCACTGGTGAACGCATTTTAGGGCAGGATCCGGTAAGTGGACATCAGATTAGTGTACGCATGGCCAGATTTGGGCCGGTCGCGGTTAAAAGCGATCTGAACAAACCTGAAGACAAACCGCAGTATGCGAACCTCCGTGCAGGAATGCATTTAGACACTGTTCAGCTCGAAGATGCATTAGAATTGTTTAAGCTACCACGCTCGCTGGGTGTTTTTGAAGATAAAGAAATGACCATTGGAGTAGGTAAATTTGGCCCATATGTTAAGCACGATAGCAAATTTGTTTCGCTTCCTAAAGGATCGGATCCGTTGGCAATAACTGCGGAAGACGCCATTGTATTGATCCTGGAGAAGCGGGAAAAAGAAGCGAACCGAATCATCCACAACTTTGAAGAAGCAGGTATTCAGGTGCTTAATGGCATGTATGGCCCTTACATCGCCAAGGGAAAAACAAACTACAAAATTCCGAAAGGCACCGATGCCAAAACCTTAAGTTTAGACGAGTGTATTCAAATTATCGAAACCGCACCCGAACCAAAAACAGCTAAAAAGGGAGGCTTCAAAGGCCGTAAAAAGGGATAAGTTGTGGATAGCATTTGAACCTTAAGTGCGTTATTGCACTTAGAAAAAGATGACACCGTCGAAACCTGATCCAGCACAGATTGATGCATTGATATCGTTGCTCGATGATACCGACAACGAGGTAGTGATGCATGTAACCAACGAGCTGTTGCGCTATGGTTTCGACATTATTCCTCGGCTCGAGCATGCCTGGGAAGATCATCCCGATGTAGTACTGCAAGAGCGAATTGAAAACCTGATTCATCGGATTCAATTTGAGCATGTTTACGAATTACTGCAGCTGTGGGTGTTGAGTGGAGGACAAGATTTGCTCGACGGCATGCTGATTATAGCACGCTATCAGTACCCTGATTTAGACGAAGCCAAAATTCGAAATCAAGTTGAAAGTATTCGTATAGACGCTTGGATGGAAATGAATTATTATCTCACAGCACTCGAAAAGGTGAGAATACTGAATCATATCCTCTTCCGTGTTCATGGATTTTCGGGTAATACCGATAATTATAACGATCCACAGAACAGTTTTTTCAACAAGGTGCTCGAAAGCAAAAAGGGAAACCCCATTTCGCTGTGCATTTTATACATGATTATCGCGCAACGCTTAAAGGTTCCCATTTACGGGGTTAATCTTCCTCAGCACTTTGTGCTTACCTACCTCGACGACAGTGAACAGGCCATGCAAATGCCCTTGATGGAACGAGCACCACTGTTTTACATCAATGCCTTCAATCGCGGTATGGTGTTCGGCAAAAAGGAAATCGATCAGTTCTTGAAGCTGATTAAGATGGACCCCCACGAAAGGTTCTTTTTACCGTGCAATAACTTCGATATTTTGACTCGGGTTTTCAACAACCTCATACATAGTTATACGGAGGCGGGGAAACCTGAAAAAGCTGAAGAATTAGGACGACTGCGTGATTTAATTACCAATGCCAATAACCAGTACTTGGCTTGAGGTGAATTCGTTAGTCTTTTTTAATTTGAATTAGCTCAGGTTTCTCAATTATTACATGCCTTCTATCGTAGTGAAGTATGCCTTCGCGCTCCATTTCATTCAGTAGCTGGGTAGCGGTTTGGCGTGTAGCACATATCAGATTGGCAATATCTTGCTGGGTGAGGTAGTTTTGAATCACGACTCGCCCATCAAGGGTTTTTTCACCTTCGTTTTCCATCCACTCTTTCAAAAAGTGCATCATCCTGGATTTCACGTCCTTAAAAACCATGTTGGCGTAGCGGTTTTTTAACCGCTTAAATTTGAAGCCAATGAATTTGGTGTACTGTACCGCGAGATGCGGTTTATTTTCTAATACTTCTTCGAAATCTTCTTTTTTGAAGCTGCAAATGATGACCTCATCCGACATAACCTGAGCAAACTCGCCATGCACGCCAGGTTGACTACTCAAGGTGATTTCGCCGAAAATATCACCCGTGCGTAGGATTTCTTTCACCAATTCATTGCCGTGCGAATCGGTTTCCATAATTCTGATTTTACCTCTCTTCAATAAGTAAATTCGTGAATCGGGATCCTCAGCGAAATAAATGATGTCGTTTTTTTTGGCTGTTTTGTATTTGCTAATAATACACAGCGACCTCACATCGGCAGAAGAAAGGGTAGAGAACAATTTATGATTTCTCAAATACCAATATTGCGTTTCTTCACTCATAACCAAATTGAGTCGTACTTGTGATTAAAGGAAAGAAACCCTTATGCAATGTGCATGAAGCAGTTTTCATAAAAGAGCAAAATTCAAATGACTTATTCATGCATATTCACCATTAAATAGCTTTTTGCATACTTGAAAATAGCGTTCATCGGGATTAATCGCATTTCGGGCCTAATTGCCATCGGTAAATGTATAAATGAAGTGGGTGGCGTTTAGTTTCTCAGTAAAATTCGTTCTCAAGTAAAAGGAAACAGCATCCAGGTCTTCGCTTTCTGCTTCCACATAGGCATCTTCAAAGCCATTTTGGCTACAAAAACTACAAACTTCCGCAATTAGTGCTTTTCCGTAACCCTTGCCCTGAAAGTCTGGATGGATTCCTACATCGTAGATATAAGCAACTGGTTTTGTACCAAAGTATCGATGCAGCACATAAATGGTCAATCCGCCAATTACCTGATTGTTGAGCTTCACCACAAAAACGATGAAATCGGGATCTGCAAGCAGCTTTTGTAATTGAGCTTCATGAATTACTGCTTCTTCGTTTTCAAAAACTTCTTTGAAGATTTCAAGAAGCGATGCAAAGGTTGCCAGGTCGCCTATTTCTAGTTGCTTGATCGCTATCATCACTAAAATATCTTAAGAGTCAAATTTTGAAGCGTCCCACACTTTGCCTTCAGGAAAAAGAGTTGCTTTTCTCTTGATTAACTCCTTCGCAATTAGCGCACTGTTGCCTCCAATTTCTTGAAGTTTTGCAATGATGTTGAGGTAACTTTTCTCATCTCGGTTTTGACTAAGCTTGAAAACATTTTCCAGATGGTCGGCTTTCATCTCAAATCCTACAATTGCCGGCATCATTTTACCAAGAAATTGTTCGGGCAGATTGTCGTAATAGGTAGGGGATTGTGAGTTTCCTTTTTCAAACTTTAATGTCAATTTTCGCATAAAATCAACCAGCTCATTGTCCAACATAAACCTAAATTGGCCTGACACATGAACGCTCATGTAATTCCACGTAGAGCCAATTTGAGGATTACTGTACCAAGAAGCACTCACGTAACAGCTTGGGCCTGTAAAGACCAAAAGCGCATTTGGATTTTCTATCAGCGCTTTGTGGTGATCGGTGTTTCGCATGATATGACCCTGTAAATAAAGAGCTCCATCTCTCTCTTCGAGCAATACGGGAATTTGTGTGGCTACTTGTTTACCGGATAAAAAGCTGCCGGTTAAAAAGGCAAGTGGATTTTCCTCTATTAGGTCAAGAATAGCCTGCTGCTCTGTTTCTTTGAAATACGAAAAGTGGTACATCGGTTTTTGGATAGCGTTGAATGAACGAATATCGACAAATACTCAATTAGCCTTGTTGTTGATGCCGTTGAGTACTATAGGCAACTCCAAAAGATGGAGGAGCCACCAGCCATCGGGTGTAATTCAATACAATTTGGATGATGGCCATGTGGTGAACAGCATGTTCTAAGTTGTAGTAGAGCTCTCGATTAATTGAAGTTGCAATTTCAATTGATCCATCATTTTCGGAAGAGTACTGCGCCAAGAGTACTAACGATTTGTCGGCGTCAAGCTCGTTTATTTTAAGTATTTGGTTAGAGATTAACAATCGGGCTGCAGTAGTCGAAACTTCTAGTTCCAACGATCGAGATCGGTTGTCGTAATCCACCTTCGCGCGGCTTTGCCCATCCAAAAGTTCTTCAAGTAGCTCCAAAATGTGCCTTACATGCTTGCCAATGCTATTTCCGCTGAGCAAAGGAAGCGACATGGCATATTGTTGGTCCGATAAATTAGAGACCAACCAGTTTAAAGCAAGCAACTGCTCTTCCATGGCATCTCTTAGGTGCTCCAACGGATTTGCATTTGAAGTGGTGTAGAAACTCATTGAAATGGACTTTTGAATGTATTTAAACAGCCTTTAGAAAATTGCGCTTCCAAAAGTTGTGTACATCTGAGTTGGGGAAGTATTGATAAGCCAAATAGATACTGCCGACGAAGACGGTTATGGCCATGAAAAACAGCTTGCCATGGTCGCCTAACACTTCTATGCCGAGTACCGTCAAGTGCGACATGATAGCTCCTGCCATCAATCCAACGGCAAGTAAAGCACCCCATAATCGCAAGCGAGGAACAAACAGGCATATACTTGCAATAAGCTCCATGATTCCGGTGCCAATTCGGCCAGGCGTTCCGAGGCCAACAGTTTCGAAGATGTAAACGGATTCTAAAGCACCTCCAAACTTAAAAAAGAGGGTTTGCAAAAGGATTACCGCACACACCAAACGTACGAGTTGTGTTGCACGTGATTTAAATGTTAGATTTTCCATAGGGTTGAAATAATTTGAACACAAATATTCGCTAGCATTAGCATTGACTTTGTCGGTTATCCGACACTTCTGCAAATTTGGTTTCAAGCTTTTAGCTGATTTGTCGCCCAGCCGACAAAGTCGCACTTCGGGATTGTGTTGCTTTGATAAAATCTTCGAAAATGAAAGCAGTAGCTCTTAGTATAATCGCCACGATATTTTGCCTTGAAGGAATTGGGCAAACTACCAACAAGCTTGTTCTTGTTGAGCAATTCACCAATTCGGGATGCCCCCCTTGTGCGAGTAGCACACCGCCAGTTTATCAATTTGCGAGAAACAATGCCTCATCGGTTGTAGCCATAGCGTATCATGCAAGCTTTCCATATTTAGATTCTATGCACCTAGAAAACCCCACGGATGCCAATGTGAGAATAGCGTATTACGGCGTAAATGGCGTGCCTCACAGCATTCTAGATGGAAATGTATATCGAGCAAGTACGGCTACATTCATCGGCCAAATGCAAAGTCAGTTTACTGCTAGGCAAGCCGTTACACCCAAATTTCAAATTCAAGTTCGCACAAGCCTTACCAACGACGATTCGCTACAACTTTATGTAAGCATTAGACTTATCGACTCTACTCTTTCAGCAGGTGACATTCGATTACATCTTGCGGTTACAGAGGAAGAAGTGCTCAAGAGTAGTTACGCAGCCAGCCCAGGTGCGAATAGTTTGAACGCCTATTCGTTTGTGATGCGTAAAATGATACCAGATGCATTGGGTGTATCACTTAATAATTTGGTTGTGAACGTTGATACCAATATTTATTTCGCGTGGAAGCTTGCCAAAATCAAAAGGAAAAGTCAGTTGAGAGCAGTAGCTTTCGTGCAGAATGCCACATCCAAAGAAGTTTATCAAGCGGCATTTGATAAGCCTATTGTAAATAATATAAATAATATACCAAGTTTATCGAAAATTCAGGTATATCCGAATCCTATTCAAAATGGACAGGTGCTTACGATTCGTACAAGTAGCTCCATGGGTGCCAAATGGCACATCAGAAATATACAAGGGCAAATTGTGACCTCTGTTGATGCCTTGAATTCGAGTTCAAACGAACAAAGCATCTTACTTCCTCCGTTGCCAGCTGGCATTTACTTACTCGTGAATCATCATTATCCCGTTTACCAAAAAATACAAATTATACATCCATGAAAATGAACAAGTATGCCGTTATTCTGCTGAGCTCAATTTTCTTTCTGCTTTCTGAAACTGAGTTATGGGCTCAACATCTCAATACCAATAAAGAAGGGGTGGCCATAGAAGGATATGATCCTGTTTCCTACCTGCGTGAAAATGCGGCCGTAAAGGGAAGTGCAAAACTTGCAGTACGCTATAAAGACACCATTTATTGGTTTTCATCTGTCAAAAACAAAGAGCTTTTTTTGGCTTCACCCGAAAAGTATCTGCCTGCTTACGGTGGGTGGTGTGCTTTTGCCATGGGTGATTATGGCGAGAAAGTAGAGGTAGATCCAAAAACCTTCAAAATCATCGACGGGAAAGCCTATCTCTTCTACAATAAGTTTTTCACGAATACCTTGCTCGACTGGAACAAAAATGAACCTAAGCTGAAACGACAAGCCGACACGAATTGGAAGAAGTGGGAAGCTAATCCAAATCAAAAGAAGTAGTGCTTTCAGCGGTGTGGTTTAGAATTTGGGCCAAGTTTGTTGCTTATTAAAGCACGTTTGGTATATTTCAAGCTCAAAACCAATGTTTTAGGCCTCATGGTTTACCGATTGTTGATTTGTTGTGTTCTATCTGTAACATCTGCCTTTGCTCAGAGCCTCATACTCGATACGGCTTTTCCAGTTGGGGGAGGCGCCAATGGAGCCATCCATGCTGTAGAACTCACCCCAAATGGGAAAGTCCTGCTAGGCGGGTCATTCTTGACGTATGGTGGAGTTTCGGGTAAAGGTTTGGTGCGTACATTAGCCAACGGCAACCGCGATGGCAGTTTTTCGGTTGGTACAGGAGTGGATACACGAATACAAGAGTTAAAAGCCTTGCCGAATGGGAAAGTGTATTTGGGAGGTGCATTCGGCTCGTATCAAGGCGTTACTCATGGTAATTTTTTACGAATAGATACTTCAGGAGCTGCCGATCCTTCTTTTGCCATAGGCACTGGTTTCAACAATGAAATCACGGGATTAGATGCATATACAAACGGAGATGTGCTCGTGGGTGGATTTTTTAATCGACTTCAAGGGAATTTGATAAGCCAGCCAGTAAAGTTGCTGGCCAACGGTCAACGCGACACAACATTTAATGTAGGTGGTACGGGGACCAATCAACTTATAGAGGTAATCTACATACAGCCCGACGACAAAGTTTTGATAGGAGGAACGGTAACGCTTTACAATGGACAGCCGGTTGGCCGACTTTTTAGAATTCATCCGAATGGGCAATTGGACACCACTTTTCGTATAGGAAGTGGATTTGGTGGGCCGGTTCTCGCAATCGATTTAACTTCCGATGGGCGTATTGTAGTAGGAGGTGGTTTTACCACTTTTAACGGTCAGTCGATTAATCGAATTGTACGGCTCATGCCCGATGGAGCATTGGATAGTTCGTTTACACCCGGTTTAGGGGTGAACAGTACCTTGAGAGCCTTAAAAGTGCAAAAAAATGGCAATACGTTTATAGGTGGTGATTTTACAACGGTGAACGGACTACCTAGTGATCGTGTGGCCATATTGGATCAATTTGGAGGGTTGCTTTTCCCCTCAGCGAGCTGTGCCTCCTCCAATGGTACAATACACTCGGTGATAGAGCTGCCCGACTCTAGTTTAATCATAGGAGGTGTTTTCTCTCAAATCGGTGGCATAGCTACTGGTCGTGTGGCCCGACTTACCGCCAATGGGGGCGCTATAGGAGCAGGGCAACCACTCATTAGCGGACCTACATCCACCCTGCAATGTCCGGGTAATCTAGTGAGTTTAAGTCTTACAGGAAACTTGGGCTCAGCCACCTCATGGCGTTGGTATGCAGGAAGTTGTGGTGGCACCTCACTGGGAAGTGGCACTAATATTTTTGTCCGTCCGAACGTGACCACCACGTATTATGCACGAGCTGAAGGAAGTTGTATTGCTCCCGGACCTTGCGACTCTATTGTACTTGTAGTACGCGATACGCTAGCTCCAGTTCCACTGCTTGCCAATTTGCCGCGTGTAACGGGTCTATGCGGACTCTCTTTAGCAGCGCCTGCGGCCTTAGATAACTGTTCGGGAACCATAGTGGGTCAAAGCAATGTACCCTTGCCATTAAACACAGCAGGCACCTACAACATTATCTGGTCGTTCACCGATTCGACTGGTAATACAAGTACACAAACTCAGGAAGTGGTAGTTGACAGCCTCGACCTTAACGTTGTTCAGCTCAATAATCAATTAACAGCACAAGCTATCAACGTGAATTATCAATGGCTCAACTGCAATACTGGTTTTACCGTGATTTCTAACGCCAATTCACGCCAATTTACGCCCACTACTTCGGGAACCTATGCAGTGCGCGTGAGTAACCAAAATTGTATCGACACCAGTGCATGTTACAACTTGGTTTTCACTTCGGTAAAACAAATGGATGATTTAGGAATTAGCGTATTTCCTAATCCGGGTAAAGATCATTTCACCATATCATCATCGCAGCGAATGCAAGTAGCATTGCTCGATGCGAGTGGTAGACAGTTGTACATGGGTGAGATTACGGAGGGCACTAACGCGCTTATCCTTCAAATGTTACCTGCAGGCATGTACTTTTGGGAGTTCACTTCCGAAAACACAAAGGTGCATAAGAAACAGCTGATTTATTAATCAGGCTATTCGCAAACCGTTAGCAATTGGCCTCTCTGTTTGGAGCAATACCACTCCACCGGAAGGTTCTAAAGCACCTAATACCAAACATTCGGAGTGTATTGGGCCTATTTGTTTCGGTTGGAAATTGACTACTGCAACTATCTGTTTACCAATCAATTCATCAACGCTATAATGAGCAGTGAGCTGTGCCGATGATTTTTTTGTCCCAAGCTCCACCCCAAAGTCTATCCAAAGTTTGTAAGCGGGCTTTTTGGCTTCGGCAAAAACTTCAGCTCGAATTATTGTACCCGTACGTATTTGTACCCGCTCAAATTCTGACCACTCCAAAAATTCACTCATCTCTTAAAAGTTGCTACAAGAAACTTAGTTACAAGTCGGCCTAATTTTGTGAGCGGTGGATACAGTGCTTTGTTCACGTTAATCCAACGAGTTTGATGGAAAATGGCTTTTTCATGGGTAAAAGTCTCAAAGCTGTACCAGCCGTGATACCTGCCAATTCCACTATGGTTTACACCACCAAAAGGTAGATTCGGATTCGCAAAATGAACCTTAAAATCGTTTACCGTCAATGCACCCGAGCTGGTTTCTCTCGCCAGTCGATGAATTGCCTGCGTATTTCTGCCAAAAGCGTACAGCGCCAGTGGTTTTTCGCCTTGGTTGATGTATTCTATTGCCTCCTCGAGATGTTTTACCCCAATAATGGGCAAAATTGGCCCGAAAATTTCTTCTTGGAGCACCCGCATATCCGTAGAGACATGTGAAAGCACCGTTAGAGAGAAAGCGCGGCTTTCGTCATCTTGCTGTCCACCCAATTCAAGTACCGCTCCTTTAGTTGTAGCATCGTCGTACAACTGTACCAATCTGTTGAAATGATGCTCGTTGACGATTCCACACATATTGGTTTTCCAAGCATCGCCTGGGAAAAGCTGCTCATGATACTTCTTCAATTTGCCAACAAGCAAAGGAATCATTTGCTCGTTCATCAATACATAGTCGGGTGCAACGCACGATTGTCCGGCATTGATGGTTTTCCCCCAAACCAACTTCTCAGCGAGCTCGTCCAGATTAGCTGATTCATCGACTACCACGGCCGATTTGCCTCCAAGTTCGAGGGTAAGCTCGCTTAAATGCTTCGATGCTGCTTCCATTACCAGTTTACCGACTGCTGTAGAGCCAGTAAAAAAGATGTGATCGAATGGCAAGTTTAACAGCGCTTTACTCACCGTCGCGTCACCTTGAACCAAAGCAATATGATCGTCTTGAAATGCTCTTTTGATAATTTTTTCAAGTACGGCACTCGTATGAGGGGTGAATTCAGATGGTTTTAAGATGGCCGTATTACCACCCGCTATAGCCCCAATTAGTGGAATAAGAAGCAATTGAATCGGAAAATTCCAAGGACTAATGATCAGCACTCTGCCTTTCGGTTCGCGATATACGCTTGAATTGCCTAGAAAATAGGGGAAAGGAGTGCCCACCTTTCTGGGCTGCATCCATCCAGCAAGGCGACGACTTATCCACTGCATTTCTTTGTAGAATAATGCTATCTCGGTGAGCCATACGTCGGTTTCGGGTTTCCTGAAATCGGCATACATGGCTTTCAGCAGATCTTGTTCGTAAAAAGAAACAGCATCTTTTAAGGCAAATAAATGCCTCAGTCGCTCCCGACTACTGCTTTGACGTAGTTCTAATGCTTTCGATTTTTGTGCTTCGAATAGTTGTTTCAGTGCGTCACTCATGCTTTCGAAGTTAAGCACCAAAATCCACTAATACACCGCTGTGATTGAGATAATCTAATCCAGATCATCAAGCACGTCGGCAGTAGTACCTTCGTTTGCACCCATCAAGTAGGCTTTGATGAATTCGTCTAATTCGCCATCCAAAACAGCTTGCACATTCGATGTTTCACAACCTGTTCTTACGTCCTTAATCAGCTTGTAGGGATGTAAAACGTATGAACGGATTTGTGATCCCCACTCGATCTTCTTCTTGGTGCTTTCTATGGCATCGCGTGCTTCGTTGCGCTTTCGTAACTCCAGTTCGTAGAGTTGCGACTTCAACATTTGCATAGCCCTTTCTCGGTTGGCGACTTGTGAGCGTTCAACTTGACAAACAATCACAATTCCCGTGGGCTTGTGGGTTAACTGAACTTTGGTTTCCACTTTGTTCACGTTCTGTCCACCTGCGCCACCCGATCGAGAAGTTTGTATTTCAATGTCCGCGGGATTAATTTCAATGTTGATACTATCGTCGACTAGCGGGTAAGCGTATACCGACGCAAACGAAGTATGTCGGCGGGCGTTGGAATCGTAAGGGGAGATGCGCACCAAACGGTGAACACCACTCTCACCTTTGAGGTAACCGTAAGCAAAATCGCCATTAAATTCCAGCGAAACCGATTTGATACCGGCCTCTTCACCATCGGTGAGTTCAAGTTCACGTATAGTAAAGCCTTGTTTCTCTCCCCACATGAGGTACATGCGCATGAGCATTGAAGCCCAATCTTGACTTTCGGTACCACCAGCCCCTGAGTTGATGGTGAGCACCGCGCTCATCTGGTCTTCTTCAGAACGAAGCATATTTTTAAATTCTAAAGCTTCGATTACCGCTACCGTTTGTTTGTACTGGCTGTCGAGCTCATCGTCGCTAAGCTCATCGGCTTGATTGAATTCGTAATAAACTTCGAGCTCTCCAAGCGCTCCTACCACTTCTTCGTACGAAGCCACCCATTGTTTGGGCAATTTGATGGAGCGCATAATTTGCTCTGCTTTTGAAGGGTCGTCCCAAAAGCCAGGAGCGCCAGCACGCTGTTCTACATCGGCGATTGTCGCTTTTTTACTGTCCACGTCAAAGATACCCCCTTAGGGCCTTCACACGCGCCCTCAAGTCTTCCAGATGTTCAAGTCTCATAAGGCGCAAAAATAGTACATCGGGCCAACTTTACCTTCCCAAATTATTCGGAAACCAAACGTCGGTAAAGTGTACGATTTGGGGAGGGTGCGGGAGCAAGGTTACGGCTATCACATCAAATCGAACTTGGCCATTGTGGGGATGCGTGCTCAGGTAGAGGTCGCCGGCTTTGGCCATATTTCGAAATTTTTGTCGATTCGCGCGACGCTCCGGATAGAAACCGCCGGGTTGTGTAAGTGTTTTTACTTCCACAAAGGCCAGTACATCTTCTTTTTGAGCGATGATGTCGAGCTCCCAAGGACCTACCGTCCAATTCCGTGCGAGTATCACCCAGCCATTTTCCTTGAGGAAGTTCTCGGCAAAACGTTCACCTTCCGCGCCTGTTTGTTTATTTTGCGGTTCCATTGAATTGAATTTAAGGCTCATGCTGCCAAACACCAACCCAACAAAAACTATTGCGTGGAAACAACTAGCGCAACATTATCATAATAACGCTACAACGACGATCAAACAGCATTTTGAGGCCGATCCAGCGCGTTTTGAGCGGTTTTCGCTGCAGTTCGAAGACATCTTGCTCGATTACAGCAAAAACAGGGTTTCAGAGGAAACACTGCAACTCTTACTTGAGTTGGCTCGCGAATGCGGACTGCCGGCTGCTATCGAACAAATGTTCAACGGAGCGGCGATTAACGTGACTGAAAATAGAGCGGTTTTACATACCGCACTTCGAAACAGAAGTGAACGCCCAGTTTTGGTGGGTGGTGAGGATGTTATGCCTGAGGTGAGAGCCGTACTTGCTCAAATGAAGTCGTTTTCAGAACAAGTGATCAACGGCCATTGGAAAGGCTACACAGGCGAAATGATTACCGATGTAGTCAACATAGGTATAGGCGGTAGCGATCTAGGCCCAGTAATGGTGACCGAAGCGCTCAAGGCGGTTAAAACCAGGCTGAATGTGCACTTTGTGAGTAATATAGATGGCACGCATCTGGTCGAAACGCTAAAAAAATGCAATCCCGACACTACGCTTTTTCTCATTGCGTCGAAAACCTTTACGACTCAAGAAACCATGACCAATGCTTTAAGCGCAAGGGCATGGTTACTTACTGCTGCGAAGGAGGAAAGTGCCGTTGCCAAACATTTTGTGGCCTTGAGTACCAATGCCCATGAAGTATCGCGCTTCGGAATTGATTTGGCCAATATGTTTCCCTTTTGGGATTGGGTTGGAGGACGATACTCGTTGTGGTCGGCCATCGGCCTTTCGATTGTTTTAGCTATCGGTTTCGAACAGTTCGAAGAACTTCTGGAAGGAGCTTATCGCATGGATCAGCACTTTAGGACAGCCCCTTTGCGGGAAAACGCACCAGTATTGCTCGCATTACTAGGCCTGTGGTATACCAATTTTTATGGGGCATCTTCCGAAGCGCTTTTACCGTACGACCAATATTTGCATCGCTTTGCAGCGTATTTCCAACAAGGCAATATGGAAAGTAACGGCAAGTACGTAGGCCGCGATGGTAATCGGGTGAATTATGCTACAGGTCCCATCATTTGGGGTGAGCCAGGCACGAATGGTCAACACGCTTTTTATCAACTCATCCATCAAGGTACTCAGCTAATCCCGTGTGATTTTATAGCACCTGCTCAAAGTTGGAATGCATTGGGCGACCACCATGAAAAGCTCATGGCCAATTATTTTGCCCAAACCGAAGCTTTGATGAACGGTAAATCGCTCGACGAAGTCATTAAGGAGTTAAATAAACTTGGTTTATCTGATGCAGAAATAGAAAAAATTGCGCCTTTCAAGGTTTTTGAAGGTAATCGGCCCACCAATAGCATTCTGGTCAAGAAGCTCGATGCTCGAACTTTAGGGATGCTCGTTGCCCTATACGAGCACAAAATTTTTGTACAGGGAATTATTTGGAATATTTACAGTTTTGATCAGTGGGGAGTGGAATTGGGTAAACAGTTAGCCAACCGCATCTTACCAGAATTAATGCACGATGAGCCCGTTAGTTCGCACGATTCATCCACCAACGGATTGATTAACTACTGGAAAAAACTGAAACAATGAAATCGACCTTATACCCTTTGCAATTTGAGCCCATCTTCAAACCCAAAATTTGGGGAGGTGATAAAATCAGAACTGTGCTCGGTAAAGATTTTGGAAGCGCATCTAATTGTGGTGAAAGCTGGGAAATTTCAGGGGTGAAGGGCGATTTTACCCGAGTGAACGCCGGTCCGCTGGCAGGGAAGTCACTCCATGAGCTTTTTGAGCAATACGAGTCTTCTTTAGTTGGCAAACGCGTATTTCGCGACAGTTCACACGAGTTTCCGTTGCTTATAAAATTTTTGGACGCTCGCGAAGATTTGAGTATTCAGGTGCATCCGAACGATGAACAAGCCATGAGTATGCATGGGTGTAAGGGTAAAACCGAAATGTGGTACGTATTGGATGCCGATGAAGGGGCAACGTTGATATCTGGCTTTAACCGCGATACCACAAGAGAAGAGTACTTAAAGGCCTTAGCCGATGGGGAATTGATGTCGCTTTTGAACCGCGAACAAGTGGAAGCGGGTGATGTTTTCTTTTTGCCATCGGGCAGGATACATACCATTGGTGCCGGACTTTTGATAGCCGAAATCCAACAAACCTCCGACATCACGTACAGAATTTATGATTTTGATCGTACCGATGACCAAGGGAATAAAAGAGAATTACACAACGACAAAGCGGTAGAAGTACTTGATTTCATCAACCGTTCGCCGTACAAAACTGCTTATACCGACGATGTAAATAAAGTGGTTCAACTTGTTAAAGCACAGTATTTTGAAACTAATAAAATAACCTTCGACATGAAGGTGACGCGCAACTTCCAAGACTTAGATTCGTTTGTGATCTACATCTGCACGGGTGGTGCGTGTACGCTCGAAGCGGCGGGTAATGAAGTGTTTCTAGCCTTGGGCGACACCGTACTGGTACCAGCCGAAGCAGTTGCCACCATTCAGTTATCTCCTGAGCCCGCTTGCCAGCTGCTCGAGACCTACGTTCCTGTATGATATCCGTGAAGTTACATGAGCTAGGCTTGATGGATTATCAAGAGGCCTGGGAGTATCAGGAAAAATTATTCTCTGAAAAACTTGCCACGAAGACGGCAAACCGGGAACGCAATGCCGAACATCAAATTTCGATAGCCCACGACTTGCTTGTGGTAGAGCACCCGCCGGTTTATACCCTAGGGAAAAGCGGCAAAGAGAGCCATTTGCTACTCGATCAAATGGCCCTATCCGACAAGGGAATGAAATATTACAAAATAAACCGTGGCGGCGACATTACCTTTCATGGCCCGGGGCAGTTAGTGGCTTATCCGATTTTAGATTTGGAGCAGCTGCGCACTGACATCCACTGGTACATGCGTTCGCTCGAAGAAGTGGTGATTGCAACCTTGGCGGAATTTTCGATTGTTGGGGAGCGTTACCCGGGTTTTACCGGTGTATGGTTGGACGCCGATAAGGAAAACGCGCGAAAAATTTGCGCGATGGGTGTTCGCACGAGCAGATGGGTCACCATGCACGGTATCGCGTTAAATATCAATACAGAACTTGATTATTTCTCACACATTGTACCCTGCGGCATCGACGATAAGGCTGTAACCAGCATGTCGGCAGAAAAAGGAGGAGACTTGAATTTTGCAGAGGTGAGTGCTGCTTTTATCCGACAATTTGCCAAGATCTTCGACGTTGAAATAGTTTAGAATTGTGCAAATTGAATAGGCTTGCTTGAATGTGCAATGCTTATTTTTGTTCAGACTGATGCTATTCGTATGAAGAAAAAAATCCTGCTCACCTTGGCTGGTTTTATCGCCGTTTTATTGGCTGCAGCTATCATTTTGCCCTTGGTTTATAAAGATAAGCTCAAAGCCATGGCTTTGAAAACCGTCAATGAAAATCTGAATGCAACCGTTTCTTTCGGTGATTTGTCGGTTTCGTTGTTTCGCGATTTCCCCAACCTCAGTTTGAGTGTAACCGACTTTTCAATTGTTGGTAAGGACACCTTTGCCTTAGATACCCTAATTCGTGTGGGTGATTTTAGTTTTTCAATGAATCTCATGCCGGTAATCCGAGGTGAGGACGTTGCTATTCGTAATATCGCGGCAGCCGACGGAAAAGTACATGTACGCGTATTGGCGAGTGGGCAAGCGAATTACGACATCATGTTGCCCGACACGAGTACAACGATCGACACGAGCACGGAAGCTGCGGCTTTCAAGTTCGGTATCAAAAAATATAGCCTCAGTAATATTGATATCGTTTACGACGATAAGTTTTACAACCAAAAGGCAGAAATTTTGGGCATTGAACACTCCGGTAAAGGCGATTTCACCCAAGACGATTTTGTGTTAAACACCTTCACCGAAATCAGGTCGCTCACCTATGCTTATGCAGGTGTAGCATACATCAGCAAGGCTAAAGTCACGTTAGATGTACCGATAGCCATCAATATGCCGGCCTTCAGTTTCACCTTTACTGATAATCAGTTACAGTTGAACGAGCTTGAAATGAAGCTTGCAGGCAGCGTAGCTATGCCAACCGACGACATCACGATGGACCTGAAGTTCAGCACACCGCAAAGCGACTTCCGGGCCTTGTTGTCAGTGGTACCTGGCATGTTTAACGACTATTTTAAAGACATCAAGACCAAAGGCAAGTTTACCTTCGATGGTATGCTCAAGGGTACCTACAACGATACCCGCATGCCCGCTTTTGCTTTTAAGCTAGGGGTAGATCAGGGTTACTTCCAATACCCTGATCTTCCGGCTGCCGTGAAGGACATCTTTATGGATTTGAAAATCGATAATCCAAACGGTGATTTTGATGCAACAGTGGTTGACCTGAAGAAATTCAGCATGGACTTGGCAGGTAATCCGTTCGATTTTAGGTTGTATACAACCAAGCCCATCAGTGACCCGACCATCAATGCTGCATTAAATGCGAAAATTGACTTTGACAAAGTTAAATCGTTCATTCCGGGCGATATGGTCAAAGACCTACGTGGTAAGTTTAGTGCTGCAGTAACCGCAAGTGGGCGGGTAAATGCCATCAGTTCTGGGATGTACAAAGACATCACCGTTTCAGGCGATATGTTGCTAGAAGATTTTTTTGTTAGCAATGCCGATTTAAAGCAAGGAGTAGAGGTAAAACGAATTGGGTTGAGCTTTAGTCCACAGTTTGTTTCACTCAGCGACTTTAATGCTCGCATGGGCACATCCGACATACGTGCCAATGGCAGGATTGACAATTTGCTTGCATTTTACTTTGGTGAAGACAAGCTCAAAGGCAGTTTTAATGTAAACAGCTCTTTACTCAATTTGAATGAATTGATGGGACCACCTTCCCAGGCAGATGAAGAAACGCCAGCCACAGATAGCTCGGCCCTTTCGGTTATTGAGATTCCAAATACGATTGATTTTAAACTGAATGCCAATTTTAAAAAGGTGCTCTACGACAATATGGAGATCACCAATTTGCAGGGTAATTTACTCTTACGTGATCAGTCGGTGGGTTTCGATGAAGTAGGCTTGAATCTGTTGGGGGGAGCAATTCAAACTTCAGGAAGTTATAGTTCGGTAAACCCGAAAAGACCTGAAGTGAAGTTTAACATTGGCATGCAGAATTTCGACATCAAGGAGACCTTCACCACCTTTGTCACCATGCAGAAAATTGCCCCTATTGGGCAGTACACTTCAGGCAAATTCAGCACAGGTTTTCAGTTGAATGCCAATTTGCTCACCGACATGAGCCCAGATTTGAATAGTATGACTGGCGGTGGCTTGATTAAGATTCCAAACGCCACTATTTCAGGGTTTAAGCCGCTTGAAAAAATTGCTGAGCTCACCAAACTCAATCGCCTTAAGTCGTTAAGCTTACAAAATGTAAACATCTCTTTTGAGTTTGAGAATGGCAGAATTTATATCCAACCGTTCGATATCACCCATGAGGGTATCAAGATGACCGTGAGTGGCTCCAATGGCTTCGACATGACCATCGATTACAGCATTGTGATGGAGGTACCCCGTGAATTACTCGGGCCAGCAAATACTGCCATCAACGGACTGCTTGCTCAAGCGGCGAATAAGGGCGTGAACGTGAACGTAAGTAAAACGGTGAACGTAAAAGTGCGCACCACGGGCACAGTTACCGATCCAAAAGTTGAGGTGTCCCTCGCAAATATGGTCGGGGATGCCGGTGCCGATTTAAAGCAGCAGGCAATTGACGAACTGAATAAAAAGAAGAAAGAATTGGAAGACCGTGCACGGGCCGAAGCTGAACGGGCTAAACAAGAATTAGAACGACAACGCCAAGAAGCCGAAGCAAAAGCAAAGGCAGAATTGGATAAGCAAAAGCAGCGTGCACGCGAGGAAGCCAATAAAATTCTTGCTGAGGCGCAAGTTCAAGCCGATCGCGTTAAATCTGAGGGAAAAAGAGCTGCTGATTTGGTTCGTCAAGAGGGGGAGGCTACAGCAAGGAAGGTAATTGCTGAAGCGGGAAACAACCCGATTAAAAAAGTTGCTGCCGAAAAGGCGGCTGAGGGTATCAGGAAACAAGCCAACGAAAAAGCCAACCGACTCGAGGCCGAAGCCAATCAAAAAGCCGATGCGATTATGGCCGAAGCCAGACGAAAAGCAGATGCAAAACTGAACTGATATGGCAACAAACACCGATGAATTCATGCTGGCTGCTATTGCCGAAGCAGAAAAAGGATTGGCCGAAGGAGGGATTCCTATTGGTTCGGTCTTGGTGAAAGACGGAAAGATGATTGCCTCTGGCCACAATAAACGTGTGCAGGAGAATAATCCAATTTTACACGGAGAAATGGACTGTTTGTTTAATGCCGGCCGTGTTGGCTCTTACCGCGATACCGTTATTTACAGTACTTTGATGCCTTGTTATATGTGTGCTGGTACCATCGTTCAGTTTCGAATACCCAAGGTTATTGTGGGCGAATCGCGCACTTTTTCTGGCGCACGCGCATTTATGGAGGCAAACGGCGTTGAAGTAGTCGATCTCGATTTGCCAGAGTGTGTAGAGATGATGACCGGTTTTATTGCCAATAAACCAGAACTCTGGAATGAGGATATTGGAGAACTTTAGTAGGAACCTAATTGGACATAAAAAAAGCCGTTAATCGTAGGATTAACGGCTTTTTAATTAAGAGCGTGGGTATTAACCGCGCTTGGTTTTGATGCGTGCATTTTTACCACGTGCATCACGGAGGTAAAATAATCTAGCACGACGAACTATACCACGGTTCACGATGTCTACTTTCTCAATCATAGGAGATACTACAGGGAAAATACGCTCTACGCCAATACCGTTAGATACTTTACGTACAGTAAAAGTTTCAGATACTCCTGAGTTCCTGCGCTGAAGCACAACGCCTTGGAATACCTGAATGCGCTCCTTGTTACCCTCTTTGATTTTATAATGTACAGCTACGGTGTCGCCACTTTTAAAGCTTGGCAGAACTTGAGTACCAACTGTGTTTTGTTCAACGAATTTTACGAGGTCCATGTGTCTAAAATTGTGCGTTTTTCAAACGAGTTGCAATTATACGACTATTTCGCGGAATGCGAAAACGAAACCTAGTAAAAAATGCTCATTTATTCGGTGTCTAATAAGCCAGGGCGTCGTTCGCGTGTACGTTTTATAGATTGATCGTGCCGCCATTGCTCTATTTTTCCGAAATGACCCGAAAGTAACACTTCCGGAACCTGCCAGCCGTGGTAGTTGGCAGGACGAGTATATACGGGCGGTGCTATTAAATTATCTTGAAAGGAATCGGAAAGGGCAGAAGTTTCGTCGTTGAGTACTCCAGGTAGTAAACGTATTACCGAGTCGGCTACAATGGCAGCAGCCAATTCCCCGCCTGTTAATACAAAATTCCCAACCGAAATCTCCATCGTGCACAAATGTTCCCGTACCCGTTCATCTACTCCTTTATAATGCCCACACAATAAAATTAAATTGCCGGCTCGTGTGGCCAAGCGGTTGCATAAAGGCTGATCGAGCAAAACGCCGTCGGGCGACATATAGATGATATCGGTATAGTCGCGTTCACTTTTTAGATGCTCAATACACTTGTGTATGGGCTCAATGAGCATGACCATGCCAGCGCCTCCACCATAGGGGTAATCGTCCACTTGGCGGTATTTGTCGTTGGTATAGTTGCGCAGGTTGTGGACGTGAATTTCGGCTATGCCTTTTTCTTGGGCCCGCTTAAGTATACTGTGGTTGAGTACACTGTGCAGTAATTCTGGTACTACCGATAGGATGTCGATACGCATCTTAGTCGAGATAAACTTCGAGCAGACCTTCGGGTAGTCGCGTATGAACGATTTTCAAACGCTTGTCTACACGATAAACAATATCGTCGTTCAATGGCGCGAGAATTTCCTTAGCCTGATGTTCAAATGCGAGTAAGTACTGCTGAGGTGTTTCGTAAACATCCAGCACCAAACCTAGCGCACCTTTGTGGTCATCTACTACTTTCATCCCCCGCAATTCATGAAAATAATACTGGTCGTCGGATAGTTGCGGTAGCTGTGTGATCGGTAAATAAACACCTGTTCCCGTCAAATCTTCTGCGACTTCGGCATCTACGTCTTCGAATTGTACCACCAAGCCAGATTTACCATGCAATTTGCTGGCAGTAATGAAAAATGGGACCAATTTACCTTTGATATCCAGGTAAACTGATCCCAACTTCTGGTAATCTTTCGGATTGTCTACGTCGAGCTGAACTACTAGTTCACCCTTGTAACCGTGTACTCTTTCGATGTAACCGATTTCAAAAAGCTCGTCGCGCTTCAAACTTATTCTGCTGCGGTTTCTTCGCTTGCTTCATCTGCTGCAGCAGGAGCTTCCTCTGCAACTTCTTCAGCAACTTCCTCGGCAACTACACTATTTTTCTTCAAAATAGCTTCTGCACGAGCTTCTTTCACCTTCGCTTCTGCTTCCATACGAGCCTTGTCGGCTTTTTGCTTAGCAGTCAATAAGTTGGTTTTTTTGCCACTTACTTTGTTTTCCTTTTCAGTCAACCAAGTTGCAAAACGTTTGTCGGCTTCTGCCTGATCAAACAAACCATTACGAACACCTTCCTGAAGGTATTTTTTCATCATCACGCCTTTGTAGCTGAGGATGGCACGACAAGTATCCGTAGGCTGTGCGCCGTTGAATACCCACTCAAGGGTCTTGTCGACATTAAGATCGATGGTGGCAGGGTTGGTGTTCGGGTTGTAAATACCCAAACGCTCAATGAATCTCCCGTCTCTCGGAGCACGTGCATCTGCCACCACAATATGGAAGAAAGGCTTACCCTTCTTACCATGACGCTGTAATCTAATTTTAACTGACATTGAACGTTGTTTTAAAACGAACCGCAAAGATAAGCCATTTTGGCTTTTCTCCAACTTTGACGCCTATTATTGACGATTTTTTTTGGGTATTATCTGCGAAACGGCATTTTTGGTGCTTTGCCACCAGCTCCCATGGCGTTCATTTTTTTCATCATGGCCTTCATGTTGTTGAACTGTTTCAACAGCTGATTTACCTGCTGAATGGAGGTGCCCGAACCGTCTGCCAAACGTTTCCTGCGGCTACCGTTAATCAAGTCGGGGTTGCTACGTTCAACGGGAGTCATACTTTGGATAATCGCTTCTACATGTTTAAAGGCATCGTCGCTGATGTCGATGTCTTTGATCATTTTGCCCATACCGGGTATCATGCCCATCAAATCTTTAAGGTTGCCCATCTTTTTGATTTGCTGAATCTGGCTGATGAAGTCGTTAAAGTCGAATTGGTTTTTTGAAATCTTCTTGGACAGTCGCGCTGCTTCTTCCTCGTCGATTTGCATCTGTGCCCGCTCTACCAACGAAACTACGTCGCCCATACCCAATATCCGGTGGGCCATACGGTCGGGGTGAAAGACGTCCAGCGCCTGCATTTTTTCGCCAGTGCTAATAAATTTTACCGGTTTTCCTACGGTATATGAAATGGTTAAGGCTGCACCACCGCGGGCATCACCATCTAATTTGGTTAATACAACCCCATCGAAATTCAAGCGATCGTTAAATGCTTTGGCTGTGTTTACCGCATCTTGGCCGGTCATGGCGTCAACCACAAACAGGGTTTCGTGTGGTTTCACAGTGCTATGAACGTTGGCAATCTCGTTCATCATGGCTTCGTCAACAGCCAAACGACCCGCTGTATCCACAATAACGATGCGATAGCCTTCTGATTTGGCCTTTTTAACGCCATTTTCGGCTATAACCACTGGATTCTTGTTTCCTTCTTCCGTATAAACATCAACCCCGATTTGTCCGCCCAGGACTTTCAATTGGTCGATAGCCGCGGGACGATAAACGTCGCCTGCAACAAGCAGCACCTTATTGCCTTTTTCCTTGAGCATATTGGCGAGCTTGCCCGAAAATGTGGTTTTACCCGAACCTTGTAAACCGGCAATTAGAATTACGCTAGGGCTGGCTTTGGTATTGATGTCAGAATAACTCCCGCCCATCAAATGGGTGAGTTCTTCGTGCATGATTTTGGTAAGGAGTTGGCCTGGCGAAACGCTTTTGATTACGTTTTGTCCGAGTGCTTTTTCTTTCACCGTGTCCGTGAATTCTTTGGCAATTTTATAGCTCACGTCGGCATCCAGCAGGGCTCTGCGGATTTCCTTCATGGTTTCGGCTACGTTTATTTCAGAAATTCGGCCTTCGCCTTTCAGGGTTTTGAAGGCCTGGTCTAAGCGGTCGGTGAGTTTTTCAAACATGATTTATGGCTAAAAGAAAGGCAAAAATAAGCTTTATGTCGATTATTTGCGTGACGATTTGCAGGGGAGAGCTTCTTTCCAAACGTTCAGGAAATGAAAAAGCCGGACAACTGCCGGCTTTTCATCAGGTGTATTACTCGGGATTAGTTACCCAAGTATGCTTTCAGCATTTTGCTACGCGAGGTGTGGCGTAAGCGTTTCAAGGCTTTGTCTTTGATTTGGCGAACGCGCTCACGAGTCAGGTCGAATTTTTCGCCTATGTCCTCGAGCGACATGCCGTGATCCAAACCGATGCCGAAGTAAAGCTTAATTACTTCTCGTTGGCGTTCGGTAAGGGTAGCGAGTGAACGGTCAATCTCAGCCGACAACGATTCTTGCATCAGAATGCTGTCTGATTTAGGCGCATCGTCGTTTACGAGTACGTCGAGTAGGGTGTTTTCTTCGCCTTGCACAAAAGGTGCGTCCATCGAAATGTGACGACCGCTAATATTTAAGGTGCTCTCTACTTCATCTGTCGATACCTCAAGCATCTCAGCAAGCTCTTCTACCGATGGGTCTCTTTCGTATTGTTGCTCGAGTTGCGAGAAAGCTTTACCTATTTTGTTCAACGAACCTACGCGGTTCAAAGGCAAACGTACGATACGTGAATGTTCGGCCAAAGCCTGAAGAATCGACTGGCGAATCCACCAAACGGCATAAGAAATGAATTTGAATCCGCGGGTTTCATCGAAACGTTTCGCGGCTTTAATCAAGCCCAGATTACCCTCGTTGATAAGGTCAGACAAGGTTAGACCTTGGTTCTGATACTGCTTGGCAACAGAAACAACAAATCGGAGGTTGGCTTTGGTGAGCTTTTCTAAGGCCCTTTGGTCACCTTCGCGGATTCGTTTGGCCAGGATTACTTCTTCTTCAGGTGTAATCAGATCCACCTTGCCGATTTCCTGCAAATACTTCTCTAACGATTGGCTTTCGCGGTTGGTGATCGACTTGGTGATTTTTAGCTGACGCATAGATTATATTGAATGATAAGGTGAATGTCAGAAGTTTCGGCTCTAACAAAGCCGCAAAGATACAACTTTTTATATTACCAGAAAGTTCAGTTATCCACCACTTTAACGAAAACGAAACAATAGCAATGTAATTTTGTTTCGTCTCAAATAATTTCATGTCAATCCCCGAAAATACCACCGAAGAGTTTAGTTATTGGGAAGGTCGTGCTGCCTTGGCACCCATGCCCACACATGTGGCATCGCCCATCATCAGGCCTATCGATAAAGGTAAGCTGAAGAGTGTAGCGCTAGAAACGGTGGCGCAACAAGCCGATTTGCAAATAAGCATGCTAAGAAAGCAAGCCGAATTGCTGATGGAGCAAGTTCGAGAAATTGAAAACAGAGTAAAGGTGGCCGAAGAAATTTATGCTGCCGATATGAATTTTGAGCCGGTTATCGGTCAGCAGTACCATTTATACGAGCGCGACAATGGGAGCCGCTTGCTTTCGATGCTTTCGCCCGAAGAATGGGGTAAAAGTCTGAAATTCACCTTCGTTGCTACGGTCAAGTTGCTTGGCGACCGATCGTGGGATGTAGTTCGTACACCCAAAAAATAAGCAGAAGAGACTACACGCAAAAAAAGCCGGTATCGATGGATACCGGCTTTTTTATTGTCGCAAAGCAAACCTTATTCGGCGTTGCCTTCGTTATTTTCTTCGGTTTTTGGCTTAGCGTATGTGCCAAGCTTTGACTTTTTCAGACCCTGTGTGCGCTGACGTGATACAGTGCGGTTTTTGCGGGCTTTTCTTTTCAGCGAGGTAACTCCCATGACTTTAGCTTTTCAAATAGGGTTGCAAATATAGATGAATTATTTTCAGAGTCAAAATCAGTAGCCGAGAATTTTCAGAACTTGTTTACTGCTTTGTTCTTCCTGAAAAAGTTGGTAATCGAGATTGTTTTCTTTGGTTTTACGAATGAGCACGTGGCGGGGAGTAGGAATCAAACAGTGGTGGATACCGCCCGTCCCGCTGAGCGTCTCTTGATAGGCGCCCGTATGGAAAAAGCCTACATATTGCGCTTTTCGCGTTTTGGGCATGAAGGTCGATGCAATGTTTTGCTCCGTCTTGTAAAAATCAAGCCCATCGCAGGTGATGCCACCGAGATTTACGCGTTCGTATTCCGAATCCCAGTTGTTGAGTGGAAGCAATATAAATTTTTGATTCATGGCCCATACGTCGGGCAACATGGTGATTAAACTACCGTCGACCATCAACCATTTTTCGCGATCGTTTTGTTGTTTGCGTCCCAAAACTTTAAAGATGATGCCGCTTGCCTCAGCTACGGTAAAACTTCCAAATTCCGTTACGATGTTCGGTTCGGGTATGTCGTTGTCGTTGCAAATGGTTTTGATGCGATTTACAATTTCGCTGATCATGTATTCGTAATCATAGTCGAAGCTCAAACTATTCTTAAACGGCAGACCACCCCCAATATCAATCATTTCCAAATCGGGATTGATTTTCTTTAGCTTCACGTATACGTTCACAAACTTCTCTAATTCGTTCCAGAAGTGTTGGGTGTCGTTGAATCCAGAGCTAACGAAAAAGTGGAGAAGCTTCACCTTGAAATTATCGTCTTCTTTGATTTTACTCAGGTAGAAGTCGTTCACTTCGTCACCACGTATGCCCAAACGGCTTGTATAAAACGGATAATCGGGTTGTTCTTCTACCGAAACGCGTATGCCTATGCTTACAGGTACTTCTAGTTCATTCGCGTAATAGTTAAACTCTTCCTTGTTGTCGAGCACCGGAATTACGTTCCTGAAACCGTCGTGGATGATATCCACGATGTTTTCTTTGTACGAATCCTTTTTGAAGCCATTACAAATCACCATGATGTCTTTGGTGATCATGCCTTTGCGTTCGAGTGCTTCGATGATTGGAATATCGAAGGCCGAAGAAGTTTCGAGATGAATGTCGTTTTTCAGCGCTTCTTCGAGTATGTGCTTAAAATGTGAGCTTTTTGTACAATAGCAATAGGTGTAGGTGCCTTGGTAGTTGTGTTTTTGAATGGCATCGTTAAACAACTTTTTAGCCATCTGAATTTTATCGGAAATCAACGGAACATAGGTAAACCGTAGGGGTGTACCAAAAGTCTCTGCCAGCTCCATCAGGTTAATGTCGTGGAAGTACAACTCATCGTCAATGAGCTTAAATCCATCCTGTGGGAACCCGACACTTAAGTCGAGAAATTCTGCGTAACTTTGCATCGGCCGAAAAGCTTGTTTTATCGAGCGCAAATTTAGTTTTTTCGGACGTTATAAGCACACTTTATGTCAGAATTACAGCTCATTGAAATCCGCTCTGAACTGGGCGCCGGAACTCGTGGCGCAAGCTTGGGAGTAGATGCCATAAAAATCGCTGCACACGACTTCGCTTCGAAGTTTTTTCTCAAAATGAAGGGCATTAGCGTGCCCGACCGGAATGAGTTATTGTACGAGCCCGTACGTCATCCATTTGCTCGATATGTAGATGGTATTTACGAAGTGCTGCAGAATACCAGTAATCTAGTTGCCGAAAGTCTTCGGAAAAATCAATTTCCTATCGTTTTGGCAGGCGATCACAGCACGGCTGCAGGAACCATAGCTGGGATCAAAATGGCCTATCCGAAAAAACGCCTGGGTGTAATTTGGGTAGATGCTCATGCCGATTTGCATTCGCCATTCACTACACCTTCGGGGAATATGCATGGCATGTCGCTGGCCATGGCAACCAGCGAAGACAATCTCGAAAATCGGGTGAATGTACCCGACGACAAAACGGTAGAGTATTGGGAGAAAATCAAACAAATAGGTGGGCCAAAGGCTAAGGTGAGCTTTGAAGATTTAGTTTTTATCGCCGTTAGGGATGTAGAGCCTCAAGAACAGTACTTGATTCAAAAAAATAAAATCCGAAATTTCTCGGTATCCGATGTGCGCAAAAGAGGCGTGGAAAAAGTAGCTTTTGAAGCCTTATCTACACTCGATAAATGCGATATCATTTATGTTTCTTTCGATGTGGATAGCATGGACCCGAAAGTAAGCATGGGTACCGGAACACCAGTCCCGAATGGTATCAATGAACGTGAGGCTGGAAAACTGCTTCAAAATTTGGTGTCAAGCCCTAAGGTGGTTTGTTTCGAAATGGTTGAGGTGAATCCGACCCTCGACAAAGAAAATATTATGGCCGAAACTGCCTTCGAAATATTAGTGAAGGTGGCAAATTCTATTTCTAATCAATCTATTTTGTAAGTATGCTGAATCACCAGAGTACACTTTCTGATGCTATACTGGCATATATAACCAAAAAATACCAAGTTTCTGAAAACGACCTGAGCTTGGTTTTTCAGCCTACTCGAAAAGAATTCAAGGGCGATATTACATTGGTTATCTTTTCATTAACCAAAGTACTTAAAACCAATCCGCAGCAGTTAGGGGCTGAATTGGCAGAAGTGCTACATGAAATTCAGTTCGAACAAGGCAAGCTAGTTTCAGGTACATCATTGGTACAAGGCTTTCTCAACATCAGCCTCAGCGATGCCTATTGGCTAGCCCATATGAACAACTTGGAGGCGACCGCCTTAACACCCTCAGGTCAGAAAACGGTAGTCGAGTATTCGTCGCCCAATACCAACAAGCCTTTACACCTTGGCCACATTCGCAACAACCTACTTGGCTACTCAGTGAGTAAAATCCTGGCCGAAGCTGGCGACGATGTGGTAAAAGTTCAAATTATCAACGACCGTGGCATACACATCTGTAAGTCGATGGTGGCTTGGCAAAAGTTTGGTCGAGGTGAAACGCCACAAACCTCAGGTTTAAAGGGCGATCATCTTGTTGGAAAGTATTACGTGGCTTTCGACAAAGCTTACCGGGAAGAGCAGCAAATCTTAGTTGAAAAGGGTGCAAGTGAAGAAGAAGCCAAGAAGCAAGCTCCAATTCTACTCGAAGCTCAAGAAATGCTGCGGAAATGGGAAGCTGGCGACTCAGAAATATTGGAGTTGTGGTCGACCATGAACAGCTGGGTATATGCAGGATTTAATGCTACCTACAAACAACTGGGTGTTGACTTTGATCAGAACTATTACGAATCACAAACGTGGGTTTTAGGTAAGGATAAGGTGCTGAAAGGTGTAGAAAAGGGCGTTTTTTACCAAAAGGACGATGGTTCAATTTGGGTCGACTTACGCAACGACGGGTTAGACGAAAAGGTGCTGTTAAGAAGCGATGGTACAGCTGTTTACATGACTCAGGACATTGGTACCGCCATTGAGCGTTACAAGGAGTGGAAAATGGACAGCATGGTTTACACGGTTGGTAATGAACAAGATTACCACTTCAAAGTGCTGTTTAAGGTACTTCAGAAGTTGGGTTACAACTGGGCCAGCAATTGTTACCACTTGAGTTACGGTATGGTTGATCTCCCGAGCGGCAAAATGAAGTCGCGTGAGGGAACAGTCGTAGATGCCGACGATTTAATTGCCGAAGTAATCGATGCTGCTCGAGAAAAAACCAATGAGTCGGGTAAATTGGAAGGGCTGAACGAACAAGAGAAAGAGCAACTATACCGAATCATAGGACTTGGCGCATTGAAATATTTCATCCTGAAAGTCGACCCGCAGAAGCGCATGTTGTTTAACCCCGCAGAATCTATCGATCTTCAAGGCAATACGGGGCCATTTATCCAATATAGCCATGCGCGAATTCGAAGCATATTGCGAAAGGCAGAAGCCTTAAATTTGGCTTGGTCCAACGCCTCAAAACCAACCGAATTGGCCGAAGCTGAACGCGAATTGATGAAGTTGCTTTTGGACTATCAGCAAACTGTTGTAGCAGCAAAAGAGCGCTATAGTCCAGCCTTAATTTGCCAATATGCCTACGATTTAGCGACAGCGTTCAACCGCTTTTATCACGACTGCCCCGTGTTAAACGAAGAGAACGAAGCTCGCAAATTGTTCCGTTTATTTTTGGCCGATAAAACCGCCCGAGCCATACGCAAAAGTTTAGCTCTGGTTGGTATTGAAGCCCCTGAACGCATGTAACCCTTCAACCTTCGTCGACTAGCTATGGCTGCCTATTTCAGAAATAAAAAACCATTTGTAGTACCAACAACCGATGGAAAATTAATTGAGGAACATATCGGCAAAGCCTCTAGCGGCGATGCTCAGTTGAGTGTTGCCCATATGATAGCGCCTCCAGCTTGGAGCGAGCCATTTCAAACGCCATTGTTTGATGAGGTAACGGTTGTGATTCGTGGAAGAAAACAGTTTGAGTTAGACGGAGAAGTATTGGTTTTAGGTCCTGGCGAAAGTGTTTTGGTACGCAAGGGTACGCGCGTACGGTACAGCAACCCTTTTGAAGAAGAAGTAGAATATTGGTCGTTTTGTACCCCTGCCTTTACTATAGAAACGGTACAACGCGAAGAAGAGTGAAGCGGGGAGGTCTAGTACTTCTAATCTTGAGTGTAACGTTTGGTGCCTGCAAACGCAGATCAGGCGTTGCGTTGAGTGCGTCGGACCGAAAACTTCTCGAAAAGTATAGCGTATTGGTTGACGAGCAAATTCCAACAGCATACCTCAAATATTACAGATTTATAGATGCCTGGTGGGGTACTCCCTACCGATTAGGTGGCAACAGCACACAAGGGGTTGACTGTTCGGGTTTTGTGCATCAGTTTTATTTAGTCAACTATAACAAAGAAATCGGGCGAAATACCACCGATTTGTACAAAACAGTGCGTAAGAAAAAAATGGATGCACTGGAATTTGGCGATTTGGTTTTTTTCGATTTGAATAAGAGCGGTCGGGTAGGGCATGTGGGTATCTACCTGCAAAACGGTCGTTTTGTGCATGCATCAACGTCAAAAGGGGTTAGAATCGACTGGCTCGAAGATGTTTATTACAGCAAACAAAAGAAATACGGAGGCGTGGTCGAATGAAAAAGCGTTTGGTTGTGCTGAGTGGCGCAGGCATCAGCGCCGAAAGCGGTTTGGCAACTTTTAGAGGGGCAGGTGGCCTTTGGGAAGGCTACGACATCATGGAGGTAGCAAGTATCGAAGGCTGGCGCAAGAACCCTCGATTGGTGATCGATTTTTACAATATGCGGCGTAATAGCGCAATGGCTGCTCTACCCAATCGGGGGCACGAAACGCTGGCAGCGCTGGAATCAGAGTTCGAAGTGCACATCATTACACAGAATGTCGACCTGCTGCATGAAAAGGCAGGTTCCTTGCGTGTTTTGCATCTCCACGGCCGACTAGATCAGTTGCGAAGTAGTCTCGACCCCTCGTTGATTGTTGAATGGAAGGAGGATTTAGCGTACGGACAAAAGTGCCTGAGAGGCAGTCAGCTTCGACCCAATATTGTTTGGTTTGGAGAAGCAGTACCTGCTATGAATGAGGCAATCCGCTTGGCTCACCTTGCCGATATTTTTGTGGTGGTAGGAACCTCATTGCAGGTGTATCCAGCAGCCAATTTGGTTCATGAAATACGACCTACCATACCAGCTTTTTTAATCGACCCCGAGCCGGTAGGGACCATGGGGGCCAATTGGACAACGCTTGCGCAGCCGGCCAGCGAAGGAATTCCCATACTTCGAGAAATGCTTCTCGATTCTTTCCATTAAACCGATAGAAAGCTGTAATTTGAGGCCATGGCAATAACCCTGATTTTTTTAGTCCTTTTGGGCTTATTCCTATTGTTTTTGGAGTTATTCATTGTCCCGGGCGTGACCTTCGTTGGGATTGCCGGGATAATTTTGCTGGGGTTTGGCATTTACTACGTCTACGAGCTGTATGGCGCTCTTGTAGGGAATATTAGCTTGTTGGTTACGGGAGCGTTATCGGTATTTGTGATAGTAAGAAGTGTAAAAACTCGATTTTGGAAGCGGTTTTCGCTCGACGAGCAGATTGACGCCAAAGCAAATGAGCTACCCGTTTCCATTCAGCTGGGAGAAACCGCTGTTACCCTAAGCAGGATGAGACCTTCAGGAACAATTAAGATGCACGATTTTGAAGTAGAAGCCGAGTTAATCGATGGCTTTGCCGAACCTGGAACGGCGGTGGAAATTGTATCCGTGGATGGTATGAAAATTTTAGTAAAAAAACTTAACCCAATAGTATGAATGAATTGACTGTATTATTACTCGGCATCGCAGGCGTGGTCGTCGTCCTGTTTTTGTTCCTGTATTTTGTACCCATTAACCTCTGGATAACGGCCATATTCAGCGGGGTGCGCGTAAGCATACTCGATTTGGTGCTCATGCGCATTCGTAAGGTTCCACCTTCGATCGTGGTAAATGCTTTAATTACCGCAACCAAAGCAGGATTAAAGCTCACCAGTAACGAGATTGAAACCCACTACTTGGCTGGAGGTCATGTGAACAATGTAATTCGAGCTCTTATTTCGGCCGAGAAGGCCAACATCCCCCTCGATTTCAGAGCAGCCACGGCCATCGACTTGGCCGGGCGCGATGTTTTTGAAGCAGTTCAGATGTCAGTACAACCCAAAGTAATCGACACACCACCCGTAGCGGCAGTCGCAAAAGATGGTATACAGCTCATTGCCAAAGCAAGGGTAACGGTTCGCGCCAACATCAAACAACTTGTTGGGGGTGCTGGCGAAGAAACAGTATTGGCTCGGGTAGGCGAAGGGGTTGTATCGTCGATTGGTTCGGCGGCCAACCACAAATCGGTGCTCGAGAATCCCGATTCTATCTCTAAAGTTGTGCTGCAAAAAGGATTGGACGCAGGAACAGCATTTGAAATTTTGTCGATTGATATAGCCGACATTGATGTAGGCAAGAACATTGGTGCCGTTTTACAAACCGACCAAGCAGAAGCCGACAAAAAGATTGCGCAAGCGCGTGCTGAAGAACGTCGTGCTATGGCTGTAGCCCTTGAACAGGAAATGGTGGCCAAAGCGCAAGAGTCGCGGGCCAAAGTAATTGAAGCGGAAGCTCAAATTCCAATTGCCATAGCCGAAGCGTTCCGTAATGGTCAGCTCGGGGTGATGGATTATTACAAAATGCAAAATATCCAAGCCGATACATCGATGCGTGAGCAGATTGCAAAGCCTGGTGCTAAAACCAAATAAAAGCGTCCCGAATGCCCATAAAAAAACCCGCAAGTGCGGGTTTTTTTTATGATTAATTAAGCCAACTTATTCGGTAGTGCCTAAAAATTGGGTCAACATGAGAATGAATTTATCGCTATTCACTTCTTGGCGACGTGTACCAATCCAAAGTTCGAAGGTTTTAGCAGAACCACCATTTTTACCACGGCTCATGCTTACTGCGAAATCTTTATTGAGGCGATAAACGAAATAGCGTGTTTCATCTTTAATCTTTATGGTATCGCTTTCGATATAGTTTGAACGAAGCTGCTTCACGTTTTCGAGCAAATCTTTTACATCATTTTCGTTGAGCGCAACAAATTGGTAATTCAAACGTGGGAAACGAGCCATATGAAATTTCAACTCATCTTTGCCATGCGTAGCGTTGATATCTACGTCAACCGATTCGCCACTTACTTTGTGGTCGGCAGTAATTTCATGTTTTCCAAAAACAAGGTAGCGGTTGCTGTTATCGAGCAAACGCACACCGATGATCTCGAATGATGTGTTGTTTTTGCCAGATTCGTTCATGTAGTCTTTGGTCACAAAATTGACTACTGCATCATCATCGCCTTTTAGCAACATTTTGTTGATGTAGATGTCGGCAATACGTTGTGCAGAGCCGACGGATGCGAAAAACAAACTGCCCGCAACAACGGCAAGGCTCATCAATCGTTGAGTTCTTTTCATAGGGTAAGGAATTAACTTGTTGCAAGCTACCAAACGAGTTTAAAAAAACCGTGCATTTTATGATAAAATAATCTAGAGAGGTAGAATTTACCCTAAAAAGGGTATAAAAAAAACGTGCAAGTTAACTTGCACGTTTAGCGGTCCCGTAGGAACCGCCTGAAAATTTGCAAGTCATTGGTATGCAGTAGTTTGATTTTAGGGTAGGGGAACAGTAGGGGAACGGAGGGCTTTATTTTACCTCTTTACGTAGGTTTTTAAGCATTGAATAATCAGCTTAAACCTATTTTTTTTGTTTGTCGTTAAAGATTCAAGGAGAAGTCCCCCAGATTTCATAATCTCTAGAACCACGGTCGCTTGTTCTCGGATCTCTTCTCTGACTCTGTGCATTCCTAATTGAGCTTCATTTTCATTAGTGCTCTCTAGAGCCCTAGCTTTAACCCATTTTTCGTATAAGAATTTTGGATTGTTTACTGAAACATCGCTGACGTACTTGTAAAAGACCTGAAATTCTTTAACCTGAACTGTACTCAGAATAGAATGTGGATTACGGTAAGCTAATTCGTCACAAAAACTATTGTAGAAGCCCGAAAACGATTTAATTCTGATATGACCTTCCTTAGTTTTAGTAGCGAATTCGAATACTTTTTCGTATTCGAGCTTAATTTCTGGGGTCAAATCCAGAACTTTTCGAAGGTTAGAAACTAATTGTGCTTTAGCCTTTGCTTTATCGTAACTGATTGTGAATACAATAATTAAGATTGCACCACCAATTCCTCCAAATAAAAAGTTCACAATAGACCATAAATAATCTAGACACATCATTTCAGCCATCCCCAACATCATCACCCTTCCTTCCTATACATTTTAAGCAGCTCTTCCAGCAGCTGTACTTTATCTCGTAGTAGCTGGTTGTAGGTGAGTGATGGGTTAGTTAGGCTATATTCCATAAGCAAACTGTAGAGGTTATAATTGGGTTGTACTAATCACAAGCATCACAGATTATTGAAAATAAACAAAAGACAATTAAAAATTGCATAAAACAAAAAAAGGTTGGAACTTTCTGGTAATTACAGGTTTTTCACCAGTGTAAAGCAAGGCTGTATGGGTAATTACGTCAAAAAACTTTCGCCCAAAACGAAAAGTGCAAGCAAAATGGCTGAAGGGAAGCTTCCTCCTGCCCATTTTGTTGAATTAGAAGAAAAAGAGCTAAAACGCTTGCGAGTAAAGGGATATAATTTAGTATTCCCTTGATTCATGCTCGATAGTTTCTATCGATGCGACCTGGTACATAGGTCAAAAGCCCGCGATTTTAACCCTGCCATACATTGCAGGGTTTATCGTTTTAAAACACCCTCTGGAAGACGATATCATGTTGAATTAGATCTTTTACCGGAGAACTTTTGTGTCATCAAGTTTTATCCAATCGATAGGAAACGCGCAAGAAATCGCTATCAGTGCATACTAAACGATGGATTTGCCTTGGGCGTGATTGGTACTTGTATCAAAATTCTTCTCGATTACATACATGAAAATCCAAGAACCTCATTTGGGTTTATGGGGGTACCTAAGTCCAAGCATGCAAACGATAAATTTAGTGTTCGGGATTTTGACAACACCTCACGTTACAAAATCTATTTACATGCTGTGGTGAACCGACTCGGCTCAAAAACTTTTCTTTTCGAGAAGGATGAACGCATTAGCTCTTTTTGTGCAATCAACAGAGCGCAGGATAGCAAAGAATTACGTGTAGTTATCAGAAACGCCTTTGAGTTTATGATAACCGATTTGAATGCTAGTGTAAACTTTACAAATCTGCAAACATAAAAATGCCCCGCAGTTTGTTCTGCGAGGCATTTGCCATAAACTGGCTTCGCGGTCCCGTAGGGATTCGAACCCCAAACCTTCTGATCCGTAGTCAGATGCTCTATCCAATTGAGCTACGGAACCTTTCCTTTTGCACTTATGGCTATGCACTGGGCAGGGAGCGTGGCAAATGGACTGCAAATATAGCTATCTGTGCTTATTTAAAAAGTGTAAATCAAAAAAATGAGCTGTTTTTGTTCTCCATGTGCTGATTTTACGAGATAAACTCTTGTTTTGCAGCTATGTGCGGACGATACACGGTAGTTACCCAGCTCAAAGTAATCGAGGAGCGATTTCAAGTTTCGGCAGCCGAAGGTCTCGAAACGGTACAAAATCCGAACGTTTGTCCGGGCGAATTGGCGCCTGTTATCACGTCTGATGCACCGTCGGAGCTTCGTCTCTTGCGTTTTGGCTTAACGCCATCGTGGGCACAAAAGCCCATGCTGCTAATCAATGCGCGCGCTGAAGGCGATCAAAATACCGACGACAACCCGCACTACACCGGGGGCATGGGAATTCTTCAAAAGCCGGCTTTCCGCAAGCCTATTCGCTCGCAACGTTGCCTGGTACTAGCTGATGCCTTCATTGAAGGGCCAAAAGAAGCAAAATTAAACGAGCCTTGGTTGGTGTATCCCCGGCATGGGTTGGCTCCCTTTGCCATGGCCGGGGTATGGGATACCTATGCAGACCCGCGAACCGGTGAAAGCATACATGGTTTTGCGATTGTTACCACGGTTGCAAATGTGCTCCTTCAGGCCATTGGGCATCACCGTTCGCCCGTTATTTTACCACGTTCGGCCGAACACCTTTGGTTAGATACCTCGGTTCCATTGGCTGAGGTGAGTGCGCTGCTCCGTCCGTTTGATGCCGACGATTTTAATGCTTACCGCATTGATCCGGCTGTAAAAAGTGTATACGAGAAGTCGGCGGCCGTTCTTTCGCCCGTAGGAGAGCTACTTTATCCCAATTATCGTTTTGTACTAAGCCAAGAGTTAAAGCTAGAGGGCATGGGCATGACTACTGCTCGTAAACGTAAATTGGATGAGGAAAAAGGGCCCGATAGCGGCCAACTATCGCTATTTTGATTAGCCGAATTAGTTGTAATTACGATCGTAGATGATGTGATAAAGTACCGAGCGGTAATAATTTTTCAATATTTGGCTATAGTGCTTGGGTACCTTTCCTTTGAAATAGTATTCACGGGCTGCACTACGGATATTGTCAATGAGTTGTTCAAGTTCTTGCTCAGTATATTGACTCAAACCTTTGATCTTATGCAGTTGCCCTGTTCTTACGGCTCTTTGTACCGTTATTCCTTTGTCCAATGAGCTACCTAGTCCTGCCAAAAGATACTTGTACCGATAGTATATAGATGGTTTTGTCATTGACTGCAAATCTAACAAGAGTTACGTTTGTGTGCACCTGGCATGGTTAATTTTAACAGAAATTCCATGTAAATGCAACAGCTGTTTGTACTTACGAAAATTAGTGTTCAATAGTTTGTAGCTGTTGATAAAAAAAATCTCGCATACGCAGAATGCTTATTAAATTAGCATTCTTAAATAAAGAGAAAATTGTTTCTGGCAGAAAACATACGGCATTTTCGCAAGCGCAGCAGTTGGACACAGCAGGAGCTGGCCGACCGCTTGGGCGTACACCGATCGATGGTGGGTGCGTATGAAGAAGGGCGTGCGGAGCCCAGGCTTTCAACCGTCATGCAGCTTTGTCAGCTTTTTTCGGTGGAGGTGGGCGACTTGCTCATGCGCCCTGCAGGGAGTGCCCGTCAGCTTGCTGCCGATGTACGAGGCAGTAGTCTGCGGGTATTGCCAGTATTGGTCGATCGGGAGCAGCAGGACGAGCAAATAGCGATTGTGCCGGTGCGTGCTGCTGCGGGTTACCTAGAGGGGTACTGCGATACCACGTATATGGGGCGTTTACCTTCTTTTCACTTGCCAGTGGCAGAGTTGGGTGCGAAGCGTTCGTACCGGATTTTTCAGATACAGGGCGATAGTATGTTGCCGGTTCCCAGCGGTGCCTATATCATTAGTGAATATGTGCAGGACTGGCGATCGGTACGCGACTACCAGCCGTGCATCGTGGTATCGCGCGACGAAGGAGTGGTATACAAGCGCGTGGTGGCGCATTGGGAGCAGGCCGAATTTGAGCTACGTTCCGATAATGCCGAGTATGCCCCATATCGTATTGGTGTAGGGCAGGTACTGGAAGTTTGGAAGGCCTTGGGCTATTTGAGTTTCCAGTTGCCCGAACCATTCATGCAGCCCACCGCACAGCTACAGCAGCTGGTAACCGCTCTCCGAACGGAGGTGGACCGCCTGAAAGGCAGTCCCAACCGCTGAACATCATCCCATTTTACAGCCAAGTCCTGCGCAATAGTTTGTGAAGGAAGGGCTGTCGATAGTCGAATTGTAATCCCAAGCCTTTAAACAGTGCAAGGTGTAAAGCCAACGCCAAACCGTACAGATGTATCTGAATACCCACAGTCACTTTTCGCTTCGCTACGGCGTTATGTCGCCCGAGGCGCTGCTACAGCAGGCAAAAGCCTGTGGGGTTGACTGTATGGCACTTACCGACATCAACAACAGCTCGGCCGGGCTCGATTTTGTACGGCTTGCCCCCAAATTCGGCATACGGCCCGTTTTGGGTGTAGATTTTCGAAACGGTAACCAGCGGTTGTATGTGCTGCTGGCTTCCGATAATGTGGCCTATCAGGCAATTAACGCATACCTAAGCGCACATTTACATGCCGGGGAGGCATTTCCGCGCAGGCCCCCCGTTATGGCAGGTGTTTATGTGGTATATCCCTTATCCAATTGGGATGGCAGGCGTTTGGAAGAGCACGAGTACCTCGGTATTGCACCACACGAATGCAATCGGCTGCGCGTGCAGGGAAAACGCTGGCCACAACACCGTTTGGTTGCCTTGGCCACGGCAACATTCAGGAATAAACGCGACTGGAATGTGCATCGTTTGCTGCGTGCTATCGACAAAAATACGCTGCTCAGCAAGCTGGATGCTGCCGACTGTGGGCGGGAAGACGAGCAACTCAGGCCGCTCGACAGCCTTTTGCAGGGGTACGACGGTTTTCCGGAGTTGTTGTACCGAACGCGCCAACTGCTCGATCGTTGCCGGATTACCTTCGAATACGGCGAGCAGTATCCCCACAAGAACTTACGTACCTATACCGGAAACGAGGAGCTCGATTACCGGTTGATGCGCCACCTTGCCTATCAGGGATTGTCGTACCGCTACCCGCAAGCCGGCGAGCAGGTACTTACCCGGCTCGAAAAGGAATTGGAAATTATCAGGCAAAAGCGGTTTGTTTCGTATTTTCTCATCAACTGGAAGATACTCAAGTACGCACGTAGCAAGGGCTATTTTTATGTAGGCAGGGGGAGCGGGGCAAATAGTGTGGTGGCCTATTTGCTGCGCATAACCGATGTGGACCCGATTGAGCTTGACTTGTATTTCGAGCGCTTTATCAACCTATACCGACGTAATCCTCCCGATTTTGACATCGATTTTTCTTGGGCCGACAGGGATGATGTTACACACTTTATATTCGCCCGTTTTCCGCATGTAGCCCTTTTGGGCACCTACGTTACCTTTCAGTATCGTGCAGTGGTTCGGGAGCTGGGTAAGGTATTTGGTTTACCCAAGGCCGATATCGACCAATTAGCCGATGGCAAGTTTGACCCCAACAAAATAGACCGTATTGCACAAACCGTACTTCAATATGGCAGTCTTTTGCAAGACCTTCCCAATCACTTAAGCATACATGCAGGGGGGATATTGATACTCGACCGGCCCGTACACTATTTTAGCGGCACATTTTTACCTCCCAAAGGATTTCCTACCACGATGTTCGACATGGTAGTGGCAGAGGACGCTGGTTTATACAAGTTTGACATCCTGAGCCAGCGTGGACTTGGAAAAATTAAAGACGCACTTTGGCTCATTCGCGAAAACGGCGGCGATGCCGATAGCTTTGATATTCACGACATAGCGCGGTTCAAGCAGGACGAACGCATCAAGCATATGTTGCGCAATGCCAAAGCCATCGGGTGTTTTTATGTAGAGTCGCCGGCCATGCGCATGCTTATGAAAAAGCTGCGAGTCGACGATTATCTCGGCCTGGTAGCGGCAAGTTCGGTGATAAGGCCGGGGGTATCCAATTCGGGCATGATGCGGCAATACATACTGCGTTATCGTTTTCCAGAGCGCCGCAAAGACGCACATCCGGTGATGCTCGACATCATGCCTGAAACGTATGGTGTAATGGTATATCAGGAGGATGTGATTAAGGTGGCGCACTATTTTGCGGGGCTCAGCCTTGCCGAGGCCGATGTACTGCGCCGCGGTATGAGTGGTAAGTTTCGGGGACGAGAGGAGTTTGAGCAAGTGCGTGATAAGTTTTTCCGCAATTGCAAGGAGAAGGGGTACAGTGCTGAGCTATCGGCAGAAATCTGGCGGCAGGTAGAAAGTTTTGCGGGCTATGCTTTCGCTAAGGGGCATTCGGCATCGTATGCGGTAGAGAGTTACCAGAGTTTATTTCTCAAGGCGTATTACCCGCTGGAGTATATGGTAGCTACCCTCAACAATGCAGGTGGTTTTTACAGCATCGAGCACTATTTGCATGAAGCACGCATGCATGGTGCCGAGGTACAAGCGCCCTGCGTAAACTGCAGCAAGCTGCTTTGTAGACTCGAAGGCAGCACCATTTGGTTGGGCTTGGGCTTTGTAAAAGGCCTTGAAACGACGTTTATGGAGAAGATTATGGACGATCGTAGCCGTTTGGGGCCTTTTCCCGATTTGGCGGAGTTGGTGCAGCGTTTAGCGCCGCCTCTTGAGCAACTGGCCATTCTTATTCGGATTGGCGCATTTCGGTTTACCGGTAAAAACAAAAAAGAGCTACTCTGGCAGGCGCATCTATTGCTCGGACATGCCCCGCGTAAGGAGGTTGTTCCGGAGTTGTTTTATACGCCCCCGCGTAGTTTTTCGCTGCCTGAGCTCGACCGTGTGCGCCACGAGGATGCTTTCGACGAGATGGAATTGCTTGGTTTCGCGCTCTGCAGTCCGTTTGAACTGTTGCTTCATCCTGCACCTGCAGCGCAAACAGCCGCTGAGTTGATGCAGCGGGTAGGGAAAGAGGCTGTGGTGGTTGGTTATTTGGTCACCGTAAAAGATACCCGAACGGCCAAGGGCGAGCGCATGCAGTTTGGTACGTTCATCGATAAGCAGGGAGAATACATCGATACCGTACATTTCCCTCCGGTTGCTGCGCGTTATCCTTTCCGTGGCAGAGGCATTTATTGGCTTAAGGGGCGAGTTACCGAGGAATTCGACTGCTACACTTTAGAGGTGATGGAAATGGAGAAGCTCCCGATTATACCCGACCCGCGTTATGCCGAACCGGCTCGTCAGAGTGCCACACAATCGGCTGCCTGAAGCTTTTAAGGTCAGGAGATGTCACCACTTGTAATCAATTTAGTTGCATAAAGCCATGTCGATGAAACCATCAGTTACCGAACCACAACCCGAGCGGAACATTGTACACATGGACCTCGATACGTTTTTTGTATCGGTAGAACGTCTGCTCGACAGTCGCCTAGGCCCCCGGCCGATACTCATTGGTGGTGTGAGCGATAGGGGTGTAGTGGCTTCGTGTAGTTACGAGGCCCGGGCCTTTGGTATTCATGCGGGCATGCCCATGAAAATGGCCCGGCAGCTTTGCCCCGAGGCAGTGGTGATACGTGGCAATTCGGGCAACTACATGAAATACAGTGATTTGGTTACCGAGATTATACGTGATCAGGTACCGCTGTTTGAAAAAACATCGATTGATGAGTTTTATCTTGATCTCACGGGGATGGATCGTTTTTTTGGCTGCTATAAACTGGCTTCGGAATTACGCCAGAAAATCATGAAAGAGAGTGGTTTACCCATCTCGTTTGGCATGTCGGTGAATAAAACGGTATCGAAGGTAGCCACAGGCGAAGCCAAGCCAAATAATCAGATTAGGATAGACAGAGGAACCGAAAAGCCTTTTTTGTCGCCTTTATCGGTAAAAAAAATCCCCATGGTGGGCGACAAGATGTATCAGACTTTGCGGGGCTTGGGTGTTCGTTACATTGGTACGGTACAGGAAATGCCGCTGGAGTTGCTTGAGCGTGTATTTGGGCAAAATGGAACGCAGCTTTGGCGAAAAGCCAATGGCATCGACAATAGCCCGGTGGTTCCCTTTCACGAGCGTAAGTCTATTTCTACCGAGCGGACGTTTGATCGCGATACTACCGATGTGAGTAAGCTCAAGGGGATTTTGGCGGCTATGGCCGAAAACCTTGCTTTTCAGCTGCGTAGGGGCAATAAATTGGCGGCCTGTGTAACCGTTAAGGTGCGGTATTCCGATTTTAATACCCACACCCTGCAACAACGTATACCTTACACCTCGGCCGACCATTTACTCATTCCGCGGGTACTGGAGTTGTTTGAACGCTTATACAATAAGCGACTGCTAATTCGTTTGGTAGGTGTTCGGTTCAGCGAGCTGGTGCAGGGCGGATACCAAATCGATTTATTCGACGATAGCGAAGAGCTCATCAGTTTGTACAATGCCATGGATAAAATCCGAAATAGATTTGGCGATAGGGCAGTGCTGCGTGCAGCGGGAATTCAGGCAACAACTATTGGCAGGAGCAACCCATTTAATGGGGAGCCGCCTCCATTATTGGCAAATCGTCGCCAATAAGGCATTTAGGCAATTTTTTTATGAATGTAACCAAGGTGACAAATCGGCTTAAAATAATTTGCGACTTTTGTAAAAGATATTAAGATAAATATAACCACTATGATAATAGAACAAATTTATACAGGCTGTCTTGCACAAGGAGCGTATTATGTAGAAAGCGAAGGCGAAGCTGTGGTCATCGACCCTTTGCGCGAAGTAAAACCCTATCTCGATCGCGCCGAACAAGCCGGGGTAAAGATAAAATATGTGCTCGAAACACATTTTCACGCCGATTTTGTTTCTGGGCATATCGACCTAGCCGCAAAAAGCGGAGCAACGATCGTATACGGACCCACTGCTAAACCTGGCTTTAATGCCCATGTAGCAGCAGACGGCGAAGTACTTACCGTGGGGAAGATTAAATTTAAAGTGTTGCATACACCCGGGCACACTATGGAGAGCAGTTGCTTCCTGCTAATGGATGAAGAGGGAAAAGATGCGGCTTTGTTTAGCGGCGATACCCTGTTCATTGGCGACGTTGGTCGTCCAGATCTTGCCCAAAAAGCAGCAAATATGACCCAAGAAGGACTCGCTTCATTACTTTTTGATTCACTTCGTAATAAAATTATGCCTTTGGCCGATGATGTGGTGGTGTATCCAGCACACGGTGCAGGAAGTGCCTGTGGTAAGAACATGAGTAAGGAAACCTCCGATAGCTTGGGTAACCAGAAAAAGACCAATTATGCGCTACGTGCAGACATGACACGTGAAGAGTTTGTAAAAGAAGTAACCGACGGATTAATGCCGCCCCCTGGATACTTCCCTTTGAATGTGAAAATGAATAAAATGGGCTACGACAGCATCGACGACGTTTTAAATCGTGGTACCAAAGCACTCAGCGTAGCTGCATTCGAAGCCGCTGCCAATGAAACATCGGCAGTTATCTTGGATACGCGCGATCCAGAAGTGTTTGCAAAAGGATTTATCCCCAATGCCATAAACATCGGTATTGACGGTAGCTTCGCACCATGGGTAGGCGCCATGATTCCCGATGTGGAACAACCTATTTTACTGGTTGCTGAACCTGGCAGAGAAGAGGAGGTGGTGATACGCTTAGCTCGGGTAGGCTATGATCACGCCCTCGGCTTTTTAAATGGTGGATTTGCTGCCTGGCTCGATGCCGGGATGGAGACAGATACCATTGAATCGGTAGATGTTGCCGAAATGGCAAGACGTACCAATACAGAAAAACTACCTGTACTTGATGTGCGCAAGGCCAGTGAATTCCATAGCGAACATGTGGTAGGTGCCGAAAACGCACCGCTCGACTACATCAACGACTCCATGCTTCGAGTAGATAAGAATCGAACCTATTTGGTACATTGTGCGGGTGGGTATCGTTCGATGATTTTTATCTCTATTCTCAAAGCACGTGGATACAACAACTTAATTAATGTAAAAAGAGGCTTTAGCAAGATAAAAACGGAAAAGGTGCTAGAAGTAACCGACTACGTTTGTCCAACTACCATGCTCTAATAAGTGTAAATTTTAATATAACGAATGAAAACCATTAAAGAGATCCTCATGGATCAAGAAACCAAGGTAATTGATGTACGTAGCAGTTGGGAATATGAAGCTGGCCACATTGAAGGGGCACTCAACATACCCGTAGATGAATTACCCCACCAATTAGATACGCTAAAGGCCTTCACGGGTCCAATAGTCGTGTATTGCCAAAGTGGTGGCCGCAGCAGTATGGCACAGCAGTACCTCATGCAACAAGGCTTCGAGGAAGTTCATAATGGCGGAGGCATCGGTCAGATGCGTATCTTAACGCTCTGATATGCTTCAAAAAATCAAAGATAACTTGCGCTGGCAGCACTTGGTCGGCATAGGACTAGGTGCTGCCGGTGGTTACGGCTATTGGTATTTTTATGGTTGCGTAAACGGATGCACCATTACGGGCTCGGCGCTTAATAGCACCATTTATTTTGCCATCATGGGTTACATGGCTGCAGGTTTGTTGCCGCAAAAACCTAAAACTAGCGAAGAGTAGCTGATTTGTACGGCCATGAAAAAAGGGGTACTTCAATGCGAAGTACCCCTTTTATGTTAGATAGATAACTAAATTAGTTAGCTGCTTCGCTTTCGAAGGGAACTACCGATACGAATGAACGATCTTTTTCGCCTTTTCTAAACTGCACAGTACCGTCGGTTAATGCAAAGAGGGTGTGGTCTTTGCCGATGCCAACATTTTGTCCAGGATGGTGTTTCGTGCCACGCTGACGAACAATGATATTTCCACTTAAGGCGATCTGACCACCGAAGATCTTCACACCTAGTCGTTTGCTTTCTGATTCGCGTCCGTTCTTCGAACTACCGACGCCTTTCTTGTGTGCCATGGATGAATGTAATTTACTTGGATGTGATTACCCGATTGATTCGATAGCAATTTTGGTGAATTGCTGACGGTGGCCGTTCATTTTCTGATAGCCTTTACGACGCTTTTTCTTGAACACCAATACTTTGTCGCCCTGAAGGTGCGATACAATTTTGGCAGATACTTTTTTTCCGGCAACGTAAGGTGCGCCAATCTCTACTTTTTTCTCATCATTCACTAGGAGCACTTTTTCGAAGGTAACTTGAGCGCCTTCTTCTCCTTGCAAACGGTGAACGTACAGAGTTTGGTTCTTTGAAACCTTAAACTGTTGTCCTTGAATGTCAACAATAACAAACATTTCGTGCAAATTTTTGGAAGGGCAAATATACTAATTTCCTAGCTTTTACAAAGCTTTTAAAACAAAATAGCTAGAAAGGGTAACCTATGCCAATTTGAAAGCTCATGTAGCGATAACGATCGGCCAAAGGAGCAGGTGTGGTGAGCTGCGTTTTCCATTCTTCATTGCGCCACAGTGGATTAAACGCGTTTTCAATAACCCAGCGCTGGCCGGGTAAGAAAGCAGGATCAAGCAACTTAATGCCAAAATCGAGTCGAACTACAAAATAAGTGAAGTCGTAACGGATACCAAAGCCAGTACCTACTGCTATTTCACGCCAGAAGCGCGAAAATTCAAAATTGGTGAGATCCCTTTTCCCCGATACCGTGTCTTTGAGTGTCCATATGTTACCAATATCTAGGAAAACAGCGCCTTTTAGCTTATTGATAATGGTGAATCGGTTTTCTAAACTGCCTTCTATCTTCACTTCTCCAAATTGGTCGAGTCGAGCAAAATTGTAAGCCGAAAAAGAGCCTGGACCTAAGGTACGCGCTTGCCATGCTCGAATGGAATTGGTACCACCAATAAAGTAACGTTTTTCAAGTGGGAGCGTGTTACTGTTTACTAGAGGTAACCCTATGCCCAAAAAGAAGCGACCTGCAATATATTGATGCTCGTTTTGAGGCCAGTATTGACGTAAATCTACGTCTGCTCTCAGGTATTGAAAGAAGGGGAGGTTAAATATGGTTTTTTGCCCTCGATCTTGTTGGATTCCAGCAAGGGCATAGATACCATAGAGCGTATTACCAGCCATTTCTAGGTTCACCCGAGTAAAGGTAAGGCGGCCATAGCGCTTGTTGCGGAGATTGTCGGAGGTATACGACAAACGCGTAGAAGTGGTCAGGTGATTGGTAAAACTAAAATTTAAAAAAGGGTCATTGATTGCGCTCAGACTCGAGTCGAGCGTAGGTGAAATGTTGTTGGTGCGCGCAAGGTTCACTTCGAGCGGATAAAATTCATATCGTTCACCCACACGGTTCGTCCAGAGATAACCCACATTCGCCTGAAACACATCGCGGTTGAAGTCAAGTCGGATTTGGTTACTGTAATTCAATCCAAATCGGGTACGTGGTCGGGTGTAGTTGCGCGTATTCCAAGTATTGAAAGGAAAAAGAAAGCGAGGAAAAATCAAACTCACTCCAAAACCATATTCGAGCGTGTTGAATGTAGTGCGCTCAAAGAAGTCGGCTGCAGTGGCCACATTTTGCTGCGACTCGATACCCAGGTTAGCACGTAATTCCAGCAATTCTGCTCCTTTGAATACATTCCTGTTGATTTGGGTGATGGTACCTGAAATGCCAAACAAAGAAACGGAGTTGGTGGAGGCTTCTAAATCGGTTTTTATCTGACGTTTGGTGGCAGGACTTAACAATATGAGCAAATCAAAAGCTCTCAAACTGTCGTTCGTCTGAATTCGGTAGTTTACGTAATCGAATACGTTCAAGTCGTTGATTCTACTTTGACTTAATCGAAGGGTGCTTTCCGAAAAATTTTGATCGCGATGCAGCAATAATTGTTGCTGAAGGATGTCCTTTCGGATGGTGATTGGATTTTTATCGATAAATACAAACTCGCCGATTCGCGTACTGTCCAACGATAGCGAATCTTGTCGGCTGAAGATGCTGTAATCGGCATTCACACGAATACTATCGAGCTGAAAAGGCTCGTAATAAAAGTCTTGTTTGGCTTTTTTAATTTTTATGGTCAGATCAACCTGCCGCTTACCGGCCGAAGTATCTATTTGGTAAAAAATAAAGTCACGGTTGAAGTAATAAAAGCCATTATCGCGGAGATAGAGGGCTATTTTGTTCCGAAAGGCATTTAATTTGTCGGCATCGTAGGGCACGCCTTTTTGAATTTCGCTGCTGTTTAATTGGTAACTGATAAATTTATCGATAGGAGTGCCAGTATTTTCGAATTCAACGTTCCTGATTTTGTATTGAGGACCTGAAGTGATGAGGTAGTTTACAGTCGCCTTCTTTCGGTGAACTACAGTTTCTGCTGTCACAGTGCCTCTGAAATAGCCTTTATCTTTTAAGTAGAAACGAATGATGTTTTTCGACTCTTCGGTAAGGGTGCTGTCCAACAATACAGGCGGCTCCCCTTGGTTTCGATTTAGCCGCGCTTTGAAGTCGGTTGGTTTTCCTTGACTGGTTTTCAAATAAATCCACGGCTTTACGAGGAAAACACCGAACAATTTTCGGTTAGGTTTGGGCTTGATGAGTGGTTTGAGTTCTTCTAAATATTCCTTTTCGAGCCCTGAAATGTTGTTTTTCTTCAGTAAAACCTCATCTTCGTTAAGCAAACGTGTGGTGCTGCAAGCACTTGCAGTAATTGCAAATGTAACTAGGTACAACCAACGAGCCCGAACTTTCAAGTGTATGCTAAGTAAGTCGCAAATAAAATTAATTTCTTCCTTAAAACTCAAAAAGGAAAGATATGAGCAACGATTGTTTACGGTTGAGGGCGAAAAGCCTGTAAAAGAGCTCTTGGAATCGGCCTGGCCGGTTCAACTTATCGTGGTGCGTATCGACTGGTATGAGCGTGAACACCCAGCTTGGTTACAGGCAACCAATACGCCTGTAGAGCTGGTTAGCGCCACCGACATGGAACGATTGACACAGCTACACTCCGCATCGCCTATTCTTGCAGTGGCGCCGCTACAGCAGCTTGAATGGACATGGCACAAGGGGCAAGAAGGGTTTGTGATGGTACTCGACCGAATTGCCGATCCTGGAAACTTAGGAACGCTTTTGCGTATCGCCGACTGGTTTGGCTTTTCTGGAGTATTATGTTCATCCGACACCGTTGACTTGTTTAATGCCAAGACCATTCAGGCCTCCATGGGATCAGCTTTTAGAATCCCGGTGTTGTACGGCGATTTGGTGGAATGGGTTGCCAAGGAAGATGCGGATCGAATTTTTGCCGCGACCATGACAGGGAATCCCGTCAATGCCCAATCTTTCGGTAAGGGTGGTTTACTTTTGATCGGAAGTGAAGCACACGGACTCGACCCCGTTTTAGCTGCTATGGCTGGGCATCAAGTGCATATTCCAGGTTTTGGGAAGGCAGAATCGTTGAATGCGGCTGTTGCAGCGGGGATTATGGCTTCTTGGGTGCGGTTGGGGCAGGGGTAGCTTTCATCCGCAAGTCGATATTGTCCTGGTAGGTCCACTTGTTTTTGGAGAGTTTGAAGCCATCAAAACTTCCATCGGCTACATAATCGAAATATAAACCTCGGTTTTCTTCTTTGCGGGGAACCAAATGGTCGGCGATGATCATCTTATTCGCCTCATCCCAGCGTAGGGCCATATTCGCGTCTTTGCTGTATTCAAAAATTACTCGGGTAAACAAACCTCCCGGCAAGCTAAAAATTGGGGCACCAAAATGAGGTTGGCCATTTTTGTCGAACCACACAACGTCGATGATTTTTCGCTGAGAGAAGGGCTCAAAACCATCGTAACCGATTAAGGTGTAGTAGGTAATGCCTTTAATTTTAATGGGTTCTGCTGCAAACTGATAATAAGCAGCACCGAACCAATGCTTATTGTCGGTTACGGTATCGGTTCCAGGTTGCATTTCGTCGCTATGATCGATAAGCGGATATAGCTCAAAAACAGCCTGATTTTTCAAGATACAGCCAAAATGTCTCCAAGTTCCACCGTCTTGTTTGACTTGCCAGCTGTATATTTTGAACTTTTTGTCGGGCGATTCCAGTATCGAGATGGCCTTAAGAGAGTCGAAAGGGAACTGATACGCTTGTTCCATCCGTAAGGTTTGCACCAACTTTCGAATAAACAAATAGTTGGCATCGTTGCGGCCAAACGCAGAGGTATCGCGCTGCGCCTTCCACATATACCGCGTAAGTTCAATTTGATCGGAATACAACTCCTGTGGGAAAGAAGTCGCTTCATCAGCCCCTTGTTTTTTAGTTTGGGCTTCCAGGGTGCTAGAAGAAAGTACAAATACAAGCAGAAGCAATAAACGCATGGGTCGAAAACCGATTTGGCGCAAATTTATTGTTTCATAATTCTATTCTGGTAGATATTCTCGTCAGAATAGAAACGAACCAAATACACACCGTCGGCAAAAGAACTTAAATCGAGGGTGTATTGACTTTCGCTTATCGCTTTTACTGACTTCACCAATCGCCCCTGACTGTCGCGTACTTCGAGTACAGCCATCTGAGAATTTGGTAACTCAACCGTGAATACGCCCCTACTAGGGTTAGGATATATGGACAGGGCCTTGGGGACATTGGTTTTCGTCACGGATGAACTGCTTGCTACGGTGATCTCCATATCGCCGATATACAAATTTCCTCCATTGTCGTTTTTTGTTTCAAAAACCACGTTACATGGGGAACTAGAAATTTCGTTAATCAGGAATGTGAAGTTGCGCCAGTGCTCGGCTAACGTAGGAATATTGCCTCCATACGTTTTCATGCTATCGCCGCCACTGTAATATAAAGTACGACGACTATTCCCGCAATCGCACTCCAAGAGGATACGCAAACTGTCGCGAAACTGAGCAGCTCGATTACGATAGGCGAGCTTCAAACGAAGTTCATTTCGGTCTTCGAGCAAGGTAGGGCCACCAAAATAAGCAGGGGTGATAAGCCTATCTACCTGCCACTCTCTGCCCGAATAGGCCGTCATTTGCATGACCCAAGCTGCACTGTCGCGGGCAAGGCTTCTTACGTGAACCGTATCCCAGCCAACACCGTTATCGGGATTCTGAATAGCCACCGTACCATTACGAATCAGCGCTGAATCAGCAGGCAAAAAATAGCTTCTAGGATTGTTATTCTGTAGTAAAGTATCTGTTCTCAACCCTGTAAACCGATAGCTTCTGCGGTTGTTGATGCGGTCGGTTTCTGTAATTTGGTTGTGAAGTTCTACTTCCACTTCAATTTCATTGAGCCCAAGTGCAGGTTGAAGACCCGATTGATTTGCTGTAAGGATAAGCTTGTTGCCTGCTGCTAAGCTACCTTGCCAATTTTGTTGTTGCCAATTACCACCATTTATTCTGTAGCGTAAAATAGCCTGTGTTAACGTACTATCGCCCCTGTTTAAAAGTTCAAACTGAGGTTGAATAGGTGAACCGTAAGCGCATAGTGTGCTTCCCGACGATGGAGTAAGTAGCTGTCCTATGGCTGCATCCCAGCTGCGGCTCCTTGGCGGTGCGGCCGTGTGCCTCAAGGCTAAATACTGATATGCCGCATACACGTCAATCATGCCATTGCCAAAGGTATTGTCTTCGCCAGGATCTCCTTTGTCGATAGCTGTGACATACAAGGCATACAACAAGCTATCGCCTCCGAGTTGAGGAAAGGCTTCTTTGAGTAGGAGCACAGCACCTGAAACGTGTGGACAACTCATGGATGTACCGCTCAACAAACCGTACGATCGCTGCCCATAGGCTGAACGTACGTTTACACCGGGGGCTACAACCTCTGGTTTAATGAGCCTTGATCCGGTCCCGCCACATAAACTCGGACCTTTGCTTGAAAAGCTTGCAATGGGTAATGCTGCATTATTGCCATCCACGGCACCAATGCTAAAAATGTTTACTTCGTTGGTGTTGATAAACTGAGGGTGCTTCACTGTTGAGGCTCCCGGACCTTCATTTCCTGCGGAAAAGGTAATGGCAATACCTGCTGCTTCTACCACATTAAAAAGCTGCGAAGCCCAACTGTTGCAAATAGAAGTATCGGGACCTCCGGCTTGTCCCCAACTATTATTGATTACATCAGGCATATCCGAGGCCGTGCTGCTGTCGCCATCGGGATTAAGTGCCCATTGAAAACTCAGTAAGTTGGTTGTAAGTGGAGTTAGGTTGTTCACCGTTAATGGATTGCTAGCCATGAAGTAGCTGTTAAATGCCACGCCAATGGTGTCGCGTGTAGCCGTATCTAAACCGAGGATGGTCCCGTTTACGTGCGTGCCATGATGCGATGGTCGATCAATGGGTACATCGCTAATTAAACTGAACCATGCTTGACTCAGTGGGCCATAATTTCCTAGGAAACGATGATTTAATGCAGGATGATCTGTCCAAGTGCCTGTATCAACTGTGAAGGCTTTTCGCCCACGACCTGTATAGCCCAAATTCCACATGGCTGGTGCATTGATCGCCCTTAGGCCCGGTTCGGTTCCGTTGGCGACTTCTATACTGTCGGAAAGGATATTTGCACTTGTAGGTTCAATGGGGGCACTTTGATAATCTTCGTCTGCAAACAGATAACTTACTTCTTCACGTAAACGAAGGGCCGGAATCAGCTTCACATCAATATCGGCTACCAGCATATTTACAGCCCAAAAGCTCGTTATCTGTTTGGCTTGGTTGGCCTTCAACCAAAGTAGTAAGTCTGCTTGCGTTTCCTTCTGAAGCTTAAATGCTTCTAGAACAATGTGCTTGCCTCTATCTTCGGCACTAAAGCCCCTTTGTGCCATTTCGTGCTTCAAGCTTGTGGTGTTGAGCTGTTCGTTTAGGTAAATTCCGATGCGGATATGACTCGCTTTTTCAGTAGATAGTCGCTGTTCAAGCTGTGGATGAAGCCAAGCCTGACGCTGTGCAAAGGCTGTAGAAACTACAACTGTAAAAACCGTAAACAAGAGGAAGCGCATCATAATTTGACTATTTTTTGCGTGTAAACTTTTCCCTGCGCTTGAATTCGAACAAAATAGAGCCCCTTGTCAAGCGTTTCGGACTGTATTACGATTTTAGAATTGGTTTCTTTCTTATGAGGTGGGCTTATTTTTTTTCCGTCTATAGTATATAACTCAACTGCAGTTAATTCTCCGAATATTGACTCAACAATTAGTTCATCCGTCACAGGATTTGGATACACCCTTGTGTGCTCGTTATTCAAATCGAAGGTTGAAGTTGCGTAGGCTGATTCTAGTCGCACATTGGTCAGGTACATATTGCCTCCGAGGTCGTTTTTTGCTACAAAGCGAACGCTTACAATACCGTTGGTGGGAACGAGTGCTGCCAAGGTATCGCGCAGTTGCACCGTACGCCAATGTGAAACTTGGGTAGGAGCGTTCAGTGTGTAGGTTTTTAAACTATCCCCGCCATTGGCATAAATGCGCTTCCAAGTACTGCACAAGCCCGATGCTTCAACAAATAATGAATCTTTAAATACACTGTTTCGGTTGTTGTAGGCAATATCGAAGCTCAAGGTGTAAACCGGAGGCAGCGGCATAGGCGGGGTAAGTAAAACAGGAGGGACATAGAGATAATCTAACTGTCCATTGCGACTGGTGGATTCACGCAACCGGATGGCCATACCAGTTGTCCCTCCATTGGCCACAATGGTGGAAATAGTATCCCAACGCACACCATCCTGATCGGGATTAACCGCCTGCCATTTGCTTGAAATGGTAGCTGCATTGGAGAAATCTTCGTTAACTACTGTGCTAATTTCTGGGAAGAAAATCTCTTCTCGCCAAAGGTTGTTGATCGTGTCTACTTCAATACCGTTGGTTATCAAGCGCAATTGAACTAGATGTGTCTGACCTGCCAAAGGCAACGGTATGGGTGAAAAAACTACCGTATCGGTAATTCCGCCAGCCAACTGACGGTTGAAAGTTTGTTGGAAGGTAGCGCTTCCAGAGGTATACCGAAGCGTAAAGTTAGAAATGGGCTGACTGCTCTTATTTTCTATGGCTACTTTAAGGCTAAAGTGTTGACCGTCTGGTAAATAACACATGCCATCTGCAACGGCTAAGAGACTTCTTATGGATACATCCTGACCTTGAGCGGGAGAGGTGGGGGTGTATTGTTGACTCAAAAACGAATAAGCTGCTTGCAAATTGATCAAGCCGGTTCCATAAACGTTGTCTTCGCCCGGGTCGCCTAAGTCTGTGGCTGTTTGGTACAATGCATTTAAAATCTGCCTACCCGATGCCATGGGAAAGGCCTCCTTGAGCAATAAAACGCATCCACTCACGTGGGGTGAGGCCATAGATGTTCCCGATTTGAGCCCATAGCCAGTTGGGCCGTTGGCCGAACGTATGTTTACTCCTGGTGCAGCAACTTCAGGCTTAATTGAGGTGCGTAGGTCGGTAAAGCAGCGGGTTGGACCCCTACTAGAAAAGCCAGCAGCTAAATTATTGGCATCTAAAGCGGCAACGCTAAAAATACTCAACGTGTCAAGGGTCATTTGGGCAGGGGAGCCAATGGTTTGTAATCCGGGGCCGTTGTTGCCTGCCGAGAAAACATTCGCGATTCCCGCAGCTTCAACTGCGGCTATCACTTGGGTAACAATTCCGCTACAAACTGTGGTGTCTTGCAAAAAACGTCCCCAGCTATTGTTTATCACATCGGGGATATCAGCTGTTGTGCTGGTGTCGCCATCGGGATTAAGCGCCCATTGGAAAGGCAATATAAGTTCGGTCCAGGGCCGCACCAAGGCTAAATTTTCTACGATCGGGTCTGTAGCAATAAAATAAGCATTGGGGGCCAAGCCAACTGTGTCGCTGGTTCTACGATCGAGCCCTAAAACGGTTCCAATGACATGTGTACCGTGAGAACCGGGTTTGTCGCCGGGTTTTTGAAGATCAAACCCTAACCAGCTTTGGGTATTACCTAATCGATTTCCGAGATACCTGCCTTGAAAAGCGGGGTGGTTCGGGTAAACACCCGTATCGAATAGCATGGCCCTTCTATTTCTACCTGTATAGCCTAAATTCCACATGAACCGAGCCCCAACGGTGATAAGTCCTGGCTCAACACCATTGGCAACTTCCAATTGCGACTCTTCGCTAGCCACGGGTTGAATAAGCATGAATGTTTGGGCATCGGCTCGTTCTATTTCGGCTACACCCGCCAATTGCTGGAGCGCAGCAATCGCATTTGGTCTTGCTTCGAGCTCAATGACATTGGTAATCCAAAAGCTGCGAATATTTCGTATGCCCGATTGTTGACGCAACTGCTGAAGTACTGGTGCCTGTTCACGGCTTGTGAAGTGCATTGCTTCGCGAACAACTGTTTTAGCTCGAATGTCTAGCGGGGTTTGATTGGCCTCGAAGGCATACAAAAGGCTTTGAAAATCGAGCTGATTCTCTAAAACTAGCGTTACCCTTTGCCAATCTTGTGAACCGCTGTCGAGCGATTTCTGTAGCTCAGGACCTATTTGAGCATGTTGAGCGATGCTTGGTTGAAGTCCAAGGAGTAATGCAATTAACAAGTAGATCTTTTTCATGCCTCTTTCAAAATTCTAAGATAACACCCTAAAGCACATGCTGTTTCAGCAGGGCTGGTTATTCCATAAAAAAGGCCGGAGTAGCATCCGGCCTCATCTTAGTCTACTTTTTTGGGTTTCAGTTCTTCAAAAAAGATGTCGTCGTTTGGCACATCAAAATCAAGCCCTGTAACACGCATATTGTTGTCGTAATTGAATTTCACCGTGCCGTGTAAAAACCAGGCCTGAGGTTGATCCCAAACAATTTCCCAGGTGTCGAAATGCCAATGGCGTAAAGTTGAGGTATAATCAGGTGTATGCTCAAAAAGCAGGCGTAAAGAGTCGCCTTGTACCTTGACCTCAATTTTTCCATAAATGGCGCTGTGATAGGTGCCTGCCATTTGCTCACTAGTGAGTGCGGGCTGAGTATTTTTTACGCGCGCTTTGATGCGATCTGGGATACGACTGTCTTCCTTTTCTCTTCGGTTGTAGTTTTCTAAATCGTCTTTCGACCAGTCTTTTTCTGGAAAGCCAAAAAATCGGTCGGCGATGTAGTTGGGTATGCTGCCAATTGGCGCTTTTAAGCCGTTGGTGAGAACAATCACAGCCATCTGATCGTCGGGGTAGAGGGCGAAAGCCGAAATCATCCCGTCGTATCCACCAGTATGCGATACTCTCAGGTGGCCGCGATAATCACTCGTTTGCCAACCTAAAGCGTAGCCACTAAAATTGCGGATCGACTTGGGATTGACGTGATCAACGCCAAAGGCATTCCATGGGGTCCACATCGTATTTCTCGAAGCACGAGTGAGCAAGGTGTCTTTTCCCCATATGCCGTGATTCATATTGAATATGGCCCATTTGCTCAAATCCGTTACACTCGAAATTAAACCGCCAGTTGCTGCAACATGCTCCCAGTCTACCCAGGCTATCGGGTTGTTGGTCCCGTCGGGTTTACGCTCGTGTGGGGTAGCCACATTCTCTATTTTTTTCAAACTTTTGAGCTGATAAACGGTACGGTCCATCCCTAGCGGCTGCAGCATTCTTTTGGTAACAAATGTCCCCCAGTCGTCGCCGCTTACCACTCGAATTAATTCTCCGGCGGTAATGTACATTACGTTGGAATAGCCAAATCCATCCCGGAAGCCAAATTCTGGTTCGAGGTACTGAAGGTGACGGATGATGTCTTCGGCCGAACGATTAGCCCGATGCCAGATGATGTCGCCACTAAATGTGCCCAAACCTACCCGATGGCAAAGTAAGTCTTTCACGGTAACCAATTGGCTCAAAACTGGATCTTTGAGTTTGAAGTAGGGTAAATACTTCTGTACCGGATCATCCCAGTTCAATTTGCCTTCCTGCACCAGCAAAGCTATTGCCATAGAGGTGAAGGCTTTGGAGTTGGAGGCGATGGCATAAAGTGTATTTTCGTCGACTTTGCGGCTGGTACCTGCCTCGGCCACTCCATAGCCTTTGGCAAAAACCAATTTACCGTCTTTCACCACACCTATGCTCATTCCGGGTACACCCCATTCTTTTTGGGATTTACTGAGATATTGGTCGAGTTTTTTAAAGTCTACTTGAGCCTCTGCCAGGAAAGGAAGTACAAAGAGGAGAAGAATCTTTTTCATGGTTGCAAGAATTGAATACTAACGGAATTAAATTCCATGAACAAAATAGGGTAAAAAAATAAAGCCTCCCCAAATGGAGAGGCTTTCACTTAAATAGAAGCTTAAATTTTCTCTATCACAATCGCACTTGCTCCGCCACCGCCGTTGCAAATACCTGCAACGCCAATTTTTCCGCCTTCTTGATGTAGTACGCTAGTTAAGGTGGCCACAATACGAGATCCCGAACTGCCAATCGGGTGACCAATCGAAACGCCTCCGCCATAGACATTTACTTTCGCCGGGTCGAGGTTCAGCAACTGATTGTTGGCTACGCAAACCACTGCAAAAGCTTCGTTTATTTCATAAAAATCGACATCTTCAGGCTTAACACCAGCACGATGCAAGGCCAACGGAATAGCCTTTGCCGGCGCCGTAGTAAACCATTCAGGGGCTTGTTGTGCATCGGCATAACCCAAAATACGGGCAAGTGGCTTAATGCCCAGCGCATCGGCTTTCTCCTTGCTCATTAAAATCACCGCAGAGGCACCATCGTTCAAATTAGATGCATTGGCCGCGGTTACCGTTCCGTTTTTATCGAAAACAGGCTTCAATTGCGCCATCTTTTCAAAATTCACTTTAGTAAAGTCCTCATCTTCCTTTACGAAAATGGGGTCTTTTCCACGAACAGGGATTTCAACTGCTGCAATTTCAGCATCGAATTTCCCCGCTTTCCAAGCTGCAGCTGCGCGTTGATAAGATTCAACGGCATACGCATCTTGTGCTTCACGGCTAATGTTCATTTCAGCTGCACATAGCTCAGCGGCATTGCCCATGTGATAATCTTTATACACATCCCACAAGCCATCGCGGATAATGCCGTCAATCACCTTACCATGACCTAGTTTGGCTCCGCTTCGATTGTTTGGCAGGTAGTAGGGCACATTACTCATGCTTTCCATGCCGCCAGCTACTACGATTTCATTTTGGCCCATTTGGATACTTTGTGCACCAAGCATGATGGCTTTCATACCCGAGGCACAGACTTTATTCACTGTGGTGGTTGGTGTGTCGTTGGTAATTCCTGCACCTATGCTAGCTTGTGTAGCAGGTGCCTGACCCAAATTGGCACTGATTACGTTGCCCATAAACACTTCATCAACTGTGCTAGGGTCGAGTTTGATTTTTTCCATTGCGGTACGAATGACCAAACTTCCAAGCTCAGTGGCAGTCTTACTGGCCAAGGTACCGTTGAACGCACCAATGGGCGTACGAGCAACTGAAACGATAACGACTTCTTTCATGCGTAAAGTTTTTTAGCAAAGGGTTATTTTGCAAGCCAAAGGTAGGGCTATTTTTGAAGCGTCGCACCTCAATCAATATCAACAACCGTGTCTAAAGCACCTCGACTTCAGCAATTCGTCAGTTATCTGCGCTTTCATTTTAACGATTTGGTTAGAATAGCTTTGATACTCGTCGCGGTGCTCTTGGCTACCTGGCTTTTGCCTAAAAAGCTCTATTTTCAGTACGAATACGAATTAAACAAGCCGTGGGTTTATCGCGATTTGATTGCTCCGTTCGATTTTCCCGTTTACAAATCGCAAGATCAGCTCACCGAAGATGCGCGAAAAGCACTGTCCGACCACGCACCTTATTTCCGATTGGATACGCTTGCCGAAGAGAACGCGCTTCAAGCTTTACCGTATATTTTAGTAGGAAGATCTGATTCAGCGGAACTAATTAATAAGTTAAAATCAACTATTAAGTTGATTTACAGGGAAGGTCTAGCTGAACCCGTGGATATTGAATTGGGTGCTTTCGTTTATCGAATTGACGCCAAGAAACGGATCGACAAAGTAGATCCATCTTCATTTTTCAACTTGAATGGGGCGGTTAATTTATTACGTGAACAATGGGGAGAAACCAATGATGCCAACCGCTTGGTGAGTTTTGCTGAAGAACAACTGCGGTACAACCTGAGGTACGACGAGAATTTTACGAACCAAATGCGTGAAGAATTGCTAGCAGGGGTGAGCGAAACGCTTGGTATGGTGCAAGAAGGGGAATTAATTATTGGCAAAGGCGCCTTGGTAGGCACCGAAGCTTTCCGCAAAGTGAGGTCGTTGGAAAAAGAATACGGTACCGGTCAGGTGACATCTCAACAAGTATGGTTAGCAACCGCAGGTCAATTCTTAATTGTGGCCTTGATTACACTTATTCTTATTTTTTACCTCTATTATTTCCGTCCCGAATTGTATTCCGACAACCGCCGACTATTGGTGCTTTTGCTCAATTTAGTCGGGATAGTTGCACTTTTTAGCTTTTCGGTCAACCAAGGTATTTCGAGTATTTACCTCATTCCTTTTTGTATTTTGCCCATTATCACACGGGCATTGTTCGATGCTTGGGTAGCCATGATGACCTTGGTGGTGGCAGCGCTTTTATGTTCCTTTTTTTCGGGCTATGCCAGTGAATTTTTGGTACTACAACTCACGGCCGGAATGTCGTCGGTTTTTAGCTTAATCAGTATTCGCCGTAGGTCGCAGTTTTTCATTACCACAAGTTTAATTTTTGTCGTGTACAGTGCGGGATATACGGCCTATACCTTGATCAGTAAAGGCGACTACACCGACTTGATCCCGCTTTACTATGGTTATTTTGGAGTGAATGCCTTATTGACCCTCATTGCCTCGCCTTTGCTTTTTGGTTACGAAAAGTTGTTCGGGTTCGTTAGCGATGTAACACTCATGGAGTTGAGTGATACGAATGCTCCGTTGTTGCGTGAACTCAGTTTTAAAGCCCCAGGTACCTTTCAGCACAGTTTGCAAGTGAGCAATTTAGCCGAAGCAGCCATCTACGAAGTAGGAGGGAATGCGCTTTTGGTGCGTGTAGGGGCTTTGTATCACGATATCGGGAAAATGAACAACCCGATGTATTTCATCGAAAATCAAGCTGGACTAAATCCTCACGACGATTTGCCCTTTGAGGATAGCGCTCAAATAATAGTAGGTCATGTACTCGACGGAATAGCGCTTGCTAAAGCACAAAAGCTCCCTAATGTCATTATCGATTTTATCAGGACGCACCACGGCGATCAACGAGTGGAGTACTTTTATCAATCGTTTCTAAAAAACTACCCACATCAAACGATAGATGAAGCCAAATTCCGCTATCCTGGGCCTAAACCATTCAATAAAGAAACAGCGGTACTGATGATGGCTGATTCGGTCGAGGCCGCTTCTAGAAGTTTACCCGAGCATACCGAACAGTCAATCAACGACCTGGTGGACGCCATCATCGATAAACAAATCAAAAACGACCAGTTCATCAATGCGAACATTACGCTGCGCGACATCAGTAAAATTAAAACACTCTTCAAAAAAATGCTGGGCAGTATTTATCATGTGCGAATTGCTTACCCAGGAACCTAAATTGTGACTGATACTTCAATCGGTCTGACAAAAGATTTGCACACCTAAAGTGCAAAATTGAAGTTTGAATTTCTGCTTTGGGTTCTGCTATTTTGAAACCAACAAACCCAGTAGCAGTGATGGCCAAAAAGTCCACGAAGGAAAAGAAAATATTTGTACTCGATACTTCCGTTTTACTACACGATCATAACGCCGTTAATAATTTTGAAGAGCACGATGTAGCCATCCCGATCACTGTTTTAGAAGAGCTCGATAGATTTAAGAAAGGCAACGATAGCCTGAATTTTGAAGCACGTGAGTTTATTCGTTTTCTCGACAGGCTGTCGCAGTCGCAAACCCTTACCGACTGGATTGCCCTTGAAGGTGTAGGTAAAGGCATGTTCTGTGTAGAAATGCACGAGCGTGCGCCCATGGATGCCAACGATATTTTTGGTGAGATAAAAGACGATCACCGTATACTTAATACAGCTTTATACTTGCACCAGGAGCACCCTACGAAAAAGGTGGTTTTAGTGTCTAAAGATGTAAATCTTCGGCTTAAGGCGAAGGCGCTCGGTCTGGCAGCAGAGGATTATCGCTTTGGTAAAGTAAAAAACCTAGATGAACTCTACACTGGTAAAACAGTAATCAGCGGTTTATCCAGTGAGGTAATTGACCGGCTTTATCAAGATGGACATTGTTTGCCTGAAGATGTGGGACTTATCGATCCTATTCCGAATCATTACTTCATCCTACGAAATGGCAAAGATTCGGTTCTAGCTTATTTCAATGCTTTTAATGGTCGTTTAGAGAAAGTTGAAAAACGACTGGCCTACGGAATAAAACCTCGAAATGCTGAACAAACCTTCGCACTACATGCCGTAATGGCTGAAAACATTCGGTTGGTTACCATTCAAGGAACCGCCGGCACAGGTAAAACGCTGTTAGCTTTGGCTGGGGCGCTAGAGCAGAAACGTTTGTTCAAGCAACTGTATGTAGCTCGTCCAATCGTACCTCTAAGCAACAAAGACATCGGTTATTTACCTGGCGATATCAAGTCGAAACTTAATCCGTACATGGAACCACTTTGGGATAATTTGAAGTTTATCCAAAATCAGTTCAGCGAATCAGACAAAGACTATCAAAAAATCAATGAAATGGTTCAGCAAGAAAAGCTGAATATTACCCCTTTGGCCTATATCCGGGGCAGAAGTTTTTCGAACATCTGTTTTATTGTAGATGAGGCACAAAACCTCACTCCGCACGAGGTAAAAACGATCATAACCAGAGCAGGGGATGGCACAAAGATTATCTTTACTGGAGATGTTCGCCAAATCGATACGCCCTATCTCGATGCGCAATCTAACGGACTTTCTTATGTGATTGATCGGCTGAAAGGACAACCTTTATTTGCCCATATCACGCTCGAAAAAGGAGAGCGCTCGGAATTGGCTAACATTGCCAATGAGCTACTTTAATTAGCGACCTAGACGATTGAGTGAGTTTACTTTGGTATAGGCTACCAACCTATCGAACTGAGCGCTGGTAGGTGGACGGTGATACACGAAAATTTCGTAGTCGTTTTCTGTTTCTTCGTGCGAACCCTCGAAATAATCATCGTCAATAAACCGAGAGCCATTCCTTTGAAATCCGTATTTGTAATCGTAAAAACCTTGCTTTAGATAAAGTTCTTTTTCGTACTGCCCAGTATCGAAATTATAAAACATCTCGGTGTCTTCGTTTGCTTTCCAATCGCCGAAATACCCCATGATAAATACTTTGCCGTTCTCGATGGGGCCGTTTGGGTAGGCCAACTTGAATTTTACGGTAATATAGTCGCCGTCGTTACGGGCATCCCGGCCTTCCATATTCTGTATCAAAAACCTTCCGTTTATATCTTCATAGAATAAGTATCGTCGATCCGAACGACTTTCGTCAATCCGCATTTCTACAAAATTGCCTTTGTTACTTACCTCTAAAGTTGCCATGCCATCGCCTCGAAACCGGAGACTTCTCAGGTCGACTTTCCTGAATTCATTCCCGGCTTTGAAGATATTTCGGTCGGCGAAGTCGTAGCTCAACATATTTTCCCGCACAAAAAGCGGCGTTAAACCCGCAACTTCTTTGTCCCAGCGACCATTTTGGCGAATGATTACCTTAACTTCTTCAAAAGGATTAAACACGCGGACATTCTGCGTATTGATATCAAAATCGAGTTCGTGGGAGGTAAATATTTCACTCGGTTTGGAGGCCCTTCTTAAATAGGGTATTACGCTAAAGGTGGTGCTTAGAACAAAAAATCGGCGTGTAAGAACAGGCTGGCTTTTGTCGAAGTTACGATACACCAGTAAGAGGTAATTACCGCTTTGTTTCAACTGCATATTAGCATTAGGAAGCATGAGCTCGTAATGAGTATATTTTTGAATGGTATTTACACTTGGTGTATTGGTAATGATTTGATCGTCGAAAAGGCCTTCTAAGTACTGATTTTGGAAGAGATTGGATGGAGTCCAATCGGCATTGCAATGAATTAAGGTGTAATTGTAGGCCTCAAACCCGCCATTTAAGTCGTCGAAGCTTAGCGCAAGTACTTCAGGGCTGTTTAAGGTATAAATAGGAGTGGAAAAGGGCTTGCCTTGCTGCACCAGTTGAACCGTACGAATTGAGTTCAGATAAACTTGATCTACAAACCGAATCTGATCGTATTCGTCGGCCATCCCCCATGCTGGGAAAAGGAAAATGAGCCAAAAAAGCGCTTTTTTCATTTTAAATTTCTTCAAGTCGGCTAATTTCTTCAAAAACAGTTTCCCATTTTTGATTGACGTCGCGCAGTGCAATTTCGTTTTTTTCATGTTCATTTTGCAACAACAGCAGCTTCGCAGCTTCACTGAAAACGGCTTCTGACGCCATTTCTGATTCTAACTTTGATTTATTTGCTCTTAAGTCGTCAATCTGATTGTCTAAGTCTTCTAGTTCTTTTTGAAGTTTGGCCAACTTACGCCTGGTTTCTTTGTCGGGGCCGGTTTGTACCTCTTTTACCATCTTCTCAGCTTTTTTCTTGTCTGTTCCTCCTTGCTGCTGCATCAGGAAGAACTCTTCTCCATACTGCTGTACGAACTCGGGATAACCGCCTGGATACACTTTGATTTGGTTGTCGTGGATGTACCAAATTTTATTGGCAATCTGCTCGAGAAAATACCGGTCGTGCGATACGCAGATAAAGCTACCCTCATATCCTTCCAAAGCATCAACAAGCATCTCTACCGAATCCATGTCGAGGTGGTTGGTTGGTTCGTCGAGTAGCAAGAAGTTCGCAGCAGATAGCATCATGCCGGCAAGAGCCACGCGGGCTTTTTCACCACCCGATAATACTTTAACTTTTTTATTGATGTCTTCTTCGGTAAACAGAAAAGAACCCAAGGTATTGCGGATCTCTTGAGTACTTCTATCGTAGGCAAGACGCTGGGTCTCTTCCAGCAGCTCGTTCTCTAAGCGCAGACTTTCTAATTGATGCTGAGCAAAATAACTCATTTTCACATTGTGACCAGGAATCCGCTCACCTACAAATTCCTCAGCGCCGGCTATAATTCGAAGTAAGGTAGATTTTCCTTTGCCGTTCGGGCCGATCAACGCAATCTTATCACCTCTTTCAATTAAGGCATGAGCATGACGCAATATTTCAACATCGGGGTATTTTTTGTTGATGTGCTTGAGCTCACATAGAATTTTTCCTGGCTGCTGTAGCACCCGCAGACGAATATTCAAATGACGGTTGTCCGTTTCACTGAGCTGAATGGTGTCGCGTTTTTCTAAAAGTTTAATGCGCGATTGTACAGCCTTTGCTTTCGAAGCCTTTGACCTAAATCGTTCAATAAAACGCATCTCTTGTTTGAGCTGCTGCTGTTGATTTTTGTAGGCCTTCATTTCCAATTCTAAACGTTCGGCCTTCTGTTCTTCGTAACGGGTGTAATTGCCTACATAGGAGCGAAGCGAGCGATTCTCTACTTCCAGTATGCGCGTGGCCAGCTGGTCAAGAAATCTCCGGTCGTGTGAAACGATAATCACGGTACCTTGATAATTGCGCAGGTAACCTTCGAGCCACTGAATCGCAGGCAAGTCAAGGTGGTTCGTTGGTTCGTCAAGCATCAGCAAGTCGGGAGCTTCTAACAGACATTTGGCCAACATCACCCGCATACGCCAGCCACCTGAAAACTTGCTGTACGACTTCCCCATGTCGGTTGGCTTAAAGCCTAGACCGGCTAAGGTACGCTGAACGCTGTTTTCGATGTTAAATGCGTCGTGCAGGGTAAGATATTCCTGTAAGTCACTGTATGCTTGCAAAACTCCCTCGCTATGATCGGTAGCCATCAATTCTAGCAAGCGGTCGTGTTCATCTCTTTTGGCCAGCAAATCGGCATAAGCTTGAGCAGCTACGCTAACAATGTCATCGTCGGTCTGAAATGAGAGTAAGTCTTGATTGAAAAAACTCGTACGCAGACCTCTCATTTTTTGTAAGGCCGAGCCGGCTTCGTATTGCCCCGACAGCATCCGCAACAAAGTGGATTTTCCTGTGCCATTGCGTCCAATCAAACCAATTCGCTCTCCTGGATGAAGGTCAAAAGAGATGTTTTCGTAAAGAATTTGACCTCCAAACTGGAAGCTGAGATTGTTTGCTGTAATCATAATTTGCGATTCTGATGCCGAAGGTAAGTGGCACCTTGAATAATGATGCGAAAATATTGTGTTTACACATCGATGGGATAAACAAATTACTAACTTTGGCGTTCAATTCGAAAATCACTTTTCGGTCTTTTAATCCCCTAAACGAGAAAAACATTCTTCGTAATCGCATTATGTCCAAGACCATTAAGCTCACCAAAGGGTATGACATCAAATTAGTTGGCGCTGCCGACAAAAAAATAGTTGATGCTGCAACCCCAAAAACCATTGCCGTTCAACCAACGGATTTTAGGTACAAACGCTTCAAAGTGCTGGTAGAACCAGGTGCAGAAGTAAAGGCAGGTAGCCCATTGATGTACGATAAAGAGCATCCCGATGTAAAAATAACTGCTCCTCACAGTGGAGAAGTTGTAGAGGTTCGTCGTGGTGAAAAACGTGTACTCGAGGCAATCATTATTCTTGCCGACAAGCAAAATCAGTTCGAAGATTTTGGTAGTGCTAGCCCTTCAGCATTGAGTTCCGAACAGATCCGTGAAAAAATGTTGAATTCAGGTGTTTGGTCGTTGCTACGTCAACGTCCGTACAACATGATTCCTAGTCCCCAAACAGCTCCGAAAAGTATTTTCATTTCCGCTTTCGACTCAGCACCCCTCGCGCCAAGCTTAGATCTGATTGTTGAAGGTGAAGCAGAAGCTTTTCATGCGGGCATTGAAGCACTGAAAAAGTTGACGGCAGGAATCATACACTTGAACATACACGCTACCGAAACCAAATCACCTGTTTTTTTGAATGCGAAAGGTGTTCAAATCAATAAAATCAGCGGACCACACCCTGCAGGGAATCCTGGTGTACAAATCCACCACATCGACCCTATCAAAAAAGGCGACACTGTTTGGGTGGTAAATCCGCAAGAGGTAATCATAATTGGCCGCTTGTTCCTTACGGGAAAGTACGATAGCCGTAGGGTAGTGGCTGCTACAGGTTCTGAATTCACCACCAAGCAATATTACCGCACTTGGACTGGAGCTAATGTGTCAGAGTTAACCTCTGGTAAGTTAACTGCAACCAAAAACCGAGTAATTAGTGGTAACGTGCTTACCGGTACTAAAATCGGCCCCGATGGTCATTTAGGTTTCTTCGACAACCAGCTTACAGCTATCCCGGAAGGCGACGATATGGAGTTTTTCGGATGGTTGTTGCCTAGTTATCCTCGTCCCGACATAAGCAAATCATTCCCATGGGCGTTTCAGAAAAATCGTGAATTTGCGGTCAACACCAACACCCATGGCGAGCAAAGAGCATTCGTGGTTACTGGCCAGTACGAAAAGGTGCTTCCAATGGACATTCTTCCTACTTACTTGCTGAAATCTATCATGTACAAAGATATCGATGAGATGGAGCAGCTTGGTATTTACGAGGTTGCGGAAGAAGATTTCGCTCTGTGCGAATTTGTTTGTACTTCAAAAATTCCCGTGCAGAAAATTGTACGTGAAGGTTTGGATTTTATTTACGCAGAAGAACAATAATCCCTGAATATGAAGTTTCTAAAGGACAAAATCTTGGAACTGCGTCCGCAGTTTCAAAAGGGTGGTAAGTACGAAAAGTACCACACTGTTTTTGATGGCTTCGCAACATTTCTATTTACGCCCGATGAGGTTACCCACAGTGGAACACACATCAAAGCTGGTATAGATTTGAAGCGTACCATGTTTTTCGTCATTCTTGCGATGGTTCCGGCCCTTTTGTTTGGGATGTGGAACGTGGGGCACCAGCATTTTCTGAGCTTAGGTGAATTCACAGGCATTGGCGAAGGGTTTCTCGACAAATTTATTTACGGTGCCATCAAGGTTTTGCCTATCGTGGTTGTTTCGTATGGCGTTGGTCTTGGCATTGAGTTTTTCATTGCAAGCAAAAAAGGCCATGCTATCAATGAAGGCTTCTTGGTGTCGGGCATGTTGATCCCATTGATTATGCCACCCGCAATTCCTTTGTGGATGGTGGCAGTGGCAACCGCCTTTGCAGTGGTTTTTGCAAAAGAAGTGTTTGGCGGTACAGGTATGAATATCCTCAACGTGGCCTTGGTTGCACGTGTATTTTTATTCTTTGCTTACCCAACATTTATGTCGGGCGATACTGTTTGGATTGCAGAAAAAGCCGATGCTTATTCAGGTGCCACAGCACTCGCAGTTTCGGCAGCTACTGGCTTAGAAGGGCTTCAACAAGCGGGTACCTTTTCCATTTCGGATATGTTTTTCGGTTTTATTCCTGGTTCAGTGGGTGAAACCAGCAAGCTTGCAATCCTTCTTGGTGCGGCATTTTTGATTTTCACGGGGATTGGTAGTTGGAAAATCATGGTGAGCGTAATGGCAGGGGCGGGAATAATGGGATTGATTTTTAATGCCATTGGGACCACCGAATTCATGCAGTTACCTTTTTATTATCACTTTTTCATGGGAGGCTTAATGTTCGGAGCTGTATTCATGGCCACCGATCCAGTTACCGCAGCCCAAACGGAAAAAGGCAAATATTGGTATGGATTATTAATTGGTGTAATGGCAGTGATGATACGGGTTTTCAATCCCGCTTATCCCGAAGGTATCATGTTGGCTATACTATTTGGTAATGTGCTTGCACCTTTGATCGACTATTTCGTGGTTCAGTCAAACATTAAAAGGAGATTAGCTCGTGCGTAATTCTAATAATTACATCATTATTTTCGCTGTAATCGTTACAGTGATTTCAGCCATTTTGTTGGCTGGTGCGGCAACCATTCTAAAGCCTTTTCAGGATGCTAATTTACTTCGAGAAAAACAACAGAATATTTTGAAGGTAGTGGGCAGAACGAGTGAGGAAGATTTAAAGAATTTCGACAAGCTAATTCAACCATTGGTGTTGAATGATAAGGGTGAAGAGGTGCCTGGTAAAGAAGCAATGGCTATCGACATGGCTCTCGAAAAGCGTATCAAACTGAAGAATCCGAATCATGAGCTCAACTTCCCCATGTACATTTATACCTCCGACGAGGGCAAAAAAACCTACATTTTGCAATTGGCTGGAACTGGTCTGTGGGGTCCAATATGGGGCTATCTCGCTTTAGATGAAGATGGTAACACAGTGAAACAAGCATTGTTCGACCATAAAGGCGAAACGCCAGGACTAGGTGCAGAAATCAACACAGCAGGTTTCCAAGATCAATTTGCCAATAAGAAGGTTTTTAACGAAAGTGGCGAATATGTTTCAGTTAAAGTCGAAAAAGGCAAGCATGAAGCATCTGATTTACACAAAGTCGACGCGATTAGCGGAGGAACCATCACTTCGAATGGCGTAAGCAAGATGATCGAAGAAGATGTGAAATTTTACATGGCCTATATCAAAAAGCAAAAGGGAGCATAAGATGAGTGCAGTAGAAACCAAGGTGCAAGAGGAAAAAAAGCCTCTTCTCACGAAAAAAGATAGAAAATTAATTACCGATCCACTGTCAGATAATAATCCTATTACGATACAGGTTTTGGGTATTTGCTCTGCTTTGGCAGTAACTACACAAATGAAACCTACCATGGTAATGGCGATTTCAGTTACAGTGGTTGTTATGTTTTCAAACTTGATCATTTCGTTCATGCGAAATGCTATTCCGAGTAGGATTCGAATTATTGTTCAGCTTACTGTGGTGTCGGTACTGGTAATTTTGGTCGACCAAGTTTTGAAAGCCTTTGTTTACGACGTGAGTAAGCAGCTTTCTGTATTTGTAGGCTTGATTATTACCAATTGTATCGTGATGGGGCGACTAGAAGCCTACGCCATGGGCAATAAACCAGTACCAAGCTTACTCGATGGTTTGGGTAATGGTTTGGGTTACGGTGCTATTATTATGACGGTCGCATTTTTTAGAGAGCTTTTGGGAAGCGGCAAGCTGTTTGGCTGGCAGGTTATTCCAGAGGCATTTTACGAAATGGGCTACGTGAATAACGGATTAATGATGATACCTGCAGGCGCCCTCTTTGTAATTGCCACCATCATTTGGATACAACGTTCATTTAACAAAAACCTTCAGGAGGCTTAATTATGCTAGTTCTTGCAACTGATTTGATCAGCATTTTTGTCAGGTCGATATTTATCGACAACATGATTTTCGCATACTTCCTAGGGATGTGCTCATATTTGGCTGTTTCTAAAGATGTAAAAACAGCTATAGGTTTGGGAGCGGCTGTAATTTTCGTACTTGGTATTACGGTTCCCATTAACTGGTTGTTACTTAACAAAGTGCTGAAAGAAGGTGCTTTAGCTGGTATTTCACCTGCATTCGCTAAGGTCGACCTCACCTTTTTGGCGTTTATCATGTTTATTGCAACCATTGCATCCATGACCCAGCTAGTAGAAATGGTTATTGAAAAAGTTTCGCCAGCACTTTATGGCACCTTAGGTATATTTCTACCCTTGATTGCCGTGAACTGTTCTATTCTTGGAGGATCCTTGTTCATGCAAGAGCGCGACTATACGCTAGCTGAGGCCTCAGTTTTTGGCTTGGGTTCTGGTGTGGGTTGGTTCATTGCCATTGTGGCAATTGCAGCCATTCGCATGAAAATCCGTTACAGTGATGTCCCTGCACCACTAAGGGGTCTGGGTATCACGTTTATCATTACAGGACTTATGGGAATCGCCTTTATGAGCTTCCTCGGTATTAATCTTTAAGCTTTACTAAAAGTATGTTGCTATTCGATACCATGACAATTGTAGGCCTGAGCGTAGGTGCATTCCTCCTTGTAATTCTGGCTTTAGTTTTCATCCTCATGTTCGCCCAGAAGAAATTGGTTCCTTCTGGCGAAATCAAAATTATCGTGAATGGCGATGAGGCCAATCCGATTCTCACTACTCCGGGAAGTACGCTTTTAAGTACACTTTCCGAACAAAAGTTATTCCTTCCTTCGGCTTGTGGCGGTGGTGGCACCTGTGCCATGTGTCGTTGTCAGGTTACCGAAGGTGGGGGAGATGTACTTCCCACTGAAAAGGGACATTTAAGTCGCAAAGAACAACAAGATCACTGGCGCCTGGCCTGTCAGGTTAAAGTGAAAAACGACATGCGAGTACATGTACCTGAAGAGGTATTTGGTATCAAAAAATGGGAGTGTGAAGTGGTATCTAACTACAATGTGGCCACCTTTATCAAGGAGTTTGTAGTTAAGTTACCAGAAGGTGAACACCTCGATTTCGAATCGGGTGGCTATATTCAGGTGGATGTACCAGCATGTGATGTTGACTTCAAATCGTTCGACATTGCTCCACATCCTTCAGATCCAGCCGGTAAGGAAAAGTTCAAAGAAGACTGGGATAAGTTTAACCTCTGGGATTTGAAAATGAAAAACCCGGAGCCCATCTTTAGAGCTTACTCCATGGCCAACCACCCAGCTGAGGGGAATATTATCATGTTGAATATCCGTATTGCAACACCACCTTGGGATCGTGCCAATAACCGTTGGATGCAAGTAAACCCAGGTATTTGTTCGAGTTTCGTATTCTCACGCAAACCAGGTGATAAGGTAACCATTTCAGGGCCTTACGGAGAGTTTTTCATTAAGCCTACCGAAAAGGAAATGGTGTACATCGGTGGTGGTGCTGGTATGGCTCCGTTGCGTAGTCATATTTTCCACCTGTTCCACACCTTGAAAACTAACCGCAAAGTGAGTTTCTGGTACGGTGGTCGTTCGAAAAGAGAGTTGTTCTATATCGATGAATTCCGTGCGATTGAAAAGGAATTCCCAAATTTCCGTTTCCACATCGTTCTCTCCGAGCCTTTGCCAGAAGACAACTGGAAAGTAAGCAAAGATGTTGAAGACCGTGATGGCGATGGTTTCTTGGGTTTTGTACATAAAGCGTTTATTGATAACTATTTAAGCAAGCATGCAGATCCAGAAGAGATAGAATTCTATTTCTGTGGACCACCTATGATGAACCAGGCCGTGGTTAAAATGTGCGAAGATTGGGGTGTTCCAGAAGAACATGTCAGCTTCGACGATTTCGGCGGCTAAATGATTTTATAGCGTACAAGAAAAGCCGGTTCAATTCTTTGAACCGGCTTTTTTATTGGTATTCTATTGGAGCGGAAGAATCATTCAATATTCTTCTCAAAACTTAGACCCTACGAAGAGGTGCTTGAATTAAGTGTTTATTTGAACTAACATTAAGGTTTGAGCACAATAATTTTCATCCGACTTGTTCCGGATATCAATGTATATGTACCTTCCATCAGACCGGTAAGATCAAGCTCAGTGTGCTCATTCTGCACGGTAGCTGTATAAACTAGCTGTCCAAGCGAATTAATCATTTTGAGCTCTTCCGATTGATGTATGCCTGGATATTCAATAAAAAGCGTATTACGTACGGGATTGGGATAAGCTGTGAACTTAGCGACCTTAATTTCGGGTGTATTTAAACCCCAATCCACATTTAAAATGGCAAAATCAGAGGTGTCTTGGCAGTGAGCAAAGTTAACTATACATCTGAAAGCGCTGTTATTGTCGAGTATTTGTGCGTTAATGAGCATTAACCGTGGTTGATTGACGCCTGTAAACTCGGTGCCGTTAGTAAGTGAATTGAAACCTAAGCCCATGTTTCGTTGCCATTGGTAACTGGCACCAGGAATAGTATCGACATGAAAGTAAGCCACTTGGTTTATGCGTGTAGCAGTGTTTTGAGGTTGACGACCGATGATTGATCCACACCGTACGCTAAGCTCGCCCATACCTGAAGTGTCACTACAACCCGAGTTCGAAACCAAACAGCGAAAGCGCATTCCGTGATTAGTATAGTTGATATTCCGAATCCGTAAACTAGAAGTGGTAGAACCAACGAATTGGCCAAAGTCAGCGATATTGTTCCAAACATTCCCCAAGTATACCTGCCATTGAAATTGACTTCCTGGGACTAAGGATTGTATACTAAACTGGGCTGAATCGCCAACAGACACCATACTAGGGTTGGGAATAGATGTGGTCAAGTCCCAACAATTAACCGTCAAAGTTGCAGCAGTTGTGGTGTTGGTACAGAGGCTGTCGGTAAGCACGCAGCGAAATTGGGCATTATTGAATTGCGAAGAGATATTTCTTACGGTCAGAACTGAACTGTCAACGCCAATAAAATTGACACCATTGGTTATATTCGAGAATACGCCTGTTGTAGCTGGCGCCATCTGCCATTGTTTTTGCACATTCGCGCTTGTGCTCACCGTAAATTGAACCGAGCTGTTCGGGGTGGTAGTTTGGGAAGTCGGCTGATTCAACACTGAAAAGGGACAACCATTATATAGTAAAAAAATCTCTGTTGAATCAAGCGCTCTATTCCAAATGGCAATGTCGTCTAGTGAGCCTTTATAATAGGCACTTCCAGCAGTCGTTGTGTTAGGGTGAAAGGTACGCCCAATATTGATTGCGCGGTTACCGAATACAGGGCCACTGGTAATCCTGCTGTTCACTAAAATCCCATTTCTATATGCTTTTAATATTCCACTTGAAAGTGAAGTGGTGTCATAGGTCAAAACGTAATGCACCCATTCCTCTACATTTGGACCTTGTACATTGATTTTTTCAAGTTGGCCATTATTAGCTGTTCGGTCCATATACAAGCTGTCGACAGAGAAATTGGGATTATTTCCTCCATAGGAAAAACCAATTCTAAATCTATATGTCCAGCCAGAAGCACTTCTGTCATTAATTAGCTCATGGCCGTCAATACTTGATTGTATGCTATCAGGTTTAGCCCAAATACTGATAGTAAAGGAATAAGGGCACTGAGCCATGACAGCAAGTGGGAGTGTTGCAAAACTACTTTGACCGGAAAATCGCATGGCCATATTAGTGCCGCCATTTTTGTCGAACGTTCCGGTGAGATTGGAGAATGTCCCGTTAAATGTTGCCGTTGAAGCGTTTAGGTTATTATTTAAGCCCCATAGACTTATCAAACCGTTGGTAGGATAATTACTTGGTACTTGACCAAAAACTGAAGAACTGATTAAAACAAGAAAAAAAACAATGTTTTTCATGTTATAGCTTTTTCCAAAATTAAGGAAAAAGTAGAAACAGATGCCTACCAGGATTTTTATTTATCCAATACTGAATAAAATAGCCTAGTATATTGGCTTCCTATATGCTCTGGGCCAAATCTATCAATTGAGGATACAATTTGTTGAGCCTCAAAATTGGTTTTCAGCGCAGACATAATAGCCTTAGCTAAGCCATGAGAAGAAATTGTTTTTGCAAGTATTCCATTTTGGTAATCGATAATCATTTCGCCTATGCCACCAATGTCAAACCCTACAACAGGAGTACCGCAAGCCATACTTTCAAGAACGGTATTTGGCAGGTTTTCTTCTAGGCTAGGAATTACAAACAACTCAGCCATCTGGTATGCTTCGCGCATACCCACCGAATTTAATGAACCAAGAAGCCGACTTGGATAGGGGAGCGTGTTCACTAAATGGTCAGATGTTTTGCCAGCAATAAGTAATTCAATATCATACGATTCCTCCTTTAAGTGCGATAATGCCGATATTAATTCATGAAAACCTTTCCGGCTATCCGCTACATTCATTGCTGCAAAAAAAATGTATTTTTTGGTCAGGCTTAGTCCATGTTTCAGTTTCAGAGACTCTTTATCCTTCGATGGAAAATACTCACTTTTGAAAATGGGATTTGCTATATGTGTAGTCCTTGCAAATTTTCCAAGTTTTGATTCATTTGCACGGTTAGTAAGCCATTGACTGGCGCCTACAAGGGTAGGGGGATTTATTTTGAAGAGTTCAATTTTTTCTGATAACCTTTTGAATGATGTATCATTTTCAATCGTTTCTCTTAATGCAGGACAATGTCCACAATGTGCTTGATATCTGTTGCACGGTCCAGGATAATGGCATCCTCCTGTGAATGGCCAAAAATCGTGCATATGCCAAATGATTGGCTTTTTGAGACTGAAAATTGATTTTAAATTTTTTAAACTCAAGAAGCCATGGTTAACCCAATGAAGCTGAATGATATCGGCTTCTAATAATTTTGGGTGCTTGCTTAAATCGTGTCCCCACCAGGGCTCATCACTAAAAATAAATCCTGCTTTAAAAACCATCATTTTCGAATACAAGTATTGAAAATCTTTAATGGCTCGATCAATTTTATTCCTAGGCCAAGAGGTTTGTTCAATCCAACTTTCAGTGCTTTTTTTTTCCATGACAAGCATGGTTACGTCATGTCCAGCATTAGATAAACAAATAGCGAGTCTTTTGCAAGCAATTGCAGCTCCACCAGAACTGTCTGAAGTTGAAAGCAATACGACTTTCATGCCTTTTTCTTGACCAAGATTATTAAGTTGTGATAAAACCCGTTTCTTTTCGGGAATACTTTGGAAAGAAGAATACCAATGATTGTAAATGGGCTGATGCAAAAAGCAGTTATAAGTAGATTGACGAATTTATTCCTGGTCTCTAAAAGCTGATACCAATATAAAATGTGCAACTGAATCAGGGTTTGGAAAAAATGTGTACTTCTTCTAATCTCTAGGATTTCAAAGCCATGTTTTTTAAATAAGTGCTCTAATCCGTAAGCACTGTACCGGGCATAATCAAACGGAATTTCGTGTTCATTCCAAACAAAGGGAACTGTAAATAAACCTTTTGCATCTGGTTTTAATACCCTATTAATTTCGGATAGAATGTGGTCCGGCTCAAAAACATGTTCTAGTACTTCGCTTGAAAGGACAGCGCTGAAGTGATTGTTTGGAAAAGGAATGTTTTTGCCATCATAGAATACATCTACATCCTCGGTCAGATGAGGATGTCCCGGGTTTTCCATATCAAGCCCCACATATTCTTCAACATCAAATAAAGTTCGATACGGTTTAGCGCCACACCCGAAATCTAGTAAACGACCATGTCCTAATTGTGGAGCCAGAGTAGCTATGTCATTATACAAGGCTTTTCGGATAATGTAAAAAGGATTTAGCCATACACTATACCACTTCGGTATAAACTGTTGCTTTTTATAAGCCAATATTAGCTCAGATAACATCAGTTCGTTTTTGATAAACAGCTACAACCGTATGACCAATAGGACAGTTTTTATCAAAAACCCCAGCTTTTAACAGCTTTCCAATCGCCAAAGCAGGTAGCCGCAGAATTTTATTGAATAGGCTATTATCAACTGATTTATAGCTGATTCCGAATCTTGTTTTTAACGCATTAAGAGCAAGTTGATATGTGAAATCAAAATGATGCTGAGGTTGTAAAGGGTCATGCTCTAGATGAATAAGGTCAACACCCAAGTATCTAGGTATAGCCTTCAACGAAGTATCTGTATACCTACTCATATGATGAGGAGGAAGATTTAAAGCTAAGTTGTTTGATTTACTGATGTAACTCTCCTCACTTGGAACAGCTATAATGAGCTTGCCACCAGGTTTTAAGGCATCAACCATTCCTTTTAAAAACTCATAAACATCAGGAACGTGCTCCAAAACTTGAAACGCGCAAGCAATATCGTATTGATGTAGGTTTTTTTCAGCATGAGACTGAATTGACTCATTAATTACTGTTATACCGTTTGATTTAGCCATTTCTTTCGCCATCTGGCTAAAATCTAATCCTATGTACTTTTTAGTTTTTAAGAACTTCGCAAAATTGCCTTTTCCACTTCCTACTTCTAATACTGAGTCATCTGTACCTATGAAAGATGCCGCAACCTCAAATTCTCTCTTAAAATCGACATAATACCATGGTCTTGTCTGTAGCGTATTGTAGAATACTTCATCACCTGGAATCAAGGGTTCGAACCAGATCAGATCACTTTCGAGTGACCGATACATGTCTATCGTAGAGATATTGGGGTACAACCGAGCAATGGGAGCTTGGTATAAGTGTCGATAGAGACGATCAAGTTCAGCAACTGGAATTTTTTCAAGTAGTTCTACGTCTGCACTTTTGGATAAAGGACAGATAACTTTTTTATCTGACATATGAGCTAAGCTGATTTGATGTTAAGCAATTGGGTTACAGCCCTAGTTTATTTTGAATAATTCTTACCAACTTCCTCATACGATTTGGAAACATATAAAATCGAAAGGTTTCATAATCAGCTTCTAAATTCGGTTTTTTTGTTGGATTATGTGACAAATCTACCAATTCGAAAGATGGGATTTTACTTAATCTTGTTTGAATGTCATTTGATGTGTGCGTATTCACCCCGCCAAATCCAATATTGCTCACTAAGTTAACTTCAGGTAAAACGGTGAGTTGACGGTGCCACCAACTGGCGAATAGGAGCGGGTAATCCCAAGTGTTGTATCTGCCGGCCAAGTAGCGTTCAAAGGTTCTTTCCCACGCTTTAGCATAAGTTCGGTTAGGATAAATTTGACTTACCCCACCATTACGCTTGAACTCCTCCCAGTTTTTCATCTCTAAATCAACTTTCTGCCAACTTCTTCGCCAGCTTGCCCAACCCCAAATGTGTGTAAGCCATGAATAGTAGTAGGAATAAGGAGTAACCTTTTGGCCTCTTTGAAAATTATTACCGGAAATCATAAAAATAGACTCGTCATCCCTGAATCTAAGGAGCAACTCTTCGCAATAGCTGAAAAAACTCAAATCAGGCAAGCAGTCATCTTCCAAGATAATGCCCATCTCTTCTTTTTCGAAAAACCAAGATAAGGCCCCACTTACAGCCAGCTTACAGCCCAGATTTTGTGTCTGATAGAGGGTGTGAAGCTCACATTCCCAATCCACCATTTCTTTAATAACTGAACGAACTTCTTCAACTACTTGGTCTTCGCCAGTTTTGTTTTGGCGTGCTGCATCGCAACCCACGTACAATCGTTTGGGCTTTACTTTTCTAATTTGGCCCAATACTTCTCTAGTGGTTTCGGGCCGATTAAAAACGAGGAGTAATACCGCGGTATTCATCAGATGAACCAGCCGTCTTTTAAATCGAACAAAGATGATTTTTGTGAAGGGTCGAAAAAGTTTTCACCTTTCTTCTTCCAATAAAGTGGTTTGTTGCCAAACAAAGCTGCCCAAGCCGAAAACGTACTATTCGGGCCACAAATAATGTCGCATTCGCTTAACTCCAAAATGCTTAGCATGTAATGACCTCCCACGTTCACCGATCCACTCGAAAATACTACGGGTAGACCCTTGAAAAGTTCAGGATCTTGATATTCATCAGAGGTTACCAAAAACACCACATTTTGGTCGGAATATGTTCTGTAGATGCTATTCATCCAGGCTACGTATTCCTCGGTAGTATGAAAATATTCGCCATTTCGCCAGTGGCGGTAGTCTCCATGGCGTATTTGCATACCAACTACGAAGCTGTAACTTTTTCTAATCTCCTTCATTTTTGCCGTAACCTCTTTGGCAAACGTTGAGTGCGGACGAAGAATTTCGCGAATAGCATGCTGATGTTGCTCAACAAGTTTCCAACTTCGAATCAACCAACCAGAAAGAAGGTGCTTGGGGTTGTACGCGATTGCTTCATTAAAGCGAGCATCATCTAAGTCCAAGACAATATGATCCGTTTCTGGATAAAGGTGATTTGTAAATTTGAAGAAAGGGGCTGTGCGATGTAGAATTGCTACTACCAGTTTCAAGAACCTCCTGTTCCATGGGTTGGGCAGTCGACTGTAGATTTGATGAATTAGCTTAATCCATTTTGGTGCTTCTCCTTGTAACATGATTTGGTTACCACCCGTAATTTCAAAAAGGGAAGCATACGGCCAGAAAGAAAAAACACAAATACGCATTTGTGGAGCCAATTCTTTTTGCCAAGCAAGTAAGTGAACCACGTTGAAAAGCTGATTCCCTAAACGACCACCTCCCTTGGTGAATATAAGAATAGGCTCAGCCATTTTTTTGATACAAAAACAAACCTACCCCGTATCCCAATGCAGGTTCATACTTATCATTCAAACTGCCTCTGTAGATAAACTTAGCTTCCACACACTTACAATCCGAGAAGAGTTGATCTACATAACTCGGTGTAAACGCACGGTGTGCATTGAAATAAATCCGATTTTGTTCATCAACAGGGACTGAAAAAATAATGTGTCCTCCGGGTTTAACCACGCGCTGTAGTTCTTTAACCGCTTTTTCGCTTCCCCACACATCTAACGGGTCGCCATACCTTCCCAGGCCAATATGTTCTACAACACACAAAGACGAAATACAGCTAACGCTATTACTTTCGAACGGTAAATCGAGTATGCTACCCTCTTGAAAAGTTAAACCTGGCGCCTCGTAAGGTAAGGGACGTATATCTACCATGGTAACCGGTATAAATTGCGCAACCATCACCATCGTCATGGCTGAACTTCCCACATCAACGTGCCGGTCGGGATTAATGCGTGCAATTTGGCGAACTCCCCAGCTATCTTGATGGAAGTAAATTGAATCCAAAGGAGTGTGGCTGGTTTTATCGGCGATCATGGGTAGTCTATCTCGAAAACGCAGTTCAAAATTTGGATTAAGCCTAAAGTTCGACCTATACCAGCGCCAATCTTTAGCATACCAACGGCTTTCCTTGACAATCGCAATGGGCTGGAATCGGATGAATTGAGAAAACATCATTTTCAACTGATAGAGCCAGTGGAAGAAAGCGTATTTCTTTAGTAGTTCACGCATTCTTAAGGTGATTTTTGAAGTCTGAGACCTGCTTTTCTCCTTTCATTTTACGGAGGGTAGAGGCTATTTTATTTTTGAAATAGAACCACTTATTCGGTCGAACATGTTTTGGAGCTTCTGCATATTTGGAAGAAGTGAGTTCCAATAATTGTTCGTCACTTTCAAGTATTTTAAAAGGGATTTTATTTTGGAATTCTTGACCTACTGCAAAGAACTCAGGGTATGATGGTTCAAAACCTCTCAAATAAAGTTCTCGAGCACGGTGAAATACCTTGTTGTATGCGGCGATGTTTTGCAATTTGCTCTTCGACTTAGGCAAACACAGAATCTCACCGTTAACGATGTCCATCAAGTTTACATGAACGGGAAAATCATAAATAACGTCGTAGTTGAAAGTTGGAAACTCTATGTAGAATTTTGATGAGACCCGTTCCATTTCGGCGATCAACTTAGGGAGTTCTTCTACGTCAACATGTTCAAAAACATGCGAACAGATGATGTAATCAAAGCTTTTGTCTTTAAAAGGAAGTAGTCCATCCTTGATAATAAAGAGCGGTTTACCTTGTGTATTTTGAGGTAAACCACCAAACTGACCGAGATCAACTAAATCGCTTTCATCAAATTTATCAACTAAACAGTCGCTTCTCCAATGTGGAAAAGCACCCGGGCCTATCTCTAGCACTAGTTCGTTCGAGCCGATGTGCATCAAATTGGGATAAAACATGGTGCAAGAATACTAAACTTCGACTTGTTCTAGAAGCTTAACTCCATGGTTATGATTAAATCAATGAATTTAGCGTTTAAATACAATCACTTTCGCATTTTTGAGGTTTACTAGGAAGTTCGGTTTATGGGGATAGTTATTCGGCAGGGGTTTAAGTTCACGGTAGTTACCTATGTAGGGGTGGCGCTGGGTGCGCTGAATATTTTAGTTCTATTCCCCGGCTTGCTCGACTCGTCAGAAATCGGTTTGCGCGAATTGCTGATTGGAATTTCATTGGGCTTGGCCTATTTCGCCCAACTTGCCATGAACAATGTGATGGTACGATTTTACCCTTGGTTTAAAGATGAAAGTAGACAAGACAATGGGCTATTGTTGTTATCACTTCTTATTTCGTTAGGTGGATACCTTTTAGTTTCTGGCCTGTTTTACTTTTTCACGCCTGCATTTGTCAAACTATTTGAAGCGAATGCAAATCTAGTTGTACAATACCTTTGGGCCATTTTACCGTTAACCGCCTTTGTAATGCTCAATACCTTGTTGGAGAATTGGGCAAGGTTACAATTGAGAATCTCGGTACCAGCACTTATTCGCGAGCTTATTCTTCGCTTAATTCAAACCGTAATTGTTCTGTTATACGGTTATAAGTACATCTCCTTTCATGAGTTCATTCTAGCGTTTATTGGAAGTTATGCCTTCAATACACTTTTACTCACGTATTATGTTCGCAGCCTGGGGGTACTTTATTTGAAGCCTTCTTTTTTGAGAGTACCCGCAAAACTGCGTAAAGAAATGGCCATTTACGCACTTTGGATGCTTATCGGAGGAGCAGGCGTAATCATAAACGAACGCATCGATGGACTTATGCTAGCGTGGTTAGCTGGATTAAGTTACACGGGAATATATGCTATCTCATTTTTCATTGCCACCATTATTGAAATGCCAAGAAGGGGTGTATCGCAATTAGCTGGCACCTTAGTAGCGCAACACTGGAAGGAAAATGATTTTAAAGCAATGGAAACCATTTATAAACAATCAAGCCTGAATCAATTGATCCTAGGTGGGGCCATTTTCATTGGAATTTGGGCAAACATTGATGCACTATTTGAACTTATCCCGAATGGTAAAATTTACAGCCAAGGTAAATACGTGGTTTTTTTTATTGGGCTGGCGCGTTTGGTTGACATGGCGAACGGGGTGAATAATGAAATCATCCAAAATTCACCGCACTATCGATTTAACTTGATCTCTATCTTATTCTTGGGTGTTATTTCCTTCTCAACCAACTATTTGATGATTCCAATTTATGGCTTGACCGGAGCAGCTGCTGGTTCGACCATTTCTATCGTTCTGTTTAATTTGCTGAAAGGAGGATTCATATGGTCGAAACTCAGAATTCAACCTTTCGAAAAACGAAGCCTTTTGGTTTTACTACTTTTTGGCGGTGTACTCACACTGAGTTTTACAATTCCTCGATTCCACGAAGGCTCTTGGTGGACTTTGTTGCACATTGGTGTTAAGTCACTATTCATTGGTGGCAGCTTATTGTTCTTGGTTTGGCGATTTAAACTTTCGGATGAGTTACACGGATTGATCGAAAGTCTTTTGAAGCCGATTTACAGGCAAAAAAGCAACAAATAGCTTTATTCGTATTTATTTCTTAATCTCTGCTTGTTGAAGTTGCCTTTGCGCTTAATTCAGCTTATTTTTGACCTTCTAAAATCCTACGCATGAATATACACGAGTACCAAGCAAAGACATTACTGAAAGGTTATGGCGTTGGCATTCAGGAAGGTATCCTGGCCCATACTCCGGAAGAAGCTGTAGCTGCAGCGAAAAAACTCCAAGAAGATACTGGAACAGGTTGGTGGGTAGTAAAAGCACAAATTCATGCAGGTGGCCGTGGTAAAGGTGGAGGAGTGAAATTGGCTAAGTCGCTCGACGATGTAAAAGAAAAAGCTTCGAACATCATCGGTATGCAACTGGTTACTCCTCAAACTGGACCAGAAGGTAAAAAAGTGCACAAAATTCTTGTCGCACAGGATGTATATTATCCAGGTGCTAGCGAAACAAAAGAATTCTATATGTCGGTTTTGCTCGATAGAGGCAAAGGGCGAAATATCATCATGTACTCCACAGAAGGAGGAATGGACATAGAAGAAGTAGCTGAAAAAACGCCACACCTCATTTTCAAAGAAGAAGTTGATCCGCGAGTTGGATTACAGGGTTTTCAGGCACGAAAAATTGCTTTTAACCTTGGCTTGTCGGGAGAATCTTTCAAACAAATGACGCGTTTCGTAGCTAGTTTGTATAAAGCCTACGAGAGCATCGACGCTTCTTTGTTTGAAATCAATCCAGTACTGAAAACTTCCGACGATAAAATTATTGCGGTAGATGCAAAGGTTAACCTCGACGAAAATGCACTTTATAGGCATGCCGATTTGCTGGCCTTACGCGACATACTTGAAGAAGATGCAACCGAAGTGGAAGCTGGTGAACATAATTTGAACTATGTGAAACTCGATGGAAACGTTGGGTGCATGGTTAATGGCGCTGGTTTAGCTATGGCTACCATGGACATCATTAAATTGTCGGGAGGTGAGCCAGCGAACTTCTTGGATGTGGGAGGAACTGCGAATGCCGAACGAGTTGCCAATGCATTTCGTATTATCTTAAAGGATCCGAACGTAAAGGCTATTTTGGTAAATATTTTTGGTGGTATTGTTCGCTGCGACCGAGTAGCAAATGGCATAGTTGAAGCTTACAAGCAAATAGGCGACATCAAGGTGCCTATTATCGTTCGTTTGCAAGGTACAAACGCTGCCGAAGCCAAAGAAATTTTGAACCAAAGTGGCTTAAGTTTGATGGCTGCTGTTGAATTAAAAGAGGCAGCCGACTTGGTAAAAAAAGTTGTAAACGGTTAATTATCAATTATTGACAGGATAAGCAGGGCCTAAAGCCCTGCTTATTGTATTTTTGGGGTATGCGAATCCGGTTGTACGAAGAAAATTTAAACGAGAAACACCTGCAGCAAGCTGTAGAGATCATTAAAGCGGGTGGCGTAATAATCTACCCAACCGATACAGTTTATGCATTCGGATGTGATATCTACAACCATAAGGCCATTGAACGAATCAACAAGTTAAAGCGGCTTCCGAAAGAAAACGATAACTACGCTATCATCTGCCATGACTTATCGCATTTGTCAGACTATACCATGCAGCTTCCTAACGCTATTTTCAAAATGATGAAAAGAGCCCTTCCGGGTCCATATACATTCATTTTAAAAGCAAATCAGCAAGTCCCAAAGCTTTTTCACAGCAAGAAAAAAACGATTGGTATACGTGTTCCCGACAATGCGATTGCCAGAGCGTTGGTAAAAGAATTGGGCAACCCTTTGGTGTCTTCATCCATTAACGACGAAGACGATATCATCGAATATACTACAGATCCTGACCTGATTTGGGAAAAGTACCGCGATCAAATAGATCTATTGGTGGATGGTGGCTATGGAGACAATCAAGCTTCAACGGTATTGGATTGCACGGATGTTGAAATTGAGGTGATTCGAGAAGGAAAAGGGAATATCGACTTCTTGAATTGACACAATCGTGTAAAATTGACTTCGATAGAAGCAGGAATCCTCCTAGTATGACATTTTTGTCTTTTTCAGCTTTGGAAATGCTCAAGTAAAGATTAAATTCACACCTCTCAAATTTTTAGATAATGCGGAATTTGTTCAGGCTGCTTCTGGCAGCTTGTTTATTGATTGGGTCAACAGCAGCTAAAGCACAATCTTCGGGTACAGCCACAATTCGTGGTTTTGTCTATGACAAGGCCAGTGGTGAGCCAATTCTGTTCACAAACGTTTTTCTTAAGGGAACTACATACGGTGCCAGTACCGATGTAAATGGATTCTTTACCATAAGTCGTGTTCCTGCAGGTACATATACCTTAATGAGTACGTATCTGGGATACGATACCGCTGCCGTACAAATTGTAGCTAAATCGGGAGCCATCATTAATCAGAAGCTCTACCTAAACAAAAGCTCGATACGTTTGAAGGAGATTGAAGTAAGTGCGGAAAAGCAAGAACAACTCACGTCGGTAAAAGTATCGGTCGAAACAGTTACGCCCAAACAAATAACCCAAATCGTAAGTGTGGGAGGGGAAGCCGATATTGCTCAGTATTTACAAGTATTGCCTGGTGTAGTGTTTACGGGCGACCAAGGAGGACAGTTATATATTCGAGGTGGTTCACCAGTACAAAACAAAGTACTCCTCGATGGAATGATTATCTACAATCCTTTTCATTCGATCGGACTTTTCTCGGTTTTTGATACCGAAATCATAAAGAACGCCGATGTTTATACCGGTGGTTATAATGCAAATCATGGCGGTCGAATTTCGGCCGTGATGGACATTACTACTCGCGATGGAAATCAAAAAAGATTGGCAGGTAAAGTAAGTGCTTCTCCATTCTTGGGGCGCATTTTACTCGAAGGTCCCTTAGGTAAGCCGAAATCAGAAGACGCTTTGGCCCCAACCTTCATCGTCTCATACAAAAATTCTTATCTCGATCGCACTTCTAAAGTGCTGTACAGTTATGCTGATAGCAATGGTTTGCCATTTCGCTTCAATGATATTTATGCAAAAACCTCATTTAAATCAAGTAATGGGTCAAAACTCAATTTATTTGGATTCAATTTTAACGACGGGGTGAACTTTAGGAATGTGGCTGATATCAGTTGGAACTCACTAGGGTTTGGGGCGAATTTTGTATTGGTCCCTGATGGTAGCACCAGCTTAATTAGTGGCTCTTTGGCTTATTCTGATTATTTAGCGAAACAAGTTGAAGCAGATGGAGCGCCGCGACAAAGCGGTATAAATGGCTTTAACGGTAACCTCTCCATTACCCAATTTTTCGCGAAAGACGAGTTAGTTTATGGATTCGATGTTGTCGGTTTTTCTACGGATTTTACATTTACCAATGCCGCCAAAAGAGTAATTACTCAACAAGAAAGTACCACAGAACTTGCTGGTTTCGTACGGTACAAATATGTTTCCGACAAATTAGTAGTTGAGCCGGGTATGAGAGTACATTACTATTCGTCTTTATCCGAAATTAGTCTAGAGCCGAGACTTGGCATAAAGTACAACGCAACCAATAGCGTGCGATTCAAATTCGCGGGAGGTTTGTACTCGCAAAACTTGATTAGCGCTGTTTCCGATCGAGATGTCGTGAATTTGTTTTTTGGATTTTTAAGTGGACCCGATAATCTCCCGAGAACTTTTGATGGTCAAGAAGTTACCTCAAAACTACAAAAGGCCCGACACCTCATAGGTGGGGTAGAGGTTGATTTAACCAAAAACCTAGAGTTTAATTTTGAAACCTATATCAAAGATTTCAATCAACTCACAAACATCAACAGAGACAAGATTTACGACGATACGGAGCAATTCGCCAATCAGCCTGATTTTCTGAAAAAAGATTTCATTATCGAAAGGGGTCAAGCCTACGGTTTCGACTTCCGTTTGAAGTATGAAAAAAAGAGATTTTACGCCTGGGCAACGTATAGCTGGACCTATGTTGACCGATTTGATGGAATTCGCACCTACAATCCATCATTTGACCGTCGTCACAATGTTAACTTAGTATCTACTTATACCTTTGGTAAAAATCTCAATTGGGAGTTTAGTGGCAGATGGAACTTTGGTAGTGGTTTCCCATTCACTCAAACGGCAGGTTACTATCCAAAGCTTGACTTTAGCCAAGGCATAGACACCGACGTTTTAGGGCAGAATGGCTCTCTTGGCTTCTTGTTCGCGGATTTTAACGCAGCCCGTTTGCCTACCTATCACCGGTTAGATATTTCTGTTCGTCACACTATTTTAATAGGTACACGCTCCGAACTGGATATCAATTTCAGTGTCAGCAACGTTTACAATAGAGACAATATTTTCTATTTCGATAGAATTCGCTTTACGCAAATTAATCAGTTGCCTATTCTTCCATCGGTAGGGGTTTCCTATACTTTTTAAATCCTGAATAGATAGGTTTCTGGTTTGAACATCGTATTTATCAACAGTGTTCAAAACTAAATAATGCGAATAAGGGCTTAAATCGCCATCGGCTTCTGGTGTTTGAGTAGTTTTGTTTTGACGGAGTGTATTGGTTTGAATCCACATTCCGTTAATCAAATTTTAAAGTCCAGCATGTTGCGATTAGTAGTCTTTCTATTTTTTATAGTCGGGACATTACAAGTTCAGGCTCAACGCACGCAATATTTTCAGGATCCATTTCAAGCCTTGAGGTATGGAAAAGAACTGATGGAGCGTGAAAAATATGCAGCTGCTAAAAGTCATTTTGAGGCAGTAATTCAGATGGAGTTTCCGAAGGCTGACCTCAATCAGCAGAAATGGGCAGTTCAAGAAGCTCGATATTTCGTAGCTGTTGCGAGTGTTGAATTGAGACAGCCCGATGCTGATCATCGATTATTGCAGTTCATTGAGCTTTACCCTCAAGATGTTAGAACCGACGAGGCGAAGTTTTATTTGGGTAGGTATTATTTTGAGGCAAAACGTTATCGAGATGTAATTGAGGTTTTCAAAAGTACCGCACCCGATTATTTAAGCGCCGCACAATCAGCGGCGTTTCATTACTATTTTGGATACAGCTACTTCAGTAAGGATAGTTTTGAACTCGCTCGTATAGAATTCGAGCAAATTAGTGGGCTCAAAAATGAATATCATTATCCGGCAAATTACTATCTAGGGTTTATCGCCTACACTGCTAATGACCATGAAAATGCCCTCAAATATTTTTTGAAGCTAACCGAATCGAAGTATTACAATAGAATAGTCCCATATTATATAGCCAAGCTGTATTTCGATCAGGGAGAATATAACAAGCTTCTAGAGTATACTTTGCCCCTTGCTGGGAACAAAGAAGTCAAACAACAGGCAAGTTTAAATTATCTCATCGCCCAAACCTATTTCAAACAAGAAGCTTTTATAAAAGCTGTCCCATACATGAATAGGTATTTAGAGCTCTCGGGTAATGGTAGTCAAAATGATTATTATCAATTGGGTTTTGCCCTCTATCAGGCGAGAGACTACAGCGGAGCTGTTCCTCATCTCAGTAAGAACGCCAGTAGAAAGGACACCATAGGGCAAAATGCCAGTTTTTTACTTGGTGATATCTATTTGAAAACTGGCCAGAAGGAGAAGGCGCTTTCAAGTTTTTACGCAGCTTCCAAAATGGATTATGATGTAGAAATCAAAGAGCAGGCTGCTTTCAACCATGCAAAACTTGGATTTGAGTTAAACATACATCCGCAGTCTTTGAATTGGCTGCGCGATTTTGTTCAAATGTATCCACAAAGTAAATTTTCAGATGAAGCTCGAACGCTCTTAGGCGATTTGCTTTTATCAACAAAAAATTTTAAAGAGGCTGTTTTAGTAATTGAGGGTGTAAAAGAGCGAAATCTTGCCATCAATAAGTCCTATCAAAAGGTAACTTTTTTCCGAGGCATTGAACTATTCAATCAAGGTGTTTGGGGTGAAGCAGCTCTTCTATTTGATAAGTCGTTAACCCAAGCAATTGATAAGAACATTACAGCCCAATCATATTATTGGCGAGCCGAAAGCTTATTCAAACTTAACCGCTTGAAAGATGCCATTACCGATTATCAGCGTTTTGTACAGGCTTGGGCAGCTACTACCGGACTTGAAGTTGAAAATTCTTTGATCACAGCTTACTACGGATTAGGATACTGCTATTTCAAACAAAACGATTTCTTGTCGGCAGTATCTAATTTCGAAAGGAGTTATAAAGCTGTGCTTGAATCTGACAAAAAGGTTCAAATGAATATGTTCACCGCCGCTTTGTTCAGCGACGTTGTACTCAGATTGGGAGATGCTCATTTCGCTTTAAACAACTATCCCGATGCATTGTCCTATTATCAGCAAGCAATCGATCGTAAATCAGTTGGTGGTGATTATGCGCTTTTTCAGAAATCAATTGTGCTTGGATTGACGAATCAAACCGACAAAAAAATAGAATCAATTCGAAAATTCTTGGTTGATTTTCCAAGCTCGCTCTACTTCGACAATGCGCTACTAGAATTAGCCAATACCTATTTCCTTCGTGAAAATTACGAACAAGCCAATATGGCGCTTGATCGTATGATTAAGGATAGACCCGGAAGCTTGTTGCTGAAGAATGCCTACCTCATCAAAGGGCTTATGTTCTTTAATCAGGAGAAATTTGACTTGGCAATAACCAATTACAAAAAAGTAGTTGAGCTTTTCCCTAAAACTAATGAAGCACGAGATGCACTGAATGGAATTCGGAATATTTACATCCTTCAAAATGATGTGGAGGCTTACTTTGCTTATGCTAACAAGATTCCATCTGCTAACGTTACGCTCAGTGCTCAAGATTCAATAACTTTTCAAGCAGTTGAATTAGTTTATAATGCTGGCGATTGTATCAAAGCTGTTACAGAGCTTTCCAGATACATCGATAAATTCCCAGATGGGTTTTTCGCCGTGCAAGCGAGGTATTTACGAGCAGATTGCCATGAAAAGAATGGTAATCTAACAGAAATGGAATCGGATTTGAAACAAGTCGTGAGTCAACCACGAAACTTGTATACTGAACGGAGCCAAGCAAAATTAGGTCGATTCTACTTGAATGCGAATCAATTGGAAAAAGCCATCGAACAATGGGAGGGAATTGAAAGACTAGCCGATTCTAGATGGAATATTAGGGAGGCATATTTAAGCTTAATGCGGGCTTGGCACCAATTAGAAGACACCGTAAAAGCCGCTAATTATGCTGCTAAACTTAAGTCGTACGCGTATAGTACGGAACAAGATAAGTTGGAGGCCGACCTGGTGAATGGTGAAGTACTGCTTAAAAAGAATGAACTCACAGCAGCATTACTTCAATTCACGGGAATTTATGAGGCCACGAAAAATGAATTGGGTGCACGCGCCAAATACGGAATTGCTGTAATTCAACTACAGCGGAAAGAATGGAATCAAGCACAGGCCACCGTCTTCGAACTGGTAGATAAGATACCGTACTATGACGAATGGGTGGCTAAATCGTTTCTGATACTTGCAGAAACTTATGTGGGCCAGTCGGACTATTTCCAAGCGAAGGCAACATTGCAAAGTATTATCGATAACCGAGATGAAGATGAGATTACCAAAAAAGCTGCTGCTAGGATAGAAGAAATAACAAAAATTGAAAAAGAGAATTTAGAGAATTCAAAAAACAAAGCGAACTCGGAAGGAGGAGAAAACAATGAAAACTAAAATATTCCTCTTACTCAATTTCATTGGGTTCAGCGCAAACCTCTTTGCACAAAGTACGGGCTTCCAAACCGACCCTATAAAAGTAGTACGCTCATACGAAGCCATTTTGTCGGATGCATTAAAGCTAACTCCAGTGCCTACGCTTCCAACGCTCGAATCGGAGAAACGTGAGTTTACCTATCAATCATTGAGAAAGGTAGCACCTACCAATGTGATGCTTACACCGATGACTCCGATGCGTGCAATGGCGGAGCCACCATCGCCTATAGCCAATAACTACTTTAAGGCCGGATTTGGAAATTACACAACGCCATTACTCAAAGCGCATTATATGAGTAAACGAGATGCTAAGTTTGAATACGGCATTAACTTAAGTCATTTTTCGTCTAGGGGTGATTTACGTGTAGATACACTTAAGTTCGATCATGCCGATTTGAGTGATAATACACTTGGTGTCTACGGAAAACGATATTTAAAAAACATCGTCATTTCGAGCAATTTCGATTTTGAGCGTAACGTCCGACATTTCTACGGTTTTCACCAGGCAACGGAAGTGCCTAAAGATTCAATAAGACAAGTATTCAATCAGTTTTCAGGAAGCGTAGGGGTAAACTCTTACCATGTCGCGAACGATCAACTGGATTTCAGCACTAAATTTTCGTTCTACACACTAAGCGACCGGTTCGATCAATCTGAAAATAATTTAAGGTTAGACGGTGCTGTTTTAGCACGGTTAAATGAGAATAAAGTAACCTTCGACTTTGCGGTTGACTATACCAATTATACCACCACCGGAGGGCTGTCGACCAATCGTAATGTGATTTATTTTCAACCTCGATACGAATATTTAGGCAATGGTTTCAGGGTTCAAGGAGGATTTAATATGGCCATGCAAGCCGAATCCGGAGTCTCCGTGTTTCAATTTTACCCCGTGATAGATGCAGAATATCGGATTGCCGATGTGTATATGATTGCATATGGAGGAATTACAGGAAATATTGAACGAAATAGTTTTCGCGATATCGTTCGTAGAAATCCTTTCGTAGGTACCCAATTGGATATACGCAATACAAACAACCGCTTTCAGTTGTATGCAGGTTTGAAGGGAAGCATTGATGAAGTAACCACTTACGATTTGAATCTTGGATTTCAGCGAATGAAGGATGTATTGTTTTATTTAAACGATACCTCTGATTTTACACGGTTGATGCCTGTTTATGATAGCTTGGCTTCAGTCTTCAATTTTAAAGCTAAACTTAATCGGCGTTTTGGAGAAAAATACAGTGCTAGAGTAAATGTAGAATACAATGGGTACGATTTGTCAACGCTAGCCTCGCCATTCATGCAACCAACATTCATAGCCTCAATAGGTGGTTCGTATAATTTACAAAAGAAGCTATCAATAACAACTGATGTTTATGTATTTAATGGGGTTGACTATTTGAGTAAAATAGGTAAAATTGAACGCCTGAATGGTGTATTTGATTTGAGTTTAGGGGCAAACTATGTATATAACAATAGAGCCTCTATCTTTCTGCAAATCAATAACTTAACAGCAAGTAGATACTTCCGATGGTTCAATTACACCTCCTATGGAATTAATGTATTAGGGGGGGTGAGTTTTCAACTTTAATTTTTACCTTTGGCTAACCTATGGAAACTAACTTCGTAAAAGCATTAGGTCAATATCTGGCCTTCAGCAACTATTTGCTGTTGGGTGGTATTGGCAAACTTGAGCTGAAGTATGTCCCAGCGAAAAGGTTAGGAAGCCAATTAAACCCACCCAGCTGGCAGTGGTATTTTACACCTGATAAGAGTTTGTCGCATTGGAGTCCAGAGTTTTTAACATGGATTACCAAAGCTTCAGGAGCGGATGAAGCTGAATTCAAGAAAGAATTTACTGCTTTTTGGGCAGGAATTACAGCGGAGCTCAACCTACATCGTTCAGTTTACATAGAAGGTTTTGGCACCTTGCTTCTAGAAGGAGCAGAGTGCAGAATGTTGGCAGAGCAACCTACGGCATTATCGAGCTCCACGCAACTATGGGAAAGCCAATTAATCCCTAATGCGAGACAAATTCTCGCAACCATAGAAACCGTAGTAGAGGAACAAACTAAAGCTAGTCCAAATGTTGAAAGAAAGTCAGCAATACTCGTTTATCTTAAACATTGGAAGAAGATAGCAGCAGTATTGCTTGCTGTTTCTTTGATAAATATTTTGGTACTGCAATATTTAGAATTACGAGACAGTCCAATTTTCAATCAAGAAGCAAATATCGGGGAGGTAGAGATTATTGAACTAGCCCCTGAAGCCAGTGTGCCTCAAATTCCGTCTCCTCAAAATACAGTCGATAAGAGACCTGAGCCCGAGTATATCTCAAAATTTGATTATAGTCCCGACAGTTTAACGGGATTGGTTCCAGTTGATTACAGGACGGGAAGATTTGAAGTTATCATAGGAGCGTATCAATCGAAGGAAAATGCTGAGCAAAAAGTTTCAGAACTTAAAAAACTAGGCTATGAAGCGGTACTTGCAGGTCAAACGAGCGGTGGCTTATTTCGAGTTTCAGCCGGAAGTTTCACCAATGGGGGCATTGCGGAAGCGTTTCTAGATGAAATCAAAAACAAAGTAGAAGAAGACGCTTGGTTAATGGAGCCTTAAGGCCATTCATTAACAGCGTATTTTTTTTGGTGATATTTTAAAAGCTTTCCTATATTTGATGCGAAGCTCTTGCCAACTAGTTTGGCAATTAGTTTTCATAGGTTTAGTTTAGTTTTCAGACAATGGGGGGAGCCGGGAGGCACCCCTCAGTCATTTATGAGAATATGTATTATCCTAATCGCTTACGGTAGAATAGCATCTATGCTTTGTGTTGCAACTGCATGATAATTCATACGTGAAGCTGAATACACTCTTTTTGCAAAATCAGTATAATCGTTTTCAAGTAGAGATTTGTATAACGGTAAAATGAACTTTCTTCTACCCACAGTATTCAAAAACTGCTCGAGCGATGGAAAACAAGGCTGATATTTTTTATTGATGCCCAGTTTATACCATTCAAAAAGTATTTCTGAGTTACCGCTTTTGGTAAAGCCATACTGTTGGTCAAGTAATGCCATATCTTGAACAGTTATTTCGCTCGGCAAATTGCGCAGAAAATGTAGCCACTCATGTGACGACCATGTATTCGTTAATTCTGGACTTAACTGCTTTTTCTCTCGCCAATCAGCTACTGATTTTTCAACTCTGGCAAATCTCTCCGACTTTGGAATATGAATATTTTCTGGAACACCAGCTTGATATATCCATTGGTCAATTTTTAGTTTAAGGTAATCTTCCTCTGAAAGCAGCTCTTTTTTTAAGTAAGAAATGAACTTCTCAGTAGTCATTTGCTGAAAAGCATACCGATGAAAATAACGACGCAAAAAAGTATCCATAGCCGACCTGCCGACTTCATGTTCAATGGTGCGAAGCAGAAAATAGCCCTTTTCATAAGCAATATCGTTCATCCCATCATCGGGATCCCGATCGTCGAGTTTGAGTTTTAATCGGGTGTCTTCACTTTGGTGGCCAAATTCAAGCAAGGTCGAAGACAAATCTTTATAGCCTAACAAGGCGAGCATTTCGGCGTATTCAGCGCCATAAATCGATTCCATGATTCTCCTTTCGAAGTATACCGTGAACCCTTCGTTTAGCCAGAAATCGTTCCAATTGGCGTTTGTTACAAGATTCCCCGACCAACTATGCGCAAGCTCGTGTGCAATTAAACTTGTCAACGATTTATCGCCTGCAATAATAGTAGGCGTTGCGAAAGTGAGCACTGGGTTTTCCATCCCTCCAAATGGGAACGAAGGCGGAAGAACCAATATGTCGTATTTACCCCAAGTATACGGCCCATAAAGATTTTCGGCCGCTACAATCATTTTTGGTAATTCACTGAACTCTTCAACAGATTTTTTCAGAATACTTTCTTCGGCATATACTCCTGATCTATCGTCGATGGCTTGGTAAGACAGGTGTCCGACTGCTAGTGCCATCAAATAGGAGGGAATTGCATTTTTTTGTTCGAAAGTGTAGATTCCAGATGGGCTAACGGCTGTTGGATTGGTTGCACTCATCAGTGCTAACATTCCTGGGGGCACTTTTACGCGAGCTTTATAATGGAAACGTATGCCGGGACTATCCTGACAAGGCAGCCAAGTCCGAGCTAAAATTGCTTGCGATTGTGTAAAAAGAAAAGGACCCTTCTTGTCGGCAGTTTGTGTCTTTAAAAGCCATTGAAGAGCCGGTGCTTCTTTAGAGGTGGTGTATTTTATCTTGATAAAAACAGTTTTAGCATCAATCGGTACGCTTAAGTTTTCTCCAAGCCAACTATGTTTTTGCGGTATTAGCTTCCAATTAGAAATAGGCCCATTATTGTCGCTTATTTCTTCAATATTGAGATTTTTAGTGTCGAAGTAAATGATCTTGGCTCCATTTTCTGCCTTGAATCTCCACAGGGCAGTTGCTTTTATTTTTTGGTTCTCAAAATCAATTTCGGCATCCCAATCCAAGGAAGTGACTGTTGCTACATCAAACTCGGCGGCACTATGCGGATCGTTTACGGTCATAGAATCAACTGACTTGTTGTTGCATGCGAATAGCAGAGAAAGTAGAGTAATTAAAAGGATAGGTTTCAATAGCGGATTCCTAATTTGTTGAAGACGAAATGTAATAGCCATGCCGGACCTATGAGGAGAAACTGCACATCCTTGAGAAAGGATGGTTTTTTCCCTTCTATTTTATGTCCTATAAATTGTCCGACCCAAGCAAGTGCAAAAATGAGTAAGGAACTTAAAAATAAGTTCGCTGTAACCTCCGAGAGCCATCTATTGCCAACGGCGATTAGCGTGGCAATCACAACCATACCCAAAAAGAGTTGAAAAGAAAGACGTAGATAATAAAAGGAAGCTATGCATAAGGCAATAGTGCCAAAAGATAAATATCCATTCAAGTCAGTCCCTACGATTTGAATGAGAGGTTGAGATGGGATAGACCAAAGCATACCAATAAGACTGAACATGATTAACGGCACACAAACCCAGTGAATAAGTTTATTAACACCATTTTGATGGCTTTCGCCATACTCGATTAGTAAAGAGTCAATTTTGCGCATAGTCATGCTTTTGAATAAAAATAGTTATTCCTACCATTATCTTCTAGGACTTTAGAAAAAGGAATGACGTTAATACCGAATCAGACGTATTTTTGAGGAGATGAACTTTCTTTATCCTAACATGCTTTTTGGGCTAATTGCCCTCCTTATCCCGATAGTCATCCATCTTTTTAGCTTTAGGTCAAATAAAAAGGTTCTCTTTAGTGATATACGTTGGTTAAAACAAATTCAAGAAAGAACTTCCCAGAGAACGAAAGTTCAGAATTGGTTACTGCTTTTTGTGCGATTATTAACCATTGCAATTTTGGTTATAGCTTTTGCACAGCCTGTTTTTGGGCCAATTAACGCGTCAAAAACGGGACGAGGTGCCTACAGCATTTTTGTCGATAATAGCCCTTCCATGCAACTACAAAACGAAAAGGGAGTGCTGTTTGAACAAGCAAAGCTGGCCGCAAAGTCAATTGCCCTAAAAGCAAAAGCAGATGATGTATTTCAGTTAATTCATCACGAAGCCAATGTTGGTGAACAACGTGTACTTACCAAAGAAGCATTTTTGCTGGCAATTGATGCTCTTCGGCCAACCGATGCATCTCGTAGTAGCGAAGAAATAATTGCAAGACAACAGAGCTGGCTTCAAGACCAACGCGCGAATAGAGAACTGGTATGGCTAAGTGATATGCAAAAAAGCACGCTTACAACTGAAGCATTCATAACAGATACAACGGTTAACGCAACCATCCTCCATTTTAAAGCAGATAAAGTAAGCAACCTATTTGTTGATACAGCCTGGTTACAGTCGCCGATAACTCTTCAAGGTCAAAAAAACCGTTTGATATACAGAGTTGTCAATAGTGGTGATAAAGCAAAAGAGGCAATTAGAATTGGTTTTGAAGTGAATGAGGTTGAAAAAGGCATGACAACCTTCGATTTAGAAGCTGGTGCAAATAAAGTTGATACCTTAGATTTTACCCTTACAGAAACAGGCTGGCAGAAAGCCAGAATCAAGTTGGATGATCAGCCTGTGAACTTTGATGATAATTATTATCTAAGTTTTGAAGTCAAAAACCAACTTCCCGTTTTAATTATCTATCAAAATCAACCCAATCCATTTGTAAAGGCATTTTTTGAAAACGATCCTACCCTTTTCGCCACATTTACGGAAGTAGGCAAAATTGACTTGAGTAAAATTGATGCGTATAGCACTATAATTTTAGATCATCTGGATGAAATGAATAGCGGGTTGGTTTCAACCTTGAAGCAAAAGATAGAGGTAGGGGCAGGGCTGATTGTGTTTCCTTCTGCACAGCTAGATTTAGATAGGCTCAACAAAGCGGCTAGCCTATTGGAATTACCTCCCTTCGCTAAAGTTGAAACTGGCGATTGGAGAGTTTCTAAAGTTGCTTTTGATGATATTTTGCTTAAAGAGACCTTCAAGTCAATTCCGTCGCAGCCGGATTTACCTTTGGGAAAGAAAAGATTCAGGTCCTTATCCAATTCTTCTTTTATTCCGATAATGGAGACCGAAGGAGGAGACGTTCTTATTGGAAGGAAAGCGATAAAAAATGGCAGTTTACTTTGGTTTAATGTTCCCTTAGACAATAAATGGTCCAACTTGCAACAACATGCTTTATTCGTGCCTATTTTGTTTCGTGCCATTCTGTTGAACAATAAGCCAATTCCATTAGCCTTCCGTATGGGGCAAAACGAAACGATTTTACTGCCTATTTCAGTGCCTACCGAAGAGGTTTTTGAGTTGAGCAATGGAAGTTCGAGGTATATGCCCGAGATCAGGAATGTGCCAAGTGGCATCGGGTTGAGAATTGGGAATATGAGAGATGCGGGTTGGTATACGCTTACCAATCAAAATTTGGATACCAATTATGTGAATATTGCTTTAAACCCTCCGGCTGCTGAGTCGCTAATTGGAGAATTCGATGCAGAACAACAAGATTTGATTGTACAAAACGGCTATAAAATTACTGAATTGGAAGATGCTACTACAGCTGCAGGTCTCCTAACGCGTGCTCAAAGCGCAAACACTTGGAAGTGGTTTTTGCTAGCTGTTTTGGTATTTTTGATGATCGAAACGCTCTTACTCAAACTCCGAAAATAAATGCGGGTATTAATACGGAAGGCTACTATTTACGACGCTCGGTCAATATTTCATCTCAAAGAGGTGGATATTCTTCTCATCGATGGGCGAATAGAGCGAATAGAACAAGATTTGGTCGATGAATATGCATCAGTGATTGATGGGGAGCAATTAGTGGTGACCAATGGATTCGTAGATACATTCGCATCTTTCAGAGACCCTGGATTAGAACACCAAGAAGATTTGCAAAGCGGCTTAACTGCTGCAGCCAGAGGGGGCTTTACTCACGTTTGCGTTCAACCTGACACCTTTCCAGTAACGCAGACAAAAAGTGGAGTTGTTTATTGGTTAAACAAATCTAAATCTGCGTTAACGGAATTACTGCCAGCCGCAGCATTAACAGTCGACTTGAAAGGAATTGATCTGACTGAGATGATTGATTTGCATCAAGCTGGTGCAACAGTATTTAGCAATGCGAATAACCCAGTAATGGATGCAGGCACGCAAATGCGGGCCTTGCAGTACATCAAACATTTTGATGGAACCATGTACAGTTTGCCTGTTGATTTGAATATAGCTAAGAACGGCATAGTTAATGAAAGCATACAGAGCACTAAATTGGGATTAAAGGGAATTCCAGATATGGCCGAAGAACTAATGGTAATTCGGGATATCACTTTGGTAGAATACACAGATTCTAAGCTTCATTTTTGCAAAATATCAACAGCTGGAAGCGTCAAGTTAATTCGAGAAGCTAAAAAAAGGGGATTAAAAGTTAGCTGCGGCGTGAGTGTTAATCACATTGCTTTAACCGATGAAGTCTTACCATCATTCGATACAGCCACCAAAATTTTCCCGCCGCTTCGAGACAAAGCAGATCAACAAGCCTTGATTGAAGGCGTGAAGGATGGCACCATTGACGTGATATGTTCTGATCATCAGCCAGAAGACTTGGAAACCAAGTTCAAGGAATTCGATTTGGCAAATTTTGGTGCAATCGGTCTTGAAACTGCCGTAGCGGTTGTCCTAACGGCAATGGGTAAAAAATCCAACTTAGAGCAAATTTTCACTTCCTTCAACACAAGGCCTGCCCAAATATTGGGCTTACAATTACCCGTAATTGAGGTAGGTGCTTCGGTTGACCTGACTGTAATTGATTTAAAGGCGAAATGGCGCCCTATAGCCGACGATTTTTCTTCTAAATCCAAAAACTCACCTTATTTAAACAAAGACCTTATCGGAAAAGTGATTTTTACCGCCAGAGGAGAAAAACTGTTTTGGAACCAATGAATACGCAAGCTTTTGATGCATTACAAGGATATTTAACAGGCATGTATGCTTTCCTACAGAGCAAAGAGATTCCTGTTTTGCCGAAAAAACCAGATGAACTTTTAGAGGCTCTTGGGCATCTTCCAGCGAATAATGAACTGAAGTTAAAGTTGACTGGCTTTTATGAAGATTTTGTTGGTCTATTCAATGGTTCAAATGATTGGTTGGTTTGGTTAAAGGAGTTTGATCATCTGTTTGTTAAGCACCCATCTTTTCTAGCACACCAAGAGTATTTTTTCGACATTTTTTTTGTTCATGCGCTCTCCTTGCAAGAGGAAAAAGATGAGGATTTCATGGAAAGTCCAGAGTGGATAAAAGTTGAAGCAAAACTTGAAAATAGAGGTACAGAACTCCTCAACGTTTTGATGTACTTGAAAGAGGTCCAAGAAAGTGAGTTGAGGGCTAATTTAGACGACTTCCTTAACGAATTTGTGTTAGACGACGAATTCGATTATCAAGAAGACGCCGAGGTATATGAAGAAGTGATAACTAATAAGGATTGGATAGAATTGACTTATTCAGAAATGGTTCGAAACTGCGAAGCCATTGAAGATCAAACAGCAATACCAGAAGTGTTCACTCCGCTGTTTTGTTTTTTTAAGTCGCCCGAAAGAACTAGCATTAATTTAATGGCTTGCATTTTAGCAGGAGGTAAGAACGAAAGAAATACTGCTGTTTCGGCTTTATTGCATGCATGGTATCATGGAATATCCGCTTTCCCAAAATCTGTAGTAGTGGGAAAATAGTACAATAACATTTTAACTTTGCCGATATTATTTCTTTGGAATGCGTGAACTATTCAGATATGCTATGATCACAGTTGGTTTCCGGTACGGTGCTTATGCCGCGGGAGCTACATGGATAATGGCATTGCTGCTTTTTATATTTAAATTTAATCCACTGGGTGAATTTCGCCTGTTGTTGAGTGTGGTGACTGTGGTTGTGACTGTTTTTGCCATGCGTCAATACAAGCTCATTTACAACGGTGGCCAACTCAATCTTACCGATGGGCTTACAGTTTCAGTGACCGTAGGATTAGTAAATGCACTTTTTTATTCATTACTCGTGCTGGCCTGGACGTCTATTTCTCCGCAATTATGGGAAATGCACATTCAAGATCAATTGAGGACTCTCGAACAAGGAAAAGCGATCATTGAGAGAAATTACGAAGCTGGCCAGTTGGAGGAATTGAAATCCGCTATATTGGAACAAAGTAAGAGTTTCGTAGCATTGAATGCATTCTTTTTCAGGTTTATATGGAATATCGTTGTGGGATTCCTTACTTCACTTTACTTTAGGAGTTAAACGTAATCGTTATGGAAAACAAGAAACTATTGGAACAAAGCTTCGTTAAGTGGGGCTTGTATTTAGGCCTAATCAGCATCATTATCACGTTTACCTTATACATGATAGACGTTGCTCTCATGGTCAGCGGTTGGGTGTCTCTTATTACGTACGCATTAATTGTCGTGTTTTATGTTTTAAGCGCGAAGCAGGAAAGGAGTGAAAGAGGAGGGTACCTGTCATACGGTCAAGCGGTGATAAACTCTTTGGGGGTAAATGTGATGTATGCCTTTATTTCAATCATTTTTACTGCTTTACTTTACAATGTGATTGATCCGGGTTTAGCTGAACAAATCAAGGAAATTACGCTTGAGAAATTGGCATCTACCTTTGAAAGTATGGGTATGGATCCTGATGCAGTTGACACGGCTATGGCCAGTGCCGAAGAGCGTAGTTTCGACCAAGATTTTAGGTCATTAGCCACTGCTTTTTTGGCATTAGTAGCTATCAATTTTGTCCTTGGACTTATAGTTTCAATTTTCACAAGAAAAAATCCGCCACTTTTTGAAGCGGAAGAGGAAGCCTAATGCTAGACATATCCATAGTAATTCCGCTGTTGAACGAGGATGAATCGCTTCCAGAACTTGCGGAATGGATTAATAAGGTAATGGAGAAGGAGGGGTTCAGTTATGAACTCCTCTTTATTGATGACGGAAGTACCGACAATTCTTGGAAAGTAATTCAGGAACTTGCTGTTCGCATCCCGCAAATAAAAGGAATTCGGTTTCAGCGAAATTATGGCAAATCTGCAGCTTTAAATGTGGGATTTGAAGCTGCACAAGGTAATGCAGTCTTCACCATGGATGCAGATTTGCAAGATAGTCCGGATGAATTGCCGGGTATGTATCACCGACTTTGGGAAGAGAAACTCGACTTGATATCAGGTTGGAAAAAGAAACGATATGATCCTCTAAGCAAAACTATCCCCACTAAATTGTTTAATTGGGCAACACGTAAGGTATCAGGTGTAAATAATCTACATGACTTCAACTGCGGATTAAAAGTCTATAGAAAAGAAGTAGTAAAAAGTATTGAGGTTTATGGGGAAATGCATCGATACATCCCCGTTATTGCCAAATGGGCAGGGTTTAAGAAAATAGACGAACAAGTAGTTGAACATCGAGCCCGCAAATATGGCCACACAAAATTTGGACTCGAACGATTTGTTAATGGTTTTCTCGATTTGATGTCCATTTACTTTGTCAGTAAGTTTTCTAAAAAACCCATGCATTTTTTTGGGCTATTAGGCACCATTGCTTTTTTAAGTGGTGGGTTAATAACTTGCTATCTAATTTTTGATAAGTTGTATAAAATAGCCAGCGAGATACCCCATCGAGACATTACTGCTCAACCTTTGTTTTTTCTGGCATTGACCATGATTATTTTAGGTGCTCAGATGTTCTTGACCGGTTTCATTGCGGAATTAGTTTCACGTAATTCAGTTGATCGAAACCACTATTTGGTTCGCGAAAAATTGGGACTTTGAGTAAAATCGTTATTGTGGGGCCTGCCTGGCCGCTCAGGGCGGGTGGAATGTCCACGTTTAATGAGCGTTTGGCAAACGAATACCAAAATAATGGTCATGAGGTATTGGTCATAACGTTTAGTTTGCAATATCCTTCGATTTTATTTCCGGGAAAAACCCAATTTTCAGAAGATGTAAAACCCGAAAATTTGGCGATTGAGCCTCTAATCAATTCTATAAATCCGTTTTCTTGGTTAAGTACAGCCAAGCGTATTGCTAGATTTAAGCCTGATTTTATCGTATTTCGTTATTGGATGCCATTTATGGCTCCGTGTTTAGGCTCAATTTCCCGCCTGAGTAAAGTGTTTGGGAGTAAGGCTAACCGTATAGCTATAGCTGATAATGTGCTGCCTCATGAGAAATTTCCTTTTAGCAGATTATTAGCTCGATACATTTTAAACTCCATGGATCGTGTGGCTACTATGTCGAAATCGGTGAGTAATGAACTGAATGATATCGGATTTGAAGGGAATTCCCTTCAATTACGTCACCCACTTTACGATAACTTTGGCTCAAAGGTAAACCGTACTCAAGCTGCATTACACTTAGGTTTAGATCCTGATTACAAGTATTTTCTTTTTTTTGGATTTATCAGGCACTATAAAGGATTGGATTTATTACTTCAAGCTTTTTCTGATCACAGACTTCGAAAGCACAAGGTTAAGTTGATTGTGGCAGGTGAATTTTATGAAAATCCTGACCGCTATTATCGGTTAATCAGGGAGCATAAATTGGCCGATGTGCTCATAATGCGGACTGACTTCATTCCAAACGAACAAGTAAAGTATTACTTTTCAGTTGCCGATTTAGTTACACAAACCTACCATCACGCTACGCAAAGTGGGGTAACGCAAGTTGGGTTCCAGTTTGACGTTCCTATGTTGGTAACCGATGTAGGTGGACTTTCCGAAATAATTGAGAATAACAAATCGGGATATGTCGTTCAAGGTAATCAAGAAGCCATAGCCAATGCTATGTTTGATTTTTTAGAGAATGATCGTTTTCAAGAATTCAGCCTTGAAGTCGCTCAAAAGAAACATGAATTTAGCTGGCCTTTTTTTGCAAAAGAGCTTCTGCAATAATTTTTACCCGAATGTCATCAAGGCTTCTTTCAGACTTTTGAGTTTAATTTCTGCATCCGATTGTTTTTTTCTTTCCATTGCAAGTACCTGTTCAGGTGCGTTTGCAACGAAGCGTTCATTCCCTAGTTTTTTCTCAACACTCGCAAGGAATCCTTCGAGATAAGCGATTTCTTTTTGAAGCTTAGTTCGTTCTTCTTCGGCATTTACGGTTAAACGTAGGTCTAAGTAACACTCGTCCGTTTCATTCATGAAGGTGAGCCATCCTTCAGGTTTGCTTGAAACGTAATTTATTTTTTCGACGTTGGTGAGTTTCCTGATTATCTCATCGAATTCGGAGTAAATGGCAATATTTTTCGGTAAACTAAGCTCTATCAGGTTTTTTACAGGTACTTGTTTTTGATTCCGAATATTTCTAATCTCAGTAATTAACCCAAGAACTTTATCAGCTTCTTTGAGATAGGCTATATCGGTTTTTTTCGCAGTTGGATATTTCGAGAGGCACAAGAACTCACCTTTGTTTCGGTCTTTGATGGCTTGCCATAATTCTTCCGTTATAAATGGCATTAACGGATGGAGCAGTCGCATAAGCGTGTCAAAGAAATTGATGGTTGCTTCGAAAGTTGCTCTATCGATAGGACTACCGTACGCGGGTTTTATCATTTCGAGGTACCACGAACAGTAATCGTCCCATATCAATTTGTAAAGGCTTCTTACAGCTTCCGAAAGCCGATATTGGGTATAATCTCGATTTAGTTCTTCTATCACTTGATTCAAACGCTCCTCGAACCAATGTACGGCAGGATTTTGAGCGTCTCCTTCAATAACTTCCCATCCTTTCACTAATCGAAACGCATTCCAAATTTTGTTGGCAAAGTTTCGACCTTGCTCAATCATTGAAATGTCGAAAAGCAAATCATTACCAGCAGGCGAACTAAACAGCATACCCATTCGTACGCTATCAGCGCCATAATGATCAATTAAATCCAGTGGGTCAGGACTATTCCCCAACGATTTCGACATTTTTCTGCCTTGCTTATCGCGTACAATGCCCGTTAAATAAACATCCTTGAATGGGATTTCACCCATGTATTCATGACCGGCAATAATCATTCGTGCTACCCAAAAAAACAATATCTCAGGGGCAGTAACCAATACCGCAGTTGGATAATAGTACTTTAAATCATCATTGGCTTCTGATGCATTTTTGGAGATGATTTGAGGGTCGAATACCGTTAGTGGCCATAACCAACTCGAAAACCAGGTGTCGAGTACGTCTTCATCCTGTCTCAGCTCGGCCACGTTAAATTTTCCATTGAGTTGAACAACAGCCTCTTCTGCGGTTCGTGCAACAATGATTTCCCCATCAGGAGTGTACCATGCGGGTATTCTGTGACCCCACCATAGTTGGCGCGAAATACACCAGTCACGTACGTTTTCCATCCAGTGACGATAGGTGCTAATAAACTTGTCTGGAATCAATTTGATTTGTCCATCCAATACGTAGTTGAGCGCTGGTTTGGTGATTTCATCCATTTTGACAAACCATTGCATGCTCAAGCGTGGTTCTACCACGGCATTAGTTCGCTCACTATGACCTACATTACTTTTGTAGTCTTCAACTTTGATGAGATTTCCCGACTCTTCAAGAAGCTTGGCAATTTTCTTTCGAGCTACAAAACGATCTTCTCCTACTAGAATTTGTGCTTTTTCGTTCAAGCTGCCATTTTCATTGAGGATATCAATTACAGATAGTTTGTGTTTAACACCAAGCTCGTAATCGTTCGGGTCATGAGCTGGAGTTACTTTAAGACAACCCGTTCCAAAGTCCATCGAAACATATTCATCTTCAATAATTGGAATAGACCGATTGATTAATGGGATAAGCGCTCTTTTGCCTTTTAAGTGTGTAAATCGTTCGTCGTTTGGGTGAATACAAATGGCACTGTCGGCCATTATGGTTTCTGGCCGAACGGTTGCTATCGTCACGTAATCAGCACTCCCCTCTATCTGATAGCGAATGTGATACATTTTACTTTGAACGTCTTTGAATATAACCTCATCATCGGCCAAAGCAGTAAGGCCCTGGGGATCCCAGTTTACCATGCGTATTCCGCGATAAATGTAGCCTTTGCGGTAAAGATCAATAAAAACGTCGGTGACGGACTCTGATAATTGAGGCGACATCGTGAAGGCCTCACGTTCCCAATCTAATGACGCACCTAGTTTTTTTAACTGTTTAAGTATAATTCCGCCATATTTCTCTTTCCATTCCCAGGCATATGCTAAAAACTTCTCTCTTCCAATTTCATTTTTATCGATGCCTTTTTCTTTGAGCATCGCCACAACTTTGGCCTCGGTAGCAATAGAGGCATGATCCGTACCAGGTACCCAACAAGCATTTTTGCCTTCCATTCGCGCCTTGCGAACTAAGAGATCTTGTATGGTGTTGTTGAGCATATGCCCCATATGTAACACACCAGTTACGTTTGGTGGGGGAATAACGATGGTATAAGCTTCCCGATCGTCAGGCTTAGATGAAAAACAATGGGCATCCATCCAGGCATCGTACCATTTTTGCTCAATGCCCTCTGGCGAATAGATCTTAGCTATACTCATGTGGTGAAGATAAGCTGCAAAAATAGCATTAGCTTGCCAATTTGACCTGTTTTAGATGTATTTTTCCGTGCTCAAACCAGATATGCTGTATCTTGTTCAATTATCATGAAGTCGATTAGGAAAACGATAACTATCCTTTTTGTAATTGGGGTTTTTGCGGCTATGATGATTCAGTGTGGCCGAGTCGAACCTGAAGAAGATTTGGAAGCACTCCGACTGGAAGGCAGTCGATTCTTGAACATACACGACTCAGTAGCTTATGTGGGTATCGAGAGTTGCCGTACTTGTCATGCCGACATTTATGAAACATTCATCCATACAGGGATGGGGAGGTCTTATGGCGACGCAGATTTGGAAAGAAGTAAAGCAGACTGGATTAACCATGCTGTGGTACATGATTCTATTTTAAACCTCTCATATCAAGCGTTTGTAGCTAATAATCGTCTCTATATTAAAGAGTTTAGAGTTGTAGAAGGAGATACGGTACACAAGCGAATAGAGCAAGTAAGTTATGTTGTGGGCTCAGGGCAGCATACCAATTCTCATTTGATGAACATAAATGGGTATTTGTATCAAATGCCCATGACCTATTACACTCAAGATGGTAAATGGGATTTGCCACCTGGTTTCGAAAAAGGGGGAAATACGCGATTTGCAAGGGCCATTGAAACAGAATGTATGACATGCCATAATGCGCTTCCAAAACAGTTTCCTGGCTCAGAAAATAAGTATGTCTCGGTTCCTCAAGGGATTGACTGTGAACGTTGTCACGGACCAGGCAGCTTACATGTACAAGAGAAGCTTGCTGGAAAAATAGTCGATACAAAAATCAATGCCGACTATACCATTGTGAATCCACGACGCCTGTCCATGCCATTACAAATGAGTATTTGTCAAAGGTGTCACACCCAAGGCAATGCAGTTTTAAAGCCTAGTAAAGATTTTTTCTCCTTTCGGCCAGGTATGCTGTTGAGCGATGTAATGAGTGTATTCTTGCCTAGATATGAAGGAGATCAGAGCCAATTTACCATGGCCTCTCATCCCGACCGAATGATGCAAAGTGCATGTTTCAAGGAAAGTAATGGGGCCATGACCTGTATTTCGTGTCATAATCCACATAAAAGTATCGAAATAACACCCTCAGACCACTTTAATGCGAAGTGCCAGAGTTGCCATACTAACGCTAAAAAAAATCTATGTACTACATCTGAAGGTCAACGAAAAGCGGTGAATAATAACTGTGTTAGTTGTCATATGCCGAAATCAGGTACAAGCGATATCCCACACGTTACCATAACCGATCATTGGATAAGAAAGCCTGACAATCAGAAAGTCTCAAAACGAAGTTTCGTTGGCATCGCATCTATTAATGAAAAAAGGCCGGATGCACTTACAATGGCCAAAGCATGGTTGCAGTACCATGAACGTTTTGATCCATCATCTACGCATCTCGACTCAGCGGAGTGGTGGCTCAAGCGAGTGAATTCAACAAACCAAGTTGCATTAGCTGAAGTCAAGGTTCACTTAGCTTTTCTAAGAGGTAATTTTCCGGAAATTACTAAATTATCGATGCCAAAGGGTATTAATGGTTGGACTTGGTACAGGATAGGCGAAGCAAATTGGCAGATAGGGAACAAACCGAACGCCTTGGAAGCCTATGCGAATGCAGTAGCATTGGTGCCTTATCAGCTTGATTTTCAGATGAAATACGCCGTTACGTTGCATGAATTGAATAAGCGTGCGGATGCAGAAAAAAGGTATAAACTAATTTTAGAGGAGCATCCGAAACATGCGCAAGCAATGGTTAATTATGGTTTTTTGCTGTTAGAGGATGGAAATGACAGAGCTGCTGAAACTTGGTATCGAAGGGCGCTCCAACTTGAGCCTGATAATCAAACAGCATGGATGAATTTGGTTGGCTTATATTTATACCGTCAGGACATAAAAAAGGCTAAGAATACATTAGAAACGATATTAAAACGTTACCCAGGTCAGCCACAAGCCGAAGAGCTGATGAGACGAATCACCGCTTAAGAGGGATCAAATACATGACTAAAAAAGCTAATAAATCAAAAAAGCCGATTTCTGCATCGAAAGGTACTGCGCTTAAAAAGTTCGTTTGGGCTTTAGTTGGTGTAATTCTTCTGAGTATTACGGTCATCGGCTGGGAGCTGTACCAACAGGTATACCGAAGTAATGTAAGTTTAAACAACCCAGAGGAAAGGAGTTATTTAGAAATTCCTACCGGTTCTGATTTTCCTACAGTTCTGGAAATTCTAAGACAAAAGAATATTCTGCGTGATATCACTTCATTTGAATGGGTTGCTCGACAATTCGGCTATCCAGAGAAGGTTAAACCAGGAAGATACCCCATTTTAAAGGGGGACAGTAACTTCGATATCGTACGGATGCTTGCTGCTGGTCGTCAAGAACCTGTTAAACTTGTCATTAATAGATTTCGTAGTAGAGAAGATTTTTTTGGGGCCGTTGGGCGCAAATTGGAAGCAGATTCAGCAGAGCTTGCAGCCATTTTTACGGACGAAACGTGGCTTCGAACTTTTGGCCTATTACAAGAAGAATCTTTCGCAGTAATTATTCCCAATACGTATGAATTGTATTGGAATACCAATGGTAAAGAGTTCTTTGAACGCATGCACAAGGAATACCAATCTTTTTGGACAAAAGAAAGAATTGCCAAAGCAAAAGACCTGGGATTACGAGAAGTCGAGGTAATGAAACTTGCTTCGATCGTGGATGAAGAAACCAACAAGGAAGACGAAAAGGAGGTAATTGCAGGGGTTTACCTGAACCGTTTGAAGATGGATATGCCATTGCAGGCAGATCCCACCGTAAGATTTGCTCACAATGACTTTAGCATAAAAAGGGTAACTGGTGTACATCTTCGCTTGAAATCGCCATACAATACCTATCAAGTAATTGGATTGCCACCTGGTCCAATTTGTACACCTTCAATAGCGAGCATTGACGCTGTACTTAACGCCGAGAAGCACAGCTTCCTATACTTTTGTGCGAAAGAAGATTTTTCTGGTTATCATAGATTTGCAACCACCTACCCTGAGCATCAGAAAAATGCCCGTTTATATCAAATGGCGCTCGAAAACCGGAAAATTTACTAATGTATTCGCACGAAACCTTTTATAGAGTTACTTACGCCGATACAGACCAAATGCGGTATATGTATTACGGTCAATATCCACGCTTGTTTGAAATTGGCAGGGTAGAGGCGATGCGTGCACTCGGGTTCTCGTACCGTAGTTTCGAAAATGATGGCATTCTGATGCCCGTTCTAGATCTTAAATCAACTTATTTAAAACCAGCATTTTACGACGAGAGATTAAAGATTGTGACGACGGTAGATCAGATGCCTGCGGCCAGAATTCACTTCAACTATGAAATATTTAATGAAGCGAATCTAAAAATTCATGTAGCCGAAACAAACTTGGCCTTTATTGATGGGACTACCTTTAAACCCAGGCGTATTCCTGCTCAATTTGCCGAAGCGCTTAAACCTTTTTTTACGCATGAGCAAAATCGCTGACTTCTTCAGGTCTTTCATCCTGATAAGGTGGATGGTTTTGCTTCTGAAAAGGATAAAAATCGGCAAAACGACAAAAGTGCCTTTGTACGATATCCTGTCCTTTTTTATCAAGGAAGTACAGAATTACGACTTGATGATGCGCGCTTCTGCCATTACATTCAACTTTTTTCTCGCACTATTTCCGGCCACTTTGTTTTTATTCACTTTAATTCCATATTTCCCAATTGACAATTTAGATAAGCTCATTTTGGAGTTTTTCAGTGAGATTATGCCGGATGCCGCTTTCGAAGCGATTAGCACGACTATCTATGATATTGTAAGTAAGCAACGAGGAGGGTTGCTATCGTTTGGTTTTTTAACGGCATTGTACTTTTCAACCAACGGCATTAATTCGTTGATGAATTCTTTCAATAAAACCTACGACATCTTCGAACATCGCTCGTTTATCAAACAACGACTTTTGGCAGTAGGCTTGACTTTCCTGGAAGTCGGGGTCTTAATCGCTGCTGTGATTTTGATCTTAGGAGGAAATCTTGCGATAGAAATTTTAGTTCTTTTTAGAATCATCGATAGTAGTTTCACGGCAACACTTGTTTTAGTGTCTGAATGGATAATTATAGTTTTTCTTGTCTACACAGGTATTAGTGTATTGTATTTTTTTGGCCCTGCGGTGAGGAAAAGATGGAAGTTCTTCTCGGTGGGATCTTGGGTGGCGACCACCTTGTTTATTATTGCATCTGTCGGCTTTTCGTACTACGTTAATCATTTTGGCACATACAACAAGCTGTATGGTTCAATTGGCACCTTAATCGTGGTTATGATGTGGATGAATATCAATTCTATTATTCTCCTTATCGGATTTGAACTGAATGCAGCAATTTACATCAATAGGTCGCGCTTGCAGCAGGATAGTTTAATTCAGGATTTGCCCGAATAATTTCGAGCTGAAGCTGAAGCGAGAAAAACCGCTTTAAATATGGATTGAAAAGAAAAACCCCCATTGAATAATCAATGGGGGCGACTGGGCGGAGAGAGAGGGATTCGAACCCCCGGACCCTTTCAAGTCTTCTGTTTTCAAGACAGACGCAATAGACCACTCTGCCATCTCTCCGCTGCAAAAGTACAAAAAGCGCACATTGATGCATCTTTTATGCCCTAAAATTCAATAAAAACTTAGCGTTCTTTACTAATTAACTGATTTTAAGGAAGATGGATACTATTCGAAAAAGTGGTTTTTATACTTGTAATCATCATTATTCCCTTTAACTTTGCAGCCACTTCTCAGCCCAGGTGGTGAAATTGGTAGACACGCTACTTTGAGGGGGTAGTGGGGGTTCCCCCGTGCTGGTTCGAGTCCAGTCCTGGGCACATAAATTTAAAGCCGGTTCATCCGGCTTTTTTTATGCGATTAAGCGATTTATTTGTTTTGAAAAACGCCAACTAAGTAGGATAGCGGATATAAACAAACCTAGAGCCAATGCGGTCCAAATGCCCAAGACACCCAAATGAAAAACGAAGGCAAACAGTGCCCCTAGAGGTAATGCAATGCCCCAGTATGCGATTAAAACAAATAGAGTCGGTTTCTTAACATCTTCTAAGCCCCTTAAAATTCCCACTCCAACAGCCTGAATTCCATCTGCTATTTGGAATAAAGCGGCAATTAGCATGAGCTGGGAACTAATTTTAATTACTTCTTGATCGTTGATGTATAAAGATGGCAGGTATTTTCTCCCCACAATAAAGACTAAACCGCAGCTAGCCATAAACAATGCCGAACTAAGGAAACTACTGTAGCCAATCCTTTTGGCAAGAAGGTAATTACCTTGCCCTTTTGCATGCCCAATACGAATTGCAGAAGCTGAACTTAAGCCAACAGCAACCATAAAGCTGATAGAGGCTAAATTAATGGTAATCTGATGAGCTGCCTGTTCCTTCGCACCAATGTATCCGATTAATAGTGCTGAAAGAGCGAATGCAGATGTTTCGAAAATGTATTGGAATCCTCCGGGTACACCCAATTTAAGAATACGGGTAACCATACTTTTCTTCACCAGGTAAATATTAAAAAGCTCTTGACAATAACTTTTTAGTCTTTTACTGTTTACCGAATATACAAATAGGGCTATTGTGGCAAAAAATCTGCTCAACGTCGTAGCCCAACCGGCACCGTTTAGTCCCATTTCTGGGAACCCCCAATTTCCATAAATAAGCAGCCAGTTCCCAAATATGTTGAGCGGAATCATGGATAAGCCAACAAGCAAAGGAGGCCACATTATTTGTAAGCCCTCACTGAATTGTTTGAAATGCTGATAAACCAATATCGGCAACATCGAGTAACTAAGGATTTGTATGTAAGGACCGGCAAGGGCAGCCACTTCTGGGTCTTGTTTGAAATATGGAATTAAATCGGCCGAAATAAATGTGACTAAAGCCAAAGCAATACCTACTCCAGTTAATGTCCAAAAGCCACTCCGCATGACATCGTTGATTTTTTGCACATTAAATTCGCCTTGTGCAATAGCAGTTAACGGAGAAATTGCGAACGAAATGCCTAAGCCAAATACCAATAGAACGCTAAAAACGGAAACACTTACCGATACTGCAGCTAAATGTTGAGCACCTAAGTCACCCACCATAACACTATCTATTACGCCAAGTGCGATTTGGCTTAGTTGCCCGATTATAATTGGCCAAGCAAGTTTGATGGTTTTAACCGACTCTGAAATTAACATTTCAGCAAAGATAGAATGCCAAGGCTCTACTGCTCAATTTTGTTTTTATGAAGCTTCCTAACTCGTTTTAAATCTAAAAGATTTAATGGGTTCGACTCCAGACCAACGAGCGATGAATTCACTAACCTAAAAACTTGATCATAGAATAAGACAACCACTGGAGCTTCTTGCCTGATTATACTATCCATGCCTTTGTACAACTCAATTCGAAGCTTGTCGTTTGTAGTGTTTAACGCCTCTTCAAAATAGAGGTCAAAATCTCGATACTTGAAATGAGTGTAGTTTGGACCATTTGGGGCGAAATTTTTAGAGTAGAATAATGACAGATAGTTTTCCGCATCAGGATAGTCAGCTATCCAACTGCCCCTAAAGAACTCAGCTTCTGATTTGTTTATCAATTGACGTAAGGTGGGGCCCGGTGATGTTTCAATTTTAACGTTCATCCCAACTTTTTGAAGTTCTTTTTGAACAAAAACGGCTAAGTCAATATAAGAGGGAGTGGTATAGAGTACGATGGGCGTTGATCTGTTGTAGCCGGCATCAGCGAGTAATTTCTTTGCCATGTTTGGATTATAAGCGTAAAAATTCATCGCTGAACTATCAAAGCCTGGTAAACCGGGAGGTATAAAGCCAGCAGTGCCCGGGGTACCTACATTATTCCGCAGAAAGCGCATCATGGATTTCCGGTCTATCGCAAAATTCATGGCTTGTCGAGTTAGTTTATTGCGCAAAGCACTTGATTTGCTTTTCCCTTCCATCAGTATTCCTAGATACTCTGTATTCAAATAAGGTGATTTTTGGAGTACGACATGCTTAGCATATTTAGATTGCAATGATCCTTCTTTCGTCAAAACATCATCTTTGAATGAAGGATCGATACCCGATATAAAATCAATTTTATCCTGTTTGAATGCTAGAAATGCCGCTTGTTTGTCGGGTAAAAAACTAATATGCACTGCATCGAGGTAGGGTAGCGAATGGCCAAAAGAGTCGACTTCGAAATAAGATTCGTTTCGGTGAAACACAAGTGCTTCTTGTGGCTCCCAAAATGCAAATTTGAATGGGCCAGTACCAATAGGATGTTCTCGAAAATCCTTTCCATAGTGGCTTACAACTTCCTTCGGAACAACACTGCAATAGTGCATACTTAATATGCCTAAGAAGGGTGGGAATGCTTGTTTAAGTCGAATTTCGAAAACGGAATCGTTAATAGCTGAGAATGGAGCAAGGCTATCAACTTTGTCGTTGAAAATCCATGCGCCAGGTGAAGCTACTTGAGGGTCAATTATCCTAGTAAACGAATACACAAAGTCATGTGCAGTTACTATTCGTCTTTTTGGATTTTCGAATAAGGGGCTTTCGTGGAAGGTCACATCAGTTCTTAGGTAAAAACGATACAACCTTCCAGCGTCCAAAATTTCCCATTTTTTTGCAATTGAAGGTTCAGGGATCAGCTGCGGATTGAGTTGAATGAGGCCATTGAAGAGCTGATTCACCGCCCAAATGTTCGCTTGATCCCTTGCAAAAGCAGGATCTAATGAGCTTATGTCAGATTCTTGGTTATAGCGAAATACTTGCCGATTAGCGTCTGATTCTTTTGTTTCACATCCTCCTAGAAATAGGAAAGTGGATAAAATGGCGTAGTGCAGTTTTCGCATCCTTTGGCTTTGTACTATCTTAGAGGCTCGATTTTCGGGTTAAAAATAAGGATGCAAGCGCATTAACGTGCTTAAGAAATGATATGGGGAAAGTTATCGCAGTTGCAAATCAAAAGGGAGGCGTTGGTAAAACCACTACAGCCATTAATTTGGCTTCTAGTTTGGCGGTTTTAGAATTTAAAACCTTACTTATTGATGCCGATCCTCAGGCTAACGCTACTTCCGGTATAGGCTTCGACCCGAAGAATATACGCACAGGTTTGTACGAATGTATGGTCAATGATGTTCCGGTTAGGAATAATGTGCTAAAAACGGATGTGCCTTTTCTTGATATCCTTCCTTCTAACATAGATTTGGTTGGTGCAGAGCTCGAAATTATCGGAAAACCTAATCGGGAACGGATTTTAAAGTCAATTTTAAAAGATATTCGGGAAGAATATGATTTCGTGATAATCGACTGTAGCCCTTCGTTGGGATTAATTACAGTGAATTGCCTTACCGCTGCCAATTCGGTGATTGTACCTGTTCAATGTGAGTATTTTGCACTAGAAGGCTTGGGCAAGCTCATTAATACAATCAAAATCGTTCAATCGCGTTTTAACCAAGAATTACAAATTGAAGGTATTCTGCTAACGATGTACGACGGTAGGCTTCGTCTCGCTAATCAAGTGGTAGAAGATGTACGTGCAAATTTAAGTGAATTGGTTTTTGACACTATCATCCATAGAAATACGAAACTGAGTGAGGCACCTAGTTTTGGGATGGCTGCTATCATGCACGATGCAGGAAGTAAAGGCGCGACAAACTATTTGAACCTTGCTAGGGAAATCTTGCAAAAAAACAATCTAACACGTATTCCTTCAGAGGAAAGAAACATTGAACTGAATTAAAGCAATGAGTGCAAAAAGGAATGCTCTCGGGAGAGGGTTAGGGGCGTTATTATCGGGTGACGAAGCGATTGCTGAGGGCTTTTCTCCGGTTACTATTAACTGGAAAATTCCCGTTCATCAAATAGAAGCAAATCCGTATCAACCCAGAACCGATTTTGAAATAAATGCTTTAAATGAATTGGCAGATTCTATTCGTATTCATGGAGTTATACAGCCAATTACAGTTAGAAAACTTACCGAAGGTAGCTATCAGTTGGTCTCTGGTGAACGAAGGCTTCGTGCAACCAAAATTGTTGGGTTAGCTGAAATTCCAGCTTACATACTGGAAGCTAGTCAACAAGGCATGCTAGAAATGGCGCTCATCGAGAATATTCAGCGTCAAGATTTAAATGCAATGGAAGTTGCAATTAGTTTCAAACGCCTAATCGATGAGGTAAGGATCAAACAAGAAGAGGTAGGTGCTAGAGTAGGTAAAGATCGATCAACCGTAGCCAATTACCTCCGATTACTAAAGCTGCCACCCGAAATTCAGGCCGGTATCCGCGACGCAAAAATTGGTATGGGTCATGCACGAGCACTAATTAACGTTGATAAAGTTGAGCAACAGCTGTTCGTATTTCGTAAAGCAATAAGCGAAGGGCTTAGTGTTCGCAAAGTTGAAGAGCTAGTGCGGAATCTTCAGTTGCAAGAAGGAGATACTGCGTCCAAAAAAGCTAGACAAAAAGATACCACTCCGGTGGCCTACAAAGGTGTGCAAGAACAACTTCGCTCGAAGTTTGAAACCCAGGTAAAAGTTAACGTAAATGAAAAAGGAAAGGGCGAACTTGTTTTTCCTTTTTCTTCCACCGACGAATTAAACAGAATACTTGACCTTCTTGAATAATTGAAAAGACGTGTTTCCCATACTTTCTTTTTTCTCATCGTTTTACTTTCTCTTGAAGTAAAAGGGCAAGTTAACGCCGATAGTACAGCGAGTATACAGGGAGATACCTTATTGCTTACAGCTCAAAATCGAGCTCATTCCCCAAGAAAAGCGAGTCTGTATTCAACTGCACTTCCCGGACTCGGCCAAGCCTACAACCATAGTTACTGGAAAATACCGATTATCTACGGATTGACTGGATATACCGTTTATGCAGCGCTTGCAAATCATACCATTTACAAAGGTTATCGGGATGCATTTCGCATTCGTACTGATAATGACCCATCCACCATTGATGAATATGATGGGGTAGAATCAGATTTTACGCTTCAACAGCGGCGTGATGAATTTAGGCGTGAGCGTGACTATTTTTGGATGATGACGGGCTTGGTATATGTCCTTAATATTGTTGATGCCTCGGTAGATGCACATTTGTTCTATTTTGATGTAAGCGACAAGTTGGCCATTCAGTTACTGCCTCCAGGTCCAAGTTTTAATATGTATACCGGAAATTTCCAAACGAATTTGGTTAGTGTAAAAGTTAAACTATGAAAATAGTTCTCTTAGGGTACGGTAAAATGGGGAAAGAGGTCGAAGCGATAGCGTTACAGCGTGGTCATGAAATTATTGCTCGATTAGATACCAGTATTTCGCCATTAGATGAAAGCACCTTAAGTAGAGGAGATGTTGCAATCGAATTTTCACAACCAGATGCAGCCCCAAAAAACATAGCCATGTGCGTGAAGTTGGGCCTTCCGGTCGTTGTTGGAACTACAGGATGGTACGATCGGCTAGCAGAAGTAAAAGCACTGATAGAAGAAAATGAAGGGAAAGTGATCACCGCGACCAACTTCAGTATAGGTGTTCATCTTTTTCTTTTACTGAATAAATGGTTCGCAAGTAAAATGAATGGTTTTTCGAACTATGAAATTCAAGTTGAAGAAACCCATCATGTACACAAAAAAGATGCGCCAAGCGGTACTGCTATTTCCATTCTTGAAAAGATAGTAGAACAAATAGATTCGAAAATTGGATGGGAGCTCAATACTTCAGACAGTAAGAAGATCAATGTTTTGTCCCATAGAATAGATGAAGTCCCAGGAACTCATGAAGTGTCGTATCGGTCAGAAGTTGACGAAATTCAGCTCATTCATACTGCATACAATCGAAAAGGATTCGCTGAGGGAGCAGTGAAAGCAGCAGAATGGTTAGTCAACCAAAAACAGGGTTTATACACTATGGACGAATTCCTCGGTTGTTAATTATTTAATCGAACAGCTTGCCATTTTGACCGATGGGTTTTTTGTTCAAATGCTTATAGGCAAGTTCGGTGCATTCTCTACCCCGAGGAGTTCGTTTAAGAAAACCCTCTTGAATCAAAAATGGCTCATACACTTCTTCTATTGTCCCTGAATCCTCACCAACAGCGGTGGCTATGGTAGTTAAACCCACAGGCCCTCCTTTAAACTTATCTATGATAGTTGATAGAATTCGGTTATCCATTTCATCGAGACCATGCTGATCAACATTGAGAGCTTCTAAGGCAATTTTGGCAATCTCAATATCAATTATCCCACGCCCTTTTACTTGCGCGAAGTCACGTGTCCTTCGTAACAAAGCGTTTGCGATTCGAGGTGTGCCTCGACTTCTCCTTGCGATTTCAAAAGCACCTGGTTCTTCAATAGGTACATTGAGTATACCTGCAGATCGAATGACAATATCGGTAAGGAGCTTAGAATCGTAATATTCGAGGCGTGAATTTATTCCAAAACGTGCACGCAACGGAGCCGTAAGTAATCCACTTCGGGTTGTGGCACCAACTAAAGTGAAGGGATTAATTGCAATTTGTACCGATCTAGCATTTGGACCAGAATCGATCATGATGTCGATTTTATAATCTTCCATAGCAGAATACAGGTATTCTTCTACCACAGCGCTTAACCGATGGATTTCATCGATAAAAAGAATATCACCTTCCTCCAGATTAGTTAATAACCCAGCTAGATCTCCTGGTTTTTCGAGCACAGGCCCGCTCGTCACTTTTATTCCAGCACTCATTTCGTTGGCGATAATATGGGCCAAAGTTGTTTTGCCCAACCCAGGAGGGCCATGTAAGAGCACATGGTCGAGAGGTTCTTGCCGTTGAATGGCTGCGCGGGTAAAAACCATCAAATTGTCGAGTATTTTTTGTTGCCCAGTAAAATCATCAAAACTTTTGGGGCGCAAAAAACGCTCTAGATCTTTTTCTTGATCGTTAAATCTATCTTCACTTCCATCAAGCAGGGAATCGCGCATTTTCAAGAATACTATTGCTAAACGTCACTAATCTATAAACTAATCACAAAGAATTAGCCTTTAACAAGCTATAAATCTGAATTTGGCGTTATTTCTCATATTTTGCTTCTCTTCAAGTATCTCCAAGGGTTATTTCGTATTTTCGAACCTTTAATTGTTCATGCTTTGCACGATTCCTTAGTCATTATTCCAACCTATAACGAGAAAGAAAACATTGAGCGAATAATTCGCAAGGTTTTCAGTCTTTCATTTCCTTTTGAGGTTTTGGTGGTCGACGATAACTCTCCTGACGGCACACAAGAAATAGTAAAAAACTTGATTACTGAGTTTGGCGACAAGCTTCATCTACTTCCAAGAGCAGGCAAGCAGGGTTTAGGGACTGCCTATATTGCTGGTTTCAATTGGGCCTTAGAAAGGAAATACGAGTATATTTTTGAAATGGATGCTGATTTCTCCCACAATCCAGAAGATTTATCTCGATTACGGGAAGCATGTGCAGAAAACGGAGCTGATTTAGCTGTTGGCAGTAGATATGTTACAGGTGTCAACGTGGTGAATTGGCCAATGGGCAGGGTAATACTTTCATATTTCGCTTCGAAATACGTAAAGTTTATTACGGGTATGCCCATTAGTGACGCAACAGCTGGGTTTAAATGTTATCGACGTAAAGTTTTAGAAACTATCAACTTTAAAAAAATCAAATTCGTAGGCTATGCTTTTCAAATAGAAATGAAATTCAAAGCTTGGAAGTATGGTTTTAATGTAGTTGAGGTGCCTATAATTTTTACCGATAGAACTTTGGGCCAAAGTAAGATGTCGAAAAGAATCGTAAAAGAAGCAGCCCTAGGTGTATTGCAACTCAAATGGAGCAGTATAGTGGGGGGAAATAAAGCTTATAATCTACCCAAACCATAAGCAGTTATAACAGCATTTTCAATTTCTTTTAAGTTGATTGCTTCTTTGAAATCACCGTTTAATTGATTCTGTTGCAAGCTTAAAAGCAAAAAAGAGCTGTTCTGCTATTTCAGTACTCGATTTAAAATAAGTTGCTTCCATCGTATTTGTGTTGTCAGATACCTTCGGGTCGCTGAATGGAAGTGCAATTCGAGTTTCACATCCTGGAACAAACGGACAAGCTTCATCTGCATCACTGCAAACCATTATTGCTGCAAAACCTGAGTTAGGGCTAGAAGCATCTTCGAAAGTTTTAGACCATAACTTTAATTGTTGCATTTGGTCAAGAATGAGCGTATAGTGAGGATTATTAGAGCTATCATCTTGGCTAATCTCAAAGCCTATTTTGTTTAAGGTATTTATTACATTGGGATGAACGGCGGTTGTTTCAGTTCCTCCTGAATATACCTCAATCGGTAAGTTTAAGTATTGGCCAAATACAAAAGCCCAAACTTGAGCAAACTGACTTCTTCGAGAGTTATGAGTGCAGATAAAATTCAATTGAGGAATTTTTCCGGACTTTAATTTTTCGCTCATATAAAGAGCCAAATGCTGCAATAGTTTTTCTCTAGAGGGTGACAGATCCGGGATTTTAATATTCTCTATGAACTGCACTAGTGGCAGATTATTTAGCAGCATAGGTTCGTAAGGTTTGAATTGTCTTCGAAAAAATTAGCAAGGATGGTTTTGTAAGCCGTCCAATTAGCTTGATTGATACAGTAACACACCTTAGTCCCTGAAATTTCGCCCTTGATGAGTCCTAATTCTTTGAGCTCTTTTAGGTGCTGTGATACAGTAGCCTGTGCTAAAGGTAACTCATCAACTATGTCACCGCATACGCAGCTATCTTTGGTTAATAGATACTCAAGAATTGCTATCCTGGCAGGATGACTAAGGCCCTTGGCTATCTTAGCTATCGTATTCTGTGTGTCTGAAAAAGATTCATTTTTAGATTTTCCCATAGGTTTATTTTGAATACAACTTAGATCTCATCCAAAGCGATAGTTTGACTAGCAAGATTAAAGCAGGGACTTCAATGAGTGGGCCAATGACCCCCACCATGGCTTGCGTGCTGTTTAGTCCAAAAACGGAGATTGCAACGGCTATGGCTAATTCAAAGTTGTTGCCAGCGGCAGTAAAGGATATTGCGGCATTCTTGGAATATGTTGCTCCGAGTTTTTTTGATAGCATGAAGCTAATTAAGAAAATACCCACAAAATATATTACCAGAGGAATCGCAAGTCTAACTACAGTGAATGGAAGACTTATAATCACGGATGCTTTTAGGCTAAACATGATTATGATTGTGAACATCAGGGCATAAAGTGTAAACGGACTAACTGTTGGGACGAATTTTCTGTCAAACCAAACTTTACCCTTGTACTTGATTAATAGATATCTTGACGAGATACCCAATAAGAACGGAATACCTAAGTAAACTGCAACAGCGCTTGCTACATCACTAAATGGCACGTGGATTTCAAAACTATTCAACCCTAAATAGGGAGGCACCACAGATATTAAGAACCAGCTGATTCCCGAATAAGTGAGTACCTGAAACAGGCTATTTAGTGCAACTAAACCGGCAGCATAATTCCTGTCTCCGCCAGCAAGTTCATTCCAAACAAGTACCATGGCAATACAACGTGCTCCTCCTATTAAAACTAAACCAGACATTAGTTCTGGTTCATTCGGAAAGAAAAGTATTGCAAGAAGAAACATGAAGACTGGACCAATAATCCAATTGAGAATGAGTGAGAGACTGATAATCTTTTTGTCTTCAAAAAGCTGAGGAAAAGAAGCATAGTCTACCTTAACAAGTGGTGGGTACATCATCAATAGTAAACCAGCCGCCAATAAAATATTGGTAGAACCGCTTGATAACGAATTAATTTTTGATTGAAGCGACGGGAAGAAATATCCTAAACCTAATCCTATAGCCATGGATGAGAATATCCACACAGTGAGGTATCGATCTAAAAATTTCAATTGAGTTTTCATTCCTCTAATATCGTATAATTACGATTAAGAGAAAATTATGAGTAGATTATCCCAAGTAGAATTTTCAGTAAGTGAAATAGGAGAAGAAAGCTTTTCTGCCGTTTTGGTCAATGCCTTCGATGCTTACATTACCCCGAATATTTTCTAAGATATCTATGGCTTCGGTAGCTGTCTTTATCTCTGTTTTATTGATATGTGTCAAGATGAAGCCTTCCCGAAGGCCAAGTCGCGCAATATATCCGCTGCCTACGTTTGTTATCCGCACACCTCCAGCGATTTTATACTTTTCTCGTTCAACCTTTGATATCGCCTCAAATTCTGCTCCGAGCTTCGTGCTTTGAACAGATTCTTTTTTTATGATATCGGTATTGCCCTCGCTATTTGTAAGCCTCATGGCGTAATCCTTTAGCTTAGAATCACGAAGTATAGTAACACCAATCTCTTCACCAGGACGATAATAGCTCAGTTGCTCATCAAAACTTGCTTTAGAGTCAATCTGCACGCCGTTTAGTTTAACAATTATGTCTCCTTCTTTGATTTTCGCTTCTTTAGCTGGCCCGAAACCGGCAATCGCATTAACATAAACTCCACGACTTGTCTCTAGTTTAAGTTTGTCTTTAAGAACAGCATCAATGTCGATGACATCAGCACCAAAAAAAGCTCTTTGTACCGATCCGAATTCTTTAAGATCCTTAACCACTTTATTCACGATGTTGGCCGGAACTGCGAAACCATAACCGTTGTAGGCACCAGTTCGGCTTAAAATGGCTGTATTTATGCCTACCAGTTCACCCGATGTGTTTACTAAGGCACCACCTGAATTCCCTGGGTTAATCGCAGCATCGGTTTGAATAAAACTCTCGATTGGTGCCACATTATTTAAAATATTCAGGTTCCTGCCTTTTGCACTCACAATTCCAGCGGTAACTGTTGAAGTCAAATTAAACGGATTACCTACTGCTAAAACCCATTCTCCGACTTTTAGCGCATTCGAATTTGCTAAAGCTACGGTAGGCAAGTTTTTAGAATTGATCTTTAAAAGGGCTAAATCAGTCGAAGGATCTTTGCCTACAATTTCGGCTTCATAGGCTTGTTTGTCATTCAGAATGATTTCCACTTTCACTGCCTTTTCGATCACATGATTATTGGTAACTATGTAACCGTCGGGAGAAATTATGACGCCTGACCCCGAATTTATCACCAATTGATTTCGATTACCGAAAAAGTCGCCAAAAAACCAGTCGTTGAATGAGGCCTGAGGCTGATTGGACGTGGTTTTTATATAAACTACAGCCTTCGTACTAATTTCAGCAGCAGCTGTAAAATCAGGAAAACCAACGTTGTTGTTTGCATTGGGATATGTATTTGGCGAGCTGTTTTCGTGAACAGGTCTGGGTATCTGGCTTTGAATACCGTAGTTTTTTCCTTCTAGCAGATTTATGGTAAATGCGCCTGCTAAACCTGCCACATATGCGGCTAAGAGAAAGAGAAGAATGCTGCGTTTCATAAAAAATGCCGTTTAAGCACAAATTTAAGGGCTCTTTTATTATTTGTCACCCTAAAATGCATTCCTATTCCTTCATGTTTTTTTGTCGATATTAAGGTGATTAGTAGTTAGAAACAGGCGTTTTTGATGTCTTTTTAGACTATTTTTGCAGTTCAATTCAAAAAAATATGGCGAATAAAACCCCTATAACCGTGGCTTATGGCGATGGTATTGGTCCAGAAATAATGACTGCAACCCTGAGGGTTTTGCAAGCAGCTGGTGCAGAGCTAGAAATTGAAACAATAGAAATCGGTGAAAAAGTTTATTTGGCTGGAAATAGTGCAGGTATTTCTGACGAATCATGGGAGTCGCTGCTCCGAACCAAAGTTTTCTTAAAAGCACCAATAACCACTCCGTTTGGTGGTGGATTTAAGTCGTTAAACGTTACTACCCGGAAAACACTTGGACTTTTTGCCAATGTTCGCCCATGTGTGTCATATGACCCTTACGTCTATACTCGTTTTCCTAAGATGGATGTGGTAATCATCCGAGAAAATGAAGAAGATTTATACGCTGGGATCGAGCATCGACAAACACACCAAGTATATCAATGTTTAAAACTTATTTCGGAGCCAGGTTCTGAAAAAATTATTCGATATGCGTTTGAATACGCCAGAAATAATAGGCGCAAAAAAGTAACCTGCTTTGTAAAAGACAACATCATGAAACTGAGTGATGGGGTATTTCACCGCATATTCGATAAAGTAGCAGAGGAATATCCTGAAATTCAAGCTGACAGCATGATAATCGATATTGGAGCAGCGAGATTAGCTGATTCACCAGAAATGTTCGATGTTATTGTTACCTTAAATTTATATGGTGACATAATTTCTGATATCGCAGCACAAATATCAGGATCAGTTGGAATCGGGGGCTCATCGAATATTGGTGATCAGGGAGCTATGTTTGAGGCAATACATGGTTCAGCACCTACAATTGCTGGAAAAGATATTGCTAACCCGTCCGGCTTGTTGCTTTCGGCTGTAATGATGTTGGTACACATTAACCAACCGCGTGTAGCAGGATTAATTCAAAACGCCTGGTTAAGAACTTTGGAAGAGGGCATACATACTGCTGATATTTTCAAGGAAGGCTTAAGCAAAAAATTAGTAGGTACACAAGGTTTTGCCGATGAGGTGATCAAGAGAATTGGTCAAAATCCTCAGAAAATGGAAATGGTTAAGTTTGCGGACAATGTCAACCGAATTAACCCTAGCGAATGGAAATTAAGTTATTCCATTGAGAAGAAAACGCTAGTTGGTGTTGATATTTTTCTGGATTGGAAAGGAGGTACAGCCGACGATTTGGGAGAAAAGCTAAGCAAATTGGTTGTGGATGGTCTTAAGCTCGTAGTCATTTCTAATCGGGGAGTGAAGGTTTGGCCGAACGGGCGTCCGGAGACATTTTGCACAGACCATTGGAGATGCCGTTTTGAGACCACAGATAAGAACAACGGTATAGATCACAAGCTAATTTTGAAGCAAATGCAAGCTTTTAATGATCAAGATTTCGATTTTATAAAAACAGAGAATTTGTACTATTTCGATGGCAAGCCAGGATATTCGTTGGCACAAGGCCAGTAATTCAATAAATAACTAACTTCGATAGGGCGACTTAAGTCGCTCTTTTGTTTTATGTCTACCGTATTAATTCAAAACATTGCTCATCTCGGCGGTTTGCATGCTCCTGACAAGAACATTTTGGCGGGTGCAGAAATGCTAGAATGGCCGAGTATTCCAAATGCTTGGTTATCTATACAAGATGGACTGATTAGCGACTTTGGTCCAATGTCAAGTTGCCCTCAACGGGCAGACCAAATAATTGATGCCAAAACGGGAATAGTTCTACCCGGATTCGTTGACTCACACACGCATTTGGTCTTTGCAGGAAACCGTGTTCAAGAATTTGTTGACAAGATAAATGGACTAACTTATGAAGAAATAGCAGCTAGAGGCGGAGGAATTCTTAATTCGGCAAAAACGTTGGCCAAAACAAATGAAGAAGATTTGTTTGAGCAATCTTCTACCCGATTACTTGAAGTAATTAAACAAGGAACAACAGCTCTAGAGATAAAATCGGGATATGGACTAACCTTAGAGGCAGAATTGAAAATGCTCAAGGTAATACGAAGATTGAAAGAAGCTTATGACATACCCATAAAAGCAACTTGCTTAGCTGCTCATGCCATTCCGATAGAGTTTAAGAACAATAAACGGGCATGGGTAGATTTAGCTTGCGAACGATTAATTCCTAGAGTGGTTGACGAAGGTCTGGCCGATTTTGTTGATGTTTTTTGCGAAAACAACTACTTCGATGTAGCAGATATGTTGCGAATTATGGAGGTTGGCGAAAAATTTGGGTTAAAGGCCAAAGTCCATGTAAACCAGTTTAACAGTTTAGGGGGGATTGAAGCTGCATGTAGGGCAGGGGCATTAACGGTAGATCACTTAGAGGTTATGAGTGATGCCGACTTTGAAGCCTTGTCACGGTTCACGACTATAGCTACGGTTTTACCGTCATGTTCATTTTATTTAGGTATTCCTTTCGCGCCTGTCAAGGAAATGATTAAGCTAGGAATTCCTGTGGCGTTGGCTTCAGACTACAATCCTGGAAGTTCACCTTCGGGGAATATGTCCTTTGTCGTTTCATTGGCTTGTATAAAGCAGAAACTTATGCCAGAACAAGCCTTTAACGCTGCCACACTCAATGGTGCGGCGGCCATGGGATTATCACATGAATTGGGCTCCATTGCAAAAGGAAAGAGGGCAAACGTTTTAATTACAAAACCCTTGCCCTCTTGGGGAGCTATACCATACGAATTCGGGTCAAATCCTATTCAAACGGTATTGATTAACGGAAGAATTATTCAGCACTAGGCTTTTTTGATTCGGTGGCTGGAGCTGCATCTGCTGGTTGTTCAGACAATTTTTTTGCCGTAGATCCAGCAGCTGGGGCCGGTTTTTTAACTTCCTTAGCAGGAGCGGCTTCTTCAATAGGAGCAGCTTCTTTGGCTGGAGCAGCCGTTTCTACAGTAGATCCTGCGGGGGCAGCTTCTTCTGCCATTGGCTCTTCTACTGATTGAGTATCTTGTTCGGTTGTTGGTTCATCTACAGATGTTTCTGTTTCGGTACTTGCTTCACCGCAAGAGATTAGCATTGAAAGCGTAACCATGAATAAGGCACTTCGGAAAATCATTTTCATTTCATTAGGTTTTAGTATTTCAAACTTAGCTTTTTTCATTCAAAGTGTTTTAGAGATACTTCATTTTTCAAAAAACTCTTTAATACTTTCAGCTAATAACTGAGGATTAACTCTATCAATAGGATGGGCAGTTGCTGGAAGAATTTCTTTGGATGAAATTTCAGGTTTTAAAAGGTTGAGCGTTTTGATTATCTGATCGTCTGTTACCATTTTATCGTTCTCACCTCTAACCAAGTGAACCCGGCAAGCAATTTCTTGAAACTCCTCAAATTTCATTGCTGGGGAGGAACCGAGTTGTAGCATTAGCTCTGCCGTATAGTGTAAAAGTAACTTCCAGGAAATGACCTTATGTTTCTGGCTTAAACTTTGGGCATATTCAGGGAAACGAGCCTCAATTAATAAAGGATCAAGCTTCGCGCTTTCTATTTGAGCACTTTCTTCATCCCAGATGAATTTCGTGCCCAAAGAGTAGATTTTATCGATAAGGATAGGCTTTTTAGAAGCGACCCAACTAGCCACATAGCCACCCATACTGTAGCCAATCACATTAGCCTTTATCAAAGAATTTTCATGTAAATAGTCGATTAACTGCTCACCAAAGCCTTGAATACTCAATGGATTATCTGAAAATGGTCCATTTCCGTGATTAATTAAATCAAATGAATGAATTTTCCACTCCTTCGGAAAATGAAGCCTCAATGCATCAAAGTCAGATGCAGAACCTAATGCCCCATGTAACAAAACCACGTTCATGATGTAAACAAGGGAGTAAACTTAAACTGTGAACCGTCAAACAATCCTTGATCACTAATTTTTAGATCAGGAATTACCAGCAAAGCCATAAACGACAAAGACATAAACGGAGAAGTTAACGTGCATCCAGCCTGAAGCACGCTCGAACTAATTTCAGCATAAGCTTCGGCTACTTCTTCGCATTTGTTTGGACTCATTAAGCCGGCAATTGGTAAAGGCAAAATTTTAATTCCTTCACCTGAGCTAAATGAAATGCCTCCTTTGCATTGAATGAGGCTATTTATTGCATTCGAAATATCAGCATCACTTACACCAACAGCAATTAGGTTGTGAGAGTCATGAGCGATTGTGCTAGCTATTGCACCAGACTTTAAACCAAATCCATGGATAAAACCAATACTTGCTGGTTTGTTCGAATAGCGATTTAGAACAACTATTTTTAGTATATCACGCTGAATATCTGAAATAACTAGACCATTATCTGTTAGTGGCTTAGTTTTAAATGAACCAGTAATTAGTTGTTTATCTCGAACTTGAATCACTTGAATGAAATCTCCAGCTATCGGAACATTTAAATCATTTTGAATTCGATTGTTCAAATTGAAATTATTTTCAATTTCGATTGGCTGACTAGAGATGTGAACTTCACCAGAACTATAAACGCACTTACCGTTAATATACGTAGCTAATACATTTAAACTTTCAAGATTGTCTATTTCTATAAAATCGGCTGGATCTCCAACCCTAAGCGTGCCTACCGGGATTTTATAATGTTCGATTGGGTGCAAGCAGGCTGCTCTCAGCACATCATACTTGTCGTATCCCAACTGAAACGCTCTTTTTACGAGCTTATCTATATGACCATATAAAAGATCATCCGGATGCTTATCGTCGCTGCAGAACATTACTAATTGAGGATACGCTTCTATCAAAGGATGTAAGGCTTCGAAATTTTTAGCCGCAGAACCCTCACGAATCAAAATTTTAACTCCCAGTTTGGCTTTGAATAGGGCTTCCTCCAAAGTGAAGCACTCATGATCAGTTGAAATTCCGACTTCGAAATACTTGGAGGCTTTTTCGCCAGTTAAACCGGGAGCATGCCCATCAATAGGTTTGTTTAATTTTTTTGCGGCAGATAACTTATTAAGCACCTCAGAATCTCCAGAAATTACACCTGGAAAATTCATCATTTCGCTTAGGTACCATATGTCGTTCCGATTTAAGAGATCCTCTACTTCTTTCGAATCTAATCTGGCACCAGCACTTTCAAAAGAAGTAGCAGGCACGCATGAAGGTGCTCCAAAGAAAAACTTGAAAGGAACACGATTCGCGTCGTTTATCATATAATTCACCCCTTTCAATCCTAGAACATTTGCAATTTCGTGAGGGTCAGAAATCGTAGCGACTGTACCATGCTTTACTGCCACCCTGGCAAATTCACTCGGAACAAGCATACTGCTTTCGATGTGAATGTGAGAATCAATGAAGCCGGGCAGTATATAATTACAGTTTACGTCTTCGTGTAAACGCACGATTTTTTGAATGCAATTTCCAGAGATGTGAATTTCGGCCACATACGTTTCTCGACTATGGATGTCAATGATCTTCCTTAAAATAACCATGATCAAAGTTATACTGAAATATGTATAGGCAAAAAATCAAATTCAAGCCCGCTAGGGCAATTTGAGGTATGACGTTTGGGATAGAACTGTCTTATTCTCAGGCGAATTGTATATCAAATTGTATAGTGTTGTTATTTGGTGCAGGATTTAAGCATTGAATAATTTGCCTTAACAAGTAGTAAATCAAACAGCCATGAAAACCACACAACTCTTTCTGCTCGAAGGGCAAGCAGATTTTCAAAAGCCCCTAAAACAGCAACTTGGTAAAGGATACAAACTATCAGAGTTTAATTTACCGGAATTACTTATAGATGCAAGTAGAAATAATCCCCCGGATCTTATCATTATACTGCATGAACCTCCATACATAAATGGAATTAAATTGCTTGAACAGCTTAAAGGGGCTAAAAGCTGTGCGCATGTACCGGTGATCCTTATTATTCCTTATCCAGATTTTCAAGAAAAAATGATGGCCTATAGCTTAGGAGTAGATGGAATAATTGATAGCATTGAGCAACATGACCTTGTTAGCGTATTGATTATTGGAATACTTAAAAGTAGAGCTGCTTTATCGGAGTATACCCACCGTAAATATTTGTTACCTGAACTTTACAAAGAATTAAAGTCAGAAGATGATTTTTTCATTGCCAAAATAAACAACTTCATAAAAAATCACCTTAGCGACATTGGTCTTAATGTTCAGCATATTGCTAATCACATGGCTTTGAGTTGTAGCCAACTTGATCGCAGAGTACAAAAACTCACGGGATACTCGCCTAAAAACTACATCCGAGAGTTTAGATTACAGGTAGCGCGGCAGCTATTAAAGGAGAACAAGGGCAACGTTACTGAAATAGCAGCATTAACGGGTTTTAAGAGCATATCCTACTTCTGCATTCGGTTTAAGGCGCGTTTTGGAGTAAATGCATCAAATTTGAGATCAAAAGGGTAGTAACGGATTTTGATTCCTTTTCTACCTTTACCAAATGGAACGACTTACTAATTTATTTGACTACAATTTTGAGAATAACTTCTTTCTTATGGCTGGACCATGCGTGGTTGAGTCTGAAGAACTTTGTTTTGAAGTAGCAGAGTCTGTTTTAGAAATTTGTACAAGACTTAAAATACCCTACATTTTCAAAGCGTCTTATCGAAAGGCCAATCGCTCACGACTAGATTCTTTTACCGGGATTGGTGATATTCATGGATTAGAGATTCTTGAAAAGGTAAAAAGGAAATTTAATGTACCGGTAGTTACTGATATACACTCTGCTGAAGAGGCAGCGATAGCGGCAAAATATGTTGACATTTTGCAAATACCTGCTTTTTTAAGTAGACAAACCGACATTTTACTGGCAGCAGCTGCAACAGGGAAATGGGTAAATATTAAAAAGGGACAGTTCCTGTCTCCATCGTCTATGAAACATGCAGCAAATAAAGTTCTACAAGCACATAATCCAAACGTTATGCTTACCGATAGGGGTACTATGTTCGGATATGGAGATTTAATTGTTGATTTTAGAGGTATTCCTGAAATGAAAAAAACTGGACTCCCAGTAGTTATGGACATAACTCATAGTCTTCAGCAACCAAATCAAGATTCTGGAATAACAGGGGGGAGGCCAGAATTAATAGAAACTATAGCAAAAGCTGCAATTGCAGTAGGGGCAGATGGTATCTTTCTTGAAACCCATCCAGACCCGTCTAACGCCTTAAGCGATGGTGCTAATATGTTGTCATTAGATAAAGTTGAAAAGCTACTTACTCAGTTAATTAAAATCAGAAAAGCTGTTACGAGCTAACGCGTAAAGTCGTCAGATTTTCAATACTTTAAATTGAGTTCTCCTATTTATTGACCTTCCTTCTTCTGATGAGTTATCAGCGATGGGTTCAGAATCTCCATAACCGTTGTATTGGATTTGAGCGGAATCAACACCAAGTTGAATTAACTTATCATAAACAGTTTTGGCCCTACTCGTACTGAGTTCTTTGTTCAAAGCCTTAGAACCTTTGTTGTCGGTATGGCCTTGAATTTCAATGAGCATACCAGGATTTTTACTTAGGAAATGAGCTAAATTCTTTAATTCCACTAAAGATTTAGGTTCAAGAGTAAAAGAGTTACTTTCATAAAATATGTTTCTCAGTATAACTGAGCTGCCAATTTTAACTGATTCAAGTTCTAAATTATAGATGTTCGCAATCGTATCACTTGTATCTACTTGAAAGTGCTCAGAATATAGTAGATAGCCCGATTTACTTACATTAAATGCAAAACTCTTACCGGCTGGAAGACTGATTAAAAACTTCCCATCGCTCGGAAACGTTTCAGCGGAATGTACCACATTGCCGGTTATTAAATCTACTACCTCCACTAAACTGGATAATGGTCTTTTCGTTTCTCTATCAGTTACCTTTCCTTTGACGTAAATAACCCTATCGGGTCTAATTTCTTTGGGTAGATTGAAGTAGTACAGGTCGTTACCGCCTTGGCCATTTTTGCCAGATTGAGAAGAAAACAAAGCCAATGTTCCACTATGATTCACGAATAGACTACTTTCATCTTTTTCAGTATTAATTGGATAGCCCAAATTTTTTGGCTCTTGCCAACCATCTTCCGATGTTTTTCTGGTTAGATAGATGTCTAATTTACCCATTCCTTCTCGTCCCTCTGACGCGAAATACAGTGTTTTGTCATCTGGATGAATAAAGGGGGAAATTTCATCTTTTCGGGTATTTATTATAGGGCCTAGATTTATTGGAATGCCCCATGTGCTGTCGGCCTGTAAAACAGATTTCCAAATATCACTTCCACCTAATCCACTTGGCCTGTTCGAAATAAAGTAAAGTGTTTTGCCATCATAAGAAATAGAAGGCTGAGATTCCCAATGTTCAGTATTGATGGTACTCCCCAAGTTTATTGGCCGTTCCCATCCGAATGCAGTTTTTCTACTATAGTATAAATCGCAACCTCCATAAGAATCATTACGATAGCAAGCCGTGAAATATACCGTATTTCCATCCGCGGTTAAACAATGCGCACCTTCATTTTTAACCGAATTCAGTGGTTTGGGTAATTGTATAGCAGACTGCCAGATACTTTCAACTCTTGTAGCAGCATAAAAATCTTCACCTTCAACCGTTCTTCTAGTGAAAATCATTGTTTCATCGTCAGCAGTTAGGCTCGGCAAGTATTCTTCTGCAGTAGTATTTATACTATCTCCAAAATTGATTGCTTCATACTCGACAGGATTGCGTAATGCTTCAAGCGCAAACAAACACTGGCTCAAATACAACTTTGCATCTAGCTCTACATTTGGAGATATCGTCTTGAGTTTTAGTAGTTCTTCAAAATAGTATTGACCTTGTGCATAATTTGCTTGTTCAAGCTGCCTCTTTCCAAGATAAAACCAAGGTTTATAACTGAACGAAGGGGCAATTTCGAGAAGTCTTTTGTATTGAATTTCTGCTTCGTCTAATCTTTTTTGTGCAACAAGCAAATCTGCCAATGTCAACACCGATCGTTCGTGATCTGGGTATTTGCGAACTATTTTGTATAAATCATGTATTGCTTTGTCGTATTCGTTCGAATTAACGAGACGAAGCACATCATTATAAAGCTTATTTACCTTAGCATTACTTTTAGGTTGAGCAATAGCATTCACGCTCAAAAGTGACAACGCGATAAATAAAAGAAGAAAGTACTTTTTCAAAGCAGGTACGATTCTATCAGGGAATATTCATGTATTTATGCGTTTGTAAAGATATCCTCCATTCTGGATTGTCCTTAACAAAATCGATTATAAGCGGGAGCATGGCTTTTTCTTTACTCCATTCCGGCTGGAGTAATAGCTTACAGCCGTGTTTTAATGAAGAGATGAATGATTGTGCCCAAAGTAAGTCGCTAGCATGGTAAACAACCACCTTTAATTCGTCAGCTTGATTCAGAACTTCGGAAATTGGGGATTTAAACTTTTTCGGAGAAACGCAAATCCAATCAAATTCACCAGATAAAGGATAAGCTCCACTGGTCTCAAGGAGGATTTTCTTTCCATGATTTTTCAAGTTGGAAGTCAACTCGCTGAGATCATACATGAGTGGTTCTCCTCCAGTGATTACCACGGTCTTGGCCTTTAACGAATTAATCTCGGCAACTAATTCTGAGATACTTTTTAGTGGATGCATATGGGCATCCCATGATTCTTTTACATCGCACCAAACACATCCAACATCACAACCACCTAAACGAATAAAATAAGCAGCCTGTCCTGTATTAGTTCCTTCACCTTGTATGGTGTAAAAGGACTCCATAACAGGAAGATTAGTTTCCATAAACTACTTTTTTAGCGGCCATTAAAGTATTCAACATCAACATTGCCCTTGTCATAGGCCCAACTCCTCCAGGTACAGGGGTTATTGCCGAACAAATGGGCGCAACATTGTGGTAATCCACATCACCTACTATGCTGAATCCACTTTTTTTGGTTGGATCTTCTATTCGTGTAGTCCCTACATCAATAACTACAGCACCCTTTTTTACCATGTTTTTCTTGATCAAAGCCGGAATACCAATAGCAGAAATGAGAATATCAGCTTGTAAGGTATGAAACGCAAGATCTGGTGTTTTACTATGGCATAAAGTGACAGTGCAATTTCCGGGCTCTGAATTATGACTGAGTAATACGCTCAGAGGTCTACCTACAATATTTGACCGACCAATAATTACACAATGCTTGCCTGTTGTAGTTATGTTTGAACGTTTAAGGAGTTGAACGATTCCATGAGGCGTGGCTGGTAGATAACAAGGAATCCCAAGATTCATTTTGCCCACATTCACCGCATGAAAGCCATCAACGTCTTTAGATGGATAAATTGTTTCGATTACTTTTTGCACATTTATGTGCTTAGGAAGAGGAAGTTGAACGATAAATCCGTCTATTGATTTATTGGAATTCAGTTCTTGTACGGCTTCAAGGAGTTCTGATTCACTTACCGATTCTTCAAAACGAACTAAGCTCGATTGGAATCCAACTTCTTTACAGTCATTAATCTTGTGGGCCACATAACTTTCGCTCCCGCCATCATGACCTACTAAAATTGCTGCTAAGTGAGGGGCACTTTTTCCTTGAGCGAGCAGCTGTTCAACCTCAGCTTTTATTTCACCCTTAATCGCTGATGCAATCGCTTTTCCATCTATAACCGTCATATCAATCTAATTTCAGTACCGCCAAAAATGCATTCTGAGGAACTTCAACATTACCAATCTGTCTCATTCTCTTTTTCCCTTTTTTCTGCTTCTCTAGCAATTTTCTTTTTCTTGAAATGTCACCACCATAGCACTTCGCAGTTACATCTTTGCGCATAGCCTTAATCGTCTCTCTAGCAATTACCTTTGAACCAATAGAAGCCTGAATAGCTATTTCAAACTGTTGTCTAGGAAGAAGCTCTCTTAACTTTTCGCACATTCGTCGACCTAGCTCATAGGCTTTGTCGGTATGAATCAAAGAAGATAAAGCATCTACAGGATCACCATTTAATCGAATGTCCAAACGCACTAATCTTGATTCTTTGTATCCTATCATGTGATAGTCGAATGAGGCATATCCTCTTGAAATGGATTTTAACTTATCATAGAAATCAAATACAATCTCACCAAGAGGCATCTCGAAAGTAATTTCTACCCTGTCGGTAGTTAGATAGACTTGATTTTTCAGAATACCTCTTTTACTCATACAAAGCTCCATAATCACGCCAATGTATTCGGCCTTGGTAATTACCTGAGCTGCAATAAAGGGTTCTTCGATGTAGTCTATTTTACTGGGATCCGGTAAGTCGGATGGATTATTTACAATAAGCTTTTCACCTTTGGTTGTATAACAGAAATACGAAACGTTAGGAACGGTAGTAATTACCGTCATGTCAAATTCTCGTTCTAATCGCTCTTGGATTATCTCCATGTGCAGCATGCCCAAAAAGCCACAACGAAAACCGAAACCCAAAGCAGCAGAAGATTCAGGCTCAAACACCAAAGAAGCATCATTTAATTGGAGCTTGTCCATCGAGTCTCTTAGCTCTTCATAATCTTCGGTATCTACAGGATAAATGCCAGCAAAAACCATAGGTTTCACTTCTTCAAAGCCTTGGATGGCTTCGTTACAAGGCGATTCTACACTGGTAATCGTGTCACCTACTTTAACTTCTTTGGCAAACTTAATTCCTGAAATGATATATCCTACATCACCTGTATTAACTTCTTTTCTTGGTTCGCCTTTGAGTTTGAGTATACCAATTTCTTCGGCAAAATATTCTTTGTTGGTATTGAAGAATTTAACGCGCTCGCCGCTTTTTATACTTCCATTCAAAACTTTGAAGTAGGCGATAATGCCACGATAATTATTATATACCGAGTCAAAAATTAAGGCTTGTAGAGGAGCGGATGGGTCACCTTTTGGTGCAGGTATGCGCTCAACTATAGCTTCTAATACCTTGTCAACCCCCATGCCTGTTTTGCCCGAGGCAGGTAGAATATCATCGCGGTCACAGCCAATTAAATCAACTATTTGATCCTTAACTTCTTCTGGATTTGCACCTGGCAAGTCCATTTTGTTCAGCACAGGTATGATTTCTAAATCGTGTTCTAATGCCAAATAAAGATTCGAGATCGTTTGAGCTTGAATGCCTTGTGAAGCATCTACTATCAATAGTGCTCCTTCACAAGAAGCTATTGCACGAGAAACTTCGTAGCTAAAATCCACATGACCTGGGGTATCAATCAAATTCAAAATGTAGTTTTCGCCATTGTAGCTGTAATTCATTTGAATAGCATGGCTCTTGATAGTGATGCCTCGCTCACGTTCCAAATCCATGTCGTCAAGAGTCTGCTCTTGTAAATTCCGATCGTCAATCGTTTTCGTTATTTGAAGCAAACGGTCGGCTAACGTACTTTTTCCGTGATCGATATGGGCAATAATGCAGAAGTTGCGGATGTTTTTCATGGGAATTGCAAAAATAGATTAAAAAGGGCGATGATGGTTCTGATTTCGGAGTTGCCGCCTCAATTTCACACCAATTCTTAAGTCTTTTTTAATCTTACTTTTCTTTACCTGAATAGGTACTTGTTATATTTGTTCATATTAGTTTATGAGTTTGAACATGTTCTTTAGAATTCTACTCTCTTTTGCAATTTGTCTTTCGCTGTTAGGAACTGCTTATGGGCAGAATTACAGCATTCAACAAATACCCTTTCAGCCAGTATCCACAGTAGGAGCGCCTTTATCGATGATAGATGATGCTGTCTATCCTCAAGGAACTTTGGCTCCAATTGGTTTTGATATAGGGTTTGATTTTTGTTTTTACGGGAATGTATATAATAAATTTTGGATAGGATCTAATGGTTGGATTAGTTTCTCGCCCCAGCAAACCAGTACTTGGGTAATTCCAGCGGGAGTGACAATCCCATCTGCAACAGCGACTTATCCAAGAAATTGCATAATGGGCCCTTTCGAAGATTGGTTACCAGCAAATGAATTAGGAGCTGTACCTGCCAACGTTTTTTGGGAAACACGAGGTCAAGCACCATGCCGACAGTTGGTAGTAACTTTTCTGGATGTTTCTTTTTTTCAGTGCAATACAGTAATAGGCACCTTTCAGATAATACTTTACGAAAGTTTAAACATCATAGACAATATTCTCTACTCCAAGCCTTCATGTCCAACTTGGCAAGGCGGAAGAGCAATACATGGTTTACATAATTTACAAGGAACTTTAGCGGCCGTTGTTCAAAATAGAAATGCAATACCGTTCACTGCTTTCCAAGAAGCATGGAGGTTTACTCCTCAAAACATGTGTCCATCAGCCACTGACACCGTTAAAGTAATTACTTCGGATACTACAGTACTAGACTATTCTGTCGTAGAAGCTGCCTGTTATGATACCACAATCGGACTAAAATTAAATACTAAAGTATTTTGCAATACAGTTGATACTTTAGGGTCTGATTTCAGATTATACGACCACGAAGGACGCTTAATTCAGATTGAAAAAGTGGAGTTTCCATGTTTGAATAATGATACCGATACATTAACCATCCATATAATTGAACCGCTCATTTACGAGGAAACCTATTATTTGGTACAAAGAATTGGTAACGATGGGAATACTATTGCCAATTGTATAGGTCAGCGAAAGAACTTTGACACTACTTTGGTTGTAGTCAAAGATTGTTACAAATACTTTGAGCCAGTTAATATTACCAATGTAAGCGTTGTCAATAACGAAAGCATTGAAGTTACTTGGGATTATCCTGATACTTTAGATGTGAACTTCTTTCAAAAGTATGTCGTATATGTAAACGATAGCCTTAATGGCCAGAATTGGTTTGCACTCGCTGAAAGCTTTAACATTTCTGATACTTCAGCTGTTATTCTTAATTACAATCCAGAAATTGAAAGAAGAGATTGGCATGTAAGACTTAAATTGAAATATTACCCATTATCAGCACCTGGAGATTCGGGGTCAAATATTTTGCTAAAAAATCCCGATGCTACTTTATTTAATGGTATGCGTGGAAGTTCTCGCTTAAGTTGGAATCCATACAATGAGTGGCTCAATCCAGTTTATAAAGTCTTTGAGGCAAAAGCAGAAGATACGATATGGACCTTGGTAGGCTCTACTTCCGATACTTCTTTCGTGTACGAAAAACAACGTACGCCAATATCTTATCTCCTTAAAGTTGAAGCTGAAAATAATACTGACGAGCGAGTATCAGTATCGAATTACCTAAGATATACGCAGGAACAAAGAGATGTGACTATAGTCAATGTCGTTACCCCGAACGGTGATGGAGCAAATGATAAACTATATATTCAAGGGTTAGATTTTTACCCCAATTCGGTAGTTAAATTGTTCAACAGGTGGGGTCAAAAAGTATACGAGTCAGCCGATTATAAAAACGATTGGTCTCCTACATCACTTGAAGGTGGCACATATTTTTGTACTGTTGATGTTTTGGATAAAGGCAGGGTAGAAGGAGCTGTACAAATAATAAAATGATTTCCGAAGAGCATCGACTTAGACTATTGCATGCCATTCGATTGGCTGATGAAAATGTAAAAAAAAGATTGGGCGGGCCTTTCGGGGCAATAGTAGTGGTTGATGGTAAAATAGTGTCAGAAGGAGTAAACAAGGTAACTACTAACTGCGACCCTACTGCACATGCCGAAATCATGGCGATTAGAGCTGCCTGTAATCATCTAAAAAGTTTTAAACTTCCCAACAGCATTCTTTACTCAAGTTGTGAGCCCTGCCCAATGTGCTTGAGTGCGGCTTATTGGGCAGGGATTGAAGCAATCTACTTTGCAAATACAAAAAGTGAGGCTGCTGAAATTGGCTTTAGTGATTTATTTCTTTACGAAGAAGTAGTAAAGGATATTGATAAAAGAAATATTCCAACAATCCATCAGCCAATGGAATTGGCAACCAAGGTGTTCGAAGCTTGGGTTATGGATAAAAATAAGGTCGAGTATTAAGCAATTCTTTTAATTTTAGTTTAATGAATTCAGCGTTATCTTTCGTCAAACAAGCGATATGAAAAGACTTTTCCTATTTTTAACTCTGGTTCTTCTGATAAATTCTCAAAGTGTTGAAGCTACGCACGTGGCTGGAGCAAATATCACGTACATTAGCTTAGGGCCAAATCAATACAGAGTTAGATTAACACTTTTCCGCGATTGTTCAGGTGCTACTCTTGGCACTACCGCTAACCTAGGGTGGAGAAATAATTGTGGAGCACAAGGGCAATTTACTGCTCAATTGCTAGCGGGTTCCGGTGTAGAGATACCAACTCCTTGTTCCGACCAAACTACAAGATGTTCTGATCCATCGAGTAGTAATTATGGAATTGAAAAGTACGAATACGATGCTATTCTTACGTTGCCAAATTTTGCAGCGAACTGTCAAACAGTGTTTTTTACATATTCTTTGTGTTGCCGAAATAATTCGGCTACTTTGACAGGCCAGCCAAATATGTACGTTGAAGCCATGGTGAATAACTCACCAGGTATACTGAACAATTCCGCATATTTTAGCACGTTTCAGGTTCCCGCATTTTGTATTCTTGAGCCAGTCAATGTAATCTTGGACGGTGACGAGATTGATGGCGATTCTTTAGTTTATGTACTTACACCTGCACTAACTGGAAATGGTGTAAATGCTCCATATCAGGGTGGATATACTGCCAGTCAATTTGCTACAACGATTGGTGGGGCTCCTGTTGTAAATCAAAACTCTGGTAACGTTTCATTTATTTCAACCCAAGCTCAAAATGTGGTGATGGTTGTAACCGTTAGTGAGTTTAGAGCTGGGGTGCTGGTTGGAAGGGTTAGTTTTGATGCGCAACTTGTTTTGGGTACTGGTAGGTTTTGCAACAATATAACGCCTTCATATCAGATTGATTCAATAGCGCGATCCTGTTCAGGTAACTTGAATATGACTGTCCGGCTTAACACAAATGTTGAATGTAATACAGTCACTGCCGATGGTTCTGAGTTAAGGTTGTATGATCCTGACAACATTTTGGTTCCAATCGTTTCTGTTTTTCCTGACACATGCACTAATGGAAGAACAAGGGGATTGAGACTCACTTTGGGCAGATCTATGGAGAAAAATGGCCCATATTATCTTGTTTCAAGAAAAGGAAATGATGGAGACACATTTGGAAACCAGTGTCAAAAGTTTATGGTAGAATTTGACACGGCTGTTTATATAGTTACAGGTTGCCCAGATTATAAACAACCAATGCGTGTAATTAATGTGTCGGTAGATTCAATAAATCATAATGCTTCTTATGTACAATGGGCCGATCCTGATACATTAAATTATAATTGGTTTGGTGCATATTATGTCTGGAGACGTGACGAAGTAGGTATAAACCCGTACCAAAGGCCAATTTTCGATATTTTTGATCCTGCTGCAAGAATACATACAGATTATTATGCTGAAGTTTTCCCTAAAGACAGTCGTAATTATTACAGAGTGAATTTAGGTTTGACAAATTTGGTAAGGAATCCTTTATCAAATGAATTAGGAACTATTAGACTGGTTAATGATCCACAAGACGTTGCCGACAATCTAACTTTATCTTTGCGTTGGAGTCCTTATGAAGGGTGGTTAAATCCAGTTTACCATGTGCAGTATAAAGATTTACAGAGAGAACTTGTTGCAGAATGGAATCCTACAGAAGACAATAATGAAACTACCGATACAACCATAACTTTCACGAAACCTACATTGCCAGGAATGTACCTAGCAAGGGTTTATACGCGTGATCCTGTTACCAATCTTGTTTCATTCTCGAACTGGACAGAATTTGAAGTGAAAGCCAGAGACGTAAAAGTACCGAATGTAGTAACTCCAAACGGAGATGGTGTTAATGATGCGTTCGTAGTCGAAAATCTTGATTATTACATAAATGGGAAATTAAAAGTATTCAATAGGTGGGGCCAATTAGTTTACGAGTCCTCTGACTATAAAAACGATTGGATACCTTCAGCTTTGGAAGGAGGGACTTATTATTTCCAGCTTGCTATTTTAATGGATGTAGATAAGACTACCGAGTATAAAGGTGCGTTACAAGTGATCAAATAGGCCATTTGTTTATTAAAAAAAGGCCTGGTGGATTACTCCATCAGGCCTTTTTTTTTATGCTATTGAAGATTTAGAATGCCTTATTCCGAATCGCGTTTTAGGCCATACCTTTCTATTTTATTATAAAGGTGGCTTCGTTGAATTCCAATCGCTTCAGCGGTTTTTGCTACATTCCAGTGATTTTGTTTTAATTTGTGTTCTATGAATATTTTTTCCATCTGATCTTTATATTCTTGAAAGTCGTCTTGTTGCTCAAGAATAGAATCGAGCTGATTTTCAGTACTCATAATTTTTCCAGAAGAAGAATTTAAAGAAGATAATCCCAATGGCTGAGTATATGATTCAATGTCTTCGTAACTAATAACTTGACCACCAAGAATCACCAATCTCTCCACTACATTCCTAAGCTCGCGTATATTTCCTGTCCAGTTGTAAGCTTGTAGTGCTTCCAATGCAGTTTTCGAGAAACTTTTTACAGGCATATTATACTCTTCACAAATCACTCTTAGGAACTGATTGGCAATGGCTGGGATATCCTCTTGTCGACTGTTTAATGAAGGTACGTGTATAATGATTACCGAAAGACGGTGATAAAGGTCTAATCTAAAATTGCCAGAAGCAATTTCCTTGACTAAATCTTTATTTGTCGCCGCAACCACCCTTACATCAACGCTAATATCCTTTTCGCCACCTACTCTGGTAATTCTATTTTCTTGTAAGGCTCTAAGAACTTTGGCTTGTGCTGAAAGTGGCATATCACCAATCTCGTCTAAGAATAATGTGCCTCCAGTTGCTTGTTCAAATTTTCCAATCCTTTGCTTGATAGCCGAGGTAAAGGCACCCTTCTCATGACCGAATAATTCACTTTCAATAAGTTCTGAAGGGATGGCGGCACAATTCACCTCTACAAGTAAACCTTTGCTACGGTTGCTTTTTTCGTGAATCCATCGCGCTACCAATTCCTTGCCAGTTCCATTTTCACCAGTGATTAAAATACGGGCATCAGTCGGTGCAACTCTTTCGATAGTTTCTTTAATCTTCAGAATGCCTGGTGAATCACCTATAATCTCTTGGGTTTTGAAGACCTTTTGCTTTAATACTTTGGTCTCTACAACAAGGTGCTTCTTCTCCAATGCATTTCGTACAGTAATTAGCAACCTGTTTAAGTCGGGTGGTTTAGAAATAAAATCAAATGCACCAAGCTTGGTAGCATCAACTGCTGTTTCAACGGTGCCATGACCGGAAATCATGACCACCGGAATCTCAGAATTAGATTTTTGAAGATTGGATAGCACTTCGAGTCCATCCATACGAGGCATCTTTATGTCGCAAAAAATGAGGTCATAATTTCCTGACTGAATTTTTTCCAGACCTTCTACACCGTCTTGGGCTTCGTCTATTTCATACTGTTCATATTCTAGTATTTCTCTTAATGTAGATCGAATACTTTTTTCATCATCAATAATGAGGATTCTAGCCATGACGTTTGAATGATTCGCTAATTTACAATGTCAAAATAATGAAATGATTAAAAGGAGGGGAGCTAGCCCCCCCTTTTTTTTAACGCGATCTTGTAAGCCGGGTTCTGTAACTGTTATAGTCCCCCATCATTTATCTAAGCGACCTACCCCCCAACAACGAGCGTGCAACCCTTATCTGTTGGTATACATGGTCTTTCAACCCGAAAGGTTTACCCAATTCAACAGTCACCTGTTGGATTCGTGAGCTCTTACCTCACGTTTTCACCCTTACCATCAAAAATGGCGGTTCTTTTCTGCGGCACTATCTACTAGGTTACCCCAGTCTCATTTTCACGAGTTCGGTGCACTCCGTTGCCCGGACTTTCCTCTGTTTAAAACAGCGATGGAGCCAATCGCGAACACGAAGTTAATGATTAGGATAGAATAGACGCTTTAACCGTATCTAAAATTTCAAATGCACCTTTTTGGGTTGATGATTCGGCATAAACACGTAATACGGGTTCAGTACCTGAAGCGCGAAGCATAACCCAGTCATCGTCACCCAAAAGAAACTTAAACCCGTCTATAGTTTCCATTCCCGTGACTTTGTATTGACCGAACTCCGTATATGGGTCGTTTTTGCAGCGATTTAAAACTTCAAGCTTTTGTGCCTCTGTGATGTGTAAATCGTAACGTTCGAAAGCAAAGGAACCAGTAATTTCATAAACCTCTTTGATCAATTGGCGCAGAGATTTCCCTGATTTTGCCATATATTCCAATAACACCAAACCTATCCAGATCCCATCTCTTTCTGGAATAAAGCCTTTTACTGCAATTCCTCCCGACTCCTCGCCACCCACAAGCACATCCTCTTTTGTCATGGTTTCACAAATGTATTTGAATCCAATTTTCGTTACCTCATGGTCTAGTCCAAAGAACTTGCACATTCTGGCCATTCTTGGTGTAACAGAGAACGAAACCACCACCTTGCCGGATACCTTTTTGTGACTTACCAAATATTGAACAAGCAATAACAAAATGTGATGTGAGTCAATAAAATTACCTTCATCATCGAATAAGCCAATCCTGTCAGCGTCACCATCCGTTGCCAAACCAAGATGCAAATCATCCGAATGCTTTAAAAGATTGGATAATTCATGAAGGTTTTTCATGATTGGTTCGGGTGGAGTGCCATCAAAGCCAGGATTATGAGTGCAATGTAATTGCACGGTTTCGGGTAAAATTCTATTTATAACCCTTTGACCTGCGCCATACATTGCATCATAGGCTAACTTGAAAGGTGAATTTTTGATAGCCACCAAGTCAAAATTGCTTTCAATTTCAGATACATACAAGTCCTCAAAACTCATTTTACGGAGGAGGCCTTGTTGGTGTAATTGTTCATGGCTTACTTCAGGGATTTCAACATCTCCAGAAGGAATTAATGCTTCTACTGCATCAATCATACTTGGTAAGGCTGGCCCACCAAAACCTGCCTTAATTTTAAAACCGTTGTATGTAGGTGGATTGTGACTTGCAGTTAAAATTATTCCAGCATCCGCATGGTTCTTGAAAGTTGCAAGAGATACCATCGGTGTGGATACAAATGGATCATCTTGAATAATAACCTTCACGCCTTTGGATGTCAAAACCTGAATTACTGTTTCCAAAAATAAAGGCCCACCAAATCGGCAGTCATGACCTACTACGCATGTTGGTGTATTATTATTTGAAAGTAGCCAATCAGCAGTGGCAAATGCTACCTTAGCAACATTCTGTACAGTGTAATCTTTCGCTATTATGGCTCTCCAGCCATCAGTTCCAAACTTTATAGTAGTCATTGCTTTTCCTTTTTTTATCGATGTCAAATTTAGTATAAAAACGAGGCTTTACTTTAACTTTGAAGCATGAACTACAAGCGACTAAATAGTGATCTTATAGATCTTATCGAATTAAGAAACGAACTGGTTAATCTGGATTTCGCAGATGAAGCATATGATGATTTAGAGGATGAGATCCATGAATTTGAAGATACTTTTAACGAAAGGTACGGTGAAGAATTAGAAGCTGTCCTGGAGAATATTCATACAAGAATATGTCCAGATGTAGAGGTTTTATTGCCAACGGCTTATTTGGCCAAGGAGTATTTCAAAAGCGAAATTGAAGAGGACTCGTTTGACATAGGGCCTGATGCAGGAGTTCTTGTTGAAACAATACTGGAAGATTCGAAAGGTAAACCTATCGATGCTCGTATGACCATATTACCTTCTCCATTTCGATTCGTTTTAATAGTCAAGGAAGATGTGAGAGTTATTTGGTCTAGTGAAAAGCCCAATGAATTGAATTTTTAAAACTGAATGTGTCAATAAATCGACAACTAGGATTTAAGATTGTATTGCTTCATTAGCATCAACGGCTTTTCGCAAGAGCTTATGTTAAGTAACGTGGTTTTCTGTCTTAACTAAGCTTTTTTTCCTTTCGATGGTCAGGTATTGAATACTTTCCTAGTTCGTTAAAGTAATTACTTTAATAAACACAAAGTGGCTTTTTATTCGTTCTTTGATTAAATTTAGGTTATGAAATATAGCGCCGTATTTTTCAGTGCATGCTTGCTTTTCTTTTCCGCTTGTCGCGAAGAAACAAGTACACCAGTGGTTGTTGATTCTCAAACAACCTCATTGGATATTCAGATGAATTATAAATTTGATAATGCTACACTAGAAATAGGTGAACAATTGTTCAATACTGGATCTAACTTGGTGTCCTTCTCTAATATTCAATATTATGTGACTGGACTAGAGCTTCGAAAAGCTGATGGAAATTGGCAGTATGTTGGAGGTCATCATTTGGTTACTTCAAATAGAACTGGTCCAGCCATTATAACTTTTGACAACGTACCAAAAGGTCAATACGATGGTATAAGATATTTGATAGGTGTAGATTCTTCATCGAACCATGCAGATCCGTCAATATGGCCTAACAATCACCCGCTTGGCGTTCTTGTTGGTGGTGTGATGCATTGGAGCTGGAATTCAGGATATATCTTTATTAAAGTTGAAGGCGATTACGATGATATAGGGGGGGCAAGAGCAGGTTTTGCCTATCACTTAGGTAGAGATGACCTCAAGGTGCGAGTTGAACATTTGGGAACAACAATTAACCTCAACTCACCTTTGAAAGTAGGATTTAACTTTGACTTAAAGTCATTTTTCTCAAATCCAAATGTTCTTCGTATTGTGCCAACTACCAGTTCAACGCATTCATCTGTAGGGGATACAGTAGCTACCATATTGCACCAAAATTTACAAGAGAGTTTTTCATGGGCAGGTATTATTCAATAGTATTTCTTTTCTCGTTCTTTTTTGTTGCGTGCAAAAAAGATAATGGAAGCCCATCAAAAGTTTATCCTGCACCTACGAGTTATAATTTAGCGCCTTTACCTCTTTTCCCTGCAAACAACCTACCGACAAATAACCCGTTAACAGTTGAAGGTATAGAGTTGGGTCGAGCACTTTTTTACGATCCGATTTTATCGGGAGATAACACGCAATCCTGCGCAAGTTGTCACAATTCGAGCTATGGTTTTACTGATAATGGCAGACAATTTAGTCAAGGCATAACTGGTCAGACAGGAACTCGTAACTCCATGCCTTTGTTTAACCTGCAATGGAACAATAGGTTTTTCTGGGACGGTCGTTCTAGCTCTCTCCAGAGTCAAGTGCTAATCCCTATCGAAGATCCAATTGAAATGCACGAACAATTACCTAATGCCATTCAAGAGTTGCAGGCGCTTCCGTTTTATCGTGAGCGATTTGGAAGAGCTTTTGGTGATGAGAAAGTTGATGCATCACGAATTGCTAAAGCATTAGAACAGTTTTTATTGATTCACGTATCGGGTAAATCAAAATTCGATCTTTCAATGACAGGATTGGCGCAATTGAGTCCATCGGAACAACGTGGTTTAGATCTATTTAGGGCAGAGTTTTCACCTCCAGGAAGTGGCAGACCTGCAGGTGCGGATTGTTTCCATTGTCACGGAACAGTCCTATTCACCAATAATCAGTTTTTGAATAATGGTTTAGATAGTGTATTTACGGATATAGGTTTTCAGAGGGTTACAGGTAGTGCTTCCGACAGAGGTAAATTCAAAGTGCCTAGTCTACGAAACGTTGAGCTAACTGCCCCATACATGCATGATGGACGTTTTAGCACCCTAGAAGAAGTAGTAGAACATTACAATTCTGGAATAAAATCTAGCCCAACGCTAGATCCAAACATGAAATCTCAAGGCTCGGGACTTGGATTAAATCCGCAACAAAAAGCCGATTTAGTGGCTTTTTTAAAGACACTTACGGATACGTCCTATGTAAATAATCCAATGCTGCAGAATCCTTTTGAGAACTAAAACACCATGCGCTGTTTTAGCTTGATTGGCTTGGTTTGTCTCTTGTTCGGTTGTTCCTTTGAATCGACGAACGAATTCAATTTGCCACCAATTGCCAATTATGTAAAAATCCCGGATTCAGTTCGTCACTATTCCGAAAAGGATAAGAAACTGGCAATTTTGGGTAGAGCACTTTTTTATGATCCTATCGTTTCTTTAGACTCCACTTTAAGTTGCGCAAGTTGTCATGTTCAGGCCTCAGCATTTGGGGATAATCTAATAGTTAGCCGGGGTTATCATGGCAAAACGATTGGCGTAAGGAATACACCACCGTTGTTTAACTTGTTTGTTCGTGAAAATTTTTTTAGAGATGGTGGTATTCCTAGATTAGAACAAGTAGCATTAGCTCCAATGCAGAGTCCAAAAGAATTACATCAACCATTGGAAGAATTAGTGTTCAAGTTGAGGAAAAATGAGAAATGGGTTGAACGTTTTAAGTCTCTGGCATTGCGTGAAATTAGCCCTTATTCAATAACAAGGGCACTTGCATCATTCCAAAGAAGTCTTGTATCTCTCAATAGTCCGTATGACAAGTATATGGATGGAGACGTTACCGCAATTGACCAAAGAGCCAAAAAGGGTATGCAGTTGTTTTTTGGTAAAGCAAAGTGTAGTTCATGTCATTCAGGCCCATTTTTTAGTGATGACCAATTTAGGCATATCGGCCTTGCAACCGAAGGTATAGATTCCGGACGTGCGCAAATAGCCTACAAATGGTCAGAATTTGGAAAATTTAGAACACCTACCTTAAGGAATCTAGTATTCACTGCTCCTTATATGCATGATGGTAGTTTTAAAACTATTGAAGAAATCATTGAATACTACAATAAAGGAGGTAATAATCACCCACTTAAAGATTCTACCATAAAACCTCTTAATCTTTCTTCAGTAGAACAAACAGACCTGGTTATATTTCTAGAGGCCTTAAGCGATTCTAGTTTTATTAACTGGAAAGATTTTTCCCATCATCGGTCCGACTATTTGGATTAATCCAATAAACGAGCTGAGGAATTAGTAACAAATCCGCAAACAAACCACTCACTAGCGTTATACAGACGATTATACCAACATAATACGTACCTGTGAAATCGCTGAATATCAAGCTTATAAAACCAAACACTAAGACAATCGTGGTTAAGGTTATAGCCTTACCCGTTATTAAAAACGTTTGTTTGAGCGCGCTGTCTACGCTTTCACCTTTTTGTCTTTGCATTTTATACCGCACTAAAAAGTGAATGGTGTCATCTACCGCTATTCCAAAGGAGATTGTGAAGATGATTGAAGTAACTGCTTTAAGTTCTATATCAGAATAGCCTAGAACTGCCCCTGCAATCAGCAATGGGATTATATTAGGAATGATACTTACAAGAAGCATCTTCCAGTCTTTAAACAAAATTGAGAACATAATTCCAATTACGATGAAAGCAAATAGAAGACTCTGAATGAGACTTTCTCTGAGGTGTTCATTGTTTTTATCAACCATAAGCCCCGATCCAGTGAATTGGAACTGAACAATTTCTTTGTCAATATTTTGTTCAATCCAGTTTTTCGTTTTCGACATCAGTAAGCTTAAACTATCAGACCCTGAGTCTCTTATTCGGCCAGTAATTCGGCCAAGTTCACCTAATGAATCGGTTATCCCAAATTGGCTTATGGCTTTGTTTTTAAGAATAAGGTCGCCAAAATCTTCAATAAGGTCGTCGGATTCTGGTATGTCATATTCCGAGTTCATACCACCGTTCCAGGTCTTATTAATACTTTTGATGACAACTCCGGGTGACTGTATGCTACCTAAACCAATCGAATCTTTTAAATATTCTTCTAATTTTTGAGCTTCTGCTAAAACATCGGAGTTGAAGATGCTATTGGATTTTTGGGGGATTATTGCTATTTCAAAGGTTCTGACCCCAGAAAAGTTGTTTTCAAAAAATATAAAATCTTGTCTTACAGTACTATTCAAAGGAATATCGCTCAACAGATAAGTATTCGTTGAAATGCGAGAGATTCCCAGTATTGATAAAACAACAAGAATTGCGGTTCCAGTCCAAACCATTCTTGATTTGTTTTTTCCAATTCGATAAAAGAAGAGGTTGTATCGGGTCCAATTCTGTTTTTGATGCACATTTCTCTGGAGTTTTTCCATATCAAATTGCAGCAGGAGGGAGGACGCAAAGCTCACTACAATAATATAAGCAATAGTGACTCCCACAGAAGCATTGATTCCAAACTCCCTAATGGCTGGAATTGAGCTGGTTATTAATGAAAGAAAACCAATTGCTGTTGTAAATGATGTTAGAAAAAGTGCTTTTCCGGTTTCTTTAAAGGTAATGAGCATGGCGTCAAACCGAGAAGACCCGTTCTCCAATTCGTCAATGTACTTACTTTGTAAATGAATTAGATCCGACATTCCAAAAATCATAATAAGTAGCGGATACATACTACTCATTATATCCAGAGATTGTCCGGATAAATACAAATAGGCTAAAAAGATTAAAAGTGAAGCCAAAACCGCTGAAAGGGGAATAATAATTCCCCAAAATGTGCGATGCAGAATAAAGAGTATTATAGCTGTAATAAGAATAGAAAGGCTGATGTAGAGCAACATTTCTTTCTTAATCTTTTCTACGAAAATGCTTTGTGTATTGGCTACACCAGCGATGTGAACGTTTTTAAAGGAATACGATTTGACTAATTTTATTAAACTATCGTTTAGTTCGACTGCTTCCGTTTGAGATAGGGCTTCTCTGGTGCGAAGTACTATTACGGCAGCTCGATGATCCTCCGATACAAGTGATTTGTACAGACGATCGTCTTGTTGAATTGAAATACTATCAAATGAATAACGTTCTGGTTCGTCGATGTGAATCGTTTTCTTATAGGATAATCCTAAAGGAGTTTTAACCGGTTCGCGAAAATTAGTTACCGAAGATGCACTCAGAATGTGCGGTAGGATCCTTGATTTTTTTGTTAAGTCATTGAGCTTTCTAAGAAAAGTAGAATCGTAAATACTTCTTGAGTGTTGTATGCCAATGAGAAGAAATGTATCGTCTCTTTCAATACGCTGTGTGAAAGCAGCCATAAAAGAGGCATCCTCATCTTTATCTGGAAAAAATCGGGCTATTTCGTAATTAAAACCAAGTTTTAAAGAAAGAAAAACGCTTACTATTAAGATTATTGAGTATCCAACAATAACCCATCTACTATTTACGAATAATGTTTTCACTTACTCCTAACAATCATTTACGAGAAATGATTTGAGTAATTTAACGTGTTACTTCTAAGTTCGACATCCCCCCGTTCAATTTAATAATCCATGAAGATGCGGATTTGTTGAAGTTAGGGGTTCGGTAATGTCCATTTGCGACTTTTTCAAAACCGTCAAAATTCCTATTTGATAATGCTGTTTTCGAAAGTATTTCTGCGTGAACGCTATCAGGAAGCTTAATTTTAATGTCGGCCATTCCGGCGTCTAAATCTACGACACTGTTTCCGGAGCTGGGATTACCTAATTTCAATGTAATTTTTGCAGCGCCGCAGTCCATATTCACTTGTTGCACCTTTAATGCAGTTAAGTCAATTTCGGCCTCAGTAGCCCCTATATCCAAGTTAAAAACCCAATTAGGTTTTGTATTCAATTTAACTTTTAAATCATGCTCATACGATGTATTTCGTTCTAATCGCAGGTTTTCACCTTCATATTTTAAGTTCAAGTCCGCGATTTCACCGGTAAGCTCTTTGGTAAATGAATACCCTCCAAAGTTGGTAATGGCATTAGCTTCGATCAGATTCGTTGAACCATGCTGTATAGATAACGTACCAGCACCAAAATCGAGATCAAGATTAGCAGTTTTTATGTCGTCTGAAAATGGTTCTGAAAACTCAAATTTCTTTTCATCAGCCTCTGAAAAATCGTCACCCTTATGATACTCGATCGAAGGATTGTTGTCTTCTTGACCCTTATTAGGACTGACCACAAAAAATAATGTAAATACGAGCAGTATGATCTGTATCACCAACAGTAATAATCCTGCACTACCTTCTCGTCTTTTAAGTAGGGCAGCAAAGCCCCAATAGATTAGTAAAATAGGCCAAAAGCGCCATATACGGCTAAAGGACAACTCAATGTAGCCTAAATTCTCTACCAAAAATAGAGTGCCGAAAACAACTAAGGCTACTCCCCAAAAAAGTCTATCATTTTTCATGATTTGGAAGATTTACCGTTAAACCCACCAAACAGTAGCCCTATGCCAACAAAAATCAAGATTAAAGGCCAGTATTTTTCAAAATCGAAATCGGGCAAGAACTCTTCCGCTAAAAAAAGGCCGCCTAGTAGAATTAGAATTACTCCGGCGATTGTACTGCCAGTTTTATTGTTGTTGCTCATATTATCTTGGTTTTTAACATCTACATCTTCTGTGTAAGATGAACTTTGTTGGAAGGGCTGGTTAAATTCGGGATTTTCTGGCGTTACTACCCAAAGTATCAAATAAGCCAAGAGGCCGAAACCTCCTCCAAGCAAAGCAGCTACGAAAATTACCCTTATAAGTACAGGGTCTACATTGAAGTGGTTTGCTAATCCAGCGCAAACACCTGCGAGTACTCGATCATTTTTAGAACGAAATAGTTTTTTTGTCATGGGTTGGGTTTGATAAGGATAAGGTAGAAAAAATCTTTGATACAAAAATTGAGATATTCAATTTAATCGAAGACGAACAAGATCATCCCTAAGTTGCATCACCGTTTATTTTTTATTTCGAAAACTCCTTCGGAAGTGCAAACCAGTATATCGAACCCAACCGCACCCCTGTGCCATTTTCCTGTAAATGATCCGAATGCTGGGAGTACACATAGTTTGTTACTTAACCAGAAAGAGGGCAGTATATGGCTCTGCTTGGCTTTACCATGTAATTTGAACCCTGGATGTAAATGTCCGCAAAAGGTAAATTTGTCCAGATTGGCATCTTCCGGATCGTGGCAAATTTCTATTCTATCGTTGATAGATGCTCTTGGTTGAATAATCAACCAACTAGGAAGGTTGAGTATAGATGTGCTTTGGTCATGATTACCAGGGACCAATGTAACTTTTGAATCACCTTTTATTGTCTTAAGTTCAGAGGTGAATATTTCACATTCAGTATTCCAAGTCCCATGAAATAAATCCCCAGCGATAATCAGCGATTGAACATTTTGCCTTTCTAAAGCTTGTTTTATTCTAGCAATGTTTTCATTCAAATCTGTCGGTATAGCGATGCCATTTTTTCTGAAATGAGCTATTTTCCCAACATGTATGTCGGCTAAGATTAATGTTTCTGATATTGGTTCATAAACACTACCATCTGGATAGAACCAAAAAAATAATCCAGAGACTAACTTCTCATATTTTTGACTCTTCATTATTGTAGGCTTGAATTAGCTGCAAAAGAGAAGATTCATATTGTTCCGAACTAAGTTTATCTCGAAGTCGATCGGCAAGTATAGGAAAGCTAAAAGGTGATGGCCGCGATAATTTCATAACTTTTATTTCGGAGTTCTTAATCCTCAAGAGGGATCGACGCATTCGAATTTCTTCCAATTGATTCTGAAGTACTTCGTCATAAGCCTGTTGAACAAGCTTATTTTCTGGTTCATGTTCTAAAAAAATATCGAAAAGCGTTTGTGAATTTATTCGTAGTTGTTTCTCAACTCCTTTCGTAAAGCTTTGTGGCATTAAGCCAGATATCCTCGCAATTTCGTAAAACTGTTTCCGAGCCATTTCAGTTGAGTTTACTGCTTGCAAAATATCGGAGCTTAAACTTTCAGAGGAGAATAGTTTTTGATTGATACGTTCAATGGGGATCTCTTTGCTGGCTAAAAGCTCAAAACCGTAATCATTCATGGCTATAGAAAACGTTATCGGCAATTCTCTTGCAATGCGAAAAGCGATTAATGCGGCTAAACCTTCATGAACCAACCTTCCTTCAAAAGGATAAATGAATAAATGAAAACCTTCTTTGCTTTCATATCTTTCAATGAGAAGTTCATTGCTCGAAGGGAGATAACTTTCTTCCTTTTGCCTTTTCATTAATGGAATAAGCGCCTTTAACTCTTTGTTGTCAAATATCCCATTAGCAGCCTTTTCGATTTGTTGACGCAAGAGTGTACTCATTTTTGAAGAAAGTGGCATGCGTCCACCCATATATGAGGGTACCTTACCGGTTTTGTCATCACCCTTTTTTACAAAAACTTTGTTTACAACTACCTTATCGTATTTCAGTGATCGACCAGCAAACCAGAAACTCTCACCTGGTTTAAGTTGATTGATAAACCATTCTTCAACCTTTCCAATTAACTGACCATTGGCATAAACTATATCCACAAGACCTTGCCCCACGATAGTGCCGATGTTCATTTTATGGAGCAATGCAAATTTTTTCGTGTTTATTCTTAGCCTGCCGTTAATAACCGATGCCTTTTTATAATCATCATATGCACCTAATGTATTGCCACCATTTACAATAAAGTGTATACACCATTCAAAATCCTCATCACGCAGGTCTTTGTACGTGATTGTTTGCCTTAAGATTTTTTTTAACAGCTCAAGCTCAATACCATCGGCAATGGCCATAGTAAGTGCAAATTGAATGACAACATCAAGAGGTGAATTAAGCATCTCCCTTGGCTCAAGTAACTCGAGCGATAGCGCTGTATGAAGAGCAGAACCTTCCAGGAGTTCCATGGCATGCGTTGGGACGAAAGTGATCGAGCTAGTCATTCCTGGACGATGGCCACTTCTTCCTGCACGTTGAATGAAGCGAGCTATTCCTTTTGGTGAACCAATTTGAACGGTGTGGCTTACCGGCTTGAAATCTACTCCTAAATCCAAAGAGGAGGTACAAACAACCGCTTTCAAATTGGAACTATCGATTGCTTTTTCTACCCATGAACGTATTTCTTTGCTCAAAGAACCATGGTGTATGGCTATTAAACCGGCAAATTCAGGTTCTAATTCCAGAATTTTTTGATACCACAATTCGCTTTGGGCCCTAGTATTGGTGAATATTAGCGTTGAATTATTTCTTTTCAACTCTGGAATAAGGTCCTCAGCAAGCTTTAATCCATGATGCCCTGCCCATGGCAGGTTTCTTAAGCTATCAGGAATGAGTGTATTAATAGTTATTATCTTCTTTTCTCTTGATCTAATGATTTTAGGAGTTTTCAGTGGACTTGGCCCGACTAATCGACTTGCAGCTTCATCTAAATTTTCAATAGTGGCAGAAATACCCCAAATGGCAATCCCTGGAATTAAGTTTCTCAGATAGGCTAGACTTAATTCCACAAGTACTCCTCTTTTATTACCAAGTAATTCGTGCCACTCGTCAACTACCACATATTGTAATGTAATAAGCTGATTGATTTGATCAAGATTGGTAAAAAGCAGATGTAAGCTTTCAGGAGTTATAATCAACACTTCTGGTAAGCGTTCTCTTTGCGCTTTTTTTTCTCTTTCACTAATATCTCCATGACGTTCACCGACCTTCCAGTTCATACCCAGTTCGTTTAGCGTTGTTTGCATCCGCTTTGCTAAATCTGAGGCTAACGCTCTTAATGGGGTAATCCAAATCAATTGAAGGCCTTTGGGGATTACTTCGCCATCAACGAATGGAAATGTAACAGGAAGAAATGTGGCTAGCGTTTTTCCGTATCCTGTTGGAGCGTTCACTAAACCAGATTCACCTTTGGAAATTGCTTCCCATGAGTCAAGCTGATATTGAAATGGCTTAATGCGTGAACTTTGTAGCCAGAAAGAAATTTTTGCAGGTATCAATTGAAAAAAAAGCCCCTTCTTAACGAAGGGGCTGATAAAAAGGTTTTATAAACCGAATCCGTAATAGGCTTTACTTCCATTGGGATAATACCCTTCTATGAGTATGCCTCCTTTTTTGTCTTCGAGGATTTTTAGCAGCTCCTTTGTGCTGTTGACAAGAGAACGGTCAATTTTCGTAATAATAAACCCTTCTCTTATTCCTGTCTCTTTCAATTTACCAGCTGTAAGGCGTTTTACTTTTACTCCGCCTTCAATTTTTAAAGCATCCAGTTCTTTTTTAGACACATTTTCAAACTCACCCCCAAGCACTTGGGCTAAATCACTGGTTTCTTTTTTGATAATCGAAGTTTTTCCTTCAGCATTTCTCAAAGTAACGATGTAATCGTTTTGCTGACCTTTTCGGTTCACAGTGACGGTGATTTTGTCTCCAGGTCGTTTACGCCCGATAATTTCCATTAGTTCAGGTGTGGCTTTTACCTTATTTTGATCTATTTGAACAATTACGTCTCCTTTTTTTATTCCGGCTGATTCGGCAGCACTATTCGGAAGAAAATCAGAAACATAAACTCCGTTATTAACTTTTAATTCCTCTTCATTTACCAGTGCAGCATCTACATCACGTATCTGTAGACCTAAGAAAGCCCTTTGCACCGTTCCGAAGTTTTTAATGTCTTCTACTACCTTTCTAGCAATGTTCACCGGTACAGCAAACGAATAGCCGCTAAAGGCTCCAGTGTTGGTTGCAATTGCCGTATTAATTCCAATTAGTTCGCCTTTTACATTCACAAGCGCTCCACCAGAATTGCCTGGATTTACAGCAGCATCCGTTTGAATAAACGCCTCTATGCTAGATCCTCCACCTAAAATATTTGCATTACGACCTTTGGCCGAAACTATCCCAGCGGTTACTGTTGACGTAAGATTGAAAGGATTCCCTACGGCAAGAACCCATTCGCCAACCTGCACATCATCGCTGTTCCCGTAGCTGATAGTTGGAAGCTCTGTTGCAGAGATTTTTATCAAAGCAATGTCTGTTGAAGGGTCGGAACCGATGATTACTGCGCTAAAGCTTCTCTTGTCGTTCAATACTACTTCAATTTCATCGGCACCTTTGATTACGTGATTATTGGTAATGATATAGCCGTCGTTTGAAATGATAACTCCCGAACCTGATCCCATCTGAGGCCCTGGATTTCCAAAAAACAGATCAGGCCTTCCAAAAAATAATCTAAGGTCCTGTTCTTCATTCATTTCATTTTGAGCTTTGGGGTTTGATTTGGTCTTAATGTGTACGACCGCAGGTGTTGCGATTGCAGATGCAACTACAAAGTTGGGATGCTGAACAATGTGTTCTGGAAAATTCGCAAACTGTACTGGGGTACTTGCAATTTGAGAAACATTTGCATCAGGTTTTTCAAGCCATTTGATAATTCCTGCTCCAACTATAGCGCCTAATAAAGCTATGCCAAAAATTCCGAGTACTCTTTTCATTGTTGAAAGGTTTTATTCTTGTTTATTTGTTTCAATGTCTATGCCGTAATGTGAAATTACGTTTGAACGATTGAATAACGTGACAGCTTGTCATTTAGCTGTTAAAGAAAGGTTAAAGTCAGAAATAAATTACATGGATAAGCTTGTCAAATTTGCGAAGTATCATGGTGCAGGTAACGATTTTATCATGATCGACAATCGGGATGGTTTTTTACCACGAATAGATCAGCTAACCTACAGAAAATGGTGTGATAGGAGATTCGGCATTGGCGCCGACGGATTAATCTTAATTCAGAACTCAGAAAGTTCTGATTTTTCGATGCTTTACTATAATGCCGATGGTTCAGAAGGTAGCTTGTGTGGGAATGGCGGACGTTGCGCAGTAAAGTTTGCTTCAAGTTTAGGGCTAACCGGAAACGACACATTTTTTCATGCTAGTGATGGTGAACACCAAGCGGAGCTATTGAACAACGGCAACATTCGATTACAAATGAAAGATGTTTCAGGATTTGAACATCATGCTGAGTATGATTTTATTAATACCGGATCACCGCACTTCGTCAGTTGGGTAAAGGATGTGAAATCATACCCTGTGGTTGAGAAAGGTAAAGAAATTCGAAATCGAAAGGAGTTTGCACCTGGAGGGACGAATGTCAATTTCGTCTCAGAGGAAGGAGATTTTTTGAGGGTGAGAACATACGAAAGGGGGGTGGAAGATGAAACTCTTGCTTGTGGAACAGGGGTAACGGCTGTTGTAATTAGCTGGGCAAATCGAAATAACTATCACGGTAAATTAACTAAGGAGCTGAAGGTGGAAGGGGGCCAGTTGACTGTTGAAATGGAGGTTTCATCTTATGGGTATTCGAATATTTGGCTCATAGGACCCGCAGAAGAGGTTTTTCGAGGTGAATTGACGTATTCTACAAAGAACTTGACTTAGGTCTGTTTTTTTAATTATGTTTGAAGTTGGCCCAAAAAATTTATGTAAATAAGTCCAGGGGCTGTTTTTCAAAAGACTACTTTGCATATCGATCAAGCTATATCGCATAAACTAGTTTATTCATTATATAATCATGAATATCTAGGGATATTAATTGCGCCATATATCGTCCAGTTAAGTTCGAATGGAGATTTTACTTACACGAACAAAAAATTAAATAGTATCACTGCTCAGGAATTTGATTACTTGTTAGGGGATGATGATAAAAAGGCGATTAAGATATTGGATGAGTGTGACCAAAATCACATAATCAAAGTTCATAGCCCCAAAAAAGGTATTCGACCGGCGGAATTTTTTCAGAAATATTATTCTGCAGAATTACACGAAGTTGTAAGGACTAATACGGAAAGTAGGTTGGCGAAAGTAATTTCATTGCTTCGAGATAGGCCCTTCTTCATCATGGGTGATGACGATGATCCGACATGGAAACAAATTCAGTTTGTACCTGGAAAAGTATCTGTTCTTTTTCACTTCAAGAGAGATGAAAATGGCATCAGATATTATCCAACTTTACTCCATCAGGGAAAGCTATTGAAGTTTCAGAATCAAAACGCTACACTTATTTCTAATCAGCCACTTTGGTTACTAATTGGAGATAAACTTTACGAATTCGACCCAGAAATGGAAGGAATGAAAATCGCTCCATTCTTAAACAAATACTTTATTCAAGTACCAAAAATCTCTGAAGAAGTTTATCTCCGAAAGTTTGCAATTCATTTGATTGAAAAGTACCAGGTAAAAGCCGAAGGATTTGAAATAACAAGCAATAGAACACAAGCTAGGGCAATACTTAGATTAACTCAGTTGTATGGTGATGAATTGTCTCTCATATTACTCTACAAATACGATGATCAAGAAATCTTAGCCAATAATCCGAATAGAGTACTTGTAAAATTCGAAAAGCAACTACATTCTTACAAATTCACAAGAACAGTCAGATCACACCTCTGGGAATTAAGTCAACACGATAAGCTAAATAGGCTCGGTTTGCACAATTATAGTGGTGCAATCTTTAAACTGGATGAAAATGACAGGGATTCTTTTGGCTTGCTTGAGTGGCTAGCAAATAATCGAACTGCCCTTGTTGAATCAGGTTTTGAACTGGAACAAGATGAAACTTCTGCACGATTTTATATTATGGGCAGTAAGCTCGATATGACAATCATTGAAGAAGGAGATTGGTTTGATATAAATGCCCGAATAAATTTTGGTGACTACAAGATACCTTTCATTCGTTTAAGAAATCACATCCTTCAAGGTATAAGAGAGTTTGAACTGCCAAATGGGCAAGTGGCCATTATACCAGAAGCTTGGTTTACACAGTTACGTTCATTTTTTAGGCATGCTGAGGCCTCAGAAAACGCAGAAATAAAAATCTATCGACACCATTTTCAAATCCTCACGGAGTTGCAAAATGAGTTGCAAAAAAGATCAGAGGAAAGTATTCATCTCAAAATAAAACAGCTCAATAATTTTAGCACGATCGAGCCAATTGAACCCTCAAGAGAATTCAAGGCAACACTTAGAGAATATCAGCGCGAAGGATTGAATTGGTTGTGGTTTCTAAGGAAGTTTGGTTTTGGTGGTATTTTGGCAGACGACATGGGTTTAGGCAAAACCGTTCAAACGCTTTGTTTACTCTTGATGGATAAGCTTGAAATGCAGGCTTCAGGGCAACCAAAATTGACTAGCTTATTAATAGTCCCGACTTCCATCTTACATAATTGGTATAGTGAGTCAAAAAAGTTCTCTCCCGATCTTTCTATTTTAATTCATGCAGGGACACAGCGAGATAAAACCGACAAGTGGTTCAACAGTTACGACTTAATCATTACTTCTTATGGAACATTGAGGGTTGATTTGGATATATTTAAACATATAAATTTTAACTATATCGTTATTGATGAAGGTCAAAACATAAAGAACCCTTCTTCACAAATTTCCAAAGCAGTACGCTCACTCAAGGGCAAGAATAAAATAGTTTTAAGTGGAACTCCGGTTGAAAACTCCGTGATTGATCTTTGGTCGATTATGACTTTCGCAAATCCGGGCTTATTGGGTACCCTAAAAGCATTTCGCCAAGAATATGCTATTCCCATAGAAAAGGATAAAAATGAAACTGTAGCCAATAAATTAAAATCACTAATTAATCCATTCATTCTTCGAAGGACTAAAACTCAAGTGGCTAAAGACTTACCAGACCGAATTGAGCAGGTTCATTTTTGTGACATGACGGATAGCCAAGAAAGCATCTATGAAAAGATGAAGGCTGCCTTTAGGAATGAGATACTAGATTCTATTCAGAAAAACGGATTATTTAGGTCGCAAATGCTCTTGTTAAGAGGCCTTACTGTTCTTCGACAAGTTGCTAATCATCCGGCAATGATTGATGAAAGTTATCATGAGTCTTCTGGAAAGTTCGAAGAAGTTATGCGAATGTTGCACAATGCCTTGCATGAGGGACATAAAATATTGGTATTCTCTCAATTCGTGAAACATCTGCGAATCGTTAAAGAACGCTTGTTGCACGAAAGAATTTTGTTTTCCTACCTTGATGGCCAAACGCCAAGAGAAAGGAGGCCAGAGCTGGTGCATGATTTTAACCATTCGTCAGAAATAAAGGTTTTTTTAATTTCTCTGAAGGCCGGAGGACTCGGCCTGAATCTAACTTCGGCGGACTATGTTATTTTACTCGATCCTTGGTGGAATCCTGCGGTTGAACAACAAGCAATCGATCGTTCCCATCGCATAGGCCAAACCAAGAAGGTGATTTCCTATCGATTTATCACAAAAAACTCAGTCGAAGAGAAAATTTTAACTCTCCAGCATAAGAAAAAGGTTCTATCTGAATCATTAGTGACAGCTGAAAGTTCACTTGTGAAATCACTCAATGTTGAAGAAATACAGGCAATTCTCAGCTAGCCTTTTTGGTGTAGCCTGTTAATTATCGTTAACCAAGTTGCATTGAGGCTGTTCAAGACATTTTTAGTGTAAAATTAGCACATGCTCAATCTGGCCTATTTGCGTGTCTTAGTTGTAGTTATTGGATTGTCGTTGTTCACTTTGTTGGTCGTGCAGTTTTATTGGCTGAACAATGCCATAAGATTAGAGCGCCTAAATTTCATAAGCCTTGCCAATAATGTTGTTGCTGATGTAAGTCGTAGATTAGAAAGTCAAGAAGCGTTAGATGCTCTATATCGAGCTGCTATTCGGTTTCAATCAACGGGAGGTCAGCAGGGTTCCAATGTTCCTGTTGATCCTAATCGAGAAAGTTCGAACCTTGAGATACCCGGTGAAGTGAACCGAAAACCAAATTTTGATAGATTAAGATCCTCAGGTTTTTCCGCCAGGAATAAAGCTGTAGATAGTACTGCTGAAGTCATAGGTAGACTTTTAGACGACCAAGAGTTAGTCATGAATAAAGTACTCATGGTTGAGTTCATTAAAGAAATTCAACTCAGTCGTCAAAGAGTGATAAATGAGCGAGTAAAGCCACAAGTACTCGATTCTTTACTTAGAACGGTACTCTATATTTATGGTATCGACGCAGACTATAGTTATGAGCTAATAGAGTCTGATAACACGCTATTTAAGCGTATTGCGCTTGAAAATAAACTCGAAAATTCTCAAAAGACATTTTTTGGAAAGCTTTTCCCGAGTGATTTGGTACCAAATCACACGTATTTGGTTGTGCGTTTTGATGAAAAACAGCCCTTTTTTTACAAAAACATCGTAAAACAGCTGGCTTTGTCTTTAGTGGCTATTGCGTTATTAGGCTTTTCGTTTTTCATGCTTGTGTCGCTCTTGTTCAGACAAAAGCGCCTTTCCGAGCTCAAGACTGACTTTATTAACAACATGACACATGAATTGAAAACTCCAATAGCAACAATAAGTTTAGCTAGCGAAGCACTCATTAATGTTCAAAATTTTGACAACCTAGATTCCATAAAGAGGTATAATAAAATTATTCACGAAGAAAATGACAGGCTTAAAAGCCATGTTGAAAGAATCTTAAATATAGCCTTACTCGAAAAGTCTGGATTTAGTATTAATCATGAACAGTTGGATTTGCACAAACTGTTGGACAAGGTAATCGAACAAAGTCAACTTCGCATTAGTAGGCAGGAGGCCAACGTTTCATTTGTCAAAGAGGCTCAAAAGTCGGTAGTACTTGCAGATGAAATGCATTTAATTAATGTGTTCACTAATTTAATAGATAACGCTCTGAAATATACGAAACAGAGACCATTTATATCAATAAAAACTTCCAATACAAGAATTGGAATATCAATTTTTGTAACCGATAACGGTATCGGTATGAGCCCGAGTCAAATGAAACGAATATTCGAAAAGTTCTATCGTGTGCCTACAGGTGATGTTCATGATGTAAAAGGATTTGGTTTAGGTCTATCCTATGTCAAAACTATCATCGAACTGCACGGTGGTTACATTAAGGTGACAAGTGAGTTTGGTAAAGGAAGTACATTTGAAGTATATCTACCTTTTGATCAATATAAAATGAACTAGAATGGAAAACAACGACAGCATACGCGTTTTACTGGCGGAAGATGACATCAATTTGGGAACCATCCTTTCTGAACGACTTAAAATGAAGGGATTCGATGTTGAACTATGCGTGGATGGTGAGCAGGCTTTAAGAAAATACGAAGAGAGCAGATTTGATTTATTGATACTTGACATCATGATGCCCGTGAAAGACGGATTTACATTGGCCAAGGAAATCCGTAAAAAAGATGAAGAAACTCCTTTGATTTTTGTTACGGCAAGATCAATGAAAGAGGACATATTGAAGGGATTTGACTTAGGAGCTGATGACTACCTAACAAAGCCGTTCAGTATGGAAGAGCTGATGATGAGAATTAATGCAGTTTTAAAAAGAACCAAGAAACGGGGAGATAGTGTCAATTCAGAGCAAGATGAATTTGCTTTTAGTAAAATAAAATTCAACCACATTACACAAGAATTGAAGGTTGAAGAACAAGTGTTTGACTTAACAAGTAAGGAGGCAGACTTGTTGAAGATTTTATGTGCGAATAAAAATGAAGTTGTTCCTAGAGATCTAGCTTTAAAGCGAATATGGGGAAGCGATACTTATTTTAACGGCAGAAGTATGGACGTTTTCATTTCAAAACTACGCAAAGTACTCTCAGGTGATTCGAATATCGAGATAATGAATGTACATGGTAAGGGCTTTAAGTTGGTAGTTAAAGACTAGACTCATTAGCAAGTAGCTGTTGTATATTTGCCAAAAGTTTAAACGGTGACTCTGATAAAATCTATTTCAGGTATTCGCGGTACTATTGGTGGCAAGGCTGGTGAAGGACTCACGCCTGTTGATGTAATCAAATTTACCTCCGCTTTCGGAAGCTGGATACTCAGCTCTACCAAAAATCCTAAAGTTGTAGTTGGTAGAGACGCTAGAATTAGTGGCCCCATTATTAACAGTTTAGTAGTATCAACTCTTCGAAGTTTAGGAATTAACGTAATTGATGCTGGTTTATCTACCACACCAAGTGTAGAAATGCTGGTGGTTAGTTTGAAAGCTGGAGGAGGAATTATTTTAACTGCATCGCATAATCCAAAAGAATGGAATGCATTAAAATTATTGAATTCAAAAGGTGAATTCATTAGTGGTGAAGAAGGTGCTGAAATATTGAGAATGGGGGAGGCTCAACAGTTTTCGTTCGCAGATGTCGACTCATTGGGGAAATACGAAGAATATCCCAACTCTATTCAGGATCATATAGATTCTATATTAAAGCTGCCGCTTGTTCATGTGGAAGCCATTCGACAAGCTAATTTTAAAGTTGCGATAGATGCAGTTAATTCAACAGGTGGAATTGCGGTTCCCTTGCTATTGAATGCATTGGGAGTTAAGAACATCTGTAAGTTATATTGTGATCCAACAGGTGAATTTCCGCACAATCCAGAGCCATTGCCAGAACACTTATTCGAAATTTCGAAATTAGTAGTTGACGAAAAAGCAGATATTGGAATTGTGGTTGATCCGGATGTGGATAGGCTAGCGATTGTATGTGAAGATGGCTCTATGTTCGGTGAGGAATACACCCTTGTAGCCATAAGCGACTATATTCTGGCCCAAACGAAAGGGAACACCGTTTCCAACCTTTCATCAACCAGAGCTTTAAGTGATGTGACCCTAAAATACGGTGGCAGATATAAAGCTTCTGCGGTTGGCGAGGTCAATGTAGTTGTAGAAATGAAAGCAACCAATGCGATAATTGGAGGTGAAGGGAATGGAGGAGTTATCTACCCTGAATTACATTACGGCCGAGACGCATTAGTTGGAATTGCACTTTTCCTGTCGCATTTGGCCAAGAGTAATCTTACCGTATCAGCTCTCAGAAAAACATATCCAAACTACTTCATGAGTAAGAATAAAATTGAATTAACTCCTGAAATAGATGTTGACCAAGTCTTGTTTGCGGTTGCGGAGCGATTTAAAGGCGAAAGAGTGAATCTTTTGGATGGTGTAAAAATAGACTTTCCGGACGGTTGGGTACATCTTAGAAAGTCGAATACTGAACCAATAATTAGAATTTACTCAGAGGCATCTTCTGAAATTGAAGCGAAGAAATTGGCCGAAAAGTTTATTGGTGTGATTAAAGAGGTTATTTGATAATGAACACACCAATTTATCTTGATAATGCAGCAACTAGTCCACTGCATCCTGAAGTGATTGAAGCAATGGTTGCTTCTATGAAATCTGTATATGGTAATCCTAGTTCAACCCATGCATTAGGTCGAATTGCACGGACAGAAATAGAAAAGGCTCGTAAAACAGTCGCTTCGCTCTTAGGATGTTCTCCTTCTGAAGTTTTTTTTACATCAGGGGGTACAGAGGCTGATAATATGGCTTTGCGGTGTGGGGTTCGGGATTTAGGAGTGAAACATTTGATTTCGAGTAAAATTGAGCATCACGCGATTACACATACTTTAGATGAACTCGAAAAAGAAGGTGCTGTAACCGTAAGCTATATTGGCGTTTCGCCAAAGGGAATTCTTCAACTTGATAAGCTTGAGGAGCTTCTCAAAAAGCACCCCAATTCAATGGTTAGCTTAATGCATGCCAATAATGAAATTGGAAATCTTATTGACTTGCAGGAAATAGGTGGAATGTGTAAAAAATATGGAGCCTATTTTCACAGTGATACCGTACAAACTATTGGTCAGTATGCATTTCAATTAAATGAAATTCCAGTAGATATAATAAATGGAGCGGCTCATAAATTTAACGGCCCTAAAGGCGTAGGATTTATTTATATACGCTCTGGTTTAGCTATGAAACCAATATTGCATGGTGGAGCACAAGAGAGAAATATGAGGGGAGGGACGGAGAATGTTTATGGGATTATTGGGCTGGCAAAGGCTTTGGAGTTAGCTTATCGAGATTTAGATGAGAAGCAGCAACACCTAAAAAGACTGAAAAAACACATGATTAATTCGTTGTTGGAGTCTATTCCTGAGGTGTCATTTAATGGTGATTATGATGGTTCTAGCCTATATTCTGTTTTAAATGTTAGCCTACCGCCATCGCCAAATTCGGAAATGATTTTGTTCAATCTAGACATTGCTGGCATTTGTGCTTCAGGTGGCAGTGCTTGTTCATCAGGTTCCGCAATTGGATCTCATGTTTTGGCTGAATTGGGTGTCCCAAGCGAACGCGCAGCGGTACGCTTCTCCTTTGGCAAACAAACAACCATTGAAGAAGTGGATTTTGCGGTAAAAACTCTAAGAAAGATTTTAATGCCTGCTTAAAGCTCTGCTAGGAATTTGAGTGTGTTAATTCCATCAGCATAATCTGTTAACTCAGGATATTGTGATTTGCCAAAAGGCACGTCAAATCCATGTCCCACGACGCATTGGATTTCATTTTCGAGATTAATTAAATGTGACGTAATTTCTTTGGAATCACTGTATTCCTCGTAATGTACAACGCTTATTGGCGAACCGAGTACATTATTCTTTTGTAATATGAATAAATTGTTGGTTAAAAATTTCTCTTTGTTCACCATGAATAAGGCTAAATTATAATCAAGATTATTAGCAAAGCGTATATTACTCGCTATCCTTGTTCGAAATCTTTCACTTGCTTCAAAAAGTCTGGTAAAATCATACTCCTTTGGCACTAGCAATTTCGAAACAGATCGGCAACCTAGGCCAAAAAACGAAAAAATGTCTTCACATAGTTTATTCAGTTCTTCTGCTGTCTCTTTTCCTGTAAGAACTGCTACACTATGCCTGTTTCTTCTAATTATTTTAGGTAGATGCGCGAAATAATAATCGAAGTACCTCGAAGTGTTTGAACTACCCGTTGCAATGATTGCATCTATTCCTTTCATATCGGAGGATAGTTCAATTCTAGATTTCAAATTATGCGATTCTCTAATTAAGGTGTCAATCGCAAAATTCATGAGAATTGAATCATTACTAGAGAGCTTTATTCTGAGTTTATGTCCTGAAACTATTACTGAAAGAACATCATGTAATCCAACAAGTGGAATATTTCCAGCTAATATAAGACCTATAGTTTTTGAATTTTTATGCTGTACAGCTGGTATCCATTTTTGGATTTTCTCTGGCTGAAGTGCATTTATCCAAGCTTGGAGAGACAGCTTTACCTCCGACTCTGAAAACCAAGGATTTTCTTCTTTTGCTTTAAGGAAAAGGCTATCGCCTTCATCATCACTCAGAAGGTCCTTAAATGCTTTTTGCAGACTCATTAATAGAAGAGAATATTCCAATGTCAGTTTTTTATGTTAATTCAAGAATGGGTGTGTAATTTTGTGCAAATTAAAGCAAGAAAGCAAGCTTACTTATGGCTATTATCATAACTGATGAATGTATCAACTGCGGTGCATGTGAACCTGAATGCCCAAATAATGCAATTTACGAAGGAGGAGTGGACTGGGCGTATTCAGATGGTACAGGAGTAAAGGGGGAATTTAATGCTCAAAATGGCACCCTAAAGAATGCAGATGAGCGTAATATTCCTATAAGCGATGATATCTATTATATAGTGCCAGATAAATGCACAGAATGCGTAGGATTTCATGAGGAACCGCAGTGTGCGGCAGTTTGTCCGGTAGATTGTTGCGTGCCAGATCCTGATCGAAGAGAGAGTGAAGAAGTATTACTAGCAAGAAAAGCACTTCTTCATCTTGAATAAGTGATCAGCTCTAAAATTCCTTATCAACATACAACCTCCGCGGAGCTAGTTCTTACTTTCTCCGTGTCGGATATCTTATATTTGACCTTATGCGGATAGGTATTTTTTTTGGTGGTAATTCCAGAGAAAGAGAAGTTTCTTTTGCTGGTGGCCGAACTGTTTATGATAATTTGAACAAGGGACTTTTTGAACCTGTTCCTATTTTTGTGGATAGCTTCAGTAATTTAGTGCTCATTGATTGGCACTTTTTGTACAAAGGCAGTATTCGCGATTTTTATCCCCCGATAGATTATTTGCGAAATTCCCCGCACCAGTTTCAGGTTTACGCCGAGCAGCTACAAAAAGCAGATTCATCTTTTCAATCAGACCTGATCAAAGACTTGGGCCAACGAATTAGATGGGAAGAACTTAAAGAGCATATTGATTTTGCCTTTCTCGCTTTACATGGCCGAAACGGTGAAGATGGTCGTATACAAGGTATCCTTGAATGGCTAGATATACCATACTCAGGTTCTGGGATTGAGGCCTCCGCATTTGGAATGAATAAAGCTTCTCAGAAGCTAAGAATGAGTAAGTTCGGCTATGATGTGCCTGCTTTTCATATAATCAACAGAGCTGATTGGGCTAGAAGTGAAGAAAAATCTAGACTAAGTATCTACGAAATTGTAAAGTCAAAATTGGGTTTGCCATTGGTAGTGAAGTCTGCTAATCAAGGAAGTTCTATTGGTATATCCGTTCTAGCGAAAGATGATTTCGCTTCTTTTCAACAAGCCATTGACAAGAGTTTTTTTACAATACAGTTAGATCAAATATTTTGGAACTCTAAATTGCCAACTGAACGAATTGAATGGTGTAAAGAATTTTGCGACATCCGATCCGACATTGGATTGCCAGTTCGTTTATTAGATTCTGATATTACCATTTACCACCCTGAGGATTTATTGTTGTTTCTAAATGAGCACTTTAGAAACAATACCTTGTCAATTACTCTACAGGCAGTAGAAGGTGAAACGCAAGTTATTTGTGAATCTTTCATTGAGGGAAGAGAGTTCAGTGCAATTGTAATTCAAAAAGATGATGGTACGCCTGTTTGCTTGCCGCCAACGGGTATAGTGAAAGGAAAAGAATTATTTGATTATCGTTCGAAATATCTACCAGGTTTGTCTAGAAAGGTTACTCCTATAGATTTACCTGAAAATGAAATTCAAAAAATTCGGAATTCATGTGAAAGGTTGTTTAAAGATTTTGGTTTTCAGGTCTATGCACGAATTGATGGGTTCTACACCAATGAAGGCAATATTTTCTTGAATGACCCGAACACAACCTCTGGCATGTTGCCTTCTTCCTTCTTTTTTCATCAAGCTGCAGAAATAGGGCTAAATCCTAGTCAGTTTCTAACCTATATTGTTAGAACCTCATTAGTTCAAAGGTCTGTAAGCGGCATGAACACGAATACACTTATTCAGGAATTGGACTCGGCGTTAGACCAACAGCAAAATTTTAAGCAGAAGAAAAGGAAAATTGCAGTAATAATGGGAGGCTACTCCTCCGAACGACACATTTCTGTTGAAAGTGGACGGAATGTTTATGAAAAGCTGAGCGCCTCGGTAGACTATTCTCCGATTAGCGTCTTCTTAACAGGAAATAGTGACTCCTTTAAGCTGTACAAGATTCCCATAAATCTTCATCTCAAGGATAATGCAGATGATATCGCATTAAAAATTGCAAATTATTCGGTTCATCCAATTATTGAACTTATCCAAAAGGAGTGCGAGTCAATAACGAATTTATTTTCCGAAACTGGAGTATTTCAACCTGAATTTTGGTCGTTTGATACGTTAGCATCAAAAGTAGACGAAGTTTTCATTGCCTTGCATGGAAGACCCGGTGAAGATGGGACCTTACAGAAGGAATTGATAAAATACAATCTTCCCTTTAATGGTTCATCACCATCTTCCAGTGAGATTACAATTAATAAGTTTCAAACTAATGAAATTCTTCACGAGCATGGAATAAGGGTAGCAAGACACGCTCTCATTGGAAAAGATGATTTTGATTCTGAAGATGAAATGATTGAGTTTGTAGGCAAGAACTTTCACTTTCCGCTAATTGCTAAACCTGTGGATGATGGGTGTTCATCTGCAGTAAAGAAAATCCTAAATGTTCATGAACTTCGTGCCTATGCGCAATTAGTGTATCGGTCTGAGGAAGAGTTACTTTTGCCGCAAGCACAAATTTTAAGTCTTAAACCTAAAGAAGAATTTCCGCGAAAATCGACTTTTTTGATTGAGGAATTCATTGAAAAGGGTGATGCAAAGCATTTTTTGGAGGTTACGGGAGGGATGCTTACGAGAGTTGGCGAAAACGGAGAAGTTTTGTACGAGTTTTTTGAGCCTTCGGAAAGTTTGGCAATAGGCGCAGTGCTATCACTGGAAGAAAAGTTTTTAGCAGGTGAAGGATTAAACATAACGCCTGCTAGGTATTCGAAAGACAAAAATACCAATGAGAAAATCAGCCTCGAAGTGCGAAAAGAACTCGAAAAAGTCGCTCGTACTTTGAACGTCCAAGGGTATTGTAGAATAGATGCTTTCGTCAAAATTTACCAGAACGATGAAATTGAGGTTATTATCATTGAAGTGAATTCTTTACCGGGCATGACTCCAGCTACCTGTATATTTCATCAATGCGCAATAAATGGGTATAAACCTTACGAATTTATCGACAACATAATGAAGTTCGGTAGATCTAAAAGTCTAGTGTCTTGAAATCGTTCGAATTTATATTCGCTAAATCATTTTGGAAACATGTTTTCCTCAGTGTGCTTATTTTTTTTGGTGTTGCCATTGCACTGATGCAATACCTGAGTGTATTTACGCAACATGGTGAAGAGATTGAAGTACCTGACTTGAGTGACCTACATGTAGATCAACTTGAACAACTAGTTGCTGAAAAGGAGCTCAGATACGCTATAGTTGATTCTACATACATCTCTGGTAAGCAGCCTGGCTTGGTGTATGAACAAGATCCAAAACCAGGAAGTAAAGTAAAACGTAACCGAACTATCTACCTTTCTATAACTTCATCAAATACACCTAAAGTTAAACTGCCCGAACTGATTGATTTATCCTTGAGAAAAGCGACTATTGACCTGAAAAACGCCGGATTGAATCTAGGTCAACTTATCATGCGTCCTGACATAGCCAACAATGTTGTACTAGAAATGCAAATAGGCGGAAATAAGATTTATGCAGGAAAGGAATTACCAAGGGGAAGCAGTATTGATTTGGTAGTTGGAATTTATAATGTTGATTCACTCGTTCCTATCCCTAATCTTTTAGGTTTGACTATAGAAGAGGCAAGATTTTATTTAAGCGAGTCGGCTCTTTATTTGGGACGAATAGCATACGATAAAACAATAACGGATACCAGTAAGGCGTTGGTTACTCGACAATTTCCGGAGTCATTGGAAGGTGAAATGATAAACACAATGTCCTACATTGATATTTGGGTTGCTGAATCGATAGAATGAAGTACTTATTCGTTATCGTTTATTTATTCGTTCAAGTCTCATTTGGGCTTGCACAAGAAGTAGTAACCAATCCAGTTCTGAATAAGAAGCTAAAAACGGCTAATGCTCAGCTTAGAGTGACTAATTTGGATACTTTAGGATTGCCATTTGTCGATGATTTTTCAAATTCCTTCTTACAACCAGACATTGCTAAATGGACGGATCGAAGTGTGTATGTAAATCGAGATTTAGCGTTTCATCCTGTAACGCTAGGAGTAGCTACATTCGACGGATTAAATGCTCAAGGAAGAGCGTACGACAATAGCAGCCCTACCGCTTATGGTAAAGCAGATGAACTGACGTCACAAGCAATTAATCTCGCTGGAAAGTTACTTTCTGATTCGCTTTATTTAAGTTTTTGGATTCAGCCGCAAGGAAATGGCGATGCCCCAGAATTGCGAGATTCTTTTGTAGTTCAATTTTTTGATAGCGCTGCTCAATGGCAAACTGTATACAAACGAAATGGTGGACAATTAGACACTTTTCGTTTGGTTATGCTTCCAATAAATCAGTTGAATTGGTTACATGCCGGTTTTAGATTTCGGATGATTAATTATGCGTCACTGACAGGTTTGGTTGATCTTTGGCACGTAGATTATGTATTTCTCAATGAAAACAGATCCTTGCTTGATACCACTATCAATGATGTAGCATTCAGAGATAAACCAACTACACTATTGAATGAGTATCAAGAAATGCCATATAGCCAATATCTTGCTGATACTAGTCTTTTTAAACGTTTATTGCACAGTGCACGTGCTGTAAACCTGAACAGTGCGAAGAACACAAGTTTTAGCTTTAGCGCTAAGGATATAGCGAATCAGTCCACGATTTTTAATAGCGTCCCTTTTAGCATCACTTTTCCTGCCAATTCTACTTTTTTATTCGAATCACCGGCCTTTGGTATCTCATATCCAACTACCGACTCTTTTTCTATTCAGCTAGAATACCGACTAAATACCACTCCCGATGCTCTTTCTTTGAACGACACTGTGAGAAGAATAACTAACTTATGGAACCATTACGCATACGATGACGGAACGGCAGAGAATGGGTATGGATTAAATGTCTTGGCAGGACAAATAGCATACAAGTTCAGGTTAAGTGAGCCAGATACGCTTCGCGGTATTTGGATGTATTTCGTTGAAAGTAGTGAAAGAGTGTCCAATGAGTTATTCAACTTGAGGGTTTGGCAATACCTTCCAGAGGGGCAGCTTGGCGGTAGTGAAATACTGCTTGTAGATCAACCTTTACTATCTCCTGAATATTCTGATAGTCTTGAGAGATTCGTCTATTATGCTTTAGAGTCACCAATAGCAGTATCTGACAGTTTTTATGTGGGTTGGCAGCAAGGCACTAACAAATTGCTAAATATTGGCTTAGATAGATCTAATAATGCGAATAGTAAAATGTTTTATAATGTAGATGGGTTTTGGAATGCCTCTACCATAAGTGGTGCTTGGATGATAAGACCTGTAGTTGGTAAAGCATTGAGATGGCCAACATCAGTTCAGAATATAAAGCCGTTACAGGTAAAATTATACCCTAATCCAGCGTCGGACGTTGTCATGCTTGATTTTGAAGATTTCAATATAAATTGGACCGTATACTCGCTAACTGGGCATGTTCTATTAAAAGGAGTGGCTTCGGATAAAAACGCCATTCTGAATGTTTCTAGCTTGAGTAATGGTATTTACTTAATGAAATTCGAAGGTCAGCAAGGAATTCAGACATACAAAAAGTTTATCATTCAGAAATAGGTTTTTCTGAAACTAGTTACCAATATTAACATGGCTAATATCAAATCTAAAGTGCCTCATGATTCTTACACGGTCATGAATGAGCTCATCCTTCCCAATGATACGAATACACTAAACAACTTGATGGGAGGTAAACTTCTCCATTGGATGGATATTTGTGCTGCAATTGCCGCACAGAAACACTCCAATCGAATTGTGGTAACGGCAAGTGTCGATAATGTGTCTTTTCGAAAGGCCATCAAGTTGGGTGATGTCGTAACTCTTGAGGCTAAAGTGACAAGATCGTTTAACAGCTCAATGGAAGTACATTTGGAAGTATCGGCCGAGAACATACCTGCCGGGCATAAATACAAATGCAACGAAGCGTATTTTACGTTTGTTGCAGTTGATCAATTGGGTAACCCGATAAATGTTCCTGAAATCGTACCTCAAACAGATGCTGATAAAAGGTTATTTGAAGGTGCCTTGCGTAGGAGACAGTTACGGTTGATATTAGCTGGCAGAATGAAGCCGGATGAAGCAACTGAATTGAAATCGTTATTTATGCCGGAATAAAAAAAGGTGCACTTCGTAGTGCACCTTTTTTTTGGAGCCAATTTAATTTAGACTGAAAGTACTATCATCGACTTTGACATTCACTTCGACTGATTTCATATTCATTTCAATCAGTTGAGCACCCATATCGATGGATAGTTTGTGTGGTATCTTGATTCCTCCTTTTAGTTCTTTATATTCTGAAAGGTCAGTTATTTGAGTAGCTTGACCAGTTGGACCTTCAATAATGTTCATTTCTCTCAATTTCAGACCACTTGTTCTATCAAAAAAATGATAAGTCTTATTTCCACTCGGGCTCACTACTTCTATCTGATAAGCTTCTGATTCGCCAATTTTCTCAATCGATATTATTTTGAGAGAGTACCCTTGATCAGGATTCAAATAAAGCAATTCGGTAAGCATTGCAGCGTTTTCTTTCACAGATTCTAGCTTTTCTTGGGAAAGATCTTTTGCACCTTGCATGCCGCTTTCTTTTCCTTTTTCCCCATCAAAAATAGTTTTCTGCATTACCATTGCACCATTAAGTTTTAGCTCGGTGAACAATTTGTTTGGTGCCTTTTTTATTATAGTTTGGTCAATGCTCATATTTTGAACAGTAGCACCCATTACTATTTTTATTGTTTTGATTTTTCCCCAGTTCTTTTCGCCGCCTACAGCGTCAACGTATTTTTTAATTATTGAACTAGCTGTTACATCTGAAGGAATAGGCGTTGAAGGGTTTTTAATTTCTTTACCGTTGAAGTCGAAAAATTCCACTTTGTTTGAGCCAGAAAAAGAGGCAAGCTTTGCTGCAACTTCATCTTTATTCCCAACGCAAATGATGTAAGCTTGGTCGGGTAGAATTAAAGTTTTAGCCAGACGATTTAAATCAGCTGATTGTTGTGCATTAAGTGTTTGTAGATAGGACTTGTAATAGTTCTTGTCTAAAGAATAACGCTCGGTGTTAATGGCAAAATTGGCGACGGTTTGAGGTCTTTCTAAAGATCTGGCAAAATTTCCAGTCATGAAATTTTGTATTCCTTTTAGTTCTTCGACTGGAATCTCTTCGGTGCGAATGCGGCGCAGCTCAAACAAAAATTGGTAAACTGCGCTATCTGTTACTGAATTTCTCACTTGAGCATAGGCGTTGAAATAACCTACAAATCTATCTGAGTTAAGTTCAGAATATGCACCATATGTATAACCGTGTTTCTCTCTCAAATTATTAAACAACCTGGTATCAGCACCACCAAGAATATTATTTAGGATAGAGGCTGGGATTGCTTGGTTGGAACCTGGTTTAAGTTCTACGGGGTAGGCTACATTGATTACCGTTTGAACTGCCCCTGGTTTATTCACAAAGATTACGCGAGTACTCGATGGTGCTTTAGGTGATGGATAGCTGTGAGATGGTACTTCCTTTTTTTCCCAAACACTAAAGTATTTTTCAATGAGTTTTTTTGCTTCATCGAACGTAATATCACCTACCACTGCGAGGTAACCTTTATTCGGTCTAAAGTACGTTTCGAAGTAGTTTTTACACTGAATAAGCTGAATATTCTCTACACTCTTTTCAGTAGTGATTTGTCCGTAAGGGTGATTGCTCCCAAAGAGGAGGGCACGTCTGACTTTGCTTGCTATAGCATTTGCATCGTCTTTCTCGGTCTGAAGCGATGAAATTGTTTGTTTTTTTATTTTGTCAAGTTCTTCTTGTTTGAATACCGGGTTCAGAATGATGTCACTCACAATTTCTAACAATGCCTCTTTGTTTTTACTCAGCGCAGAAGCAAAAAAACCATCGGAAGAAGACGAAAAAGTAGCACCTAGCAAATCGATTGATTCGTCGATATTCTCTTTAGAACGTGTTTTTGTTGCGGTGCCGATCAAAGATCCTGTTATGTCAACGAACCCAACAGATTCGCCCTCCATAATAGGGTCATTGTCAAGAACAAGAGAAAAGCTAACCCTTGGAAGTTTATTATTCTCTACCACAAATACCTTTAAGCCATTGGGTAGCGTGAAAATCTTAGAATCCTTTAATTGAATTACTGGTGCTGGACCTGCAACTGGTTTCTTCGATCTATCTATAGATTGGCCATTCGAATAGCCCGATATAAATAAAAGTAGTGCGACTATAATTGAATTTCTCATGGTCTTAGGGCTTAGGAAGATAATGTAAGGCTACTCTGTTGGCAGGAATGAGGTATTTTTTTGCAACACGTTGTATGTCTTCTTTGGTTACGCTCATGTAACGGCTCAATTCGGTATTGATTAGGTTTGCATCTCCGTAGTAAACTAAATAATTGGCAAGGTTTTCGGCTACCCCGGCTACTGAACTATATCCGTTTACGAAATCGTTTTCAAATTGATTTCTTAGTTTTTGAAACTCTTTATCGTCAATGAGTTCATTTTGCGTTTTTTCAACTTCTTGAATCATTGCTTTGTCGAGCTCCGCTGGACTAATGCCCATATTTACTATTCCAAACATCAGGGATACACTATAATCTTCAAGCCCCAATGGAAAAGCCCCAACATAAACGGCTTTCTGCTCCTTGTCTACAATATTGCGTTGAAATCTTGAACTATTTCCTTTGGAGAGCAAGGAGCTCAACATATCCATCGCATAATAGTCAGGTGTGCCTTGAGCAGGGTAGGAGTAGGCATGAACTACCGCAGGTAATTGAATATTATCGTAAACGGTATCTCTTATTTCTGAACTCTTAGCTTGCTCCAGGACCTTGGGTCTCTCTATAGGAATGGTTCCTTTAGGAATGCTACCGAAATATTGTTCTATCCACTTTTTAGTTTGATTTATATTTATGTCACCTGCAATGGAAAGCACAGCATTATTGGGAACGTAGAATTTTTTATAAAAAGCATAAAACTCATCTCTTTGTGCGGCATTGAGGTGATCCATAGATCCAATAATACTTCTACCATATGGATGCGTTAAAAAAACCCTTTTCATAGTTTCATCAACTAAGGAGCCATACGGGGTATTATCGTAACGTTGTCTTCTTTCTTCCTTGACAACTTCTCTTTGGGTTTCAATTCCGATGTTTTCAATTTTAGCATGGAGGAGCCTTTCAGATTCCATCCACAAGGCCAGTTCAAGTTGGTTACTTGGCAAAATTTCATAGTAGAAGGTCCTATCATAACTCGTGTTGGCATTTAAGGTGCCACCATTCTCTTTAACGAGTTGCATATATTCTCCTCTACCAATATTTTCACTTCCTTCGAAGAGCAAATGCTCAAAAAAATGGGCGAACCCTGTGCGACCCGGATCTTCATTTTTTGAACCTACATGATATAGCACGCTCACCGCTACGATGGGCGTCGAGTTATCTTGGTGTAGGATAACACGCATGCCATTTTTTAAGGTAAACTGCTCAAATTCAATTCTCTTTTTTTGACCAAAAGACGTAATAATGGTCAATTGGAGTAGGATTAGAGTGATTAAGTATTTCATATTGAATAAAATCTAGTTAGCTGCATGGAAGAGATTGTATTGTTTGTTGTAAAATACGCATCATAACTTAACTAACCAGCCAAATTTATCTGCCGTTTTTCCGGTTTTAATGGCATCGAGTTGTTGCCGTAGGTCATTTGAAATCACCCTTTCTTCCATTGGAGGAAGTTGCATATCAAATCCTTTGTAGTTTATCGTAAAGATGTGAGCGATTGTAGCAGCAGTACCTGTTCCAAAGGCATCTTTTAATTTGCCTTTATTGTATGCCTCGAAGACTTCTTCGATGCTAATTTTCCGTACTTCTACTTTGTAACCTGATTCTTTTGCAAGACGAATCATAGAGTCCCTAGTTATCCCTTCTAATATTGTCCCTTCGGCTATCGGTGTAATTAATGTATCACCAATCTGGAAAAATAAATTCATCGTACCCGATTCTTCAACATATTTCATCTCTTTCCCATCTAGCCAAACCAGTTGATCATAACCTTCTTGTCTGGCCATTTTTAAGGGTAACATCCCAGCTGCATAATTACCAGCAACTTTTGCGTAGCCCGTGCCTCTTGGAAATGCACGTACGAAATGATCACTTACCTTCACCTTCAGAGGAGAGGTGTAATACGAACCAACAGGACAACTAAAAATAATGAATCTGTAATTTTCCGATGGGCGAATGCCAACGTATTCATCAGTGGCAAACATAAATGGCCTGATGTAAAGAGCCGTATCGTTGTTTCGAGGTATCCATTCCTGATCTATTTTTAGCAGTTCAATTAAACCACCAATGAACATTTTTTCAGAAATAGCTGGCATACACAAACGTTCGGCCGATTTATTCATACGCTTATGATTGGCCTCAGGCCTAAAAATTTGCGGGTTACCTTCTTGGTCTCTGTAAGCCTTTAATCCTTCAAAGATAGATTGGCCGTAGTGCAATGCTGAAATCGCAGGACTCATGGCAATGGGTTCATAAGGTACGACCCGTGGATTTGTCCATTTCCCATCTAAATAATCAGCTATAAACATGTGATCACTAAATACTTTCCCGAAGGGTATATTTTCGAAATCAACCGAATCTATTCTCGATTTTTCAACTTTTTTGACCTGAAGATTATTAATCATGTTTCTATTTTGGAGATTCTCAAAAATACGGATTGAGCCGCGTACTTTTGAAGTAAACCGCATCAATGACAAACACAGTGCTTCAAACTCAAATTAAAGAGCTTTCAGAGGACATTATTTTTTTGTCTGAATTCGTCACCGCTGAACTTTATCCAGAACTCGGACTTAACACTAAAGTTGATTTAAGTGTTCAAGACCATTCAGCTAATGCCAATACTGATACTGTTGCAGCTACTTCTTCTATGCTAGAAGCAAGTCAAAAAGCCTTTGTCAATCAAGAAGTTAATACCGATTTATCCAATACCGACTCTTCGAACATCGCTCTTCCCTTAAATAAGCCTATTCTAAAGGATTTTCAGGGTAAGGTGGTAATCTGGTCAAAAGACACCATGAATCCTGAACACAGGGCATTGTTGAAAAACATACTTGCCGCGGTAAATATTTCGCCAGCCAATGTGGTTTTGGAAGCGAATGATGCGCACATCAATTGGGTTAACACACCAGTTATATTAGGATTTGGCATAGAAGGTTTGCCAGGGGAGCTCTACACCAAGCAGAATTGGAAGGAAAGTATGTTGATTAAGGCGGACTCTTTGGCTATTCTAAATTCAAGTATTGATAAAAAACGTGCCCTTTGGAAGGTGCTGAAAGATGGCATTGAACTATGATTGAGCTTGTTTTTTGCACCACTAATAACCACAAGTTATTGGAAGTTTCTAAGATGCTGGACTTGGGCAATCTTGTCTTAAAGAGTTTGGAAGACATAGCATGGAAGTTGCCAATCCTTGAAGTGTCGGATTCTTTCGATGGCAATGCATTCCTGAAGGCAGCAACGATTTTTAAATCCACTGGAAAAAATGTTATTGCCGACGATTCTGGATTAGAAGTAGATGCACTCAATGGAGCACCAGGTGTTATTTCTGCAAGGTATGCTGGCCCTGATGCTACTGACTCTCAGAATAGGGCGAAACTATTGGAAATGCTTAAGGGTGAGGAAAATAGGAGGGCAAGATTTAGAACTTCAATTTGTTCAATCATCGAAGGGCAGGTAAACTTCTACCATGGCTTAATTGAAGGGAATATACTCACACATGAAAAAGGTGTAAAGGGCTTTGGCTATGACGCTATTTTCAAGCCAATGGGATACGATTTGAGCTTTGCTGAAATGAATCCGGAGGAAAAAAATCTCATAAGCCACCGAGCAATTGCCATTGCTACCCTGGCGCAGGCCTTAAGACAAAGATTTGGTGGATAGGTCTACCAAGGTCTCTATCCATTTGGGATGATCATTTAAGCTAGGTACTAAATCTAGATGCTCACCTCCTAGGTGAAGGAAATCTTCTTTATACTCTTCTCCTATTTCAAAAATAGTTTCCAAACAATCGGCCACAAAAGCCGGTGAAAAGAACAGAATGCGCTTTTTGCCACTTCTAGCTAAGTTTTCTAGAACTTCAGAACTGTATGGTTGTATCCAAGGGGTTTTACCCAATCTCGATTGAAATGAAACCGTGTAGCTATCCGGGCTAATCTTAAGTCTTTCAGCGATTTTTTTTGCTGTCAAATGACACTGTGCACCATAACACATTTTGTTGTGGGAACCAATTGATTTGCAACAATCCGGTTTTTTTTGACAGTGATTATTAAAATCTGCTTTTATCAATTGCCTAACAGGAAGGCCATGAAAGCTGAAAACATAATGATCGTAAGATTTAAGATCAAATTCTGAGGCTCTATCTGCTACTGTTTCTATCATGCCCGGGTGGTCGGGATAACTATTGACCAATTCCAAGTCGGGCACGGTTTGCCAATGAGACACTAATTCCATTACTTTCTGATGTACTGAACCGGTGGTCGCTGATGCATACTGTGGGAATAGTGGTATAACCCGGATTCTTTTAAACCCTTCCTTTTCCATTTCTTTTAGCACAGAAACCATAGAAGGATTTTTATAACGCATCGCTAAATGAACGGCATACTTTTCTCCCAATGCTTCTTGTAATAGAATTTTCATTCTTTTACTGTAAACCAGTAGAGGGGATCCTTCATCGCTCCAGATAGCTTTGTAAGTTTTAGCAGACTTTGGTGCTCGAAAAGGCGCAATGATTCCTCTCACCAATAGGTTGCGAGGAATTACCGGAATATCCACTACACGCGGATCAAGGAGAAATTCTTTCAAGTAACTTCTTACATCTGAAGTTTTCGGGGAGTCAGGCGTGCCTAGATTAACTAAGAGTATACCTATTTCTGGCTTTGAGCTATTTATCACTTAATCTGTAAACTTATATCCAACTCCTCTAACAGAATGTAGGTGCTTAGGGTTTTTGGGATCTACTTCAAAATATTTTCTAAAAGCTAAAATGAAGTTATCAATCGTTCGCGTTGAAGGGAAGACATCGTAGCCCCAAACTTTTTCTAGGATTTGCTCACGACTAACTACCTGATCTTTCTTTTCAATAAGTAACTTCAAAAGCATCGTTTCTCTTTTCGTAATTTGAAAAGAGCCTTTATTGTTGGTTACTGTAAAGGTGCTGAAATCTACTTCATTTTCTCCGAATCGGTATTTGTAGAGTTCTTTTTCTTTTTCTGTTCCTTTAAGTCCAGATTTAATGAGGATACCTACTCGTAACAGTAATTCTTCTAGATTAAAAGGTTTCGTTAAATAATCATTGGCACCTAATTTCAACCCTTTAACTCTATCATCTGAGCTGTTCTTGGCACTTAAAATAAGAATTGGTGTATCCCTGTTTTCAAGCCTAATTCGTTCACAAACATCCAGTCCGTTTAGGGTGGGAATCATTATATCCAATATAATCAGATTAAATCTGCCTTCTCGAATAGTATTTAATGCATCAAGTCCATCGCCAGTTGCAATTACTGAGTACCCTTCAAGCTCAAGGTTAAGCTTAATGGTATCACGAAGATGTTCTTCGTCTTCAACTAAAAGTATCCTGTAGTTCATATTCTATAGATGGCATTGTTATTTCGAATATAGAACCTTTCGGAAGATTGTCCTTCACTTGGATATCTCCTCCCATATCAGAAATGATATTTTTTACAATATACAGACCAAGGCCAGTTCCCTTTGTGGTCCTGGTTTCTTCATTTCCAACACGGTAAAACTTCTTGAATATTAATTTCTTATCTGTCTCAGAAATTCCATGACCATGATCAAGTACTTGAAGATGTGCCTTCTGCTGATGCACGTACAGGCGTACGCGAATTCTCGTGTCAGGTTCACTGTATTTGGCTGCGTTTTCAATCAAGTTAGTGAGCACAGATACCAAGAGAGCCACATCACCATTTACAGAGATGTTATCATCTATCTCTGCAAAAAGTCTAGATTCAAACCGTGAAGTCTGTCCCATCCTTTCAATTACATCCCTACACAGTTCACTCAAATTGATGTTTCGGCGTTGGATATGCTGATTGGGGTGCTCAAATTTAGAGGCCAATAATATCTTTTCAATTAATGCATCAAGTCTGTTGATTTCACTTAATGTATTGTCTACTAGTTTGTTATGTTGCTCAAAATCCAGTTTTCTCTTGATCATGGTTTGCAACATGAGCTTAGCACTGGCGAGAGGGGTTTTTAACTCATGTGTAACAGACATGATGAAGTTCCCCTGCATTCGGTTTAGTTCATCTTTTTCTTGATAGCTTCTGTAAATTTTAAGAATTCCCCACAATAATAGGCTCATGAAAACGAGACCTTCACCTAGAAACATGACATTCCGTTTCTTTTCATTCTTTTCCAAAGCACTAATTGACTCAGTTTTTACTTCTAGTCGTATTCCTTGCTCTTCATCGATTTTGATTGCTATCTCAGGATAAATACTATTAAAAAAGCTGTTAATTAATGTGGTGTCGACAAGAAAAAACTTGCCTCCCATTCGGATTTGAGTTTCAGACCCTATTGTATTGAACTTATTTTCAACAAGATTGGCATAAAAATCACGAGATGCTTGCATCCGTGTCATTTCCAATATTTTTCTTTGTTGCTCGTGTATAGTTTTATTTGAACTGATGTGAGCATAAGTCCACCACGAAAATGCCGCGAGGATATACACGAGCACAATCCAAAATGTGGTCTTCTCCTTATTCATTACCAAAAATTGAATCTAAACTAATGCATATTATGTTGGCCGCATGAGTTAGCTCTTCGTTTGTATGTGCGGTGCTGATAAAGCCAACTTCATATCCTGAGGGACCAAAATAAATTCCTTTTTCAAGGAGGGTTCTGTGAAGATCCTTGAAGAAAAGCATACTTGTTGCATCAATTTCGTCTGCAGATCGAATGTGTTTTTTATCTGAAAAACTAATCCAGAATATTGATCCTACTTGAAATACTTGAATAGGGTAGGAGTTTTCTTTTATGTGATTCCTAATAGTTCTAACGAATGAAGCTGTTTTCTTCGCCAGATTTCTGTAGATCGTTGCATCAAGTAATAAAGAAATTTGTGCTTTCCCAGCAGACATTGCAACCGGGTTTCCGCTTAAAGTGCCTGCTTGATACACTGGGCCATCAGGCGAAATTCTAGACATGATTTCCGACGAAGCACCATAGGCCCCAACTGGAAGGCCACCTCCTATGATTTTGCCGAAAGTCAAAATATCAGGTTTAACTCTATATAATCCTGCTGCGCCTTCAAACCCAACCCGAAATCCACTAATAACTTCGTCAAATATGAGTAGAGTGCCATTTTCATCACAAATCGATCTGAGAAAGCGCAGAAATTTCCGTGTTTGTAATAAAAGGCCATTATTGGCGGGTATAGGCTCTATGATTATTGCTGCAATCTCTCCTTTAAACTGTGTAAAAGCTTCTTTGACAGCTGCTTCATTAAATAGAGGAACGACTATCGTCTCTTCAGTAAAACTTTTTGGTACTCCAGCTGAAGATGTTTCCCCAAAGGTTACCAGCCCAGATCCTGCTTTAACCAATAAATGATCTGCATGCCCATGATAGCAGCCTTCAAATTTTATATACTTAGGTCGATTAGTATATCCTCTGGCTAACCTAATTGCGCTCATTACAGCTTCAGTTCCTGAACTAACGAAACGTAATTTTTCTATAAATCTGTGATTATCTACAATTAGTGAAGCAAGTTCATTCTCTTGTATGGTAGGGGCTCCATAAGAAGTTCCTTCATGCACTGCAGTTATAATTGCTTCTCTAATCTCTGGTCTGTTGTGTCCCAAAATCATGGGGCCCCATGAGGCACAAAAGTCTAAATATTTATTGCCATCGGCATCCCACAAATAAGCTCCATCGGCCTTTGTAATGAATAGAGGAGTACCGCTCACTGAGCGGAATGCTCTGACCGGAGAATTAACTCCACCTGGGAAGTATTTTTTAGCTACTTCATAAAGGCTTTCCGACAAGGGGTATTTCTTCATCACATCTTTGTTTATTAAGATTAGTCTCCCAGAAGTGACTAAACTGCAGTTTATAACTGTCAAACACTAAAAATAGAAGCGGATATTGCTATTTGATCAAAACCTGATGAAATTTCAATTCGTTTGAAAGGGTGTTTCTGCAACTCGATCAACGTAGTATTTCCCATGGCAATGGCAATAACATGGGTGGGATTGCCTCCGTTATTTATCCAACCCGTTACATTACTCGGACTTGTAAAAAAAACGATATCAGTTTCTGGTACACTAATCCCAGAATTTATATTAGTCAGGTAAAGTTCTATGGGTAGCAGTTCTACTTTATCCGAAGCAATCCAAGCATTTTGAAGAGTATGTTTACTTTCTCGACTGTGGGGATAAAGTATTTTTGATTTTTTTTCTAAATGCGATTCAAATAAGTTCGCAACCTCTTTCAAATTGTTAGATTCTCCAACATACGAAACTTGAACTCCTAACTTCCTTAGGGAATTTGCGGTTCCTTCACCTAAAGCTGCAATTTGACTGTTTTTTAGCTGCCTGGGGTACAATTGAAAAAAATATCTAACCGCCTCACGACTCGGAAAAAACACCCAGTCGAATTTTGGTAATTCATTAGGAGGATTTTCTGATACTTCGGTTTGAATGAACTTTACATATTGTGCGGTAAAATTCCATGACGTCAGAATTCGATCTAAAGTTGAGAACCTTTCCTTTTCTGATGTAACCAAAACAGATTTAGGCTCAATATTCGACGCTTTTTTGAATCCCTGATCTATAATCTCAGACCTACTCTTGTGTATTATTTTGATATATGCCGGTAGCTTTTCTGCAGTTGGTGCTTTAGCAATGTGCAGTTCCAGCTCTTTTAAGTCATTCTTTCTACAGTAAATGCCTAATGGCATTTGACAACCGCCTTCAAAAGCAGCGAGCAATTCTCTTTCAATTCCTACAGTTTCTTCAGTATCCTTATTGTGAATTTTTGCAAGAAGTCGAATCATTTTTTCATCATCTGCTCTAACCTGTAACCCTAGCACACCTTGAGCGGGTGCAGGCACAAATATTTGAGGTGGTAAGGGTAGTTTTTTTAACCCCGAAAGATCTAGTTTTAGCCTTTCAAGCCCAGCAGCTGCCAACAGAATAGCATCATACTCTTGTAACAAGCATTTTCGTACTCGGGTCGGCACATTTCCTCTTAAATCTTTTATAACTACATCGCCTAATAATGCCTGTAGTTGGCTTTTTCGTCGAGAAGATGAAGTGCCGACAACAGCCCCCTTTTTTAATCCGTAATTGTATTTGGGATCATAAGCTTTTTCGTTGATGATAAGAACATCTCGGGGATCTTCGCGATAGCTTAGTGCCGCTATAGTCAATCCTTCTGGAGAGGTTGTTGGCAAATCTTTGAGAGAATGTACGGCTAAATCTATCTTACCTGAAATTAATGCATCCTCTATTTCTTTTGTGAAGAATCCTTTTCCTTCGAGCTTATCGAAGCTTAAATCTTGAATTCGATCTCCTTTAGTAACAATTATTTCGAGCTTGACGCCATATCCTAAGTGCTCCAATTGAGATTTGACATAATTTGCTTGCCAAAGAGCTAAGTCACTACCTCTTGAACCTAAAACAATAGGAGGATTGGTCATGATAAAGGAGAGCTAATCTTCAAAGGCTCTTCTGCAATTCCTGACCCTATTAACGTTTGTTTTGCCAATACAATCGGTACACTTATGCACTTTTTTTCCATGTAAGTGAGCATTCTTTCAATGAGCAGTTTCGTCTCGCTATCTACAGTTTGTAGTTCCTTGTGGAAGACTTCCTTCAATGCCTTATTTTTGATATCCTTCACTTGACTTGGAAAAGAGCTAAGAGCTAATTCAAGATTACGTATTTTTAAAATGCCTTCAAATTCGGAAAGGCCTTTTTCAATTATTTCGTTCGCTTTTTCCAGTTCTTGCTCTCTGAATTGGAGGTTATTATCAACTTCAATTTTCAAGCTATCTATATTGATGTATTCTAAAGTTGATTCTAGTTGCAACTCCTTTTCAACATCATTTGGAACAGCCAAATCAATAATTACTGGTGGGAAAACGTTGTCTTTTTTCAGTTTAGACCAGATACCTTGGGTTAGAATTGGAGTTGATGAAGCGGTACAAGTAAATATTACCCGAACGGTATCATCGTGCTTATCTAACTCTTCCAAAGGAAGGGCTTTGCCGCCCAACGTTTCAGCGAGCAACTCGGCCTTTTCCAAAGTTCTGTTGTATATAAAAAAGTTCTTAAAGCCTTCTTTTTTGAGGTATTTTCCTACTAGAGTATTGGTTTCACCAGCACCAATCATAACGATTGGAACATTCTCATCAAAATTAAAATCTATGAGCTTTCTAACTGCCAGTGAAGCGACAGAAATCGGCTTTTCAGCAATTCTTGTCTCAGTATAAACCTCTTTAGCGGTTTTTATGGTTTGCTTCATAACCAACCTGAGAAAGTCTCCAGTGTATCCTAATTCGGAGGCTCTTTCGTATGCTTGCCTCAGCTGTCTTGTAATTTCGCGTTCCCCAACTACCATTGAGTCAATAGAACAGCTTACTTGAAACAGATGCCTTAATGCATCTTGACCCTTATATAATTTGGCAAACTGTCCCAAATTACTCAATTGTGTCGGAGAGAAGTGGGCGTAAAAGTGCTCTAATAAAACGTGTATTTGACTGTTGGTGAAATTAGATGAAGTTGCCATGATAAACTCCACTCTATTGCATGTGGAGAGATAAAAGATCTCTTCAATTCCAAGTTCTGTTCGAAGAGAAAGCGTTCTAATTTTCTCTTCCAACAAATCGTTTTCAACGACCAGTTTTCCTAGCTCTGATAAATAGAAGTGCTTGTGAGTAAAAGCCAGAATCGTTAGCTTCTCCAATGGTCCATTTTTTATAAATGCAAAGGTCAGTTGATACCCGGCGGGTTTTGTCATTCGAATGTCAGAAAGGCACTTTAGAATGATTCTAAGCAAAGAAATTTGCGCCTTCTGATTGGGCTAATTCAACTAATCGGAAGCTTCAAACTCAGGGATTTAAATCGTTACAATTAAGTAGAGTAATTTACTTATCTACTTCAATATCAGTACGCTCACTTTTTCCATCAACTAGATGTTGGTTGGCATTGATGTTTTCTGTTTCAAGATTTTCTTTAAGTTCTGTCAAAAATTCCCTGATTTTCATCAATCCTTCTTTGATTTGAATAGATTTAGCAACCTCTGAAGAATGGCTTTTGAGCTTTTCTTTGGCTCCCTTCAAGGTAAAACCTCGCTCTTTCACGAGCGTGTAAATAATGCGGAGGTTTTCAACGTCTTTTCTCGTGAATAGCCTATTTCCTTTCTTGTTCTTTTTGGGTTGTAGTATTTCAAATTCTTGCTCCCAGAACCGAATGAGTGAAGTGCTTACATTAAATATTTCGGCAACTTCACCAATAGTAAAATAACTTTTCTCTATTACTTTTTCTTTGTAAGGCATATTTAGTCAAAAGCTTGGTTTACGACTGATGCGTTCGTTATTAATTGTTCGTATTGCGAGGCAGTTATATCATTGTAGAAGAAGTTTATTGGGTTGACCTTCTGACCGTCCTTAATCACTTCATAATGTAAATGGGGAGCTGTTGATTTTCCGGTGTTTCCTACAAGGCCAATAACTTCTCCTCTACGTACTTGTTGACCAATTCTCACTTTGAAGGCAGACAAATGGGCATACAATGTTCGGTAACCATATCCGTGATCAATTACTATCATATTACCATAACCCCGATGTAGTTTTTCAATTTCAACAACCCGTCCATCTCCGGTAGCATATATTTCGGTACGCATTGGAGCTGTAAAGTCTATTCCTTCATGAAATTTGACGGATTTATAAATAGGGTCAATTCGATATCCAAAACCTGAACCTATTCTGTTCAATTCTCGATTTCGTACAGGTTGGATGGCTGGAATCGAGGCTAAAAGTTTCGTTTTGTCTTTTACCATACGAGCTACGTCGTCGTACGATTTTGATTGAATGTACATTTGTTTAGCAACCCGATTAATCCGTTTCGCGGTTTCTATCATTAGATCGCTGTTATCAAAGCCTTGCAAGTCATTGTATTGAGAAGCACTGAATCCAGCTGTTCGAATGGACTCCTTAATCGGTTCTGCCTCAAAAACAACTCGATAGATGTTTTCGTCTCGCTCTTGAAGGTTTTTAAGTACCCTTTCCATGAGCGATAACTTTTCGATATTCAAGTCATACTGCAGTTTCAGTTGATCAATTTCACGTTTTAATTGTTTCTCTTTTGGTGAGTCCAAATAGGTATATGCAAGCACAATTATGAGTAGGGCAAAAACAGCTGCGGTTGAAAGAAATCCAATTACTCGAATGATACGCTGCTTCCAAGTAATTTCTACTTTTTCATAACGTAATTTGGAAGTATTGTAGTAGTACTTGATTCTCGCCATTTTGGCTTATTATGTATAATTTAGCGCTGTTGAAATTAAGTTGGTTTTTAATTAAATGCAAACTTAGTTTCAAATAACGTCTTCAACAATCAGATAATCAGAAATTTATGACCTCACAAGAAGTCCGGAAACGGTACCTAGATTTCTTCAGATCGAAAGGCCATCATATTGTAAGCGCTGCGCCAATTGTCGTAAAAGGCGACCCTACTTTGATGTTTACAAATGCAGGCATGAACCAATTTAAGGAACTTTTTCTTGGAAATCAGCCGATTAAGTTTTCTCGAATTGCAGATACACAGCATTGTTTGAGGGTTAGCGGTAAACACAACGATTTAGAAGATGTAGGCCACGATACATACCACCATACCATGTTCGAAATGTTGGGGAATTGGTCATTTGGAGATTATTTCAAAGAAGATGCAATCAATTGGGCTTGGGAATTACTAACAAAAGAGTATAAGATAAACCCAAATGACTTATACGCTACGGTATTCGGAGGCGATGCATCAGAGAATTTAGATTCAGATGAAGAGGCTAGAACGATTTGGGCTAATCATTTGCCTGCTAATCATATACTAAACGGCTCAAAAAAGGATAATTTTTGGGAAATGGGCGATTCTGGGCCTTGCGGTCCTTGTTCTGAATTGCATGTTGATTTGAGAACTGCCGAAGAGAAGACATTAGTACCAGGCCGAGACTTGGTCAATAAGGATCATCCTCAAGTTGTTGAAATATGGAATTTGGTTTTCATTCAATTCAATCGTTTGGCAAACGGAAGTCTTGAATCGCTGCCTGCGAAACATGTTGATACTGGTATGGGTTTCGAACGCTTATGTATGGCGCTTCAAAATAAAAAGGCAACCTATGATACTGATGTATTTCTACCGATTATTAGTGAAATAGAGGCTCTTTCTGGTGTCAAATACGGAGCTAGTGAAGAAACCGATATAGCCTTTAGAGTTATTTCCGACCATATCCGAGCCATTACCTTCATTATTGCTGATGGGCAGTTACCTTCTAACAATAAAGCCGGATACGTTTGCAGAAGAATTTTAAGAAGGGCAATACGTTATGGTTATACTTTTTTAGGGATTGAAGAGCCTTTTTTACACAGATTGGTGGCTGTTTTAAATGTTCAGATGGGAGATGTCTTCCTTCAATTACCTCCTCAGACCGATTTTATAGCTCAAATAATTAAAGAAGAGGAGCTTGCTTTCTTAAGGACATTGCAAAATGGGCTAAAACTTTTTGAAGGCATGAAAGAAAATTTGAAAAAGTCTGGAAAAACGCTGATCCCAGGAAAAGTGGTTTTTGAGCTTTTTGATACCTATGGCTTTCCGGTTGATTTGACAGCCCTTCTTGCTAAAGAGAATAATTTGCAAATAGATGAGGCTGAATTCGACTTAGAAATGTCGAAGCAAAAAGAACGTTCACGGGCGGATGCCAAAATGGATGTGGCCGACTGGGTAGTGGTAGATAATACGTTTAATACTCCAATTTTTGTAGGCTATGATGAGCTTGAATGTGAAGCAAAAATTGTTAGATATCGGGAAGTCAATTCCAAAGGCAAAAAGACAATTCAAGTTGTCTTAAATCGCACTCCATTTTATGCTGAAAGCGGCGGACAAGTTGGAGATACTGGCTTTTTGCAAACATTAAAAGAGAGCATTCCAGTACTCAAAAGTTACAAAGAGAATAACTTGCCAGTAATTGAAATCGAAAAGCTTCCTTTGAATGTTGATGAAAAGTTTACAGCTGTCGTTAACAAGGCAAAAAGAAATTTGGTAACGAAAAACCATAGTGGCACGCACCTGCTGCATGCAGCATTACGCGAAGTACTCGGAAAACATGTTGAACAAAAAGGAAGCTTGGTGAATGATGAATATCTACGTTTTGATTTTTCTCACTTTACGAAGCTAACCGATGAACAAATTGAGAGAATTGAAGCATTAGTGAACGAAAAGATCAAAGCTGCAATACCCTTGGATGAAAGGCGTGATGTTCCAATTCAAACGGCAAAAGATTTGGGAGCGATGGCCCTATTCGGAGAAAAATATGGGGATACGGTAAGGGTAATCACATTCGACGCGAAATTTTCTGTTGAATTGTGTGGAGGAACTCACGTTAAAAACACCAATGAAATAGGATTACTAAAGATTACTTCAGAGTCGTCAATTGCCACAGGTGTACGTAGGATTGAAGCTTACACTGACATTAACGCGTTAAACTACCTGGAGTCGCATTCCAAAACACTTTTGGAACTGACCGAGTTACTTCGAAATCCTAAGAATGTGATTCATGCCGTTACTAAAATGGGCGATGATAATCAAATGCTTAGGAAGCAACTAGAAGTAATGGAGGATTTTACAGCTAGTTTACAAGTTGATTTATTATCTGGTCAACTCGTTAAGAATGGCGGATTAGACATTTTAATCAAGCAAATTGATTCGCCATCGGTGGAGGTAATGAAAAAAGTAGCGCAAACTTTGCGTAGAATTCCTTCCTCAGTCATCGTTTTGGCAATGCTCCACGAAGGAAAAGCTCACCTGGTTGTAGCAGTTGGAGACGAAGCTTCCAAAAAGCTTACGGTTAATGCTAATCAACTGGTTAAAGAGCTTGCCAAAATTGTTCAAGGTGGTGGTGGTGGACAAAATACGTTCGCTACAGCTGGTGGTAGCGACGTGAACCGATTACCAGATGCATTAGAAGAAGCTCATAAGTTATTAAACTTAAGATGATGAATAACATCTACGAAGATTATGAATTAGTCGTAGGACTGGAGGTGCACGCACAGCTAGCCACAGCAAGTAAGGCCTTTTCAAGCGATGAAGCAACCTACGGTGCTAATCCCAATACTTTGGTAAGTCCTATATCTTTAGGACATCCCGGTACTCTACCTGTATTAAACAATAGCGTTTTAGAATATGCCATCAAGCTTGGAATTTCAACAAATTGTGAAATTCGGACATGGAACGAATTTGCACGGAAAAATTACTTCTATGCCGATTTACCCAAAGGGTATCAAATAACCCAGCACACTACTCCAATTTGTTTCAACGGATGGGTTGAAACCAAAGACGACTCAGGAAAAACTAAAAGGATTGGTATTACCCGAATTCATATCGAAGAAGATGCCGGAAAGAGCATACACGATATGGATGCTTACGACTCCTTGGTAGATTTAAATAGGTGTGGAGTTCCCTTATTGGAGATAGTGAGTGAACCTGATATACGATCCTCTAAAGAAGCATACAATTATCTAACAGAAATCCGAAAACTCGTTCGGTATTTAGAGATATGTGATGGAAATATGGAAGAAGGTAGTTTGCGATGTGATGCAAACATTTCAGTTAGAAAGCGAGGTGCCTCAGAGTTTGGAACCAAGATAGAGGTTAAAAACATGAATTCAATTCGCAACGTACAACGCGCCATAGAATTCGAGTTTCAACGTCAAATTGAGTTATTAGAAAGTGGACACAAGCTATCTTCAGAAACGAGGAGTTTTGATGCAGTAAATGGAACCACGTTTTCGCTACGTTCAAAAGAACAAGCCAACGACTATCGATACTTCCCTGAACCTGATTTACAGCCTGTAGTTATTGATAAAGCATATATAGATGAGGTTCGCTCAATGATGCCGCCATTGCCAAATTTTTTATTGAATAAGTTTCAAGACGAGTATAAGCTTTCATCTTACGATGCTCAGGTGCTTACCGATTCTAAAGAATATGCCCTCTTTTTCGAAGAAGTAGTAAAACATAATCCCAACTACAAAGCTGTTGCGAATTGGATCATGGGACCAGTTAAATCAGTTTTAAATTCCGAAGCCAAGGAAATGAAAGAACTGAATTTGTCGGCTTCACGGCTTTCGGAACTCATCAAATTAGTAGATGAAAATGTAATAAGTAATTCGGCTGCGACTCAGCGTGTGTTCCCCGAATTATTAATATCAAATGAATCTCCGTTGGAAATAGCCAAGCGGCTAAATGTAGTTCAAGACTCGAATGAGGACAATTTGAAAGAAAAAGCTAAATCCATATTACTGCAGTATCCTGAAAAAGTGGAGGAATATCGTTCGGGCAAAAAAGGCGTATTAGGTTTGTTTATGGGTGAACTTATGAAAGTTACTCAAGGTAAAGCCGACCCAAAATTGGCGAATAAAATTTTTGTAGAACTCATTGAAAACTAGATGAAAAAAATACTCATTATCGCTTTAGCAAGCCTATTGTCGAGTTGTAATGCCTCCAATTCAGGTAAATTTAACTTGTCAGGCATAATTGAAGATGCCGATGGCAAAATGTTAAAACTCGTAGAGTTTACGAATAAACAGGTAGTTACGCTTGACTCAGTTGTTTTGGATAAAACGGGTAAGTTTGAAATGAACGCCGTTGCTAGCGAACCTACTGTATTGGTTTTAACTTTAGAAGGAAAACTGATTCCATTTTTAGCCGAAAATGGTAAAGAAATTGAAATTACAAGTAACCTAAAAGATTTTGACTCTCAATACCAGGTTCAAGGTTCAGAAGGGGCGGAGCGTTTAAAGGAATATTTTGGTTCATTTAACTCCTTTCAGCAAGAAGTTAATAAGCTGAATGCGATGCTAGAACCATTTGCCAATACGCCTAAGTTTGATAGCGTTCGAGTAGTTGCACAAGAGAAGTATTCTGCATTGGAAGCTAAGCAAAAGGAAAAGGTGTTGAATTTCTTCAAAGAAGAAGACAAAACTGTAATTCCTATCTATGCTGCTTTATTCGCAGGTGGTTTTATTCAGCCCGAAAATAATTACACTTGGTATATTGAACTTTTAGAAAAGTTTCAATTACAAGCACCCAAATCAAAGTACACGGCTTATTTTGTAGAGTTTTTAAAGCCATACGCTGCACAGGCCAATTTGCAAGTAGGTAAAATTGCACCCGATTTTACGCTAAAAACACCAGAAGGTAAGCTGATAAAACTATCTGAGCTCCGGGGTAAATACATTCTTATTGATTTTTGGGCATCATGGTGTGGACCATGTCGTCAAGAAAATCCGAACGTAGTAAAACTTTATAATCGTTTTAAAGACAAAGGGTTCGACATTCTAGGCGTTAGTTTGGATCGTGACTCTACCGACTGGGTAAAAGCCATCAAAAGTGATAATCTTACCTGGTTGCATGTCAGTGATCTTAAGTATTGGGATAGTGAAGCAGCCCGTTTGTATAATATCACTTCCATTCCTGCTACCTATTTAATTGATCCGGCAGGAGTGATTGTAGATCGTAATTTAAGAGGTAAGGCTTTAGAGGACAAACTGACTAACATCTTGAATTAATAATTTCTTAACGAGTAAATGAAGCTTCGTAGTGAAAAATGTAACTTTCTTTGAACCAAAATTTAAACTATGAGTGCTTCTAAATTCAAAATATTAGCAGTAGATGATGAGCCAGATATATTAGAAATAATTGCCTACAACTTAACTAAAGAGGGCTACGAAGTTAGTACCGCCAGTAATGGAGTCGATGCTCTTAAATCTGCTAAAGAGTCTAAGCCTGATTTAATCATTCTCGACATCATGATGCCTAAGATGGATGGCATCGAAACATGTCGTCAGTTAAGGGAAATTGAGAAGCTCAAAGATACCTTTATCGTTTTTCTTACCGCTAGAAATGAAGAGTTTGTAGAGGTAATGGGCTTTAATGCTGGGGCAGACGATTACATTGCTAAACCAATCAAACCAAGGGCACTAATTAGTAGAATTAATGCCATTTTGAGAAGAACTGGTGGGAAAGACGAAATCATACAACCGAAAATAGTGGTGGGTGATTTAGTTATTGATAGGGAAACTTTTGTAGTTAACAGAGGTGAAAAGCAAATTAACCTTGCTAAGAAAGAATTCGAATTACTGTATTTACTTGCTTCCAAACCTGGTAAAGTATTCACCCGAGACATGATCTTGGAGCAAATTTGGGGTAATGATGTAGTTGTGATAAACCGTACGATTGACGTACATATTAGAAAATTACGAGAAAAAGTGGGGGAAGATTATATAACAACAGTGAAAGGTGTTGGTTATAAATTCGGAGCTGAATGAAAAACCCTACTCCTGTTAGTTTATCTATTTTAGTAGCGGCCATCTTGGCCGTTTTATATTTTCTAATAGTAATTATAGCAGGGCTAGGTTTTGCCGCATCAATAATTACAACAGCATTGATGTTTGGTGTATTTTATCTAACAGTTTTATTCGCAGTTAACTACTTTATTTACCGTAAGATTAAAGTCATCTACAAGACGATTTATAATTACAAGTCAAACAAATTCAATGCTTTAGTTGAAGAAAAGTTAGGAAGTGACCCCTTAGGGGAGGTTGAAATTGAAGTGGCAAATTGGGCGAAAGAAAAGACTTCTGAAAACGAGCAAATGGCAATCATGGAAGAATACCGAAAAGAATTTCTCGGGAATGTTTCACATGAATTGAAAACGCCGATATTCAATATTCAAGGTTATATCCATACGTTGCTCGATGGGGCGATAGACGACAAAGAGCTTACTCGCCACTTTCTTAAAAAAGCAGCCAAAAGTGCTGATAGGATGGAGGTACTTGTAAAGGATCTATTAACTATTTCTGAACTAGAATCGGGAGAAACGAAACTAGATCTAGAAACTTTTGAAGTGTGGGACCTCATTAAGGATATATACGATGCTCTTGAGTTAAAAGCGAAAGAAAAAGACATAATCCTAGGATTTAAACAAGGTTGTACTCCTCCATTTTTTGTTCAAGCAGACAAGAAACGAATTCGTCAAGTATTGGTGAATTTGATCACAAATTCAATTAAGTATGGAAATACTGGTGGTCAAACGTTAGCCGGCATTTACGATATGGACACCTATTATCTTATAGAGATTTCAGATACGGGTATTGGGATTGCGGAGGAGCATTTGCCGAGATTGTTCGAGAGATTTTACAGAGTAGATAAAGGTAGATCTAGAGAAGAGGGGGGCACAGGACTAGGATTGAGTATTGTGAAGCACATCATGGAAGCACATAACCAAACAATTACCGTGAGAAGTACGGTTGGTGCAGGTTCAACTTTTGGGGTTACTTTAAAAAAGGTTGTCGACAAATAACTTTCAAAGGGTACTTTTGCTGCAATGAAAGCACCTTCTTTTAATGATCTGATTCTATTTGAAAATGAACAGGTCGTAGTTCTGAATAAGCCACCTCATCTAAGTTCATTAGACGAGCGTTTTACAGAGAAAACTAGTTTATTGAAATTGGCTCGTTCTTATAATCCTGAATTGCGGCTGTGTCACAGACTCGATAAAGAAACTTCTGGTGTATTGGTATTAGCCAAAGATGATGATACCTACCGGACAATAGCAATGGAATTTGAGCATAGAAGAGTTTTAAAGAGATATCATGCTATCGTTGATGGAATCCACAAATTTGAAAATCTAGAGGTGGATTTACCGATAGGAACCGCAAGAAACGGTTTAATGCGAATTGATTTTTCTGAAGGAAAAGATGCCTTGACTTATTTTAGTTCGGTTAAATATTTCAGGCATTATACTTTAGTTGAGTGTACTCCTATTACTGGCAGAACCCATCAAATTAGGGTGCATTTAGCTTCTCAAAAAGCGACAATTGCGGGTGATTTGGCTTACGGTGGCAAAGAGCCTTTTTTGTCACGATTGAAGCGGAAGTTTAAAATAAGCGAGTTTGAAGAAGAACGTCCAATGATATCTAGATTCGCTCTTCATGCACGGCAGATAAAATTTAATCTGAATGAATCAACAGAGATTAATGTAGAAGCACCTTATCCGAAAGATATCCAAGTATTTATCAAGCAACTGGAGAAATACGATAACTAAATTTTACGAGAGAAATCTAGAACGAAACTCTGGACTTGGTAATGGACATTGCTCATATTTCCCAAATACATAATACCGGTACTTGGCTATTAAGTCGTAGCAGTAATCACGAATAAAAAGCGGAATAATCTTAAATACAACTAATATTTTCCAAGCACCACCGAGAAGTTGACCTATTTTTAGAATTCCGTTTGACTTATAGTAAACTCGGTGTTGATGCCAGAGGATTACAGTTTCGGGCTCAAGTGAATAAACACCAAATTCTCGTGCACACTGACTTTGAAAGTCAGAAAAAAAGAACTTTTGGTTCTTGTCAAACTTTAAAATGAATTTGATAGTCCAACTGCAAAGAACACATTTTCCATCATAAAAAATGACTGGACTTTGTTCTAGAAGTTTGGATTCATGATTCACGTAGTATGGTTAGTTTCTCTTTTAATTGTGCTATTTCGGCTTTGGCTTTTTCAATTTTGAGCTCTATTTCCCTTTTTAAAACCTCGGCATTTTTAGAATTTTTTGATGCGGTAAAAAATTCCATGTTGTTTTCCCAAAGAGCAATGTCATTTTGAATTGAGCTAATTCGGTGCTGAATCTGAAAATGCTCTTTTCTCATCAACTTATCACCATCTCTGTCCTGTTTAATGGCGTCTACTTTATTCTGAAAACTAATCCTTGTTTTCTCATTCGCACTAAGCTTGAGTTTGTCGAAATGAGCATTAATCGCTTTCCGATATTTCTCTTGAATTTCTACTTTGTTTTTTAACGGGATAAAACCAATTTCTAGCCATTCCTTTTGAAGGAGTTTCAAAGCTTCTAAATCTTCTTGATCCTTTCCTGAAAGCTGAAAAGCCTCTATACGCTCAATGAGCGCTACTTTTGCAAGCAGGTTTTTCTCTTGACTGCTATCCATGGAGGCAAAATGTTCATTCTTGCGTTTGAAGAAGTTATCACATGCCGTTCTAAAGCGCTTCCAAACTTTATCGCTATTTTTCTTAGGTACTGGACCAATCTTTTTCCATTCCTTTTGAAGCCGAATCAGGGCATCTGTAGAAGCCTTCCAATCCTCAGAATTCTCTAAAGCTTCAGCTTGTTCACAAAGCGTATTCTTCTTGCTCAAATTGTCGAGTTGGTCCTGCCTGATATGACGGTAAAATTGATTTTTAGCTTGGTATACTTGATCACAAGCTTCTTTAAATCTTTTCCATATTACTGCATTTTCAGCTTTCGGCGCAAAGCCTATGGTTTTCCATTCCGCCTGAATAGCTTCTATTGCCTCAGTTACTTTTTGCCAACCATTATGCTCTTTAGGTTCTTGTTTGATTAATTCCTCTACTTTAGAACAAAGTGCTTCTTTGCGCTTCAAGTTTTCACCGCGTTCACCATCTAAAACCTGGAAAAATTCTTTTCGTTTTTCGTAGATTTTATCTGATGCTGACTTAAAACGGTCCCAAATCGTTTCTTTTTGTTCCCGAGGTACAGGGCCAATTTGCTTCCAATTTTCGTGTAGATGATTCAGAGCATCTACTGCTTTTTTTACCGATGCTTCGAGCAATAGTTCCTCAGCTTTTTCACATAGCTCAGTCTTCGCTACTAAGTTTTTGTGTAAATCAAGTTCTTTGAGTTCGCGATTAATTCGGAGATTATCGTAGAACTTATCAATTAAAAAGTGATAACGTTGCCACTGCTCTTTTCTTTGTGCTAGTGCTACGGGGCCTATTTCTTTCCACTGGTTATTCAGGTCTTTCAGCCTGTCGTGGCTACCTTGTTCTTCAGATTCTACCAGCAGTTTTAGTTTTTCAAGTAGTTCTTCTTTTTTCTGAAAATTGGAAAGGTATTGTTGGTCTCTAGACTCTTTTTCCTTGTTTCTTCGTTCACTGTATCGACTAAGCTGCTCTAAATACAGTAAGTGTAAAGGAGATGGAGCAGGTGCAAATTCTTCAGAGTCGTTCCCTTCTTCCAAGAAAGCCGCATATTTTTCATGCCTTTCTTTTTCAAAATGAGCTTCAATGAGTTGTTTTAGTGTGAATATTTTGTTTTTGACAGAACTTAAATTTTCACTTTTAATGAGGTCATTAAAGTGTTGAACTAAGGCATCAATTTCTAAACCTTCAAAGAGAGATTCGTCTTGAAGATCCTCAATTTCGTGCTCATCTTCTTCTTCATCCGAAGTTGTTAATTCTGGGATGAGATTTTCAGCAATAATTTCAGCTTTATAAGTATCGCTTACATTCTCCTCGAGGTCTACATTTTCAGTAGCGCCAACCTCCGAAGGAGCCTCTGAAGGTTGAATTTCATTTGGATTAACTACTTCTTCACCAGATAATGGCTTCGATGTGTTTTCTTTGTGGTCAGTCAAGTTCATGCCGGGGTGTTTTTTCGGCTTTTGCGAAAAACGCTGAAAATTAACAGGATTTGAGGCATTTTCCAAGGAAATGAACCAAGAGTGGACGAAAAAGAAATTTAATAGTGGAAAAGAACAAGGAACGGATTAAGCTAATTGAGTGCCCAAGAGATGCCATGCAGGGCATTCATACGTTCATCCCGACTGATTTAAAGGTGAAGTACCTAAATGAACTGCTGGAAATAGGGTTTGATACGCTAGACTTTGGAAGTTTTGTGTCAGAAAAGGCTATTCCTCAAATGAAGGATACCCGAGAGATTGTCAAGAAGTTACTTTTACATAAGAGTGCGACAAAACTATTGGCCATAGTAGCCAATAAAAGAGGTGCTTTAGATGCGTGTTCATTTGATGAGATTGAATATCTGGGCTATCCTTTTTCGGTATCTGAAATATTCCAAAAGCGGAATACCAATCTATCCATCGAGCAATCATTCACGCTGCTCCACGAAATTCAAGAATTGTGTTCATCTAAAAATAGAAAGCTGGTTGTGTACTTATCTATGGGTTTTGGCAACCCCTATGGAGAAGCATACAGTACTGAATTAGTACAAGAATGGGTAGATAAAATTGCCGAGCTTGATATTACTATCATGTCGTTTTCCGATACCGTAGGTGTAGCATCTCCAGAACAAATCAATGAAGTATATACAGCCATCACGCCATTTTACCCGCAAGTAGAATTCGGCGTTCACCTACACAGTCATCCTGCTGTTCGACAGCAAAAGCTTGAAGCAGCATATAAATCAGGTTGCTCGAGGTTTGATGGAGCATTACTTGGATACGGTGGTTGCCCTATGGCGAATGATGATTTAGTGGGTAATATGGCCACCGAAATAATGATACAATATTTCAGGAAAAATGGGATTGAGCTAGACTTGAATATTGAAGCACTTCACAAGGCACAACTTACTGCTACTGAGATATTTGGAAGGTATCATTAAGCCATAAGCTTTAACAAGGCTTTATAATCATCTAAGTTCATATCGAAATAAGCACCTCTCACCTGGTTTTGAACGAGCGCTTCTAAAATTTCCTGATGCTTTTCGCTGTGTATTCCAATTTCAGACAAACGTTTTGGAGTTCCGATGAGGCTATAGAAATATTCAAGTTCGGCAATGAAATCAATTCCGGTTTTTTCGTTGCCCAAGACTCGATTTGCCATGAAATTCAGTTTATCTTCTATCTTATTGTAGAAATGTTTCATCCAGGCGGGATAAACTACGCTAAGTCCTGCACCATGAGGGATATCATACAGCACGCTAAGCACATGTTCAAAGGCGTGTACACCAAAATCACCTGTCTTTTTACCCGATTGCAAAGTTCCATTGAGCGCTACCGTAGATAACCAAAGAATATTCGCTCTGGCTTCGTAATGATTAGCTTGCTGAACGGCTAAAGGGCCATACTCAAATCCTAATTTCACAACGTCAGTAGCGAAATGATCACTGAGAGGTGCATTATCGACTCCGAAATACAACTCAAAGGTATGTGCCAACATATCCGAGACGCCATAAGCGGTATAATCTGATGGAACAGAGTAGGTGTAGGTAGGGTCGAGATAGGCGACTTTGGGATAAAGTAATTCATGACCCCATCCACGTTTATTCCTATTTAGGGTGTCTTGCAGCACCGTAAATCGATTCATCTCGGTTCCTGTGGCGGCTAAAGTAAGTACAACAAAAAGTGGTAGTGCTCTTTGGGGAAGTATTCCGTTCCCTTTGAAAAACTCCCACACACTATGATTAACAAAATGACCTACTGCCACGCTTTTTGCCGTGTCGATTACAGAACCGCCTCCTACAGCAATGATCATATCTGCTCCGAAGGATTTAGATAAGTGTACAGCATTGTCGGCGTCTTCATACACCGGATTAGATTTAATCCCTTCGAATAAACACCATTCGATACCTGCGTTATCAAGTGCCGAACACACATCGTGAAGTATTCCATTCTTTTTTACAGACCCTTTACCAATAAGTATTAGAGCCTTATTTCCGAATAATTTTGCGTCACTACCAATTTGGTGTGCTACTTTACGTCCAAAATGTACTCGAGTTGGGTTAAAAACACTGAAATTTATCATACTTCAAAAGGTCAGAACAAGATTATTCAAAAATAGGTTTTATAAGCATGAGAGAACTCAATATGTGGGAAAGCAAAAAAGTATACTTGTTTTTAGTCTTAGGTGGTTTTTTCATTGCCAATGCTCTACTTGCAGAATTCATTGGCGTGAAAATTTTTTCATTGGAAAGAAGTTTTGACTTAGAACCACTGCAGCTGAACATTCTAGGAACTACAGGATTAGGTTTTAATTTAACGGCTGGTGTTTTGCTTTGGCCCATAGTTTTTATCATGACCGATTTGATCAATGAGTACTATGGCAAATCTGGGGTGAAAATATTCTCTTGGTTTGCAGCTGGAATCATACTGTTTGCATTTGGGATAATTTACTTGGCAGTAGATTTGGAACCAGCTGAATTTTGGGTAGGGAGTCAGGCGGCGAAAGGAGTGGGTAATATGCAGTCAGCTTTTGATGCTGTTTTTGGACAAGGATTATGGATAATTGCAGGTTCGCTCATTGCCTTTTTAATAGGTCAATTTGTAGATGTGTATGTATTTCACAAGGTAAAGACCATGACTGGTGAAAAGTACATCTGGGCACGTGCAACTGGTTCTACGCTTGTTTCACAGTTTATTGACTCGTTCGTGGTTCTTTTTATAGCCTTTTATATTGGTGCTGGTTGGGATTTTACTTTAGTAATTAGCATCTGTATACTTAATTACTCCTATAAATTTCTCGTAGCTCTTCTTCTCACACCAGTACTTTATGTCGTTCATTTTATGATTGAAAATTATTTGGGGGATAATTTGGCCGTAAAAATGAAAATGGAAGCCCAAGCGGATAATGCTATATCACGTTATTGAATTAATCTTGTTTGATTAACTTTGTCGCTCACAACTTTCTTTATGAACAGCAATACCACCAGAATCCTAACACTAACATCGATGTTAGTCATTCTTTCTTTGACTAGATTAATGCCTCATCCGGTTAATTTTAGTCCTATGGCTGCAATTGCCTTGTTTGCAGGGGCGTTTATCCCGGTTTCCTCGATGCGCTACCTAGTGGTATTCGTAATAGCAGTTATGAGTGACTTACTTGTGAATAGCATATTGTATGGGTATAACGATTTGAGTTACCCTTTTCAGTCGGGACCTATGGTGATTTATGGAACATATTTACTCATTACATGGATTGGTAGTACTACCCGAAGAATTTCGCTTAAATCGATTGGTATTCGTAGTATTTCTGCTTCAGCTATTTTCTTTTTGACTTCGAACTTCATGGTTTGGCTTGAAGGAAGTATGTATCCTCAAACTATTTCAGGTTTGGGAGCATGCTACCTTGCAGCGGTACCATTCATTCAAAATAGCGTAGCTGGAGATTTGTTTTTTTCTGCGACAATTTTTGGCATTCACCATTTTGCCCAGCAAAAATATCCACTTCTTCTTCCCCAGAAATCAAGCAAATAGTCTAAGTATAGCATGTTTAAAATCAAAAAAGCCCCGAAAATCGGGGCTTTTTTATTTATTTATTTAATTTGTTTCTAAGGTTTTCATCGAGCTTATCCAAAAACTCTTCCGTGTTCAAATAGTGCTCTCCATGTTTAACTCCGTTTCCATGAATACAAACAGCTAAATCCTTAGTCATAAATCCAGCTTCAACTGTTTCAATACACACCGATTCTAAAGCGTTGCAAAAATTTATTAAAGCCGTATTCTCATCTAACTTGCCTCGAAAGGCCAAACCTCTTGTCCAAGCAAAAATAGAAGCAATAGGATTTGTACTGGTAGCTTTTCCTTGCTGATGCATGCGAAAATGCCTAGTTACCGTGCCATGCGCGGCTTCAGCTTCCATTGTTTTTCCATCGGGTGTAACTAATACAGAAGTCATTAATCCTAATGATCCAAATCCTTGTGCTACGGTATCTGACTGCACATCGCCATCGTAGTTTTTACAAGCCCACACAAAGTTGCCGTTCCACTTCAAAGCAGATGCAACCATATCGTCAATTAAACGGTGTTCATAGGTAATTCCAGCCGCTCCAAATTGAGTTTTAAATTCTTTTTGGTAAATAGATTCGAAGATGTCCTTAAACCTTCCGTCGTATTTTTTGAGAATCGTGTTTTTGGTTGATAAGTATAATGGCCATTTTTTAATCAGGGCTTGGTTAAAGCAAGCACGGGCAAATCCAATTATTGACTCATCCGTATTGTACATAGCCAAGGCAACACCATCATCTTTGAAATTATAAACCTCATGTTGAATTACGCTACCATCTTCTCCTTCGAATTTAATGGTAAGCTTTCCCTTACCTTTAGTCACAAAATCAGTAGCTCTATACTGGTCGCCGAAAGCATGACGCCCAATGCAGATTGGGGCTGTCCAATTGGGAACTAGTCTGGGAATATTATTAATCACAATCGGTTCTCTGAAAACTGTTCCATCGAGAATATTTCGGATAGTTCCATTTGGCGACTTCCACATTTGCTTTAAACCAAATTCCTGTACCCTGGCCTCATCTGGTGTAATGGTAGCACACTTAATGCCCACATTGTACTTTTTTATGGCTTCAGCAGCTTCAACCGTTACTTGGTCGTTGGTAGCATCTCTATATTCCATTCCAAGGTCAAAATATTTAATCTCCACATCTAAATAGGGGAGAATAAGTTTGTCCTTGATGTATTTCCAAATTATTCTGGTCATTTCATCACCATCGAGTTCAACAACAGGGTTTGTTACCTTAATCTTTTGCATACAAAAAAAATTATGCGACAATGTTAAGTAATTTGAGATAGTCCCGAAAGATTTCCAGTGATGTAGACCACACTTTGACATGATTTTTTTGTGAACCCGCTATTAATAGCATTAATTCTTCGAGTTTTGAAACGTGAAAAGGATAGGTGAATTCGTTAACAAGGTTCTAGCTTTTTTTACATCTAATGGGAATAGAGCGAATGTAGCTGCTACAGTTGCATTCGCTTTTTTTGCAGCTATGTTTCCAATTATCGGACCTGTAACAGCCATCGTTTTGGTGATTTGTTGGGTGTTTCGACTTAATGTTCCTTTAGTCTTGTTAATACTTTATGGTTTGTATCCTTTGCAACTGGCTTTAATCATTCCTTTTACACTTTTTGGAGGAAGAATTTTAGGGCGAGAGTTACCTACTACTAGTCAGTTAACCGCACAATTATCAGAGCTAAATTTATTTGGGAGTTTTTTTTATGAACTTGGTTTTTCAGCTGTAGTTGGATGGATTACTATTTGCCTCCCCGTTTCATTGGTGTTGTTCTTATTACTGAGAAGATATAAAGCTTAAACAGGTCATTGTGAAATAAGTGTTATCACTGATTGAACTAGCAATAGCGTATTTGCGCGAATGTCACTTATACTGCATTCCATCATATAACAAGGCGCAGTTACAATTTTATGTTCTGTGTCTACTTCCACTTCATCTTTTTTTCTCATTACTATCTCCATTCCGATTGATTCTAACCCCATTGATATTGCACCTATATCATAAGGAGATTCGGCATGAATACTCCCTACCGTTATTCGAGCGGTTATTCCACTGTTTTGCAAGGCTTTAGCCACTACAGTTGGGCCCATACACATGGCACCAATGGGCTTGTTTGATGAAATGAACTGTAATATCAGATCCTTCACTTCTTCAGATATTCCACCATTTGGGCCTTCGATGGCCCATTGGTTTAAATTTTTTGCAGCGCCAAACCCACCAGGAATAATGAGACCAACATAGTCACTTGCGTTTATTTCGTGAATGCTTTTAATGTTCCCTCTGGCAATACGCGCCGATTCTTCTATGATATTTCTGGAGTGAGGCTGTACACTACCATCGACATGATTAATTACGTGGTATTGATTTCCAGAAGGGGCAATACATTGATAGGATCCACCGCATTCGTCGATTGCAAGTAAAGTAAGTACCGATTCATGTATTTCACTGCCATCGTAAACCCCACAACCCGATAAAAGAACCGCAAAATGTAGATTTTTCATAAGATAATCTTTTTTGTTAAAATAGGTATTTTTATCCGAAATTAGAGTTGCAAAAGATTCGATGTATGGCCACAGACCTAGAAATTGCGAGACAATTCAAAGCGAAACCGATTGAAGAAATAGCCACAAAATGTGGTATCTCAGCTGAAAAAATCATCCCTTATGGTAAAGATAAAGCAAAGCTTTCGCTTGATTTAATAGATGAAAGTACGGTACAGAAATCTAGTTTAATTTTGGTATCGGCCATTACACCCACTCCAGCAGGCGAAGGCAAAACCACAGTAAGTATTGGACTCACAGATGCATTAAACTTAATTGGGGCACCTGCAATAGCGGCATTACGAGAGCCTTCTATGGGGCCCGTGTTCGGCATGAAAGGGGGAGCTACAGGTGGGGGCTATTCTCAAGTATTGCCCATGGAAGATATCAATTTGCACTTTACAGGTGATTTCGCTGCTATTGAAAAAGCGAATAATTTGTTAGCTGCGATGATTGATAATGCCATCCAGGCAAAAAATCCTCATGTACATATTGACCCCAGAACTGTTCGCTGGAAAAGGGTCTTTGATATGAATGATCGGGCTTTGAGGGAAATTATCGTTGGCATGGGTGGGGCGACTAATGGTTTCATGCGTGAGACCGGATTCAATATAACCGCTGCATCGGAAGTGATGGCTATTTTATGCTTCAGTTCCAGTATTTCCGATTTGAAAAAAAGATTAGGAAATATTTATGTCGGAAAAGACTTTTCTGGGAATCCAGTTTTTGCGCGCGATTTAAAAGCCGAAGGAGCCATGGCAGCATTGTTAAAAGAAGCGATTAAACCTAACCTCGTTCAAACTCTTGCTGCCAACCCGGTCATTTTGCATGGCGGTCCATTTGCCAACATCGCTCAGGGCACAAATACTATTCTTGCTACGAGGATGGCAATGAGTTTAAGGCCTTATGTAGTTACTGAAGCAGGTTTTGCTTTTGATTTGGGTGGCGAAAAATTTCTAGACCTTAAGTGTAGGAATGGGGGGATTTCGCCCAAAGTTGTGGTTTTAGTAGCAACAGTGAGAGCATTGAAATATCATGGCGGCTGTGAGTTAGGTGAGCTGAATAATGAGAATCTTGCATTGCTTAAAGTAGGATTGGCTAATTTGTTCCAACATGCCGAAAACGTTAGAAAATTTGGTGTAGAACCGATAGTGGCAATTAATAAATTCCCAAATGACACAGATTTGGAGTTGTCGACAGTTTTAGAAAATTGCCAAAAGGAAGGAATTAAAGCTTCGGTGGTAAACGTCTGGTCAAAAGGTGGGGAAGGTGCAATTGAATTGGCTCAAATAATCGTAGATACAGCTGCATCCAAAACAACTAGGCATAGGTTTATCTATCAGGATAACATGTCCTCTAGAGAAAAAATAAGTACCATCGCCAAAGAAATTTACCGCGCCGATGCAGTTCAATTCCAGGCCAAAGCAATAAGCGACCTAAAACTAATTGATAAACTTGGTTTGGGTAACTTTCCGATATGTATGGCTAAGACTCAGTACAGCTTTTCCGACAATCCCAAGCTTGTTAATGCCCCAAGAAATTTTACAATTACGATTAGAGAGGTAGAATTTGCTGCTGGTGCAGGGTTTTTAATCCCGATAGCTGGCGACATCATGCGCATGCCAGGCTTGCCAAATACCCCAGCTGCTGAGTCAATCGATATCGATGATTCTGGAAACATAACTGGGTTATTTTAATGGCTTATTTAACTTTCAATAGTCGTTCTTTCTCCGATTTGTTGACGCCACATAGCGTAGTATAGGCCCTTCAATTCTAAAAGGTGGTCGTGCTGACCAGATTCTATAATTTTACCTTTTTCAAGGACATAGATTCGGTCTGCATGCATGATGGTGCTTAAACGATGGGCAATTAATATTGTGATGTGTTCTCCATTCCCCGAAAGGTCCCGTATCGTAGTGCTTATTTCTTCTTCGGTTATGGAGTCCAACGATGAAGTTGCTTCATCGAAAACTAGAAGTTTAGGTTTTCTTAATAATGCCCTTGCTATGCTCAAGCGTTGTTTTTCTCCACCAGATACCTTAACGCCACCTTCTCCGATGACACTATCTAAGCCGTTCTCAGCTCTAGACATCAAATTTTGACAAGCTGCTTTTTCGAGAACATCGTAGCATTCAGCATCTGTAGCACCCGGTGAAGAAAACTGTAAATTTTCCCGTATTGTGCCCGCGAAGAGTTGAGTATCCTGAGTAACGAATCCTATGTTTCGTCTCAACTCATCCAGATCAATTCTATCGGAAGCAACGTCATTGTACAAAATTTGACCTTGTTCAGGTCGATATAACCCAACTAATAGTTTAACCAGAGTTGTTTTGCCAGATCCACTAGGGCCTACAAAGGCTATGGTTTCTCCTTTTTCTACCTTGAAGCTCACCCCATCTAAAGCTCGATGTTTAGAAGTAAGGTGCTTGAAGCCTACATTTTGAAATTGAAGTTGAGTTAAAGGGCCTATTGCTTCAGGATTAGCAGCTTTTTCTTCCTTAGGTATATTTAGTATTTTTTGGAAATTATTTAGAGATACTTCAGCTTCTCTGTATATATTGATTATGTTTCCTAGTTCTTGCAATGGTCCAAATATGAAGAAGCTATAAATGAAAAGGCTGAAGAATTGCCCGACCGAAATTTTATCCGCAAAAATGAGGTAAAGCATCATCATAAGGATTCCGTTTCTCATCAGATTCACGAAGGTTCCTTGGATAAAAGATAAACTCCTGATGTACTTTACCTTCTTAAGCTCGAGCCCAAGAATTTTATTGGTGATACTATTCAATCTGGCGGTTTCCTGTTCTGCTAACCCTAAACTTTTGACTAATTCAATATTCCTAAGGGATTCGGTGGTGCTTCCTGCCAGAGAGGTTGTTTCGCCTACGATAGTTTTTTGAATTCGTTTAATTCTTTTGCTCAAGACTGAACTCAAAATAGCTAGGAGAGGAACTGCGGAAAAATATACCGGAGCAATTGCCCAATAAACGTTGTAGGCATAAATCATAACAAATACAATTCCTACAACAGAGGTAAATAGAATGTTTACAAAAGCTGAAACAAGTCTTTCTACGTCAATTCGTACTTTTTGAAGAATTCCTAAAGTCTCACCGCTCCTTTGATCTTCAAATACCTGATAAGGTAGGTCTAACGAATGACTTAATCCATCACTGTAAATTTGAGCTCCCAATTTTTGGGTAATAACATTTACATAGTAGTCCTGGAAATTTTTCGCTATTCTACTTACCATTGCAACACCCATAGCTGCTAGAATAAGAAGTCCGGCACCGTAAATAAAATCTTGTGTGGTTAAATTAACGAGTAAGTTCTTCTCCTTGGTGATCACATACTGGTCAATTACCTTTTGAAATATCCAAGGGTCAAGTAAAGAAAAGACCTGGTTTATAGCTGCCAATAAGAGTGCCAGTAAGACATATTTCCAATACCCCTTGAGGTATGATAAAAGTAATTGCATAATGAAAATTGAATATATAACTAAGAAAACTAATGCATATAAAGTTCAAAATATGTACTGAAGCTACGGTTTGCCGTTAGAACGATAAAATGTCTATGATAAAATTCCCAAGAATAAATTCAACTACCTTCGGTTTTGGGCATCGTTGAAATTATGGAGTTTAATTTTTGGGATTGTCTATATGTCTAAGCTAATTTTGTCGTTTTAGGTCATGCGTATATTTTCAACTGTTTTGTTTTTCTCTTTATCGGTGAGTGTATTAAACGCTCAGCCCATCAAAGCAGATTTTCTTTCTATTGGGCTAAATGGGGGAACTGCTAATTATACCGGTTTGGCAACTAGTCAAGGATATGGTGCTCACTTATCGGCAGATTTGAATATAAATAGCAGATTGTTTGCTAATGTTACCGGCACCTACAACCTATATAATACGCAGGCCAACACCTTTGTATTTAATTTCGGAATCAAAGCGTTCGCATATCGTTTCGTTTATCTGCATCCTTATTTCGGATATGCAAGAATTTTGGCAGAACCAGAAACAGTAAAACGCGGATCAGTAGGTCTTGGACTAGGGGCAACTGTTAAGACTGGAAAGAAAAGGCATTTGAATTTTGAGGCATGTGGAGAATACCTGCCTTATTACCTCAATGGTACATATTACCTTTTCGGACGGGTAAATTTCCCCATATTCATGGGTAACGAAAAGGATGATGGCTATTACAGGTAAAGCTTAATAAAGAAGCCAGTTCTGCCTATCTTTGCGGCTGTTTATACAATATGGCTTTAAAGTGTGGTATAGTAGGTTTACCCAACGTAGGTAAATCCACCCTGTTTAATTGTTTGTCGAATGCCAAAGCGCAAGCGGCTAATTTTCCTTTTTGCACCATTGAACCCAATGTGGGCGTTATCACAGTGCCAGATGCACGTTTAGGTAAATTGGCTGAACTTGTCAAACCAGAGCGTATCGTTCCAAACACTATCGAAATTGCTGACATTGCTGGCTTAGTGCAGGGAGCAAGCAAAGGCGAAGGATTGGGGAATAAGTTCCTTGGAAATATCCGTGAAACCGACGCTATTATTCATGTGTTGAGATGTTTTCATGACGACAATGTTGTACACGTGCATGGTCGAGTTAATCCTATAGGCGATAAAGAGATCATTGATTTGGAGCTTCAGTTCAAAGATCTTGAATCGGTGGAGAAGAAAATTCAAAAGGTTGAAAGAGCTGCAAAAGCTGGTGATAAAGATGCAAAAAGCGCACTTGACACCTTATTGGTATACAAAAACCATCTTGAGCAAGGAAAATCGGCAAGAACAGCTCCAATTGCGAAAGAGGACCGTGAACATGCTGCCGACTTATTTCTCTTGACTGAAAAGCCGGTTTTGTATGTCTGCAATGTAGATGAGAAATCGTTGAAAGTCGAAAATGAATATGTAGAGACGGTTCGTACAATGGCAAAATCTGAAGGTGCTGAAGTACTCGTGATTTGCGCGGCGATAGAAGCCGACATTGCCGAATTAGAAAGTTATGAAGACAGACAAGCTTTTTTAGAAGATTTAGGTCTTAATGAATCAGGGGTAGAGAAACTGATTAAATCTGCATACCGATTGCTGAATTTACAAACCTACTTTACGGCTGGAGAAAAAGAGGTTCGAGCTTGGACAATTTACCAAGGCACTTTAGCTCCTCAGGCCGCGGGTGTTATACATACAGATTTTGAAAAAGGATTCATTAAAGCCGAGGTAATCCATTACCACGACTTCATTAATCTAGGTTCTTGGGCCGCATGCCGAGAAGCTGGTAAAGTGAGCATTGAAGGGAAAGCTTACCCGGTGCAAGATGGGGATATTATGTTGTTCAGATTTAATGTATAATATGAACAATGCCCCATTAGAAAGCTTTAATCCAAGTGATGTAGGTCAAGCAAATGGAAACTTGTTTGGTCTCCCATTTACTACCGATACTGCTAATGTTATTATTTTGCCGGTCCCTTGGGACGTAACTGTTTCCTATAAAGCGGGTACTTCTAAGGCTCCGAATGCTATTTTGGAAGCTTCACCTCAGCTTGATTTTTTTGATTCTAAGATTAAAGATGCGTGGAAAATAGGCATTTCCATGTTAGAGGTTGATGAGAAATGGGCTAAAAGATCCAAAGAACTTAGGAAAAAAAGTGCAAAATATATCCATTGGCTGGAATCTGGGGCGCCTTCTGAAGAAGAACCAGGAATGCTATTCGTGCTAGATGAAGTGAATGAAAAGTGTGGATATCTCTTAGACTATGTGAGAGCCACGAGCCTCGACTTCTTAGGAAAAGATAAACTAGTTGGTGTTTTAGGGGGAGACCATAGTACACCCTTAGGTTTGATACAAGCACTTGGCCAAAAGCACAATGAATTTGGCATTTTACAGATAGATGCCCATATGGATCTTAGAGATGCTTATGAAGGGTTTAAGTATTCTCATGCATCCATCATGTTTAATGCTATTCAAACACCACAGGTAAATAAACTTGTACAAGTCGGGATTCGTGATTATGCCGAATCAGAACTGGAACTAGTACATCAAAGTGATGGAAAGATTGAAGTATTTACAGATCGACAACTAGCAGAAGAGCAGTTCGAGGGCACCAATTGGGCCAAGCTTAGTAGTCGAATTGTAGAAAAGCTTCCTCAAAAGGTATACTTAAGCTTCGACGTGGATGGTTTAGATCCCAAATATTGCCCGGGCACCGGAACACCGGTACCCGGTGGCCTTGAATACGAGCAAGCTCTATATTTGATTGAGATGGTTGTTTCATCCGGTCGTGAGATAATAGGTTTTGATTTGTGCGAAGTAGGGCCAAGAAAAAAAGATGATTGGGATGCTAATGTTGGTGCACGATTACTTTACCGTATCGCCAACTTAGCATACATCTCGAGATCAGGTAAATTCACCCAGAGTTTACATCGATAAAGCTAAATTTGTACAACATAATTATAGTGTAATGGGAAAAGTTTTGATTATCGGGGCAGGAGGGGTTGGTGCCGTTGTTACGCACAAATGTGCCCAAGTTCCTGAAGTGTTTTCCGAAATTTTACTAGCAAGCAGAACGAAGTCAAAATGTGACAAAATTGCTGCTGAAGTTGGCGGTAACCGAGTTAAAACAGCACAAGTAGATGCTGACAATGTGGATGAGTTAGTGACTTTAATTGAAGGTTTTGGCCCTCAGGTAGTTATTAATGTTGCCCTGCCTTACCAAGACTTAACTATCATGGAGGCTTGTTTAAGAACCAAAGTTCATTACGTAGATACTGCGAACTATGAGCCCAAAGATGTGGCTAAGTTTGAATATCACTGGCAGTGGGCTTTCCAAGATCGTTTTAAAGATGCAGGAATATTAGGATTGTTGGGTTGTGGATTTGACCCAGGTGTTTCCGGTATCTTTACTGCCCATGCATTAAAGCATCATTTTGATGAGATTCATTATTTGGATATAGTGGATTGTAACGCTGGGGATCATGGAAAAGCTTTTGCCACAAACTTCAATCCGGAGATAAATATTCGAGAAATTACCCAGAAAGGCAAATACTGGAAGCAAGGTGAGTGGATCGAAATTGATCCTTTAAGTGTTCATCAACCAATTTCATACCCCAATATTGGAGAGAAAGAATCTTACCTGCTCTATCACGAGGAATTAGAATCGTTGGTTAAAAACATTCCTCATTTAAAACGTGCAAGATTCTGGATGACATTTTCACAGAATTATATCAACCATCTTACCGTATTGGAGAATGTGGGTATGACCAGTATCAAACCTATCAAGTTTCAAGGGCAAGAAATAGTACCTCTAGAATTTTTAAAAGCAGTTTTACCTGAACCAGCTTCTCTTGGAGAAGGCTATAAGGGTGAAACATCCATTGGTTGTCAGATAAAGGGCATTAAGAATGGTGTTGAAAAGACGTATTTCATCTGGAATAATTGCAACCACGCCGAAGTGTATAAAGAAATAAAGGCGCAAGCTGTAAGTTATACTACCGGTGTTCCAGCTATGATAGGAGCGATGATGATTTTAACTAATAAGTGGAGCGGGAGAGGGGTCTTTAATGTGGAGGAATTTGATCCAGATCCATTTATGGCCTTGTTACCGAAATACGGTTTGCCTTGGCACGAAGCCGTAAATCTCGAGTTAGCCTTTAATGATTATAATCTGTAATCAGAATATTGGACAAAAAAAAGCCATCCGTTAGTCGACGGATGGCTTTTTTGATAAATATGCTTTACAATTTACTTGACGTTGAATTTCCGTACAACTTTCGCATTGCCACTAATTGCTTCAATCAAGTACATGCCAGCTGTAAGGTTTTGAACCGGCACCTCAATGGTATTTCGTCCATTTCCTAAAGATTGGAACTCAGATGAATAAACAATTCTACCCTGAATGTCTGTAACTTTTATAAGCAACGGCTCATTATTGGATAATTCAACATTCAGTTTTACACTTTCGTTAGCTGGATTAGGATAGGGCATCCCAACTTTTAAATTCGACAAATTCACATCCTCAACAGATGTTACATCTGGACGGTAGTATACTTGGAACGGAACGCCCATCGGATATCCAACCCCACCACCAGATGCCAAGCCCCAACCACTCGAGCTTCTCTGAATGGCATCACCGGTACTTGTTAAACCATTAACAGAAATCGGAGGGAAGAACGGTACTCCTGCACTGGTAGTGAATGCCCAATACACCCAATAATCTTTACCACCATCTAGTCGTTGAGGAGCGAAAAGCTCTCCAACTACACGCATAATAGGACGAGTTGAGTCTAAAGGTGTACTTGAACTGGCCCTCATAACTCCCGAAAAATAGGTGTTTGCGAGAGCATTCTGAGCGGTATCTCCATCTATCAATTGTCCTCCGGCTGACGGGTCTCCATCAAATATTGCGAGATAAACAGCGGTAAAATTTGAGTTAAAACCAGAGCCTGTTTGATACGCATAAAAACCAACAGAGTCTACCTTGTATTTTTGGCCTTCTGGAAGTCGGAATTTTTCGGCAGTCCAAACACCAGCGGAGAAATTTCCATTTGCTCCTAAGGTGGTTAATGGAGGACCTAATCGGCTTAAATCATAACCATTATAACCTGAACCAACATCGGAAATAACAGGTCCATTATTATAAATGTTGGCTTGTGCGTTTGGATTAGCAACTACTACCGGAAAACTAAGGGTATCATCCAAATTATAACCATCATTAGCTAGGTTCGTGAAAATCTTATAATTGAAATTTCCGGTGACTGTTGGGAGGAAAGGGTCAAATTCTAATTGATGAACAGAATCTGGTGGAATAGATGTACTTGTTTTAGTGCTTGTATATCCGTTTGGACCTTGTAATGTAGTGGTGAAAGTTTGTGTAGTGAGGCCTGTATTCTTCAAATAAAATGACGGCACAATAGTGTCACTTAGATATAAATACTGAGAAGCGAATATCCTATCAACTCCAACATTGTTTTGAGCTGGGAAATTGAAAATAATTTGAGGTTTTCTAAGGTTAGTTAAGTTGGTACTGTCGTTCGGAAATGTTGTGCCAGAACCGATAATGTACTTAACTGAATTTGTTACATATGCAGGTACTCCTGTAGCATTATCATATCTCCAAGGAATATCGGCGATTTGCCCACCTTGTTGAGTGTATTCAATTAGAATTTCAATGTGTCCACCAGTGTAAACGAAAGGAGTAGTTAACATAAATCGTTTAAATCCTGCAGAAGCGCCAGCAGCTGCCGAAGGATTTCCATTGTAGACCAAAGTTGCAGCTGCCGCTTGATTAACCCAATGGATGTTGCCAGAACCGTAAACTGAATCAACTGCATTTCGCATGTAAATTTTCATGTTCGGTGTTCCTTGCAATGCATTAGTACCACCTTCTCGTCTAAACTCAAGGCTATTAATACTCGCCCCGTTCGGAATGGCACGTACAACAGTTCTAGGATAAATCATTGCCCACCGACCGTAACTCGCACCAGCCAAAACTGAGCGCATAGGACCATAGTCATTATTGTTTCCTGCTGTAAATGTGGAAGTGAACTGTCCATTACCAACAGTTACACTTTGTGCATTCGCAAAAAAAGTGAATGAGATTAGTGCAGAAAAAAGGCTAAAGCGAAGTAGATGTTGTTTCATAGGATACCAGAATTTTACTCCAAGCTAATTGTTTTTTTGAGAGCAGCAAGAATATTTAAGGACAGATTAACAAGTTTTAATCAATTTTAAAACGGTTGGGATTGGCTATTTTTGAAAAAATTATGATGTGATGTTTCCACAGTTTGAAAAGCTACCCAGCCCGATTTTCATAATGCACGAGGAAAAATTGGTATCCAACTTAGAAAAAATGGCTTATGTGCAAGAGAAAGCGGGAGTCAAAATTATATTGGCGTTGAAGGGTTTCAGCATGTATAGTACGTTTCCAATTGTACGGAAGTACTTATTTGGGAGTACAGCTAGTTCTTTACATGAAGCAAAACTTGGTCACGAGGAATTTGGAGGCGAAACCCATGTTTACAGCCCTGCCTATCGGGAAGACGAATTCGATGAATTAATGACTTATGCGGATTACTATTCCTTCAACTCCTTGAATCAATTCCAAAAGTTTAGTCCACGCTTATTTGCAAAGAAACCTGCGGCAAAAGCAGGTCTTCGAATCAATCCAGAGTATAGCACTGTTACCACCGATTTATATAACCCATGCATTCCTGGATCTAGATTAGGTATTCGAGCAGAAGATTTACCAGAAAATTTGCCCGATGGTATATCTTTTTTTCATAGCCATAATCTATGCGAAAGTGACTCTTTTGCGTTAGAAGAAACCCTAAAGAGTATTGAAAAGCTCTTTGGTAAGTACTTGCCCAAGCTTAAAAAATTAAATCTCGGTGGGGGGCATTTGATGACTAGGGAAGGTTATGATATTGATCATTTAATCAATACGCTGCTCGCCTTTAAGAAAAGACATCCCCACCTAGAGCTAATACTTGAACCGGGTTCAGCAGTTGCTTGGCAAACGGGTTACTTAAGCTCAACTGTTCTCGATATTGTAAGCAGTAAGGGCATAAACGTAGCAATTCTGGATTGCTCCATTTCGGCACATATGCCCGATGTGATAGAAATGCCTTACAAACCCAAAGTGCTGAATGCTTCAGACCCTGTCATAGGTAAACCTACCTATCGTTTGGGCGGACAAACTTGTTTGGCAGGAGATTTTGTTGGAGACTACAGCTTCGAAAAGCCCTTGAATATTGGTGATAAAGTGGTTTTCGACGATATGATGCACTATACCATGGTTAAGACCACCACTTTTAATGGCATTAACCTTCCACACATTGGTATCTGGAAACAGAATAATGAATTCGATCTTGTGAAATCGTTTGGATATTCCGACTTTAAATCAAGATTATAGATTAATGACGGTCATAATCAATCACCAAATTATCTGATACTGGTTTTCCAACGCAAGTTAAACAGGCCCCATCTCTAATTTCAGAATCAGAGATAGCTTCTTGCTCTTCAATTATCATTTCACCTTGTACCTTAAAGGCTCTGCACATTCCGCATACACCCATTGTACAAGCATACGGTAAGTCTAAACCTGCTTCCAGGGCGCTTTCGAGGATATATCGTCCGTTGCTAACTTCAACTTCATGTTGTTTGCCATCCAATTTGAGTATTACCTTTTTACTAGTAGATGATTCCTCGGTAGTACTTACTGTATTTTCAGATGTGGAAGACTTGTGCGCTAGGTAAAAACTCTCTTTATGAATGCGATCTAGGTCAATTCCATTGCTTTGGAGCATATGATGTACTTCATGCATCATTCCTTCGGGACCGCAGATGTAATAGTTCGTGCTATTGTCCAGAAGTAGTCCTTCATTGTGACAGAGTTGCATCATTAATTCGGATCTTATTCGACTTGAAATGCCGTTCCACGAATTGGAAGGTTGGCTCAAAAGATGGGTAATTTTAAGTCTAGAGCCATGTTTCTCTTGTAATCTTATAAGTTGATCTTTAAAGATTATGGAATTTTCATTTCTATTGCCGTAAAACAAATGAACTGTATTGCTTCCCTCATTTTCTAGGGCAGATTTTAGGATAGACATTAACGGAGTGATTCCACTTCCAGCTCCTATCAAGGCCAAGGTTGGTAATTCCTTTCTCTTGTGGTTTAAAGTGAAGTTTCCATATGGTTCAAGTACAGAAATTTTATCTCCCTCGCGAAGATTATCGATAAGATAGTTCGAAACTAATCCACCTGTCACTTTTTTAACTGCAATTCCAATTACGGGCAATGCACTTGGAGCAGTACAAATACTATATGATCTCCTGACCGATTTACCATCAATGTCTAATACAAGTGTCAAAAACTGGCCAGGCCAAAAAGAAGGTATTTGATTTTCTGCATCTCGAAAGTAGATTGCAATTGAATCAGATGTTTCTTTGATAATGGTTTCTACTTGTAATTGAATGAAATGACTGCTCATGATTTTCTATTGCATTGCAAAGATAGATAAACTCGTTTCAGAGGAAGATTGTTTCTAACTTCTATCGATAAACTAATTATAGATTATTCTAGCACTATGATAAAGTTCTTTTGCTTAACTCTGCTAATAACAATATTCAGTTCATGTGCTACAATACGATATCCACATGCTATTGTTCCAGTTCTGGAGGAAAAGCAAAAGGTTATTCTCTCAGGTAGTTTTTCAGATTCCGGTGACTTGTTGCAAATCACAGGCAAAATCAAAAAATTCCAAGTTTATAGCACGCTGAGTTTAGATTTGTTTGATCGTCATAGTTCAGAAAACTTTTGGCATTCGGGAAAAATTAGGCCTGAAGGTACTCAAGTGTACAGGTGGGCAGAATTAGGTGTCACGTATAGGCTAAATGCTTCAAACCGCAATCCTCGAAGATGGGATGTTTTGTGCGGCAGTAGGAGAGAACTTTCATATTTAAAACCTTGGCCAGAAGAATCAGAAAGTTGGTCTAAAAGCCAATGTCAAACCTATTATTTGGGTGTTCAGCTTTCAAAAATTAATAACGACTTCTTTGGCGGAAAATATAGTTTAAGTTTGAGGTTGAATTACCACAACTATTCAACTCTTCTTGAATACAGAGAAACAAAAACGGCATCACTTAATGGAATAAACCTCTTTTCGGTAAGTGGTGGTGCCGCATACGAAAAGCACTTTTGGAAAAAACTTTACTCTGTTACCCATGTTGGTTATACATTGCCAATATTAACCGATAAGAATCAATGGATGAGGGAAGGAAATTGGGCAGCTTTTAGATTTACGCCCTTTTTTGGATCAACAGGAATTATGTTGAAAATATAAAGGCCACGTTCATCACGTAGCCTTTATGCAAATAACCGTGTCGTTCTTATAAATATCGCTGTCCTACCCAGACAAATCGACGGTTGATAAAATTAGGATCTGTAAAGCTTGCATTGCCCGCCGCATTTCCACCTGTCACGTGAAAATCACTAAAAGCTGCGTGCTGATTCAAGTAGATTGGACCTGTCAAATTAAAGGAAACAGGTACAAAAACCTGCGCCATTTCATCTGCAATATACTCCATAACATCTTGGTTTATAGAATATGTGCCACAACTAATTGCACCATGTTTAGAAGCTAATTTTTTCGCCAATTCCAAAGAATGTTGCGTGTTTTTAGTCTTAATGATCAGCGCTATCGGACCAAACAACTCTTTTTCGAACAATTTCTCATTAGAGCTGTCAATCTGCAAAAGCACGGGAGAAGCTGTTCTTGACTCAGGGAATTCTTCATTCACGATAGCATGTGATTCTACCAAAACCTTTGCCTCAAGCTTGGTGACCTCTTTAACCCGCTGAGCCGTTAAATCGTTTTGTACCGCAGCCAAAACCCCGGGCCCCATTTTGGGATGGTCAGATATCGCGTTTATTGAAGCTACAATTTGTTGAGTCACTTCTTCAAAAGTAAGATTGCCATTTGGTGTAGATATGCCCGTCTCGGGAATAAATATATTCTGAGGAGCGGTACACATTTGGCCCGAATAAAGAGAAATAGAAAACGCTATGTTATCGGCTACTGCCTTAATGTCTGAACAACCATCAAGAATTACAGAATTTACTCCTGCTTTTTCGGTGAATACTTCTTTACCAAGAATTTGTTGCGCCTCTAACCAATTGCCGAATACACTATTTCCGGTATAGTCGATTAATTTAACATCTGGATGGGCTACATATTCTTTGGCCACAGGAAACTTCGTGCTGTCTCCAGCCAACTGACAAACATTTGGATCCAAGTTGTTTTCAATTAGTACTTTTTGTAGTTCTGCTATGAATATCGCTATAGGTAATACGGCCTTTGGGTGGGGCTTAACGATAACTGGATTACCTGTAATCAGACTAGCATACATTCCAGGTACCGTATTCCAAGTTGGAAATGTACTGCACCCGATAACAAGACTTACTCCTTTAGGAATTGGTCGCCAAGTTTTTTTGAGGCTCAAATCAAACTTACCCATTGGTTTGACCCAATTAGTTTCGCTCGGAAAGCGACTCAACTCTTCGTATCCCATGGCGATAGCTTCCAGGGCACGATCAGCTGCGTGCGGGCCAGAAGCCTGAAATGACATGATAAACGACTGCCCGGTAGTGTGCATAGTTGCGTATGCTATCTCAAAAAACCGTTCTTTAATTCTATCTAGACTTTCCATCAAGATTCCAGCACGATCAGCAGGGGAGAGCTGCCTCCAGCCTTTAAATGCTGTTTTGGCGCGCTCCACTACAATTTTATCAGCAAAAACCGGGTAACGAATGCCTAAACCTACTTGTAGGTAGGGGGAAATTTCCTCTCCTTCAAATCTTAGAGGTTGATCTTGAATGAGTTCAGAAAAATCGGTATTCATCAAATTCTGAAATTTGAGTAGTCCTTCTGCATTTGCATTTTCTGCATATGCTTTAGGGTTTTCGGGATATTGAGAGAAAAAAGTCCTCTCTTTATTTGCTAGGATGGCTCTTTCAAGTACTTGATGATGCTTTTCTATCAATGACATGCGTGTGTTTTTTTAAAAGTTAAAGTTATAGGAAAGAGTTGAATAGTTCCGACTTCGGTTTATTTGACCTTATTCTGCTAACTGCGTGCACAAGAATCTGTTCTTTTTTTTAGGTAGGACATTGGTTTTCAATTCGGCTCTTTAACTTCGCTATATGAGCGAAAAAGTACGTCAACTGGAGCAAATGATTGCCGAAGCCAAATTAGGTGGAGGTCAAAAACGAATAGATTCACAACACAGTAAGGGTAAACTTACCGCCCGCGAAAGAGTCGATATTCTATTGGATCCGGGTAGTTTCGAAGAAATAGGAATGCTGGTAACTCACCGTTCAAGTGATTTTGGCTTAGATAAGGAGCATTACCTTGGAGATGGTGTAATTACAGGTTATGGGACCATCAACGGAAGGCCAGTTTACATTTATTCTCAGGATTTTACCGTTTTCGGAGGCTCCTTGAGTGAGACTCATGCCGAGAAAATATGTAAAATCATGGATCTATCGATGCGAAATGGGGTGCCAGTCATTGGCTTAAACGATTCCGGAGGTGCTCGAATACAAGAAGGCGTTGTTTCCTTAGCGGGCTATGCCGATATATTTTACCGAAATGTACAAGCCTCTGGAGTAGTCCCTCAAATCAGTGCAATCATGGGACCTTGTGCCGGTGGAGCTGTTTATTCTCCTGCCATGACGGATTTCATTTTGATGGTCGAAAATACGAGCTACATGTTTGTTACAGGGCCGAATGTGGTTAAGACCGTTACACATGAAGATGTTACGAGTGAGGAACTAGGTGGTGCAATGACACATGCATCAAAATCTGGTGTAACTCATTTCGCTTGTCCCAATGAAATCGAATGTTTGAACTCAATAAAGGCACTTTTGTCGTACATGCCTTTGAATTGTGAGGAGTTGGCACCACTAACCGAATATGAATCTAGTCAAGACGAATTGAGGCCTAAACTTGCTACCATCATCCCAGAGAACCCTAATCAACCATATGACATTAGGGACGTAATAGAAGAGTTGGTTGATGCTGCTAGTTTTTTAGAAGTTCACAAAGAGTATGCTGACAATATTGTTGTTGGTTTCGCTCGTTTAGCTGGTAGAAGTATTGGAATTGTTGCCAATCAGCCGGCATCTCTGGCGGGAGTGTTGGATATCAACGCCTCAAAAAAAGCTGCTCGCTTCGTTCGTTTTTGTGATTCATTTAACATCCCACTTTTGGTACTCGAAGATGTACCTGGTTTTTTACCAGGAACTGATCAAGAATGGAATGCAATAATCACCAATGGAGCCAAACTGCTTTATGCGTTTAGTGAAGCGACAGTTCCCAGAATTACAGTCATCACAAGAAAAGCGTATGGTGGAGCTTATGATGTGATGAACAGTAAGCATATTGGCGCTGATATGAATTTTGCCTGGCCATCGGCAGAAATTGCCGTAATGGGACCAAAAGGAGCTACTGAAATTATCTTTAAAAGTGAAATTGCGAATTCGGCTAATGCAGAAGAGAAATTCAAGGAAAAGGTGGATGAATACACCCATACATTTGCCAATCCTTACAGAGCAGCAGCACGCGGTTTTGTAGATGAAGTTATTTTACCGGAAGAAACCCGAAAAAAACTAATTCGAGCTTTTAAAATGATTGAAAACAAGGCAGTAAACATGCCTAAGAAAAAACACGGAAACATACCTTTATAATTTTTACTTAAGTGAACCAACGTATATTATTAACAGTCAATGCATTATTGGTAGTTGCTGTAGCAATTTTATTCTATTTGCAATTTTCAAATCCCCGAGGGAACGATGCGAATAAATTAGCCGACGATAATGAAATTATGCTCGAAGACACTGCTGTTGCACGGCTTGCTCTAGAAAGTAATCGTCCTTTGAAAATAGTTTTCATTAAAGCTGATAGTATTTATATGAAATATGAATATTACAATAACCTTAAAAGAGGGATTGAGGCTAAAGCGAAACGAAGTGAAGCTGAGTTGGAAGGTGAAATGAAACGTCTGGAAAAAGATTACCAAGACGCACAACGCAGGGCACAATCGATGAGTAAAGAACAAGTTGCTGAATTAGAACAACGGTTTATGGTGCGTCAACAGCAACTCGCTCAGTTGAGAGATCGTTTGTCGGAAGAGTTAGCTATTGAGGAGGAAAAACTTAATAGGCAGTTAAGAGACAAAGTTCAAGGTTATTTCAAACGGATCTCGAAGGAAAATAAGTTTGATTATATCGTATCGTATTTCCCAGGTTCAAATGTCGTTTGGGCGAATGACAGTTTAGATATCACCAATAAGGTGATAAATGACCTGAATATGGAGTATCGTGCAGGAAAGAATAAATAAGTGAATGTGGGCTCAAATTGCCCCTTCTAGATATTCATATAATTTATATTATGTTTAATAGGAATTCTTGAAATGTCCGACAATTTTAATTTTTCCTATTGGGAACACGAGTACTACTCCCTTCCCGATGTTTGCATAATAGGTGCCGGAATAACAGGCTTAAGCTGTGCCATTGAACTTGCCCGTCAAAATCCTCGGCTCAAAATAGTTGTCATTGAAAAATCTCTTACGGGAACGATGGCAACCACAAGGAATGCAGGCTTTTTATGCTATGGTAGTCCAACTGAAATTTTGAGAGATCTAAATTCAACGGATGAATATCAAGTAACCGAATTACTCAAGCGAAAACACAGAGGACATAATACCCTGCTTTCTCTGGTTAGAAAACGTAAACAAATTTATAAGCGCGTATCCGGATATGAATTATTCGATTCTAAAGTAAAGTTTGAAGAAACTTTAAACTCGCTTTCTCAATTAAACATAATATTTAAAGAGGCTACTGGATTTGATTCTTATTACAAAGAAGTTCAGCCAAATCTCATGCAACTACATGGTTTGCGCGGCTTTATCGGAGCAATAGAGCTTTTTCAAGAAGGACAGGTTCATAGCCAAAACCTTGACCAAGCGTTAGAACTTAAAGCAAGAAATTTGGGAATTCGGGTCTTAAGAGGTGTAACGATCAAAGCCATTCAGGAGACCACTGGGCACGTTGTTTTGTACAACGAAATCATGGATATCAAGGCTAAAACGCTAGTATTGGCAACGAATGCGTTCATGAATGAACTCGTACCCGAAATAAATGTATTTCCAAGTCGCGGTCAAATTCTAGTTACTACCGAATTGAAGTCAGCTCGACTAAATGGTAACTATCATTTTGATGAAGGTTACGTGTATTTTAGAAATATTGGCAAACGTATACTTCTTGGAGGTGCTAGGAATATAGATTTTAAAGGCGAACAGGGTTCGGAGTTGAAAAATAATGATGCGATTCAGAAATGGCTAGAAAACTTCTTGTTTGAGCATCTTATTGCCGACAATGAGGCCAATATTGCATATAGATGGAGTGGCATAATGGGCTTCACTCCTTCTGGTTTACCTTATTGTGAACGACGTGGTGAACACGTATTTGTAGCTGGAGGCATGAACGGAATGGGTGTAGCAATAGGAGCTGCTTTGGGCTTCGACGCGGCTCAGCTTGTCTTAGAAAAACTAGATCCTAAATACAATCGAAAAAGGAAACTTTAAAACAGGCTTTGTTGCGCTGCTTTCTTAGAGGTTTCTTTCACTCCTTCCCTTTCCTGATGCAGGTCCCCCCATTTATTGATGGTTTCTAATACAGGGACCAACGTTTTTCCATAATCGGTTAGTTTGTATTCTACTCTAGGTGGAATTTCAGGGTATGACTTTCTACTTACAATTCCATCCTTCAGAAATTCTTTGAGTTGTTGGGTGAGCATTTTTTGGGTTATACCATCAACATCGTCTTTAATTTCACTGAATCGTTTTGCTTTCGAACGTATACTCCAAAGAATTTGGATTTTCCATTTCCCACCAATAATTGCGAGTGCAGCATCGATGCCACTCTTTGTGGTGGTTTCAATTTGTTTAGTTTTCATGACGTAGTTCTAATAGTTACTACTTAATAGTTACTATATTTTCAGAACTGCTAAAGTAAGACTTGCCTTGATTTAGACAAAAGAAAATCACATTTATAAATCAAAAAAGGCGCCGAAGCGCCTAGAAATTTTGATCATAACCCGTGTTCTCCAAGCCAACGTTCAGCATCGAGTGCGGCCATGCAGCCCGAACCCGCAGCGGTGACAGCTTGGCGGTAAATCTTGTCCTGTGCGTCTCCACAAGCGAAGACTCCTTCAATATTTGTTTTACTGGTACCCGGAATTGTTTTGATGTAGCCTACTTCATCCATTTCAAGGTATTGGTTAAATATTGCTGTGTTCGGCTGGTGACCTATGGCAACGAAGAAACCTTTAACATCTAGTTGCTGTAATTCTCCGGTTTTTACATTTCTAATTCGAACAGCCTCTACGGTGTTTGTCCCAATTATCTCATCGGTTTCAGAATTCCATAAAACCTCAATGTTAGGTGTTTTGAGCACTCTTTCCTGCATAGCTTTTGATGCCCGAAGCTCATCGCGACGTACTATCATATATACTTTAGTACACAATTTCGCCAAATAGGTTGCTTCCTCTGCAGCGGTATCTCCCCCACCCACTATTGCAACATCTTGTCCTCTAAAGAAAAAACCATCGCATACTGCACAAGCAGATACACCGAAGCCGTTTAGACGTTGTTCTGATTCGAGACCGAGCCATTTGGCTGATGCACCAGTGGCAATTATTACCGCGTCGGCTGTTAAGTGCGTTTCCATATCAATAACCACCTTATGTGGTTTTTGACTGAAATCAACCGAGGTTGCAAGTCCGTACCGAATGTCTGTTCCCATTCTTTCGGCTTGTTTCCTAAAATCTTCCATCATTTCAGGCCCTTGAACTCCATCTGGATAGCCGGGATAATTTTCAACTTCTGTTGTAATGGTTAATTGTCCTCCTGGTTGGAGACCTTGATACATGACTGGTTTAAGACCAGCTCTTGCAGCATATATGGCTGCAGTATAGCCTGCAGGGCCTGATCCAATAATCAAGCACTTGATGTGTTCTGTATTTGTTGACATTGCTAAAAAAACTTCTTCAAAGGTAAGTGCTATCTGCGAACAATAAAGGTGTCGAGTGTAGTTCCGTATCCACCCCAAATTCCAAGAGCTGCTCCTTTTCTCGCCTTCAAATTCGTTGCGACTATGGTTGGTGTACTAAATGGATTTCCTGTGCCACCTGTTGCAGCTTGTAAGGTGTTCCAAAAGGTGTAATGCGCTTTGTCAATCGTACACCATTTTAAGTATACAGTATCCCCTATTTCAAAATAGCCAAACTCTTCGAAGGTTAAAGAATCATTGAATAAATAGGCTTCCTTGGCTCTATCAACTGGAAATTCTACAGAACCTCCGTTAATGATTTCATCTGAATAGATCGATTGAAAATCACTTCCCCAAATTGTTTCCTGATTTCTCTTTGTAAATACTCTTACAAAATTGCCCAAAAACGGGGGATCATCGTACCGCACAAGCACTTGTGCCAATTCTTCATCTCTGGGTGTGGGTGTTACGTTCCCAGCTTCCCTTACGAATTCAGCTCTGGTTTTATACCAGATACTGTCAAACGAATTTTCGAGCGGAATAGTAGTGGTTGCGAAAATTTCATGTTCCGGGGTAATTATTTCTAAGCTATAACTCGAGCCAAATTGCCCTTTAATCTTTGTACCTCTGTAGTTAAACAAAGTCCAATGTTGAAAGTTAAAATCAGGGCGAAGCGTGTCTCTGATGGTCCCGTCGCTAACTACCACTATCGCATTACTCACTAATAAGCTCGCAACTGCGCCTAAATCTACTGGGTCGAAATAAGGCGAATTCCGTGATAAGCTCACATAGGCGAAAGAATCGGGCTCGATGTGTCCGTGAACTACTAAATACCTTGTGGGGTCTGGCAAGTCTAAGGTTATGTTTTTCTCACACGACAAAATTATCGGCACGAGTAATAAGAAGAACCAGGTATTGCGCATACGATCAAAATTTGAAATTCCAGGTCACAGATGGGATAATAGGAAACAGCGAGACTTGTTTGGCTTGAACCGTTAAAGACTGCTGCTGTAACGAACCTTCATTTTCTATATAAATGAAGTAGGGATTAAGTCGACTATAAAGATTGTAAATGGCGAATGACCAACTGCTTTCTACCTTCTTGCCTTTTTTTCGAGGGGCATACACTGCTGCCACGTCCATTCGGTGGTAATTAGCCAATCGATAAGAGTTTCTATCACCAATTTGATCAATAATACGCCCTTCTATAAAATATCGCGATTCTGGAACCGTGAATGCGTTTCCAGTTGCAAACACGAAAGTGGACGAAAACGTCCATCGGTCATCAAATTCATAAGAACCTACTACACTCAAATCATGTCTTCTATCGAATTTATAGGGGTACCGTCTACCTTGCATGATGTCAGGGAATTGGCGCCAAGCCCAAGCCAAAGTATAACCGATCCATCCAGTAAGCTTGCCTGTTCTTTTCTTTAAAAAGAACTCCGCTCCATAAGCCTCTCCTCTTCCAAATACCAAGTCATTTTCGATATTACTATTTAAACCATTAACGGCTCCGTCTCTAAAATCGATTTGATTTTGAAGTGACTTGTAGTACAATTCGACAGAACTTTCATACACATTATCGAAAAAGTTCCGAAAGTATCCTAGACTGTATTGCCAGCCAATTTGTGGTTTAACTTTTAGGGTACTTGGAACCCATAAGTCGGTAGGTAAAGCATTCCCCGATGAAGATGCAAGATGGATGTATTGCATATTTCGAGTTATGCCACCTTTTATTGAGCTTTTAGTATCTAAACTGTATCGAAACCCAAATCTCGGTTCTAAGCCACCGTATTGGGCAACGCGATCACCTTTCGCGAATTCCCTCCTTTCTATTTGTTCCAATAGATTAGGATCGGCAAATCTTTCGAAAATGTATGGACCTGTTTGCACAAAAGCCGAAGCCCTTAATCCTAAATTCAACTGCAAAAGATCTGTAACATCCCATTGGTCGTTAGCATAAAGAGCGAACTCGTGTGCAAATAAATTTTTTACGCCTGGCAGTTCAAAACTATTTTGGCCACTCTGGGCTTGAACAACGGAAGGTTGAAATATGTGGTATATGTATTGACCACCAAACTTGATCTGATGTCGTAAAGAAGCGAAATAATCAAAATCAACTTTTGTGGTTAAGTTTCTCACCCCAGAGTTGAGTGAAAACCTAAATTGCGATTGTTCAACTGAGGTACCAAAATCAAAATCACTGTAAATAATACTGGTATTTAGAAATAGCTTGCTGTTGAAGAGGTGATTCCAACGGAGGGTAGTAGTAGCATTTCCCCACGGCACGCTAAATCGGAATCCACTTTCCTGATTATTAAAGACAAACACGTCTCGGCCAAAATATCCAGACAGGTAGATACGATCTCGATCACTTATTTTCCAGTTTGCTTTAGCATTGAAATCATAAAAATAATATCCCGATCCTTTCGCTCTGGCGTCATCTGGAATGAAAGGCTCGGCAAGCACATCTATGTAAGTTCTTCGCCCACTTAGAATAAAAGAACTTTTGCCTTTGACGATTGGACCTTCAGTAGTGAGCCGCGATGCAATAAGACCAAGGCCACCTTGCGTAATGTACTTTTGATCATTGCCATCGTTCATGGTGATATTCAAAACCGATGATATTCTTCCGCCATATTGTGCTGGTACTCCACCCTTGATTATGGTTGCATTATTGATAGCATCTGCATTAAATACAGAGAAGAATCCCAACAAATGTGCTGCGTTGTATACTACGGCCTCATCGAGTAAAATCAAGTTTTGATCTGGCCCTCCCCCTCTCACATAAATCCCTGTATTTCCTTCACCAGGATTGGTTACACCAGGTAGCAATTGAATTGCTTTAATTACATCTACCTCACCCAATAAAGCTGGTAGCGACTTCACTTGATCGATGTTCAAATCGGCTCTACCCATTCCAACATCTTTGGTATTTTCATCGGGTCGTCTACCTTCAACTACTATTTCTTGTTTGGTTATTGAAGCAGATTTAAGTTTAAAGTTGTGCGTTAAATTTTTAGTGAGATCAATTTTTATTACCTCCGATTGGTAACCCAAATAACTTGCTGTTAGCTCGTAAACGCCTTTTTCCAGCGTTACGGAGTAAAACCCATATTCGTTGGTGATGGTCCCTTTTTGTTTTTCTTTGATGAATACATTTGCCGCGATTAAAGTTTCGCCGCCCTCCGACCGTACATAGCCGCTAATGGTATACTTTTGGCCAAACGAGGTGCTATGACACACCATTAAAAACAAAAACGTGAACATAAATTCACGCTTTTGCCATACCTTTTTATAGTTGAACATTATCTCTTTACCAATTTTGCAGATCTGATAGAATTGCCTTGAATGATATTTACGAAATAAATACCAGCTGAAAATCTCTCAGATAACTGAAACGGTAACACTTGTAGGCCAGTATTTGTTACTAAAAATTCTTCGCTTAATACTTTTTTTCCACTTGCATCGGTAATTGAAATGAAGATATTACTGCTATTAGTGGTGTTGAACTGAATTTCAAAAGACTCTTCTACGGGATTCGGATAAATGCTAATTCTTGTGTCGTCAGTATTGATTTGAGTATTGGATAGGGCTAATCGAGCAATCGACATGTCAGGAATTCCATAACCTACCAAATTATCTGGAGCATTAGCTTTTGAACCGCTGTTTTGAATGGCTGTTAACAACTGCATATTGGTTACCGATGGATTAGTTTGCCAAAGGCAAGCGACGAGTCCAGCCATAATTGGACCAGAAAAAGAAGTACCGCTCACCTGGGTAATTCCATTCGATAAGGCACAAGAGACGGCCGCAGAGCCTTGTGCAACAACGTTAGGTTTAATTCGGCCATCAGATGTTGGCCCTATGGAACTAAAGCCAACTCGGTTGCCAGCTGCGTCTATAGCTCCTACCGATAAAACACTGTCGCCATCAGCAGGTGCCCCAATGTACTGCCAACTGCTAGAGCCATAATTACCCGCACTTACTACAACAAAAATCCCCTTTTTTGCGGCCATATCGGCGCCTATAGTAATTCTGGCTGTATTCCCATCCAAATCGGCATAGGTGTGATTCATCGTAGGATCATCAAAGGTTGTGTAGCTTAGCGAAGTGTTGAAAACATCAGCACCTGCACTATCTGCCCTTTCGGCACCGGCTACCCAATTGTCTTCTTCAATGATGTATTCGCTACCGTTTACATTGTTTTCGGTGCGGTAAAGCAAGTAATCGGCTTTCGGCGCAGTTCCTATGAGTTGTCCAGGTAACCAACCGGCCATACATCCTAATACGTAGGTCCCATGAGAATCAAATTCATACACTGTATTGTCTAAATCAACGAAATCCCAAGTGTCTTTGATTTTGTTTTGTAAGCGTAGCGAATCGAAGCAAGCAAGCGTATTTACATTAATAAAACCGGCATCAAACACTGCTATCAACATACCTTCTCCTTTAAATCCTGCATTATGCAGTGTATGCCCCTTGTGCAAAGCAATCTGGTTGTACGAATCGCCATATTCTGCGGGAGTGTACGAAACTCTTCCAATCGGAAGCTGCCTTGTTTCAGGAGTGCGCGTATAAGCAGGGACAACTACTTTACCGGCAGGCGTTGTTCGTTTCACAAAAGGAAAATTTTGAATAGCGGTCAATTGCGCTGACGTAGCCTCAACGGTAACACCATTTAACCAGCGAGATCGATTTCTGATCACTATTCCTCTCGAGACAAGCGAATCAATGTAACGTTGATTCACTGGTAAATCCGTAGAATCGATGGGAATATTTTGTCTATTTCTTCTGGCAATAGCCCGAGGAGAAAGATACTGCGAGGGGTTATTTAGGCTAAAACTCGTCCCATTTTTATCCGTGAATTCCACCCAATGCCTGTTGCCAGTTTGGGCGTTTACAGAAAAAAAGGAAAGAAATACTAATGCTGTTAAACCAATGATATTCTTCATGTTAACTGATTTATTTCAAATGATGATTCAATCCAGCCTCCGCCTATCACTTCATCTTCCCGATAAAATACTGCAGATTGTCCAGGGGCTATGGCTTTCACCATCGTGAAAAACTCGGCGCGTATCTTGTCATCTTTTTGCCAGATTCGGCATGGACTCCCGGGGTCTTTGTATCGAATTTTGGCAATCACTTCTATTCCTTCTGGTGGAAGCTGCTCGAAAGCTTGTAGGTTAATTTTCCCGACAACCATACCGTTACGGTCTAAATCGTCCAATTCGCCAAGTACTACTGTATTTGTGTCAGGCCGGATTTCAGTTACAAACATGGGCTTGCCGAAGGCTTTTTCAAGCCCTTTTCGCTGTCCAACGGTGTAGAATGGGTATCCTTTGTGCTTACCAAGTAAATTCCCTTGTTTATCTACGAATACGCCACCATCTACCTGAGCTTCTAAACCAGGTACTCTTCTTTTCAAAAAGCCCCGATAGTCGTTATCGGGAACAAAACAAATCTCGTAGCTCTCACTTTTATTTGCTAAAGCTGTATAGCCAAGATCTAAAGCCATCTTTTTTATCTCGCTTTTGTGAAATTGACCCATTGGGAAAATGGTTCTTGCCAAACTTTCTTGAGATAGGCCCCAGAGCACATACGATTGATCCTTGGCAGCGTCAAGGCCTCTTTTTATTCGGTATCGGCCGTTTTCAAAATGAACAGAGGCATAATGGCCAGTGGCGATGTACTTGCAATTGAGCATATCCGCTCTTTTTAGCAGAGCTTCCCATTTTATATGTGTATTACAAAGCACACAAGGATTTGGAGTGCGGCCATTGAGGTATTCACCAACAAAATTATCGATTACATGGTCGCCAAACTCATCGCGAATATCGAGTATCATGTGTGCGAATCCTCTTTCTACGGCTATTTCTCTAGCATCGTTGATACTATCAAGGCTACAACATCCGGTTTCTTTTTTACTGCCACCCGCACTTGCATAATCCCATGTTTTCATGGTGATACCTACTACCTCATAGCCTTGATCGTGCAACATTATCGCAGCAACCGTGCTGTCGATTCCGCCGCTCATCGCAACTAAAACTCTTTCTTTTGTGGGCATTTTTTACGTCGAAAAATCAAAATTAACGAAAAGCACAAACGATCTGGCTTTAAACAGAATGTCTGCATTAACGGTTAACCAAAAATTCTCATTTTTGTTCCTCCTCCAACATACAACCGGTGACAAAGAACAGTCTCACATATCTCAAAAAACTTGAAAATCTGTTTAAAGAGGCAGAATTGAGGCTGAGATATGAAAAAGGAAACTTTAAATCGGGCTATTGTATACTGGAGCATCAAAAAGTGGTTGTAGTGAATAAGTTTTACACTGTTGAGACAAAAATTCAGACCCTTATAGAAATTCTAGCAGAACTAAAGCCTGACGCTGATAAAATGAGCCCAGAATCGAGAAAACTACTTGCTGAGCTCAGCCAAACCACTATCAAGCTGTGAAGATTACCTTTTTGGGCACCGGCACCTCTCAAGGAGTTCCGGTTATTGGTTGCCGGTGTGAAGTTTGTACCTCTTCAGATAGCAGGGACCAGCGTTTACGTAGCAGTATATTGGTTGCCACTGAAAATGTTCAGCTAGTTGTGGATACTGGACCCGACTTTAGGCAACAGATGCTACGAGCAGGAGTCCGAAACTTAGATGCCGTTTTGTTTACACACGCACACAAGGATCACATTGCAGGATTAGACGACATTAGGGCTTTTAACTTTCTCCAAAAGCGACCAATGGATGTGTATGGGACCGAAGAAGTTCAAGAAGCTCTAAAAAGAGAATTCTCTTATATTTTTTCTGATCACAAGTACCCTGGCATCCCGGAAATAAATCTACACACCTTAAAAAATGAAACTTTTGAGATTTTTGGGGAGAAAATTGTCCCAATCGAGCTATTGCATTACCGGTTGCAAGTATTCGGTTTTCGGTTTAAAAACTTTGTTTATATCACCGACGCCAACAAAATTGAGCATCGGGAGTTTGAAAAACTAAAGGGATGCGATACACTTGTTTTAAACGCCTTGCGTAAAGAACCACATATTTCACATTTTACCTTGGCCGAAGCCATAGAAGTGGCAAGTCGTGTCGGAGCAAAAAATACTTTTTTTACGCATATTTCTCATCAACTTGGCCTACATGATGCAGTAAATAAAGAGTTGCCATCGGGAATGTTTTTGGCATATGATGGTATGGAGCTGGATTTTAAATGATTAATCACTATTTCTTTATTCGACGATTAGCCAAGGAGCTTAAAGCCTTGCTCAGTAATGCTATTGTTACTCAAATCTATAGTCCATCCAGAAATGAAATTGTATTTCTGATAGAGAAGCATGAGGTCAAAAGTACCTTTAAAGTCAATTTTGATACGGACCTGTCCTTACCACTCTTTATCAATGAAGTGGCAGGTATTCCTAAACAGTATGAAAAACAATTCACGCAGATTTGGGGCAGCAAGATTACTGACGTGGTTTGTTTTGAAGGTGAAAGGTTGATTCGATTTGATTTTGAAAACAGTTTTCAGATTTGGATCAGGTTTTTTGGAAACCAAGGAAACGTTTTTCTATCCGATTCCAACGGCTACCAAATAGGCATTTTTAACCGAAGAATTAGAAATGATTATTACACAGATAGGCATATATATAAAAAAGAAACTGAGTTTAAATATGTGCTAAATGAAGCCATAAAAGGCTCTTGTGTATGGTGGGTAAAGTTCATCAAAAACCAACCAGCTTTTAAAGAATTACCACTTGAATCCATCCATTTCCTTTTGCAAAACAGCCCATTCATTAAATCAAGTGATAATTTGCCGGTTTTTAGCCTTACAACTGAAGGCCTGACGGCCATTGAGGTTGCTAATGAGGTGTTTCGTAATTATCTCTCCGATTGGCTCTTTCTTCGAGAAAAGAATAAGCAGTTACAGCCCATACAAGAAAGGTTGAAACGATTATTGAATAAACTAAAAGACCACGAAAAAAGGCGAATAGATCTCAATGATTCGAAACGATATGAACATCTTGGGAATTTGTTAATGGCTAATGCACATTCCTTTTATTCAGGAAAAGAAAAACAGAAGGTACTGGACTATTTAACGAACAAGGAAATTGAAATTAAAGTAGAACCTACTCTTAATGCCTTTGAAAACGCAAATAGATATTTTAAAAAAGCAAAAAATCAAGTCATTGAATTTCAACAGTGTTTGAATCTAATCGCATTAACGCAGTTCGAAATCAGCATGCTGAAAAGTCAAATTGAAGCAATTAATTCTTGTCAATCGTTGCGTGAACTTCGGAAGTATGCAGCAAAAAACGCCAAAAACGATACCTTCCCATTTAAGCGCGTTGAAATAGCAGGCTTTGAAGTTTGGTTGGGTAAAAATGCAAAACAGAATGACGAACTACTTAGGGTGGTTCACAAAGACGATTTGTGGCTGCATGCACGTAATTTCACTGGTTCACATGTGGTAATTCGATCTGCAGGCCGAAAAATACCTCAACCAGTTCTTGAAAAAGCAGCGAGCTGGGCTGCATGGATGAGCAAGGGTAAAACCGAACAATGGTGTAATGTAATGTACACTTTTAGGAAATATGTGCGAAAGCCAAAAGGCGCAGCCGCTGGCGCGGTATTGGTTGAAAAGGAATCAACAATTTTGGTTCAGCCTTCCCCGATTCCTACTTCTTGATGCCGCCTTTTTTTCGCACCTTAGCGCTTCAATCAAAACAGCTGCATCTATGCAATTAGGCTCGAAACTACCCTATTTTGAACTTCCAGGTTGTGACGAACAACAACATTCTTTGGTCGATATTTCTGACCGCTCATGTGTACTCGTGCTATTCATTTGTAATCATTGCCCTTATGTTCAAGCCTATTTGAAGCGTATTGAGGCTCTAATACACAAGTATTATGAAGATAACCTTGGGGTTATTTTGATCAACAGTAATGATGCGACTCAATATCCAGAAGACTCCTTTGATAAAATGAAACAACTAGCCAAGCAATTTCATTGGGAATCGATTTATTGGTATGACGAAAATCAGGATGTTGCAAAACTATTCGGAGCGGAAAAAACGCCCCATGCATTTCTTTTCAATTCATCCAGAGAATTAGTATACAAAGGCGCCATTGATGATTCATGGGAAAACCCACATCATGTGACGCGCATTTGGCTAGAAGATGCGATAGAAATGACATTAGACGGAATAGAAGTAGATTTCCCAGAAACCTCTCCTATTGGCTGCACCATAAAGTGGAAATAATGGAGGAGTTGAAACAACAAATAGAAGCAGCCTGGGAAGACCGGAGTTTATTGCAGGATTCGGGCATTCAAAAATGTATTGAAAGTGTCATCGAAAAACTTGACCAAGGGAATTTAAGGGTTGCTGAACCTGTCGATACTGGTGAATGGCAAGTTAACGACTGGGTAAAAAAAGCAGTCATCCTTTATTTCCCAATTCGTAAAATGGCGACAATTGAAGTTGGACCTTTCGAGTTCCACGATAAAATGAAGCTTAAAAGTGGATACGAAGAAAAGGGAGTTCGGGTTGTTCCCCTTGCTATTGCTCGATACGGGTCGTTTTTAGCTTCTGGAGTGATACTTATGCCGAGCTATGTCAATATCGGTGCTTACGTCGACAGCGGAACTATGGTAGACACCTGGGCAACAGTAGGCAGCTGTGCTCAAATTGGAAAAAACGTTCATTTGAGTGGTGGTGTAGGTATTGGGGGTGTGCTGGAGCCTGTTCAAGCTGCGCCGGTGATAATTGAAGACGATTGTTTTATTGGATCACGGTGTATTGTGGTTGAAGGTGCACATATCGGTAAAGAGGCTGTCTTAGGGGCAGGTGTTACGATAACGGGTTCTACTCGAATACTCGACGTAACCCAAGAAAATGTAATAGAGTACCGTGGTTTTGTGCCAGCTAGATCGGTAGTTATTCCTGGTAGCTATGCCAAGCAATTTCCAGGAGGTGATTTTCAGGTGCCCTGTGCCTTGATTATTGGTAAGCGCAAAGAATCTACTGACAAAAAAACTTCATTGAATCAGGCATTAAGAGATAACCAAGTAGCTGTTTAGTATGAAAATTGGCTTTGACGCAAAACGCGCTTATAACAACGCAACTGGGCTTGGGAATTACAGCAGGCTAGTGCTTCAAAGCATTTTCCAATTTCATCCCGATGCTGATTACCGGCTGTATACACCGAAAGTTCATCATCGTTACGCCTCCTTTCTTGACAGTTATCCCCATGCTGCGCCCATTCTTCCAGATAGTAAAATCAGTCGCTTTTTACACCCGCTTTGGAGAAGCAAAGGCATAGTAGACCAACTCAAAGATGATGGAATTCAGCTTTATCATGGCTTAAGCAATGAGCTACCTATTGGACTAAAAGAAGCAGACATTCGCTCTGTGTTAACCTTGCATGATTTGATTTTCCTGCGTTATCCTCAATACTACCCTTACGTAGATAGACTTTTTTACCAAAGGAAATTTGAAAGAAGCTGTCAAGAAGCTGATGTTGTAGTGGCCATAAGCCGACAAACGGCAAAAGATATCGAACAATTCTATGGGATAGGCGAAGAGAAGGTTAGAATTGTTTATCAAGATTGCGATCCAGGCTTTAGTTTAGAAGTTGTAGAGGAAGATATAGCGGCAGTTAAAGATCATTATCACCTGCCTGACACCTATTTATTGTGCGTAGGTACAATAGAACAGCGAAAAAATCAGCTGAACTTAATTCGTGCATATCGAAGGCTGCCAGCAGACAGACCCAAATTAGTTCTTGTTGGACGTAAAACAGCCTATTTCGAACAGATTGATGAATATATCCAGTCGAACAAACTTTCAGAGGAAGTAATTATTCTTGAAAATGTTTTTGCTGCTGAACTCCCCGCCTTGTACGCTGGTGCAAAGTTCATGGTATATCCTTCCTACTTTGAAGGTTTTGGCTTGCCTCTACTGGAGGCGATGCGGATAGGTTTGCCAGTAGTGAGCTCTAATACATCATGTTTTGAAGAAGTGGCTGGGGAGGCAGGTTTATATGCAAATCCGGAAGACCCAGAAGAGCTTGCCGACCGGATGAAATCATTGCTTTACGATGGGGCCTTGTTTGATCAATTGAAGAAGAATTGCAAAACCCAATCCCTACGATTTGATGCTAAGAAAATGGCAGATCAACTTCATGAAATTTATGTGAGTTTGATTAGATGAGTGTCTTCAGAAAAATATTCTATTCCTTTCCTCCTTCAGCAAGGTTTTGGATAAGACGTTTATGGTATTTACCTTATGATTTGTTCACGTATTATTTAAATCCGAGTAGAAAACTTATACCGCCCAAAGGATTAGTCTTTGTGGGATCTGGGGATTTTTTAAAGCAAGGAAATAGATTTCTTCGTCATTTCGTTGAGCTAGGTGGATTAAAAAGAAGTCACAAAGTGCTTGATGTTGGGTGTGGAATAGGCAGAATGGCCATTCCTTTGACGAATTATCTTGACCCTCAATTAGGTAGTTATGAGGGCTTTGATCCGATGCCAGTAGGCATAAAATGGTGTAAAGAACACATCCATAAAAGATTTCCTAATTTTAACTTCACTTTAGTTAACGTAGGTAATGACCTGTATATCAATCATTTAAAAAATGACGGAAGTGCTTTGGTTTTTCCTTACGATAATGCTACTTTTGACTTTTGCTTCCTTACTTCTGTGTTTACTCATTTGTTGCCATCTGAGACTTCCAATTATTTATCGGAAATAAACAGAGTTTTAAAACCAGGTGCGCGATGTTTTGCAACATTTTTCATTTTAGATAAAGAAAGCAAGCAACAAATTGAAAAAGGAAATTCCTCCTTCAGTTTCCCATTTTCGTATGAGGAAAACTGGGTAATGGATTTAAATGCAAAAGCAGCTAATGTTGGCTATGAAAATGAATGGCTTCAAAATGCCCTTAAGTTTGCACAGTTTGACATGATTGCATTTTATCCTGGTTCATGGCGAGGAGAATCAAATGCAAAAGATTTTCAAGACATCTGCATTCTTGAAAAAGCAAGATGACACTTGAGCATTTACTCAAAGGAAGATTAAATAGCTGGGCTGTAAAGAGAGCCATCCGGGTTATCGAGGCGGATAGCTCAAGCTTTTTGACACTCTTACCGTTGTTGGACGACGGGCATCAAGGCTTGCAAGACAATGCAGCTTGGGTTTTAGGGTACACCGGTCATAAGTTTCCAGAAGTGCTGCACTTGAATATGGAGTATTTTAAATCACTATTGAATAGACCTAAATGCAGAGATGGTTTAAAACGGAATTTTTTCAGAACTGCTCAATTTATCAGATGGAATAGCTCACAAGCAGGTTCGATAGTTGAATTAGCTTTTAAGAATAGTTTTGATCGGACTGCGGCCACTGCAATTCGGGCATTTGCATTAACTACCTTAGTCAATGTAATTCACGACTTTCCGGAACTTGCACAAGAAGTTAAATTGAAAATTGAAGAAGAGTTGCCCTATGCTAAAGGTGGTTACTTGAATAGAGCAAACAAGGAATTGAAAAGGCTCCAAAAGCTCATTTAAGCTTGCTCGAGAAGACTTTTCTAAATTTCTCCATTTTAGGCTGAATTACATACCTACAATAAGGCTGATCACCGTTAAGAGCAAAGTATTTTTGGTGATAGTCTTCTGCGATGTAAAAAGTAGGAACTGGACTTATCTCGGTTACTATAGGCATTTCATAAGCTTTTGCCGCCTCAAGCTCCTGTTTGTAATATTCTGCTATTTCTTTTTGAGCTTGGTTGTGATAAAAAATTACCGATCGATACTGTGTGCCTACATCAGCTCCTTGCCTATTTAAGGTTGTTGGATCGTGCGTGAGCCAAAATACTTCTAGAATTTCTTTGAATGAAATGATACTTGGGTCAAAAACTATTCGAGCAACCTCTGCATGCCCTGTTAATCCGGAACAAACCTCTTTGTACGTAGGGTTGGCTATTTTTCCTCCGGCATAGCCTGAAGTGACGCTTTCCACTCCCTTCAGCTCCCGAAAAACGGCTTCAATACACCAAAAACAACCTGCTCCTAGCGTGGCAACTTCTTTTCCCATGGGTATATTTTCACTGGTTTTACCATTGGTCTTCTGCACTTTAGTTGCTTCAGGGCTATTTTGACCACAAGCCATAAGCACGGTTACTACAGATGCAAGACAAATTGTTATAAATCGCATACGCTATAAACGCAATTGATGCGACTTTAGATTTAGCTCTGGTAAATTATTTTATCAAATCTGCCAAAGATGCCGGAGAATATCCAATCGATTTCATCGTCTTGTGGTCACTTTCTCGGTAAACCAGGTATTTGCCATCAATTTCCTTGAAATAACAAGCTTCCCCTTTAGTTTCAGCGTAATGACGTACGGTTTCTTCCGCTTCGTTTAGCGAGTTGCATGCTTTGCTCATATTCGACCGCTGTACTTCATTAAATAGATCGACAAAATTCTTTCCAAGGCCAAATTCCAAAACTGCCCCACTCAAGACGTATTGAATGTCGCACAAGGCGTCTGCAATTTCCACGATGTTGCCATCTGCAATGGCTTGTTCCAACTCCTTTAACTCTTCAGCAATGAGATTTACGCGTAGTTTGCATCTTTCAGCGGAAGGTATTGATGGTCTATCAAGAATTGGATGTTTAAACGTGCGATGAAACTCAGCGACTTGATTCAAAGAATCTAATTTCTCAAATTCCATCTTTGGATCTTTCGTTTTCATCGTCCTCTTCCTTGTCAAATTGCTCGAAATCGTAGTCGGGCATCAACTCAGATTTAACATGGTGAATTGTTTCGCTTAGGCCACTCAGGAACTTGTTAAAATCTTCCTTATAAAGGAAAATTTTATGCTTAACGAATTGACCATCATCGAAACCACGCTTACTTTCTGTAATAATTAGATAGTAATCGTTACCTCGCGTAGCTTTTACATCAAAAAAGTAAGTCCTTTTTCCAGCCCTAACTTTTTTAGAAAAAACTTCATCACGCTCTTTTGGCCTTCTCTCCGACCGGTTTTCAAACTCCTCCATTTTCCCACTGTTGGTTTATGAGGCTAAAATAGCTTGAATTGCTCGTACTCCTTAAGCCATTTATCCACCGGAATCAAGCTTAATTGTGAATTTCAAATGGAGGTGTTCAAAGCTTCTTGCTCTTGCTGCTTCAAGTAAATCTCTTGATAGTAGCCTTTCTGTTGGATTAATTGTTCATGGGTTCCTCTAGCCACAATTTTTCCATGCTCCAAAACGATAATTTCGTCGGCATGCATTACTGAGGATATTCGGTGACCGATTATGATTGTGGTGTTATTTTGAGTGAGCTTTTTAATGTTTTCAAGAATGTCGCGCTCTGTGTGTGTGTCTAGCGCGGAAAGACAATCATCTATCACGTAGATATTCGGCTTTTTGATTAAAGCACGAGCAATGGCTAACCTCTGCTTTTGCCCACCGGACAAGGTTACACCCCTTTCTCCAACCAAAGTGTCAAATTTATCAGGGAATTGTATGACAGTTTCATAAAGTGCAGCTTTAACAGCTGCAGCATGAATTTTTTCAATTCCTGGGTTATCTACTCCAAAACTGATGTTATTAGCAATGGTATCGCTGAACAGAAAAACCTCTTGAGGGATATATCCCATTTTGCTTCTTAAGTAACCCGGATGCAAACTAGAAATTGAATGATTGTTGATGAAAATAGAACCAGAATCGGCTTCGTACATCCTGCTGATTAGATTTGCCAGAGTTGATTTACCTGAACCTGTTCGCCCAACTAGGCCTAAGGTATTGCCCTTCTTTAGCGAAAAGCTAATATCATTTAGGGCCTTAATTCCGCTTTGCTTATAGGTGAAATTGACGTCTTTAAGTACAATATCGCCATCGAGCATAGGTTTTTCGCCACTCGTTGGATTAATTTCCGGCTCCTCTTGTAAGATCTCATTGATTCGCTGTTGTGAAGCAGCTGCTTGCTGCATTATGCTTGCAACCCAGCCCACCGATGTTACCGGCCACGTTAGCATATTGACATAAATGATGAATTCAGCGATGTTTCCAGCAGTAATTTGACCTTCGGCAACTTGAATACCTCCAATAAACACTGTAAGAATCGTACTTAGTCCAATCAAGAGCATAGTAACTGGAAAGTACAAGGCATCAACTTTCACTAAATCAAGTGCTTTTCCTCGAAATTGACCTAATTCCGACTGAAATGCTTTTGAAAATGCATTTTCTAGTCCATATGATTTTATGACTCGAATGCCCGAATAAGCTTCTTGAGAAAAAGAAGTAAGCCTACCAAGTTGTCTTTGGATGGCACTCGACCTTGCGAGAATAAGCTGGTTTACTTTATATATTCCTATGGCGAGAAAAGGCAGAGGAAGTAAGACGTATAAGGTAAGTTCAAGATTTACTTTAACCATTACACCGATTACAAAAATAAAGAGTGCGATTAGGTTGATGCCATACATAACTGCAGGCCCTATGTACATCCGCACCTTGCCTACATCCTCACTTATTCTGGCCATCAAGTCACCGGTATTGTGTTTCCGAAAAAATCCCAACGGAAATTGTTGATACTTCTCGTAAAGTTCATTTTTCAAGTCATATTCTATCCATCGCGACATGACGATAATCGTTTGACGCATGAAATACATGAATATTCCTTTCATCAAACTCATGAACACTACCAAAAAGGCGAAGAATAAAAGAATATTCGTAAACAGGCTGTAAAAACTGTTTTGAAGTTCTGAGCCTTCAAAAATTGTATAAGACTCAATGGATTGTTCTATCAGATCGACCGCATATCGAATAATCTGCGGAGGCAACACGCCAAACCAATTGGAAATGAGAACGAATACAATCCCCCAAACGAAACGAACGCGGTATTTGTAGAAAAATCTGTTTAAGGAAGCAAGTTCTCGAAGTGTCACTCGTCAAAGGTACAACTCGAAAAACAAAATAATTCGGCTACCTTTGCACAGTTTCTCTAAAAAACGTTCATTCTCATGACAGCAGTCGCCGACAAAAAGACCAACGATGCAATTTTTAGTCAATTGGCATCGATGGGTCACGAGCAGGTAGTTTTCTGCCACGATGAAAAAACCGGACTTCGGGCAATCATCGCTATTCACAACACAGTATTAGGCCCTGCTTTGGGTGGTACACGGATGTGGCAGTATGCATCCGACTTAGAAGCGCTTACCGATGCATTGAGACTTTCAGAGGGCATGACTTACAAGGCTGCTGTTGCTGGTTTAAATCTAGGTGGTGGCAAAGCCGTGATCCTAGGAGATTCCAGGAAAGACAAGTCGGAGGCTTTTTTCCGTCGATATGGAAAGTTTGTTGACAGTTTAAGCGGCAAATACATCACCGCAGAAGATGTAGGGACCTCCAAGCAGGATATGGAATGGATTGCTATGGAGACAAAACATGTGAGCGGTTTGCCTGAACACAAAGGTGGTAGCGGCGACCCTTCTCCTGTTACTGCTTACGGGGTATACATGGGAGTTAAGGCTTCGGCTAAAAAAGTATACGGAAGCGATAGTCTGAACGCCAAAAAGGTAATGGTTCAAGGAGCTGGAAATGTAGGGCGCTATTTGATCGATAATTTGATTAAAGAAGGTGCTCAGGTATTTGTTAGTGATATTTTTGAAGATCAGCTACTTAAGGTTACCGCGGCACATTCATCTGTAAAAGTTATTGCACCTGAAGATGTATATGATGTGGATATGGATATCTACGCCCCTTGTGCATTAGGCGCTACCCTCAACGACGATACTATTGGTAGGTTAAAATGTGCAATTGTTGCTGGAGGTGCGAATAACCAACTTCAAGACACCGAGCGACACATGCAGATGCTTATGGAACGCGGTATCTTATACGCTCCTGATTTTGTTATCAATGCTGGTGGATTGATTAACGTTTACAGCGAATTAGAAGGCTATAACCGACAGAATGCCCTTTCAAAAACCGAAAACATTTATCATCAAACCTTAGCCATTTTTGAAACAGCTGAATCGGAAGGGATTTCTAGTCTAGTTGCAGCTAAAAGACTTGCTGAACGTAGAATTGAAGCCATGGCCAATCTTAAAACTCGTCGTTAATTCGAATGCTAAATCGCAGACATATCCGTCTTAAGACGCTACAATCGATGTACGCTTGGTACAGTTCGGAAAGTAAAGACCTAGAAAAGGGTGAAAAAGAGCTATATCGCAACATCGAAAAAATGACGGAGGTGTATGTATTGAGTTTAAAGCTCCTCGATGATTTGGTTCAGTACGCTGAATTATATGCCGACGAACAAGACTCCAAAATGATGGCAACCATTCAGGGTACGAAAGTTTCAAGAAAGTTTTCTGGCAATTATTTCAGTATTTATCTGAATGGTAATCAGGAATATAACCAGCTTCTTAAGAAGTTTAAGATTAAGAATCAACTTCTTGATTCAGATATGTTAAGAAAGGTGTTCGGAGAGTTTGCAAAAACAGAAGCATATCAAAATTATATCAACCAAGAATTGCATTCTTCCGAAGAAGATTTACAGCTCATCATGTATCTCTACAAACAGATTGTTCAAAGTAGCGAGTTTGTGAGTTCATTTCTTGATGAGAAAAGTATGTACTGGGAATCCGATAAGGAGCTTGTAGGTGCTGCCGTAGTTAAGACTATCAAAGAGGTTTTCAAAGAAAAAGATCATTTTAGACTCATTAGCATATCAAAAGACTGGGAAGAAGATTGGCATTTTGCACTGACCCTTTTTAGGAAGGCCATTGTGAACGATGAACTCTACAGTGATATGATTCAGGAACGCACCAAACATTGGGATGTAGAACGAATCGCGCAAGTGGACATTCTTTTGTTAAAGATGGCCATGGCTGAATTGGCCCATTCAGAGAGTATACCTGTTAAAGTATCGATTAACGAATACATCGAACTAGCGAAAAATTTCAGTACCCCCAAGAGCAATGTGTTTGTGAATGGGATTCTGGATTCTATAAGCAAGGAAATGAAAGAAAAAGGAATGATTCATAAAACAGGAAGAGGATTATTAGAATGAATTACAGATTTTTTTTTGCAGCACTTCTCTTATTCACATCTTTTGGATGTAAAAATAAATCAGATGAAAGCGTTGATGCATCTGCTATTTCTAATCCCATTTCAGCAGAAAATGGAGGCAAAATAGATTCATCAGAGGTGGCAGTCATGACCTTTGATAAGTCTTTCCATGATTTTGGTCAGATTACAATGGGTGAAAAAGTGACCTATTCGTTTAAATTCACCAATACAGGAAAAAGTGATCTTATCATCAATACTGCCTCTGGAAGTTGTGGATGTACGGTGCCTGAATTCCCCAAAGAACCAATTAAGCCCGGTGGAACCGGCTTTATCAAAGTACAGTTTAATAGTGAAGGCCGTAATGGTGTACAAGACAAGCAGGTAACCATAGTAGCCAATACGCTACCTAATACCACTGAACTGAAAATTAGAGCAGAAGTAAAAGACCCTCAATAATTCGTATGATCTATCAATTCATTTATCTCATGGCCCCACCTGCTCAAGGTGGTAACGCGAATCCTTGGACAGCCTTATTGCCTTGGCTTCTCATATTCGCGGTAATCTACTTTTTCATGATACGCCCACAGAGCAAAAAGGCTAAAGAACAGAAAGCATTTCGTGAAAGTATTGCCAAGGGTGCAAAAGTTGTAACCATTGGTGGAATTCATGGTAAAGTAGTTGAAGTACAGGACACTACAGTAATCATTGAGGTGGAAGGACAAAATCGTTTGAAAATCGAAAAGTCGGCCATCTCACCAGAAAACACACTCGCGGCTTATCCAGTTGAAAAAGCGGCAAGTGATAAGAAATAATTAGTCATTTATGTTCAACAAACCAGATAAATCCTGGTTTAAACAAGCCAGACAACAGAAGGTATTATACTTTCTGGTGTTCTGGCTTGTTGCTTTATTACTCTGGTTTGTTTCTGGTTTAGGTTCGAGATATACGCACACTTTTACCTTGCGTGTACGCGCCGAGAGCATCAATGACTACAATCGGATTACAGCAGATAGTGTGCGAACGATGCGAATTGAAGTTCATGGTAGAGGTATTGACTTAATACGACAATTTCGGAAATTGAAATCAAGTACTTTAGTTGTTCAGGCAGGTAAATACAGGGATAGTTCTTTGGTGAAAATTGAAGATTATCGTACTCAGATTATAGGACTCTTCCCTACTACTATTCGAATTCAAAATCTAGGGGTTGATACTTTCCATTTCTCTTCAGAATATTTGTTTAATCGCCTAATTCCTGTAAAACCAAATTTTGCTTTACACTTTGAAAAAGGTTTTGGAAAAACGGGTGCAATTCGAATTTTACCCGATTCCATACGTGTTTTTAGCTCTAATCCGAATGAATCGTTTCCCGATGATTTGGATTTAGAGTATGTGAGTTTGCAACGTTTGAATAAAACCTGGAAGGGAAATGTAAGAATTGATATTCCTGAAGAAGCGAATTGGTTTGTGAAGCGAACTAAAGCACAGGTTGAAATTCCTATTCAAAGAATTACGGAAGGTAAATTTAAAATTCCTGTAAAATTGGTAAATGCGCCTCCGAAAATCAGGCTAATCCCTTCTACTATTGAGGTAAGCTATACGGCCGGTTTAGGCTACTTTAAGCGAATTGAAAAGAGCGACTTTTATTGTGTTGCTGATTGGGCAAAAAGAACCACTCAAGGGGCAATTCCAATTGACATAAGCCCATTATCTCCTTGGATACTAACTATCAACACTTATCCGGCTTCTCTTGATTATATTGAGCAATGATGGTTGTAGGCATTACAGGTGGAATTGGTAGTGGAAAAAGTACGGCGTGTCAAATATTCCGTTCATTAGGTATACCAATTTATGACGCCGACAGCAGAGCAAAGTGGCTTATGGAGCATGACCCACAGTTACAAGCTAGCATTAAGAATTTGTTGAGCGAACAAGCATTTGATCCCGATGGCAGATTGAATAATGCTTACATTGCTGAGCTAGTTTTCAAAAACCCAGCGCTATTGGCAAAGTTGAATGCTTTGGTTCATCCAGCCGTGGCAGTAGACACATCCAAGTGGATTGAAGCACAAACCAGCCCATACGTGCTAAAAGAAGCTGCTCTACTTTTTGAAAGTGGAGCAAGCCGAAATATGGATGCAATTATAGTTGTTCATGCTCATGAACAAATTCGAATTGAGCGGGTGATGCTTAGAAATAAAATAACGGAGGAGCAGGTGAAGGATAGAATTAAAAGACAAATGCCAGAGACGGAAAAATTAAGGTTGGCCGATTACATTATTTTAAATGATGGAAGCCAGTCGCTTATTCGTCAGGTTTTGTCTTTGCATCAAACGCTTTTGGATCGTTCAAAGACATTCTAATTCTCCATGCGTTTGGCCAATAATTGTGAATCTCATCCCCTCTTTTGAGTATCCACCCGAGGTTAATCCCTTGATAAGAAACCATTTGCCAAGAGCTTTCTAAATTGCGCATTCGATAAGGCAAACGTGCCAAATACCAACGGGCCTCATCAAGTTCAAGAGCATGAATGCTAATGTCCACGGTCAAGTTTCGCCATAATGCAGCATGGGGATGTGGGGTGAAGACGGATCCCTGCCAGCTTCCTAGCGACACACCTGCAACCAATAGATTTAATTTTGTCAGGCTTTGTAGCAGACTAAAGGTCTTTGTGCTTCCAATAGAAATCAAGTTTTTACCTTTAAATACCATTCCTTTACTAAGTATACTAGATGAATATAAAGGAAGTATTTCTTGATATGGTTTATATCCTTCTTTTGGTTTTAAACTTGGTGTTGCATCATCTACCAATGGTTTTTGGAGAAGAATTAGTGCAAAGCCCTCTCCTTGAACTCGATTAGGAAGGGCTCTATAAAAAGGAAGAGTATCATCCAGTTGTTTCCAACCCCATTCTTTTTTTGGATTAATATGGATGGGCAACCATCCATTGTCTATTAGTGATTTAACCACTTGTTCGTTCTCAATCCGCCCGTAGGTACAGGTAGAGTAAAGTAGATATCCTTCAGACTTAACTAATTTTTGTGCATCGGTTAATATTTGATTTTGACGTATAGCACATTTTTCCGTGGAATTAATTGACCATTCCTGAACAGTATCCGGATCTCTTCGGAAAAGTCCCTCTCCGCTACAAGGGGCGTCGCATAGGACCAAATCAAATTGCTGACCAGTTGCAAGAAAATCAGATGCTTTGTTATTGGTTACAATCACCCGCTCGTCGCCCCATTTGATGAGATTTTCGGCTAGAATTTTCGCCCTTTGTGGTATGATTTCATTCGCTACTAATACCCCTTCAGCAGAAAGAAAATTGAGTAAGTGGGTTGATTTTCCGCCAGGTGCTGCGCACAAATCTAGTATTCGGTCAAAAGGTTTATTAATGGCTTGCAATGCAAACCCAATCATCATCGAAGATGCTTCCTGAACATAGTAGGCACCTCCATGGAATCTTGGGTCGAGCGTAAAAGAAGGTCTGTTTCTTAAATACCTACCCAATGGCTCCCAGGGAACAGTCGAGGCCCCGTCAAAAAGTTCTCCTTCTACTTTTGATGGATTATATCGAATACTTGTTGGTGCATTTCCCGATTGAATGGCGGCAATCAACTGTCGAGAATCTTCAGGAAATTCGTCATGCAAGCGATTTATAAATGCTTCTGGTAATTGCATGACACAAAAAAAGCTGTCTTCCTTGAGAAAGACAGCTTTTAATTGAAAATTAGTTTATTTCAAGGCATCCTTTTTCTTCTTCATCTCCATAGCCTTATCATTTAGCTTGAGGGATGTATAGAGCTGCTGCAATGAAATGATGGTGTTTTTATCTTTTGGATCAATTTCATGCGCCTTTTCTAAATAAGGCATTGCTCTTTTAAACTCATCCTGTGCCTTGAGGACCGCAGCATCGTACTTTTTCTGTTCGTTGAAAGGAATTTTGTTTGCGGCATTTTGAAGCTCAGCAGCATTGTTGAAGTACAATGCGCCCAGATTGTATAACGCGTCAAAGTAATCTGCTTTGATTTCTATAGCTTTCAAGTAATTCTCAGCCGCTTTGGCTTGTTGTTTGGTTTGGTCGTACGCTACACCCAAGGCAAACCACAAACTTTGATTTTTGGGGTCAAGTTGAACTGCCTCTTGCAGATTTTTGATGGCTTCTGCTTGTCTGTTCTGTAAGAGGTAAATATTTAATTCATCAATGACAAGACCAATTTCACCAGGAAATTCTTTTCTACCTGCTGATAGGTAGTTAATCGCAGCAGCAGTATCTTTTTCCTCTTTGGCAATTGCCGCTAAGGTTTGATAAATCGCTGGTTTTTTGTAGCCCAATTCTATCAATTTTCCGAAATATTGTTTCGCTTTTGCTGATTCCTTAACTTTTTCGGCAGCTAATGCAGCGTTAAATACTACGTTTGTGTCGGATGGGGTTTGAATCATAACTGTTTCGAAAGTCGCTAACGACTTTGCATAATTCTTAGCTACAAATTCTTCGACTCCTCTGTTGTACAAATTTGCGACGACCAAACGCATTTTGCTGTTTTTGATTTCGTCGCTGAAGTCGTTTTTCGTGTCTAATTCAAGGCAACGTCTAAAACTCTCTAAAGCTACTTTAAGCGGATCGTCTGAAAGGGTACTAAATTTTTCGTTTCCATGCATTTGGAGATAGATGTCGCCACGATAATACCATGCTTTCGCATTATTGATGGTTTTTTCATGAACTACAGCTTCATCGATAGCTGCTTTGGCTTTGTCGAGCTCACCATAACGCTGGGAAATGATGGCCGTTTGAACTTTTTGGCTCTGAGCATAAAGGGCTACCGATGTAACCAGCATCAGGGCTGTGAGCAACAACTTTTTCATGATCGGTTTTTGGATAAGGTTTTATTCTTCAGTTTCTGTTGTGGTGGTTTCTCCACCTTCATTTTCGTTAGTTTCTTCGTTTTCTTCTGTATCGTCTTTGGTAACCCTGGCGATAGATGCAATGCTATCACTTTCCTTCAACTTGATCAACCGTACTCCTTGTGTAGCTCTGCCCATCACTCTCAACTCATCTACAGAGAGCCTTATGGTCACACCCGTTTTGTTGATTATCATCAAGTCGTCCTGGTCTGTTACGCCCATAATGCCTACCAAATCGCCAGTTTTATCGGTAATATTTAAAGTTTTTACACCCTTGCCACCTCTGTTGGTGATACGGTATTCGTCCAAATCCGAACGTTTACCATATCCCTTTTCAGAAATTACAAGAATGGTTGTTTCCGGATTATCGACACACACCATGCCAACAACGTCGTCGTTTTCGCTATCCAACGAAATTCCGCGCACACCAGTTGCGGTTCTACCCATTGGCCTAACTGTTTTCTCATTAAAACGAATAGCCCTTCCACTCCTAACGGCAAGTAAAATTTCACTGCTTCCAGTCGTAAGCTTGGCTTCTAAAAGTTGGTCTCCTTCGTTAATGCTAATGGCATTAATACCATTCTGGCGAGGGCGACTGTAAGCTTCTAGTGTCGTTTTTTTGATTACCCCTTGTTTTGTGCAGAACATGATGAAGGTATTATTTAAGTACTCTTCGTCGGTTAAATTCTTCACATTGATGTAGGCGCGAATTTTATCGTCGTTGGGAATGGCAAGCATGTTTTGAACAGCTCGTCCCTTGGTATTCTTGCCACCTTCCGGTATTTCATACACTCTCAACCAAAAACAACGTCCTTGTTCAGTAAAGAACAGCATGTAGTTGTGCGTTGTAGCAGAGATGATGTGTTCGATAAAATCATTGTCGCGTGTGGCTCCACCCATCATGCCTCGACCTCCTCGGTTTTGAACTCTATATTCGGTGAGTGGGGTGCGTTTCATGTAGCCGAGGTGAGAAATCGTGATTACCACTTCTTCATCGGCAATCATGTCTTCCATACGAAAATCTTCGGCCGAATATTCTATTACAGACCGGCGCTCGTCTCCATAACGTTCTTTCATTTCAGCGAGCTCGTCTTTGATGATTTGCATACGCAATCCTTCATCGGCCAAAATCGCCTTTAAGCGCGTGATCAACTCCATGATTTCTTCGTACTCCTTCTTGATCTTATCCCGCTCCATTCCCGTTAAACGCTGAAGGCGAAGTTCAAGAATGGCTTTTGCTTGGATTTCGGATAATCCAAAACTCGCCATTAGGCCATCCTTGGCTTCATCGGGTGTGCGTGACTCCCTGATTAGTTTGATAACCGCATCTAGATTGTCTAGTGCGATTAGATACCCTTCGAGGATGTGCGCTTTCTTTTCAGCCTCACGAAGTTCGTATTGTGTTCTGCGAACAACCACCTCGTGCCTGTGATCGACGAAGTGCACCATAAGGTCCTTCAGGTTCAAGGCCATTGGGCGGCCATGTACCAGTGCAATGTTGTTCACCGAAAAGGTGCTTTGTAGGCTGGTATATTTGTACAGATGGTTGAGCACCACACTGGCCATGGCATCGCGTTTGATTTCATAAACAATACGCATTCCATCTCGGTCAGATTCGTCGCGCAAATCGCTAATGCCTTCTATTTTTTTCTCGTTGATCAAATCAGCCGTGCGTTGCAGCATATCGGCTTTGTTAACCATAAACGGTATTTCAGTAACAATGATACGTTCTCGACCATTGTCGGTAACTTCAATATTGGCTTTTGCTCGCAGTACTACTCGTCCGCGACCTGTTAAAAGTGCTTCTCTTACTCCTTCATAGCCATAGATGATACCTCCTGTGGGGAAATCGGGGGCCTTTACGAATTTAATCAGCTCTTCTATCGAGATATCCTTGTTGTCGATATAAGCAGTAATACCATCCACAACTTCTGTAAGGTTGTGTGGTGCCATATTCGTGGCCATACCTACCGCTATACCCGAGGCGCCGTTGATCAGCAAATTGGGCAATTTCGCTGGTAGTACCGTCGGTTCTTCTAATGAATCATCGAAATTGAGCTGAAAATCAACTGTTTCCTTCTCTATATCGGAAAGCAGTTCATCGGCCATTCGACTGAATCTGGCTTCAGTATATCGCATGGCAGCAGGGCTGTCACCATCAATCGAACCAAAGTTTCCCTGTCCATCAACGAGCATATATCGCATACTCCATTCTTGGGCCATGCGTACCATGGCGTCGTATACTGAGCTATCGCCATGCGGATGGTATTTTCCCAACACTTCACCTACAATACGTGCCGACTTTTTGTAAGGCTTATTGTACCCTACTCCTAAGTCGTGCATACCATAAAGTACCCTTCTGTGCACGGGTTTTAAACCGTCTCGTACATCAGGAAGGGCTCGAGAAACTATAACGGACATCGAATAATCGATGTACGCTGATCTCATTTCATCTTCAATATTGATAGGAATTATCTTTTCGCCTTCAGCCATCTAATTATGGATTTTGTGTACATTTTAAGCAGTACGAAAATAGGCAATTTGATGCTAAAAAGCCTGTTTTAGGGTATGATTTGCCTTGTGCAATCCGGTGCTTGGAAGAAAAACCCCTCAAACGCCTGAAAAACAGAATTTTACGCACTTCAAAAAGTATCAACATCCAATAAGAACTTTCCACATTTTGCGTTTAAAGTGCTTTCAACGTAATAAATAAGGCGACAGTAGTTTAACTTCGTCGCATAGTCTCAAGATTCATTCACTTATGTCGCTATTTCTTCAAATAACGCAAAACATTCCTGCGGAAGCTAATCTTCCAAGTGAGGAGAAGTTAAACCTTATCGACCTATCACTCAAAGGTGGTTGGTTTATGATCCCTTTGGTGATTCTATCGATTATTGCCATTTACATTTTCATTGAGCGATATCAAAAAATTCGGAAGGCCAGAAAAGAAGATCCTAGTTTCATGAATCAATTAAGGGATCATGTTGTTAGCGGAAACTTGCATTCAGCTCAGGATTTATGTAAAAAAACTGATCATCCACTTGCTCGCATGTTGGCCAAAGGCGTAATGCGCATTGGACGACCACTGAAGGACATTGAGACCTCCGTAGAAAACGTGGGTAAAATTGAAATCGGTAAGCTAGAAACCAATTTGTCAGCTCTAGCTACCATTGCTGGTGCTGCACCTATGATTGGCTTTTTAGGAACAGTAACCGGTATGATTCGAGCATTCTACAATATGTCGAAGGCTGGCAATAATATCGACCCAGGACTGCTTTCTGGGGGTATTTACGAGGCAATGGTTACTACTGCCGCAGGATTGATCGTGGGCATTATCGCTTACATTGGTTACAACGTTTTGGTAGCCATGATAGAAAAGGTAATTCACAACCTTGAGACCCGTTCTATTGAGTTTATTGATCTTTTGCAGGAACCTTCGAAATAATACGGTATGAACCTCAAAAGCCGGAATAAAAGAAGTGTCGAATTCAGCATGGCATCCATGACGGATATCGTGTTTTTGTTGCTGATCTTTTTTATGCTCACTTCTACCCTTGTATCCCCTAATGCATTAAAACTACTTTTACCTAAAAGTTCGGGTAAGACGCTTGCAAAACAAAGTGTTTCGGTTAGCATCGATGAAAGTTTGCAGTTCTATTTCAACAATGAACCTGTTGATTTCAACCAGTTAGAAGGCTTATTGCTTGCGAACATCCAAAGCGAAGAGGCAACAGTTGTATTAAACGCTGAAAAAAGCGTTCCAATCGAGCAAGTCGTACAAGTGATGAACATTGCCAACCGGAATAAGATTAAAATGATTTTGGCTACAGATCCAGAATGAAAGAAGCTGAAAACGATAAAAAGAACAAAACGGTAGCACTATTCGGTACTGTAGCTGTACACGGAATCTTAGTGGCGTTGTTTTTTATTTTTGGATTTAGAACCCCACTTCCGCTACCTGAAGAACAAGGGATTGCCATTAATTTCGGTTTCGACGACAGTGGTAGTGGTCTCGAAGAACCAGAAGTTACAGGGAGTGAAAACCCATCAGAGGCAGCAAGCTCTGCTAGTGCTCCCAGCAATGTGAACTCCGCAACCCAAGATGTAGAAGAGGCCGTTGCGGTTACAAACAAACCCAATAAGACGACCAACGATAAGGTGGAGAAATCGGTAGAAAATCCGGTTAATCAGCCCGCCACTGAAACAAAACCAACTGTAAATCCGAGAGCACTTTACCCAGGTAAAACTACAGGAGGAAGTCAAGGCAATACAGGTGGGGCTGGTAATATGGGCAATCCGAATGGTAACCCCAATACAAACGGAGCAGGTGCTGGCTTGGATGGAAGTGGAGAGTACAATCTTGCTGGCAGGCAGTTTGTAAAAAGACCAAGCTTATCAGATAAAACCCAGCAAGAGGGAAAAATAGTAGTGTTCATATGGGTCGACCCTGAAGGTAATGTAACCCGCTCTCAGGCAGGAGCTAAAGGAACTTCTATTGGAAACCGCGATTTATGGGAAAAATGTGAGGCGGCAGCCTTAAATGCGAAATTTAGCGTTGCAGAAAATGCCCCAGCCGAACAACGTGGCACTTTAACTTTCATATTTAGCTTCCAATGAGTCATCCGGCCTATGCCGCAACGCTCGAGTTTTTGTACCAACAACTCCCTATGTATCAACGCATTGGGGCTGCTGCTTACAAAAAAGATTTAAGCAATACGCAGGCTTTGTGTAAGCTGCTCGGACAACCTCAAAAGAAGTTTAAAAGTATACACATTGCCGGTACCAACGGAAAAGGGTCAGTATCGCATATGTTGGCGGCTGTACTTCAAGAAAGTGGCTATAAAACAGGATTATACACTTCACCACATCTTCGTGATTTTAGAGAGCGTATCCGGGTAAATGGAAAGATGATTGAAGAAGCCCAGGTTGTGGAATTTACTGAGTTTATGAAGCCTCAAATGGGGGATTTGCAGCCTTCTTTTTTTGAATGGACCGTAGCCTTGGCTTTTCACCATTTTGCTCAGGAAAACGTTGATATTGCTGTCATTGAAACAGGATTGGGTGGCAGACTAGACAGTACCAATGTGATTACCCCAATTTTATCGGTAATCACCAATATTGGGTGGGACCATATGGATATGTTGGGACACACCTTAGAAGCTATAGCCGGTGAAAAGGCAGGAATAATTAAGCCCGATGTTCCTGTAGTGATTGGCGAAACTCAGCCCGAAACAGCTTTGGTATTTGAAAAAGTAGCCAATGAAAAACGTTCTCTTCTGAAGTTTGCTGATCAAATTTATAAGATTAGCCAACAAGGAAGTACGGGAAGATCTGCTCGATATGAAGTACGGAAAGCCAATAAGTTATACTTTGAAAATTTAGAATTAGATCTTGTTGGTGACTACCAAATGCGCAATCTGGCAAGTGTACTTACTTCTATAGATCAACTTAATACAGCCGGTTTTTTAATTGAACATGATTCAATCTACGCTGGATTATCCCAGGTTCAAGAACTTACTGGTTTCGCTGGTCGCTGGACTATACTCGGAGATTCACCTAAAATTATAGCGGACACGGGCCACAACGAAAATGGATTACGCTTGGTGATGGCTCAGCTCAGTCGTGAGAAGTTCCAAATGCTTCATTTCGTACTCGGAGTGGTAGGCGATAAAGATTTGAGTAAAATATTACCTTTACTTCCTATTAATGCTAAATATTACTTTTGTAAATCAAGTATTCCAAGAGCATTAAATGAAGTTAGCTTGCAAGCTGAGGCAAAAAAATATGGGTTGGAAGGCCATACCTACTCTACAGTAGGTGAAGCTCTGTCCTCTGCAAAACTAAATGCAAGCGCTCAAGACTTGATCTTTGTTGGGGGATCTACCTTTACCGTAGCCGACATTATTTGATGGCCAGTATTCATATCTATACCGACGGAGCGGCACGAGGCAATCCTGGCAAAGGAGGTTATGGGGTGGTTTTGCTGAGTGGAGGCCATAAAAAAGAAATGGCTGCCGCATACCGGTTAACAACCAATAACCGCATGGAACTTTTGGCCGTAATCAAAAGCCTTGAGGCCTTAAAACCTGGTCCACACGATGTGACTATTTTTAGTGATTCGAAATATGTGGTGGATGCGATTAACCTGAGGTGGATCGACGGTTGGGTCAAGAAAAATTGGAAAGACGTGAAAAATCCGGATTTATGGCAGCGCCTTATTCCGTTGAACACGCGATTAAAACCCAAGTATGTATGGGTAAAGGGGCATGCCAGTAATCCGATGAATAATAGATGCGATGAACTGGCTACTGCCGCCGCCGACCAAGGACCTTGGTTGACCGACGAGGCCTATGAGGCGCTTACCCGATAAAAAACTCGGTAGCTTTGGCCGGGCTGTAGATGCGCATAAACTCTTCTACTTTCTCTACCATATTTTTAGACCCCAGTACAACAGGCGTTCGCTGATGCAGTGAGCCGGGACGAATATCAAGTATCCGGTTCGCACCATCGGATGACTTCCCCCCTGCTTGTTCAACGATGAATGAAAGCGGATTACACTCGTAGCCTAAACGGAGCTTGCCTTTTGGTGCTTTGCTTGTGGGAGGATAAATAAACACTCCTCCTTTGATCAGGTTACGGTGGAAATCGGCTACCATTGACCCAATGTAGCGACTACTATAAGGTCGATTGGTTTTTTTGTCTTCTTCTTGGCAATATTTGATGTATTTCTTAATGCCTTCGGGGAAATTGATATAGTTCCCTTCGTTAATGGAGTAGATATTTCCATCTTCAGGTATGCGCATGTCGGGATGAGACAAACAGAATTCACCGATAGAAGGATCCAACGTAAAACCATTCACTCCGTGGCCTGTGGTATAAACCAGCATGGTGGAAGAACCATACACAACATAACCAGCAGCAACTTGTTCACTTCCTGGTTGTAAACAGTCTTCAAGGTTTCCAGGTCCGCTAAAAGAAGTACGTCTGTATATGCTGAAAATGGTTCCTATCGAAACGTTTACATCTATATTCGAAGAACCGTCCAAAGGATCCATCAAAACCACATATTTCGCATCCTTACTGACTTCGCCGAAAATTGGGATTATATCTTCATTTTCTTCCGATGCAATTACACAACATTCGCCGCCAGCGGTAAGGGCTGAAATAAATTGATCGTTTGCATAGAGGTCAAGTTTTTTAACTTCTTCGCCTTGAATATTGGTCTCGCCGGCGTTGCCAATGATATTCACCAGGCCTGCCTTATTCACTTCACGGTTCACGATTTTTGCAGCAATGCCTATATCTCGAAGTAATCGAGACAGCTGCCCCTTCGAATAAGGAAATTCTTTTTGACGTTCAATAATGAACTGACCAAGCGTGGTTACTTTCGAAGGCATCATAGGCATTTGGTTTACGCTAATGCGAAAATAGGCATTCCAAAACGCTGCGTCAACCTCTATTTCTCAAAGTTCAATTTTCTAGTCTCCGTAGCCTCAAGCTGACTGGCTTCCATTAACTTTGCTCTAATGGCCTACGTCTTTCACAATGGCATACTTATGCCCCGCGATCAATTGCGACTAGAGCCGCAAAATCGTGCATTTCGATATGGTGACGGCGTTTTTGAGAGTATACGGGTAATGTATGGTCAGTTACTTTTTTTGAATAAACATCTCGATAGGTTAGGTTACAGCTTGAGAAGATTGGGTATACAATTTACTTTAGAAGAGCAGCAACTACTCCAAATGGCCAATCAACTCATAGAAGTGCATGATGTAACAGGCGGAGCACGACTTCGGCTTACCGTTTGGAGAGATGCACCAGGTAGATTTACGCCAGATGAAGACAGATCGAGCTATTTACTAGAACTCGAAAAACTAAGTACGAACGAGTTTTTTATTAACACCAATGGACTTAGAATTGGTGAAGCCAGTTTGAGGAAACATGCCTTATTCCTGCCTGACATTAAAAGTACGAATAGCTTGTTTTATGTGCTTTGTGGTAGAGAAGCAAGAACAAAACAGCTCGATGATGTCATCATTAGTAATGCTTTAGGTAATCCCATTGAAAGTACTAATAGTAACATATTTATCGTTAAAGGCGGACGTTTGTTAACGCCAGCATTGTCTACCGGATGTTTGCCTGGAATTATGCGACACGTGATCATGGAAGTGGCGCAAACCAAAGAATTGCTGATTGAAGAAACCGAGCTTACCAATGAAGATTTGCAACAGGCAGATGAACTGTTTTTAACGAACAGTATACTTGGGATTAGATGGGTTGGAAGTTATATGCGCAAAAGATATTTCAGAAAGGTGAGTCCTGTGCTCATTGAACATTTAAATCAATTTTGCCTCGATAAATTGACCGATGCTGGCAATGATGCCGTGCGCCCATAATTAGCCAAGTGAAACTTGGCCTTCGACCCGAAAGCCTTTGACAAACTCGCTCGATTGCATTCTTTTTTTTCCTTCCAACTGGATATCTTCGGCGTAGTAGTATCCATCTGCGGTTGCGATTCGTAGTAAATTATTTTCGATGTTCATGGTTCCTGCAGTTTCGAAATGCCGTCGAACCACATAACTACCTTTAAAAATTTTTAAAATATGCCCATTAAGCATTGAAAAAGCGGCAGGATAAGGCGACATTCCGCGAATTAGATTGTGAATTTGTTCGCCAGACAAACTCCAGTTGATGCGGCAATGCTCCCGAAAAATCTTAGGTGCAGGCTTTAAGTCCCCTTCAATGTTCATCTGAGGTAAAAAAACTGCCGTTTCGCTAAGTACTTCGTCCATAGTTTTCACCACCAACTTTGCCCCTTTTTCCATCAATATGTCGTGTAATTCGCCTGCAGAAATGGTTTCGTTAATGGGTACTGCTTCGCGGTGGACGATATCGCCAGTATCTATTTCGTGACGTAATTTGAAGGTTGTAATGCCAGTTTCATGTTCACCGTTCACAATAGCCCAATTGATTGGGGCTGCACCTCGGTAATTGGGCAACAAAGAGGCATGTAGGTTAAAGGTGCCATACGGTGGCATATTCCATACTTGTACGGGAAGCATTCTAAATGCGACTACCACTTGAACGTCGGCTTTGTAAGCGCTAAGTTCATCTATGAAGGCAGGACTTTTAAGTTTTTCTGGCTGCAACACGGGTATCCCTCGGGATTCGGCATACTGTTTTACGGCCGAAGCTTGAAGCTTCAAACCTCTACCCGCAGGTTTGTCGGGCATGGTAACCACAGCTACAACATTAAATCCAGCTTCAACCAATGCGCGTAAGCTAGCAACAGCGAACTCCGGGGTGCCTAAAAAAATAATACGTTTGGCTTTGGAATCACTCATTTGAAATCGGGATACAAAAGGTATTTAACACGCGTTTTTCTGAATTTATTCAAGTCTTCCGACCAACTCGCACGAATAGCGTCCTCGCTCATCCCTGAACGAATTTGTTCTTTTAAACGAGATGTACCGGCCAATTTGTCGAAAAATGGCGTGAAAAACTGATTCTGATCAGGACATTCTTTGTAAAAATCAATAAGCCATCCTAAATGTAATCGGCCGTAATTTTTTCCTTCTAAAATGGGAAAGTCAGACAAATCATGCCCTGTACAGCGTATGTCTTTAAATGGCGGATTAGCAGCTTTTCCTGGTATGGCAACAGGTGTAAATGTGAATTTGCCTTTTTTGTACCACGGCGCACCTATAATTTGAAATGGTTTTGCAGTGCCTCGCCCTAGACTAACGGGTGTGCCTTCGAAAAAACATACCGAAGGATAAAGATAAATAGACTGCATATTGGGCAGATTGGGCGATGGTGCTACCGGTAACTGATAACTGCGTGTGTGGGTATAATTGTTCATGGATACCACTCGTAAACGGCATTGAGCACCTTCGGGTAACCACTTTTCACCATTAATCATGCGTGCATATTCTCCAATCGTCATGCCATGAACCACTGGAACGGGGTGCATGCCTATGAATGAGCGGAAGGCGGTATCTAAAACAGGGCCATCGATGTAGTGGCCATTTGGATTGGGTCGATCGAGGACAATCAAAGTCAGGTTGTGCTCTGCACACGCCTCCATGACATAGTGCAAGGTACTTATGTAGGTGTAAAATCGAGCACCAACGTCTTGAATATCGAAAAGCATGTATTCAATATCCTGTAAATCTTCCGACATGGGCTTTTTCTTGTTGCCATACAGCGAAACTACCCTTATCCCGGTTTTAGGGTCTTTGCCATCGGTGATGGCAGCCCCTGCCTCTGCCTCTCCCCTAAAACCATGTTCAGGCGCGAAAACTGCCGAAATTTGTGCGCCTAAACGCGTGAGGGTATCCACTAAATGCGTTTTACCTATGGTAGCTGTAGGATTAACCACAAGACCGATACGCTTACCCTTGATCATGGGCAGATATGCTTCAAGCTGCATAGCTCCTGTTTCAATGGCTGGGGTTTGTGCATGGAGTTGAACCACCGCTACAAGTAAAACAACCATAAGGCCAATAAAGCTGCTATTTTTGAGCCTTTCAAAGATGAAGTCAGTCATTTGGTTTCTGTTTCGAAGGTTAGCGCTCGACCCTGGTCAACGACTCTCCCGCTTGGTGGTAAGTCTTGCCAAGGCTGGCGTAGCAGTAGGAATACTGGTTATGCTAACGGCCATAGCCATTGTGAACGGTTTCCAGCAAACTATACCCGACAAATTTACCGGCTTCTGGGGCCATATTCAAATACAAAAGCTTGATCTGAGTAATAGTTTTGAGCAACAACGTTTCAGCGTTCGTAAGGGTATGCTCGATAGCATCAAAAAACAGGAAGGTATTTTATCTGCCATACCTTACGCCACCAAAGGCGGGATATTAAAAACTGACGAAAGTTTTGAAGGTGTGGTTTTGAAGGGCGTAGAAGAACACTGGGATAGCACTTCTTTAGTAGAAAGTCTTACCAGTGGTAGAATGCCCAACTTTTCGGGTGACGAACCAAGCAACGAGTTATTGATGCCGCAAAAAGTAGCAGATAAACTATACTTAAAGGTGGGCGACCGAGTGCAACTTTACTTCATTCAAGACCCTCCCCGCGTGAGGAGTTTGAAAATCGTAGGAATCTACAAACTGGGCATTGAAGGGGAATTTGCGCGTCCTTTCGTTGTTGCAGATTTACGCCATATCCAACGGCTAAATAATTGGGGACCCGATGAGGCTGGTGCTATTGAAGTTCATCTTGAATCTACCGAGCAAGTAGAATCAACCACAGCGGCATTAAGTGCAATGGTGGATAATGATCTGGAAGCATACAGTATACAGGAACTGTATCCCAATTTGTTTTCGTGGTTGGGCTTGTTTGACCTGAACAAGCAGGTTTTGATTGTTATTATACTTTTGGTGGCTGGCGTTAACATGATTTCGGCATTGCTTATTTTGATACTTGAACGTACACATACCATTGGTTTGTTAAAAACAATGGGTATGCTCAGTAGCGACATCCGCAAACTGTTTTTGCTTACAGGGACTTATATAGCACTATGGGGCATGTTTTGGGGCAACCTAATCGGGCTTGGTTTCTACTTCTTGCAGCGAGCATTCAGGTTCATTCCACTTGATGAAGCCTCGTATTACGTTTCCTACGTCCCCATGCAGCTCAGCCTATCTGAAGTACTGCTATTGAATGCTGGAACCTTAGCTGCCTGCTTGCTGATGCTGCTAGGCCCTTCATTTTTGATAACCCGTATTAGTCCACTCAAGGCAATTCGATTCGACTAGTTCACCGACAGTGAACGGAAATCGACTGGAACCACTCTACTTACTCCTTGCTCAATCATGGTAACGCCGTAAATGATGTCGGTTGTCTCCATAGTTTTTTTGTTGTGTGTAACGATAATAAATTGACTATTGTCGCTAAACCGGCGAATAAGACGATTGAATTTGTCAATATTATTATCATCCAACGGTGCATCTACTTCATCAAAAATGCAAAATGGAGCTGGTTTGAAGAGGTAAATTGCGAAAAGTAAAGCTGTGGCTGTGAGTGTTTTTTCTCCTCCGCTAAGCTGGTTGATGGTCAACGGTTTTTTACCTTTAGGACGGGCAATTATGTGAATAGCTGAGTCGAGGGGATTAGCTTCATCGGTTAAGATTAGGTCGCAGGTATCCTCTTCGGTAAAAAGTGATCGGAATACTTTCACAAAGTTCTCGCGTATGGTTATAAAAGCTGCCATGAACTTCTCACGAGCCGTTTGATCTATCTCCGTCATGGTTTCGAGCAAAGATGCCTTGGCCTTCACCAAATCTTCTTTTTGGGATTGAATAAACCGGAAACGTTCTTCTATTTCTTGATATGCTTCTACTGCCATTGGATTAATTGGGCCGAAATTGTCCAATTTTTCCTTGATCTCACCTGCCAATTTATTCAACTGTTCCATCGAAGTATGGGGCTGTTCTTCCCGATCTCTGATTTCAGAAACGGCAATTTGAAATTCAACCGACAGACGCTCTGCCAAGCCGGTTTCTTGAAGTTTGAGTTGATTTGCTTTTTCTTTTAACTCATTCAGCATTAAATCGTCTTGCTCTCGAATTCGGCGAATATCTCGAATTTGATTTTCTAATTCGTCGAGCTTTCCACGCTCCTGATACCACAATATTTCGGCTTCCTGCACGGCTTTTTCCATCAGCTCCTTTTGCTCATACATGCTCAAGAGATGAGCGTCGCTGAAATCGGTATTTTTTAGAACGTCTTTTAACTCTTGCTGGGCCTTAGCCAATGCTTCAGTATTCTCCTCAGTACGTTTATTGATTATTGATAACTGACTGTCTTTGAAGCTAATATCTTGTTTTACCGAAGAAAATTTGTTGAAAGATTGATGGTAGGCTACGTTGGCCTCATTGAATCGGGCACTTTGTTGTTGCAGATTTTCGTTCAAGACATTAAACTGCTCTTGAATTTTCGCAATACTTGTTTGGAGTTGATCGCGTTGTTTGTTCTTTTCCTCGAGTTCGGGTTCTTGTTGACCTAATTTGGCAGAAGTTTCCTGTTGTTTTTGTTCAAGCTCCTCCTTACGGTTTTTACTTGCCAACATGAACTTTTCGTGTTGCTCCTGCTGGCTTTTTACTAACCGATAATCGCTTTCGGTTTTATTGAGCAAGTCTTTAAGCTCGTTTAACTCTTTTATTCGAGTTGATTCTCTGGCTTCTTGTTCTTGTCGACTGAGTTTATGCAGTAATTCTTGTTCATCCCTTATTTGTTGCTCTACGCCTGCGATTTGTTTTTGAAGCAGTTCGAGGTTCCTTTTGCGGCCGATTCTTTTGCCTTCGAACAAGCCCAAAGAGCCTCCTGCTAAACTTAAGCGCGAACCAGTGAACCTTCCGTTTCGACTGATTAAAATTGCTTCTGCATGCCGATTCGTAAGTTCTTTGTGTGCATTTTCATATCCATCGTTGGCTTCATAGAGGTACACATTGCCTAAGAGGTGATTAATCAAATTGGCGAATTGAATATCGCCTTCCGCGATGGTTAATGCAGGAATACAACCCGGCAACATCAATGGTTTCGCCTGAATAAAGTTGTTAAATGCCTCAAGAACAAAAAAACTCGCCCTACCTTTTGACGAATTTGCCAATAGTTCTACTCCTGCACGAGCTTCCGAAAAACTACTAACCACATAGTGGTTTAACCAAGGCTCCAAATAGTTTTCTATGGCCGCCTTGTACTCAGGCTTACAGCTAATGATATCGCTTAGTAGTTGTGCATTTTTTGTCCAGCCTCCGCTCTTCTTCAGAAACTTTAGCGATTCGGGATAACCTTCCAGGTTATCGACCAAACTTTTCGTGAGCTGGTATTCGTTTGTTAGTTTATCTAATTGCCGATTGAAATCGGTCGTTCTGTTTTTCGACTGCTCAATGAGTCCCTTAAGTTGGTGTAATCTTTCGGCAAGATGGTTTTCGAATATGGTAAGTTCTTCGACATCCGTTTTAAGCGAGCCAAGCTTAGTTTCTAGTTCAGTCAGGCTTAACCCGAACTTGTTCATTTCAGTGGAACGCAGCGCACTTTCTGTGGCATTACGTTCCAAATCCTGTTGTAAAGCTTCTAGCTGAATACGGTGAACAGCCACCTGTTTTTCAAGCGTGTGTGCTGCCTGCCTAAGTTGATTTAGATGTTCGGTATCGGACTCAAGTGCTTTTCGCAATTGTTGCTGCTCAGCGCGCATTTGTTCAACAATCTCCTTGAGCGCATCAGCATTGGCTTTTCTTTCTGAAACTTCCTGTTCAAGCACATGGGCTGTCTCTTGTTGTTTTTGAAGTTCTGCAAGTATGTACTCGCGGTGACCATTGTCGTCACGTAATTGTTTCTGCAGTGCCTGCTCCTTGTCGGTAAGGAAACGATGACGCTCGTTTTGCAAACGCTGCTCGTTTTCGTACTGACGAATGGCTGCAATATGTTCGTTCGTGGCTTTCTGCCGAGTCTGCAGCAGTTTTTCTTTTTCAACTATGGAAAGCTTAATCTGTTGGATTTCGGCTTCCATTAAACTTATGCGACTTTCGCCCGAACGCCGTTTGTCAAGAAGAATCTGTTCTTCTTTTTCAAGTTCAGCCAGCTGACGGAAAAAATCGCGCAATAGAAACCAAGCCAAGTCCAAGCTTGCTTGTTTGTATTCTCCACGTAGTTTGTAAAAACGTTCCGTTTTTTTCGCCTGACCCTGAAGTTGCTTCATGTTTTTGTCAATCTCAAACAAAAGATCTTCAACACGATCGAGGTCGGCTTGGGTGTCCTCCAGTTTAGCGAGAGTTTCTTTTTTTCTGATCTTGTATTTCGATACCCCAGAAGCTTCTTCGAACAACTGACGACGTGAATTCTCCTTGTCGTTTAAGATGTCGTCGATCATTTTGAGCTCCATGATGGCATAACTATCACTCCCGATACCGGTATCGAGAAAAAGATTCGTAATGTCTTTCAAGCGACAATTCACACCGTTCAGTAAATATTCGCTTTCGCCACTGCGGTATAGCCTACGCGTAATGGTTACGGTATTGTACTCGGTGGGTAGTATATTCTTGGAATTTTCGAAACTCAGGTTGACTTCGGCAAGAGATGCTGATTTTCGGCTTTTCGTACCATTAAAAAGCACATTTTCCATCTTATCGCTTCGGAGCATACGTGATTTCTGTTCACCCAAAACCCAGCGCATGGCATCAACTACATTCGATTTCCCACACCCGTTCGGACCAACGATACCGGTTACGCCATCGTTAAAATGTATGGAGACCTTATCTCCAAAACTCTTAAATCCTTTAATCTCTATCGACTTCAGCCGCATCCTGTTCTACTTCAAACTTTTTCGTGTCGTCACGTCTTTACAAACCTAAACCGTAGTACCTTAGCGTTATCCCCAATTTGTTGTGAAAATGGATATCACCACCATACTTTATATCGTCGCAGTTGTTGGCTATTCCTTATATAAAGGGTATGCCAATCGAAAAGCACAGCAACAACAAACGGATAAAAGTCCTCGTCCGGCTCAGGAAGCCGAAAATACGGAACTCCCCGAATGGATGAAGGAAATTTTCGGAGAAGTATTGCCACAACCGCCTGTTGAAAAGCCAAATCCCAAACCGGCTGCGGAACCTTTGCTGGTAAAACCAATCAAAAAACAGACTCAACATACGTATGAGACCTTAGAAGATTATCGTCCAGAGGTTGTTTCACTCGAGAAGGCATCGAATAAAAAGGCGCTGAACGAAAAAGAAAAAGAAGCAGCTGCCCATATGCAAGCTGAAAGTGCCATTTACCATGCTGAAATCAGAGACATGGGGCCTCATAACGAATCGGCATTGGTAAATGCAGAAGACTTGAGAAAAGGTATTATCTACGGAGAGATTATTAACCGTAGATATTAATAGCCTTTATTTGACTTCTTTCGCGTCAATCAAGTAGTCTTCCCATGGGAGTTCCAAGCGCTCTCCATTAACAAGTTTTATTTCCATTTCCTGCCAATCATTATTGGGTACAATGCTGTACTTTTTGAGTGAGGTTTGAAAATGTACCGGCAAGTAAAGCTTCTCCCCTCCATTCTGCCATCGGTAAGCTAAAACGTTTCGTTTGTTTTTCGTTCTAAGCTGGTATTCAAGTTTTGGAAGCTCAGCACTAGAGATGTAGTACTTAAGCGTTTCGTAATACTTTGGATTGGTATGTTGACTCCACCAGTGAATGGCATCGTCGGTGGTAATGGATTTGTGATAAAAATCAGCACTAAACTTGAGAAGGAGCTGATTAAATAAAGAGTCGTTATCGAGGCTATTTCGCAGTGTATGAATGATCCAAGCGCCTTTGTAATAGTTGTCGTTATCGCCATCGAGGTAGTTTACATGGTAAGGACCAACCATAGGTTGTTTATTCCGAATATTTCGTTTTTGACTCAGAATATACTTTTTTGCTTCAGCTTTCCCTTTGAAACATTCCATGAATATGGTTTCACTGTATGTACAAAAACCTTCGTGTATCCACATATCTGCATGATCGGTAACACTCATGCTGTTTCCGTACCATTCATGACCACTTTCATGAACGATGATAAAATCGAACCCCCATTTGTTGTTTCTATACCTATTTCCATAGGCAATAGCACTTTGATGTTCCATGCCCCAGTAGGGGGTTTCTACTAAGGCATATCCATCTTCGTAAAACGGATATTTACCCATTCGCTCCTCAAAACAAGCCAGCATAGGTTTTACTTGTTCGAAATGTTTGCGTGCTTGTGCTTCATTGGCGCGAAGGACATAATAGCTTAAATCTAAGGTTTCACCATCTTCCTGAACATATTGATCTGATATCAAAACATAGTCAGCCACATTGAGTGTTACATTGTAGTTATTTATTGGATTTCTAACCTTCCATACAAATGTTTCTTTTTCACCCTTAATTTCTCTTGACAACAATCGGCCATTTCCAACCGCCATCAAACCACGAGGAACAGTGTACCTCATGACCATACTGTCGGGCTCATCGCTTAGATGATCTTTGTTTGGCCACCAGCTACTGGCCCCCAACCCTTCGCAACTTACTCCTATCCAAGTTTGATTGGCACTATCTGTTGCAAAACTGAAACCACCATCCCAAGGAGCGTTTTTGGCAACTAAAGCCGGGCCGTGGTAAAATACCTTAAATACGGATAACTCCCCTATTTTTTGCTCCAGCAGAAAGTCAATGAACACAGCATTTCCGTCTCTGCGAAAGGGCAATTTTACACGGCTGGCTACGATGCTGTCAACGGTGTAACGATCAAATAGGTCGAACTGGAGCGTACGATAATTCGCTTGATTATGAACGGTAAATTCAACAGATCCTGCCAGTTGATCTAGTTTTCCGCTTTCCTCGTTCTTGCTCAGCTCAAGAGCGAAGTCGTAAAATTTAACGTCGTAACAACTGCGTTCAGGATGAAGATAGCCGCGTAAACTATCGGCGCGGGTAAAAGTTTGCTGTGCATGCGACTCTATGCATAGCATTAATAAAGCGCAGAAGAACCATTGTTTCATAACAACTTAATATGGAGTTAAAGATAGTGTAAGCCATCCGCATGAATTTCGCAAAATGAAAGTTCCACGGAGTTTACAACAACTTTTAACGCTACTAATTTGCTGCTGGAGTATAGTTGTTGTCGCACAAAACGAGCACTGGGTCGAAAATAAAGCACTGCAAAAGATAAAGTTAGAAAACAGTCGAGGCCAAAAGTTTAAACTCCGTGATATAGATCTGTACAAGGGCGCTGTGTTCGTTTTTCTTTATCCAGAGTGCCCATTATCAATCAAATACACCAAAACGCTGAACGAATTATACGAACGTTTTAGTGAAGAGCAAATACTGTTTGTGGGAATAATTCCAGGTACAGATTACAGCAAAGCGACTGTCGAACAATTCAAGAAAACGTATCGTTTGAAGTTTGATTTATTCCTTGATGCGGAGTATGACCTGAGTAGGGTTTTAGACGCAAAATGTACTCCACAGGTATTTTTAACTGATCCGTGGGGCGGTGTGCAATACAACGGCGCCATTGACGATAGAGCAACATCCTTAGGTCAATTTAAGGATTACGCCAGCGAAGAATATCTGCTTCTTGCTTTGGAAAAATGGTTGATGAACGAACCCATATGGCCTAAAGAAACCAAGTCGGTTGGTTGCATCATTGAAGTGCCTCAAAAGCCGTGATTAGATTTTTATTTGTTCTTGGTATTGCCTTAAGTGTACAGGCAGGCGGACAAACTTTAAAATACTATCCGCATATAGAACCAATTGTATTGCGTAAATGTGCGAATTGCCACCAAAAAGATGGTGGAGGTCCATTTTTGCTCGACAACTACGCTGATTTAGTAAAGCGAAAAAAAATGCTCTTTTCGGTAATTCAAAGTGGTTATATGCCACCTTGGACGGCTGATTCGCATTACCGGAGTTTTGCTAATGAAAATCTACTTACGGCGGGAGAACGCGACAGCTTGCTGCTATGGCTTAAAACAGGTGCCGCAAAAGGGAAAGCTCCAAAAGAGATAAAAAAAGTCAATGAAGCGAAAAAAAGGGCTGCGCCTGATTTGGAATTGAGCATGAAAGAGCCCTATCAGATTCCGGGTGATGGCAAACATCATTATATCTGCTACAAAATACCTTACGAATTACCAGGTGATGCTTTTGTGAACGCGGTGCTTTACAAAGCTGGTAATCCAGCCTTGGTACATCACGCGAGCTATCAACTATTCGGCTTGCCCGAAGGGGTTGACCCTACCAAGGGACCCGACTATTATGAATTTAGTGCTGACAGTATTGAGCGAGTTGACGACGAACGCGATTTTAAATATTTCGGGCTGCTTGATAGTTCTGGAAATGCTCCATTTCCAGTTTTTCACAGCGGTTTTCTACCTGGAAATGGCCTGCAACAGTATCCAGATGGGATAGGCTTTGCACTGCCTCGGAAGGGTGTGCTACTAATTCGGTCCTTGCACTACTCACCTACTCCCTTACCTGCAAGTGACCAAAGTAAACTTCAGCTTTGGTTCGCTGATCAACCTATTACCAGAAAACTAGAATTTGCAGCATTCAAACCAAGGATGGTTGGCGACACCATACCAGCCGATAGTATTCGAACGTACGTTATTAACATTCGCACAAAGGGCGATATGTCGTTATTACATATCAATCCGCATATGCACCAACTGGGGCGCTCATTTAAGGCCTGGGCCCTAACTCCTACCGGCGATACCATTCCATTGGTGTATATTCCCCAATGGGACTTTAACTGGCAAGAGTTTTATCGCTACAAGCGTTTATTGAAGATTCCAGGAGGCTCCATCATCCATGCGGAGTCGGTTTACGACAATACCATAAACAATCCCAACAACCCCAATAAGCCTCCGAAATCTATGCTTTTTGAGACTGGTAGCATGGATGATACCACTGAAATGATGCGTTTGGTTTTTTTATATGTTCCTTTTTGGGAAGGAGATGAAGAACTCTCCTTGGAATAATTTTTTGAAATAATTTTGGACATTGACATCCTTTCATCGTAATATTACGATATAAATTCCAAGACGATGAATACTCATGAAGAATTAAAGCAAATTGTAAAAGAAAAATATAGCCAAATTGCACTGCAACCCAAGGATATGAATGCATCTTCTTGTTGTGGAGCTACTACCACCGCCAATAAAGTCTATAACATCATGATGGACGACTATACCAATATCCCGGGTTACGTAGCCGAAGCAGATTTGGGATTAGGTTGTGGATTGCCAACGGAATTCGCACAGATAAGCAATGGTGACACCGTAATTGATTTAGGTTCTGGAGCAGGTAATGATTGTTTTGTAGCTCGAAGTCTAACCGGTATTGAAGGCAAAGTTATTGGGGTAGATTTTACGGAAGCTATGATAAAAAAGGCAAGGGAAAATACTGACAAACTCGGTTACAACAATGTAGAATTCCGTTTTGGTGATATTGATGATATGCCGATATCGGACAATACAGGAGATGTAGTCGTGAGTAATTGTGTCTTAAATCTTGTTCCCGATAAAGCAAAGGTGATTTCAGAAATTTATCGAGTTCTCAAGCCCGGAGGGCACTTCAGCATTAGTGACATTGTACTCATTGGAAATTTGCCTGATGCATTGAGAAAGGATGCGGAAATGTATGCTGGATGTGTTGCTGGGGCAATTCAAAAAGAAGAATATCTCCAGTTTATAGCTGATAAAGGATTTGTAAATGTCGTTATCCAAAAAGAAAAAACGATTCGAATTCCAGATGAAATCTTGTTGAAATATCTATCTCCATCAGAGCTCGAACAGTTTAAGGCTGGTGAAACTGGCATTTTTAGCATAACAGTTTATGCCGAAAAGCCAGGGATTAAACTCAAGAAACCAAAAGTTAAATTATCGGAAATGGCCAATGTGAGCGCATGTAATCCGGGCTCATCTTGTTGTTAAACACATGAATGAAATAGCCTCTGGATAGATTCAGAGGCTATTTACTTAATAAACCCCTCCTACTATCCTTTTGTTGAGGGCCAGGTCCGTTGGGAATGAGGGCAAAACCGTAGGTGCCGAGCTAAGGCCAACCGTATCGGTGAGGGCTTCCATGAACTTTTTGATTGCCAATTGTTCGGCCCTAGTTAAAGCTAGCGAATCAAAAGGTAGGGTTTGATACGGTACTTCCAATCCAATTCCTGCTCCGCCCCCTTTGTGATAAAAATCTATTACTTCTTCAAGCGTATTATAAGCTCCGTTATGGAAATAAGGTCCTGTTAGCGCAACGTTTCTAACGGTAACAGTTTTAAATGAATATTCGTAAATAACGCTGTTATCTTTAGGCATTCCCCCTTTTCTGCCTATATCTCCATCGAGCTTCCAAGGTGCTGCAGATTTTTCAGGTACCCCCAAGATTTCTGACTCTTGCTCGGTATAAAATGGGGGTACTATACCACTGAACGAGGGTGCAAAATGGCATGTACCACAAAGGGCCTTTCCCATGAATAAATTAAAACCATCTTTTATCTCAGTGCTAATTTCGTTCGTTTCGCCACGGGCATATTGATCAAATGTACTATTAAAACTCCTGAGGCTCAATACGTAACAAGCTAAAGATGCATTTAAGGTGTATGGATTAATTGGGTTATGTATGAATTGGGGAAAAGCATCTTGAAATAATCGAACATATTCGGGGCTTTTATTCAACTTATTGATCAGTTGTAAAACCGAGGTATTGAATTCTTGACTGCTAACAACAACATGCTCAAATTGAGTTTCCAGCAAGTTGGTTCGCATATCCCAAAAAAAACGGGGACTGTAGACGGCATTGATTAAAGTAGGTGCATTCCTTTTAACGGTACCCTGGAATCCTGTAGCTATGCTCTTGGATTGCCCGTCGGTAAACGCTTTATTGGGTTGGTGGCAGCTTGCACAACTACGATCATTAGATGCAGAAAGAGCTGGGTCAAAAAATAAAAGTTTCCCTAAGGCTACTTTATTGGCAGTATAGTCGTCGGCAATCAACTGTGTGTAAAAGAATGGGTTCAGAAAGTCGTCCGAAAAAAAGCTTTTGGCGGAATAGTTAACAGCTTGTTTCAGTCCAACCAGATCGGCACTTTTTTCATAGCCTAATGATTCGTGCAGCGTTAATAAATTTGCATACAACGGATTTACCACTTCGCGCAAGAAGGTAAGTCTGTCGAAACTTTCAAAATCTGAGGCTTTCGAGATTATACTTTTACCGGTAAGCCAAGTTTTTCTAATTTCCTTCATCAGCTTCTGTTCATCATTGCCTAACAACGCTGTGTAGTTGTAAAGTACATTCTCTAAACCTGCCCAACTCACCGTCCATTCTGCCAATTGCGCATTCGAAGCAGGGACATCAAAGCCGGTTAAATCGAGTGTATAAAAGCGTATGAGTGCAAACCTAGTCGCTTCCAAAAGCTGACGATCAAGAAGCCTTTGTTGCTTTTGGAAACGAGTGAAAAAGTCGACTTGTTGACTTAATTCATTGATTAATTCTAAACTCTTTGATTTATCGAACTCTTCGTCGTTCGACCACAATTGTTCTTCTAACGGCTGAAAACCCTTCGGTTCAATGACTTGAATTTGGGAGTAGTTCCTTTCCAACTTGGGAAGTGGTGCACCATTTACATAATCTTTTACAAACTCCGGATCGAGGTAGTCGATAAGCCATGCCCACTTTTTATAACTGAGTCTTGCCTTCAAGTAATCCTGCTGCCATTCAATCCGGTCTCCTAGATTGTTGTTCATCTTTTCTTTGAGTGCCTTCAACTCATTATTCCAGTTAGTTAAAGCAGCATGATAGTCGGTTTCAATTTTAGCTGCCGGGCTTTTAGTAGGGTTACTTGCAGCTAATACAATGAAAAAAACAGAGGCGACAACTGATACTAGAATGATATTTCTTTTCATGGCTAACTAGGCTTTAATTAAAAAGAGGCTGCTACACAATTGTAGCAGCCCCCATCTCAAACATGTATATGATTACTGAACGATAAGCTTTTGGCTCTGTCCTTTGCCGTTGGTTACAAAGTAGGTTCCGGCAGAAAGGTCGTAGATGTCAATTTTATCGGTAGCACGAGCAGACTTCAGTTGCTTTCCGTTGAGATCACGAATAGTGATATCAGTGACCTCGTTGAAGTGGAGTTCACGTGAAGCTGGGTTCGGCCAAATCTGGAATCCTGCACCATTAAACTCAGGCTCTTTGTACAAAGAAGCTACCAAATTACTCCAACCGTTGATGGCGAAAGTAAGCGAGTTGTTGTACGGGAATGGGTTGCTTGTGCTTGGGTGCTGGCTGTTGACTAAGATTACGTCGGCTTCTTCGATATAGCACATTCCGGTTATTTCAGCACCATTTGGCGTTACTGCAATTCTTTTCAACTTAGAAACTGTTGGATTAGGATCGTTCATATCGTAGATGTAGGCTTCGCAGTTACCACCTGATGAACCAGCAGGTGTACGACCAAATGAGGTGCCGTTCAAATCTTCTTCGATTACCATGTAGGTTTTTCCAGCAATTTTCATGAATCCTAAACCATCAGGATTTGAAAGGTGATTGGCAGGGTATGCATTTGGCTCACCTACGGGTAAAAAAGGACCACCTTCGAGGAATACACTCACTTGGTTGGTAGCTGGATCAAAAATGTTTACACGGCCATAGTAGTCTTTGAAATTACGCTTCAAGAAGAAGTTCTTTACGCTATCGTCGTTTTGAGCCGACAATTCAGGATGACGGGTACGTACTGCGGTAACCCAGTGGTTGTCGATGGTGCCACCGTTGTTGAACCAAGTCTGCCATGTACTGCCAATGTCGTCGCGTCCTGTTTCGGTGAAGTATACTTTACCGTTGTGGTAGGCCACCCATTCAACGCGATTGAACATAGCTGCACCACGGCGGAAAGCTAGCTCCGACATTTTATTCAACGAATCGATGTTGGTATTAGGGATGGTAACCCAGCTGCCATCGCTTTTTAAGGCTTGCAGAGTACCGGTAGTAAAATCACCTGCTGTATTGGCCACAAAACGTACCCAAGGCGCTGGCGATTCGTCGATACCTAAATAGACCGTCTTGTTGTCGGGCATTACTACACCGCCTTCAAAACCACCACGACCCCAGTTGTACTGCTTACGAATTGCTTTTGCTTGGGCAGGGTCAATTTCGGTCATGTAGTTCAGATTTTGGAAGCGCTTAATGGTAGCGCCATTAAAGCCTGGAAAACCAGCTGGTGAAGTTGTACCGATCACAAAGTCGCTCGTATCGGTAATACCCCCTCCACTCGCAAAAATGCCTGCATTCGATGTTTGGAACCACTCTTCAGCTGTCCAAATGCGTCCGTCGGCCGACTGAATACCGCCACAGTTCATGCCAGTTTGACCTGTGGTGTTAAAATCAACATTGAAAAATTTACCGCTTCTGCCGTCAGTGAGATTTTGGTTTACGACTATAAGGCTGTCGCCACTTTTCCGCACCTTGAACGAAGTCATTCCACCGCCGTCACCGATTTTAGGATTTGCCTGAATCATTTCGTGGTTCACCACAACCCAACCAAGATCCTGGGTACCGGTTGTATTGTCTTTTTTAAACCCGATGAAGTCGTGCCATTGTTTTGCTAAGGCTTTGCCATCTGGCTGACCTTGCGCATTTACAGTCGCCACCGAATCGTGACCACCGATGAACAGCACTTGATATTTCAAGGGAGATGGTGGAACCACAACGGTTGTTGTGCCGAATGCCGGCTGAACAGCCGGAACACTCACATTTTGTGCTTGCACAGCAGTTGCGAGTGCCAGTGCGAGCAAAGAGAGTACTTGTTTTTTCATAGTAGCATGTCGTTTAAGATTGACTGCTACAAAATTCAGTAGGAGGAATTCAGCGGATTTTAACGCGCCTTTATGCTTGTGTGAACGATTGCCCAACAATTCATTAAGTGCCTGTTAATAGAGATTAAGCCTAAATTATAGACCTTTTTGGCCGGATTCGATTTTTTTGGAAAAGCGAACAAAAACAAGAATTATTGAGTTAATATTCAACTTTCCATGAATATGTTCAACCTAGTTTTACTTCTCCTTGTATTTTTTCTAATCGACTTGTATGCATTCCGCTTACTGTTTCGATGGCATAAACAACGTCGACCTACCGTCTTGGGTAAGCGAGTATATTGGGCGTTATCTGTACTTGTTTACCTGCTCATCATAATTTCAAACGTGTATGGTCAAGGAAAAGTAGACCCCTTCACTCGCAACCTGATCATTGGTTACAGCGGCATGCTGTTTTTCACTAAAATCGTCACCATCCCTTTTTTATTGATCGACGATGTTCTGGGGTTCTTCGTATGGTCATGGAAAAAACTATCGGGTTCAAACGAAAAGAAGAAAATCGTAAGCGATCCTGCTCAAGGCATTACCAGAAGTGAATTCATCAGCCGATTAGCCATTATCACGGCAGGGATTCCTTTTTTGAGTCTGGGTTATGGTATGGTGAATGGTGCATACAACTATCAAGTCCGTAACATTCGTTTGAGATTTCCTAATTTACCAAAAGCATTTCACGGCGTTAAAATCGTGCAGCTAAGCGACATTCATTCAGGATCTTTTGGCAATAAATCGGCAGTCGAATCGGGTATTCAACTTGTTCTAGATCAAAAACCCGATTATATCTTTTTTACCGGCGACTTAGTGAATAATCAAACCAACGAGGTAGAGCCTTGGATTACTACTTTTGCGAAACTGAAAGCTCCTGGAGGAGTATTTAGCATTTTAGGTAATCACGACTATGGTGATTATTTCAGTTGGCCCGATGAAGCTGCCAAAAAAGCGAATTTAAATGCCATGCACGAAGCTCATGCGAAAATTGGTTGGCGGTTATTGCTCAATGAATCGGTAACACTCGAGCGCGATGGAGATAGAATAGGATTAATAGGCGTAGAAAATTGGGGGGCTAGGGGCCGATTTTCGCAATACGGCAATCTTGAAAAAGCCGGTGCTCAAAGCCGTGAGCTTCCTTTTAACATACTCCTCTCCCACGATCCGTCGCACTTTGAGGCCGAAGTACAACAAAAACGACCAGAAATCGACCTCACTCTTTCAGGCCATACCCACGGCATGCAATTTGGCGTTGAAATACCCGGGTACATCAAATGGAGTCCTGCTTCGTGGATTTACCCCTACTGGGCCGGTTTGTACAGCTTTGGTAAGCAGCATTTGTATGTGAACAGAGGTTTTGGCTTTATAGGCTATCCGGGACGAGTAGGTATTTTACCCGAAATAACGGTCATAACCCTTGAAACAGAAACAACTGCTTAGTTCAACCAACCGAGCTTAACGAGAAGATAGCTCAAACTGAACAGCGTCAAAAATACTAAGCCCAACCAACTCATTAGTTGAAGCTTTTTATTTGGTTTGAATGCCGATTGAAAATCATCACGCATAACTAACCGAAAATTCCAATAACCAAGAATAGGCGCCGTAAGAAAGCTTATTGATGTAGCTAAATCGACCAACGATAGCATGGAACTTGGGAAAAGATACAAAAGCAGCCATGTACCCAACAGGTATACTACTACCCAAACATTAAAATGAGTAAGCACGGTAGGTTTACTTGTTCGCAGAGTTGCTAAACTTTGTGCCATTACCCTTGGGTAGCCATCAATTACTGTTAGCAGGGTGCTAAAGAGTGTAGCAAAAATGCTTAACCCCACAACTGGAGTTGCCCAATCGCCTAATAAGCCCACATAAACCTTCAAAAAAGAGGCAGCAAATGCTGCACCTTGTTCAGGTAGCGTGGTGCCATTTGAAAACAATACAACGGCACCAATAAAAACGAAAATCAGGGCCAAGACGGTACTTAACCAATAGCCAAGGTTAAAGTCGAACTTTACTGCGTTCCAGCTCGAAACACCACTTTCCTTCCTTTTTTCAAGCGTCCAAAGTGACTGCCATACCGCTGAGTCGACGGGCGTTGGCATCCAGCCTGCAAAAGCCACCAAAAAAAGGAAACCAGCCCAATCCCAACTGAACGAACCTGTTGCGGCTTTCGCTATCAAATCTAAACGCGATAAGGCCACAAACGCTGCAATCAAAGTAGTTAAAGTAAGTATGGCCATGATTAGTCGCATGAGCAGGTCCAAAAAGCGAAACCTACCAGCGAGAAGTATCGCTCCGCAGCCTGTTAAACTCAATGCATGTAGTTGAAGTGACGACAAGGACGTTGGAATAAGTTGTAATACAACACCTGTAAACACCGATGTAATGGCGGCTAAGATTGGGAACATGACCAAAAAAGTAAGCCCAGTAAACAGCCAGAGTATCGGTCGACCTAGTTTCAGATAACCTTGTATAAGAGAGTTATTTGTTGCAACTGTATACCGTGCCCCGAACTCAAAAAATGGATATTTGAGTACGTTCACTAAAATTACAAACCCCAATAGCGCAAAACCATATAAAGCACCAGCACGGGTCGATTGCACGATATGCGATACGCCCACAGCAGCCCCGGCGTACAACAAACCTGGGCCAAGTGCTTTTCGCCAATCTGAACTTAGGGCCATTAGCTCAAGCTGGTTAAATCAGTCACTCCAACCGCCCGTTGTGTTGTAAAACCTTCACCATAGGTTACACCTATAATTCTTCCCATTTCTCGTGCCCGCGCCTCCAAAAATTCAATAAATTCGGCGGAACTAATAGGCGTTTGCGGCTCATTACTATTTTCATTATAAAATTGTGAACTATAAGCTTTTATAGATGCCATCTTAAGTTCCCAATAAGGTGTAATGTCGACCACCAAGCTGGGATGAATGTACCTGTCTTGAATGTAGTGGTATACTGCTTTTGGCCTCCAGGGCTCCTGTCGCTTTCCTTCGAACACGGTTTCAATTTTTCGAAGACCGCTCAAAAAACAAGCATCGGCTACCAAATCGGCGGCACGGCCATGATCTATGTGACGGTCGCTCACAGCGTTAGCCAAAACCACATCAGGTTGAGCGTGTCTTAACTGTTGGATGATGGCCTTCAAACTGTTTTCATTCTTACTAAAAAAGCCGTCGGCCAATCCCAAATTAGCCCTATAGTCTAGCTGTAAAAGCTCGCTTGCTTTGGCCGACTCTACTGCTCTTAATTCTGGAGTACCTCGTGTTCCTAATTCACCGCGTGATAAATCTACTATCCCTATTTTTTTGCCTTCTGCTTTGTGACGTAAAAGCGTACCTGAGCTAGCGAGTTCAACATCGTCGGGATGTGCAGCAAAAGCTAATATGTGGAGTTTCATGCACCAAATATACAGCCCTAAGTGAAACTGTTTATTGGATGGGCAGGCCAGCGCGTTCTCGGGCCTCCAGCATATTCATAATGACCTCAATATCTCGATCTTCTTGCGCGTCGTAACCTGTTTTGAGGTTGGTGCCGAACAAGCCTGCCAGGCTTTGCCACATGAAGGCCGAAAAGCCACCTCTAAAGTCTTTAATCAACTCGTAAGACGTTCGGCTCGTTTCTCTATCGATGAGTTTAATCAAAATTTTGCCTTGACTTACCGTAAGCTTCAACAATTCGGCTTTGTAACGTTTTTTAAGCTCCTCTTCTACCCGTTTCGATTCGGCTTTATGTTTTCTTTCAGGCAATGAATCTAGTCTTGCTTCAAGTAAACGGAGCTCGCGTCCCGCTACTTTGGCCAAAGGATAAACGCGTATTACATTGTAATAAAGACGATTGAAGCGCTCTTCGTCCCTTTTGTTTTTAAAAGTTCGTTTGCTGATCACCGAAATTGGATTCATAAAAACCACGGGTATGGTATCGCCATTTTCATCGATATACGCAGGCAGTTCCATGGGATTACGCTTCATCTCAACCACTACCTGCGCATGTGCGGCAGATTGGCAGCCAATGAAAAGCAGGAGCAGCGAGATGACAAATTTCATGGTGAATTCTAAGTACCTTTGCGGTGTTTTTGCGATAACGCATAAACTTGTACAAAGTTACATAATCTGTCTGCAGCCATGCAATTTAGTCCCCTTACCGCTTTGTCGCCCGTAGATGGCCGCTATCATCGTCAAACTGCGGCGCTTTCAGCGTTTTTCAGCGAATATGCACTCATCCGCTACCGGGTATGGATTGAAGTAGAATATTTTATTGCGTTAAGCGGTGAAGGTTTGGCAGGCTTGCCCTCACTTTCGGAGGAACATGCGGCGACGATGCGCCAGTGGGTTGAAAATTTTACAACAGAAGAAGCACAAGCCATCAAAGACATCGAAAAAACTACGAATCATGACGTAAAGGCAGTTGAGTATTGGCTTAAGGAGCGTATGTCGTTGATTGGTTTAGACGATCGGTTGGAGTTTATTCACTTCGGACTCACCTCGCAAGACATCAATAATACTGCAATTCCTCTATCGCTAAAACATGCCGAGGAACAGCTCTTATTACCTAGCCTTCGCCTTTTGGTAGATAAGCTTGAACAATTGGCCTACGATTGGAAAGACATACCTATGCTTGCCCATACCCATGGCCAGCCGGCGTCTCCTACACGTTTAGGAAAAGAGCTAATGGTATTTGTAGAACGTTTGCGCAACCAACTCGAAATGTTAGATGCCATACCTTATGGAGCGAAATTTGGTGGCGCCACAGGTAATTTCAACGCACATGCAGTGGCCTATCCCAGCCGAGATTGGGTGCAGTTTGGCGATTATTTCGTTCAACAAATCTTGGGACTGCATCGGTATCAGCATACCACGCAAATTGAACATTACGACTATCTGGCAGCCTTGTGCGACAACCACAAACGTATCAATACCATCCTGCTCGATTTATCGCGCGATATGTGGAGCTATATAAGCATGAATTACTTCCGCCAGCAGGTAAAGGCGGGTGAAGTGGGAAGTAGCGCCATGCCGCACAAGGTAAATCCAATCGATTTTGAAAATGCAGAAGGAAATTTGGGCATTGCGAATGCCCTTTTTGAACATCTTTCGGCCAAACTCCCGGTTAGTCGTTTGCAGCGCGATTTAACCGATAGTACGGTTCTTCGCAACCTAGGGGTACCTTTTGCACATTCCTTAATTGCCATTCGCTCGTTAGAAAAGGGCTTAGGCAAAATTCTCGTGAACGAGAACGCTATTCAAAACGACTTAGAAGCGAACTGGGCAGTAGTAGCTGAAGCTATCCAAACTATTCTCCGTCGTGAAGGATATCCTCAACCTTATGAGGCATTAAAAGCCCTTACACGAACGGGAGAATCTATTAACAAAAAAACTATACATAAATTCATCGATAATTTGTTAGTAGATGAAAGAGTGAAAGCAGAACTTTACGATATTCATCCTTTGAACTATACAGGTATCGGCTTCTGAAATGCAGGAAGGTTTAGACTACTACATTAACGACAAAGGACTGTACGTTTTTACAGAGGTATACCTCGCGAAAAGAGGATTCTGTTGTAGAAATAGTTGCATGCATTGTCCGTATGGCTACAGTAAACAAGCTTACCCCTATTTCGAAAATCAGGACAAAGTAACCACCCCAAAAAAACGCTCTCAGCGTGATTGATACCCCCTTTTATGATCCATTTGAAAGGATGGATTTTCGTTTCGACCGATGCATGATTACCGGTCAACCCATTGATCCCAAGGAAGATCTAGTTCAGCTTTTCCCCGACTGGCTGATTCACAAATATCACCTTCAAGGCAAATCGCTTCAATTACTAAGCGGTAGCACTGTTCGTTATCCCGATATGAAGGTGCCCGTTTGCAGGGCCGCTCGCGATGCTGGGTTGAATTACATGAATCGTGCAGTAGGTGATTTACTTACTGCTGGCTTTGCTGGCATAAATTGGCTCAAGCCGGGTCAGCTATATCATTTTTTGGTATATCTGTACTATGGGGTTTTGTACTACGAGATTTACGAAAGCCTACGAAATAAAAGTTTAAGAAATGCTTTTCTAAGCAGCGAAGATTTTAAAGCAAAGTTCAGAGTACTCCACATCATTTTGCAAGGAGCCGTACGTCCGGTAACGTATTTGAATTTCGACCCAGGATCGATGTTCATTCTTCAAGTACATGATTATAAGTCACCAGAGGCAGCTTACAATTTGAAGATTGGTACCAATACCCTTACCATTTCGTTGCGGATTGGTGAGGTTGGGGTAATGGCCGCTTTGCTCGACAATGGGACCCAGTCGCAATTTTATCAAAGTTATTTCGAGCGGTTCAACGGGGCAATATTACACCCTATTCAATTCGATGAGTTGTACGCCAAAATCAGCTATAAAGCCTGGCTCATGAATAGCGTGTTTGATTATGGCATTGGTTTCCCTGATGCAGAAGACCCGTCGATTGCGCTATCGGTGCGTATACCCGACGAAAAGAAAAACGAATCTGTTTTTCGGGATTGGGAAGACCAAGTTTATGGTACCATATTGCAGAGTTACCTTGTTCCATTTGGATTCCCAGCAGATAAAATTTTCGATAAATCCGGCAAGACCATTACCTTCATCGAAACACCTGCTGGCAAACTACGCACCTTCGACGCCGATTTCACTGAAATCCGCTGACCGTGGTCCCAACTCAATTACTTGAAGCTCTCTCACCTTGCCTTGATCGATAGCAAATCGAACTAGCGTTTTCACTTTATGAAAACCATGATTGCCTGCTGCACCTGGATTAATATGTAATAACTTCAAAATGGGATCAGGCATTACGCGTAGTATGTGCGAATGCCCACAAATGAATAAGCCAGGTTGATATTGGTTGAGCTTTGCTTTGATTCGAGCTGGGTATTTTCCCGGATAACCACCTATGTGCGTAATGAAAACACGAAGACCTTCTACCTCCAAAAAGAGATCTTCAGGAAACTGTAGTCGCGCACGGTGGTCGTCGATATTACCATAAACAGCTCGCAGCGGTTTCCAAAGAGCTAACTGGTCGGTTACGGCTACAGGACCTATATCGCCCGCATGCCATATTTCATCTACTTCTGCGAAGTACTTTTTAATGCGAGGGTCGAGATGGCCGTGTGTATCACTCAACAAGCCGATGCGCTTCAAGGGGTAATTTTTACCAAACGAAATACATCGACCAGCTGGCTACTAACTGCTTTCACTTGATATTGTCCGTCGGGGAATCCGAACAGATCTAAGACAAAGCTTGATTTAACCGTGTAATTTTTGCGGTAAATCAATCCTCCTCGACTATCAAAAACTTGTACATCAACTACTTCTTCTGTCGGAAGATCAAGTTTGAGAACTACCTCCCTTTCGAAAGGATTGGGAAAAGCTGCTGCCTCCGAAATGGCATTGTGCGTAAACAATAAACTATCGCCGCTATTCACCGCTGCAGTTGCGGCTATGGTATATACGCCGGGAATAGGCCCCATAGTGAAATTCGCAGCTGCCGCGCCACTGAAGTTTGTCGATACAACGGTGTCGAATACAACATTACTGCCTGCAGGCTGAACAACTAAGCGGAAACGAACGGGTAGTCCTGCAAAACCAGTATTCTGTTCATTTAATACTCTCACCTGCAACGGATTGGTTAAACCCCTCAAAATTCTTTGCACTTGATTATTACCGCCGTTGATGAACATGGTGTCGGGAACCGCAACGACAGTACTATCGGCGCAACCTGTGAGCGATAAGTTGGTTGGGTTAAATAAGCTAGCTCTGAAACTGTAGAAATTCAGCGCTGCAGTCATGCGGGTTTTTTGACCCTGCGTAAAGATGTTCATACAACGATCGTCGCTGTAGTCCATGTAGTTTTGGATCATTCGCGTATTACCGCATTGCACTGGCGCCGTCGTACAGCCAAAGTATGGGCCATCACAATTGGGCGTGTCGCCTACACCATCGTCGGCATTACAGTCGCCATCGCCCCAAGTGTGTTCGAGGTTGAGGAAATGCCCGACTTCGTGCGTGGTGGTACGGCCTAAATCAAAGTTGTTCGCTAGAAAGAATGTTTCGCCAGCTGCTTGTTTGTCGCGACTGCCAAAATAACGTGCACCCATTACCACTCCATCGATGGTACTCCGGTTGGGGTCGGTAGCCATATCCGACGGTAAATAAGCATAACCCAACACTCCGCCATTGATGCTTTTGACTACCCACATATTCAAATATCGATTAGTAGGCCATACACTTAGTGCTTTCATCGTTTGATCGAGCGCAAAACTATGGTTGGCTGAATTAGAATACACCACTCGATTGATGCCGGAAGTCGGATTCCCTTGTGGGTCTTTGGTCGCCAAACAAAATTCTATTTCAGTATCGGCACCTACGGGATTGTTATTGAAACCCCTACTGCCTGCAGTACGACGATAATCTTCGTTAAGCACTTCAATTTGACTTAGAATTTGGTTCACCGAAATGTTACTTTGCACCCCAACGCCTTCTCCAGGAGCATGCATGATGTGCACTACCACGGGTATACGTAAAGTTGCTTGAACCCGTGCATTGTTCGGGGGTGATTCTTGCAAATGTTGCTCAAAAGCGGCCCTTTCCTTGCTGATTCGGCGTAAATAGTCAGGGTCAGTGGATGCACGAAAAGCCTCAAGCGACTTATGTCCACATTTATTGGTATGATGATGGGGGTCTTCTTGCGCCAATGCAGGCCCAAACAGAAGCGCAATACTGAAGATGAGAAGTAAATACTTTCGGAGCATGTCCGAAAATAATGCTTAAAATGAAACCAGCGTCTTGCGTTAAGCCATTTTAACGTAAAACGTATTGCACTGTTGAACGATTTCTTTGTTCGAGTAATACGGTCTTACCTTGAATCAGTCCCTTTTCAAGACGTTCGCTATGGTGTCGGATGGTCCATAAACTTAATCCCAACTCGCTTTTCACCTCAAAACTATCGCCAATAGCCTCTAAAAATGGGTCGATTTTGAATGGATCTTGGTCAACACAAATCTGGAAGCTGATGGCGCTGTTTTGCGTCAAATGGGCTTTTATACCCAATTTGTAAAGCTCCCCAAAGATCATGGCCAGACTTTCTTCGGCGATAAAGCTGAAATCGCGAGAAGCAAAGCTGATGAGTTGCTGGTTCTTTTTTACGATGATGCATGGCGGGAACTTTCGCTGCCCTTCGGTGCGATGTATCACCGTTCCAGAGGCTGTAGGGTTCAGAAAGCTTCGCACGAATAACGATATGCCTTTGTTTTGAAGAGGTTTTATCGTTTTCGGGTGAATTACAGAAGCTCCATAGTAGGTCATCTCTACCGCCTCTTCGTAGCTCAGCTCGTCTATTTTTTCAGCGAAGGGAAATAGCTTGGGGTCGGCATTAAGCACCCCAGGCACGTCCTTCCAGATGGTCAAATCTTTTGCTCCCAAACAGAAAGCAAAAATAGACGCGGTAAAGTCGGAGCCCTCACGACCTAACGTGGTAGTTTGTTGCTGCCCTTTTACACGACCAATAAATCCTTGGGTAAGCACGATACCTCCTGCTAATTTATCACCCGCTTTTAGACTTTTGATATTGTCTTCGGTTTCGCTCCATTGAACTCTAGCATCGCGGTAAGTATCGTTGGTAACAATCATTTCCCGTGCATCGAGCCATTGGTTCCGGGTGCCTTTCAGCTCGAGGTATTTACTCAGTATAGAAGTAGATACCAGTTCGCCGTAAGCCACCACTTGATCGTATACTTCGTTGTAATTCTTCGACGGCTCGCTGTCGGCAAAGGCACGCAGCTGCTCAAACCATCGATCACAGTCGGCTTTTAACTCTCTTATTTGCGCTTTTTCTAGGTCGAGACCTTGGATGAGCTCGTGGTGATACAGCCGGAGCTCTTCGATATGTTCGATACATTCAGGTCGTTGATTGGTAAACCAGCTCTGTACAACCAGTTCGAGCTTGTTGGTAGATTTTCCCATGGCCGACACCACCACGAGTATCGATTCGTTTGGAAACAACGATAAAATGTGCTTGAAGTTCTGCACTCCAGCCGGGTCTTTCACCGATGCTCCTCCAAACTTGAATACTTTCATGTAGGGAATTAACTAATGAGCGCAAAAATAGGGTTCAACTTTGGTACGACTGCAACTGCGCGAAACTTAACTTACAGTTAATCCATTCAGGGTCGAAATCGACTCCGAATTTCTCGTAAAAGTGTATAGCAGGGGCATTCCAATTCAAAACCTGCCATTCAAGGCGATGCATATCTCGGTCGCGAGCGATGCAGATGAGGCGGTCGAGCAACTTCTTCCCAATTCCATGTCCACGATACTTCTCAGTAACCACTATATCGTCGAGATAAATACAGGCACCCTTCCAAGTGCTGTATTTGGTGTAAAAAAGCATCATGCCTACTACAATATCATCGGTTTCGGCCACCCAGCACTCAAAAATGGGTCTTTCGCCAAATCCGTCACGAATGAGTTGATCTACGGTGCAAGTATGCTCTTCTGCTGCTTTCTCGTAGGTGGCTAGTTCATGAATCAAGGCGTGAACAGCCTGCATATCGGAGGCCACCGCAGGACGAAGATGTAATGTCATGAGAGCACCATTTGAATTACGTTGTCGGGCACAACTAACCTACCAGCTGTACTGGCTCTTACCTGCTCAATACTCACTTCTGGCGCCAATTCGCGTAAAACAAATCCTTCGTCGGTGATATCGAATACCCCCAATTCGGTAACCACTTTCTTCACACAACGCCTTCCCGTGATGGGTAGGCTACAGGCAGGTAGCAATTTCGACTCCCCTGCTTTGTTTACATGCTGCATGGCTACGATGATGTTTTTTGCGGAGGCCACCAAATCCATGGCACCGCCCATGCCTTTCACCATTTTGCCTGGGATTTTCCAGTTGGCGATATCGCCGTTATCGGCTACTTCCATGGCGCCCAATACCGTTAAGTCTACCTTACCGGCGCGTATCATCCCAAAACTCATGGCAGAATCAAAAAATACCGAACCGGGAACAGTGGTAATGGTTTGTTTGCCGGCATTGATCAAATCTGGGTCCTCTTCTCCTTCGAATGGGAAAGGCCCCATGCCTAAAAGTCCGTTTTCCGACTGCAATACCACTTCTACACCTTCGGGTATGTAGTTGGCCACCAAAGTAGGGATGCCAATGCCAAGGTTTACATAAAAACCATCCTGCAATTCGCGGGCGATACGTTTAGCAATTCCATGTTTGTCGAGCATAGTAGATTAAAAATGTGCCCTCAGGCGATTGGAAAAAGAAAATTTACTTGAATCGGTTGATGAATTACGGGGTGTTTACAGCTTTTTGCGAGTAGTTCTTTGTTCAATCCGTTTTTCGTAGTTCACCCCTTCAAAAATCCGGTGTACGTAGATGCCCGGTGTGTGAATCAAGTTTGGATCAAGTGTACCTGCTGGCACCAATTCTTCAACTTCGGCAATGGTAATTTTACCGGCCATGGCCATGAGTGGATTAAAATTTCGGCTGGTAGCCCGAAAAATTAAATTGCCGTGGGTATCCCCTTTCCATGCTTTTATTATGGCGAAATCAGCATCAAAAGCATATTCCATTAAGTATTCTTTGCCATTGAATACACGGCTTTCTTTACCCTCGGCTACTTCTGTTCCAACTCCTGCTGGGGTAAATATGGCTGGCATGCCGTAGCCAGCGGCCATGCATCGTGTAGCTAGGGTACCTTGAGGAATAAGTTCTACTTCGAGCTCGCCACTAAGTAATTGCCGCTCGAATTCGGCGTTTTCACCGACATAACTCGAAATCATTTTTTTAACCTGACGACGCTGCAGCAAAAGGCCAATGCCAAAATCGTCTACCCCGGCATTGTTCGAGATACAAGTTAGTTGCTTAACTCCTTTTTCGACCAAGGCAGCGATGCAATTTTCGGGTATGCCACAAAGACCAAAGCCCCCCAACATGAGGGTTGCGCCATCTCCAATATCGGCCACGGCCGCCTTAGCATCTACTACCACTTTATTCATACACGGTGAGGTTTATTTACAAATATACTTTGATACGTGAATAGCTGCTTTATTTCAATTCAACGAGTGTAATACCATCGCCCCCTCGGTCGGCATGTTCGCTTTCGAAATGGGCCACGAACTTCTGTCTACGCAGGTGATCACGGATGAGCTTACGTAAAATTCCATCGCCTTTACCGTGCAACAGCTCCAAACGGTTGTAACCGGCCATCACGGCCTTGTCGAGAAAACGATCGAGCTCCTGCAAAGCCTCCTGACCGCGAAAACCACGCAAATCCAGCTTGGGACTAAAACTCGCAATGGCCTCGGCCACTACTTGAACGCCGCTTCCAGCGCTGCGCAAGGTTCTACGGGCTTCGGCTTGACTGACCGGTTCTAGTCGGTTTCTTTTGACTAGCATGCGCAGCTCACCAACAGCCATTTCTACGTCATTTTTATTGATAGCCAACACCAAACCGATGCTCTGGCTGTCTTTTATACGTGCACTACCACCCACTTTTAGCACTTGAACGCCTTCTTCTTGCTGTTTTGGAGGTGTTTGCTCTTTTTTATCGCGACGGTTTTGTTGTTCGATTTCTTGCTTAAGCTCTTCAACACCCAATCTGAGTTGTTTGGTTTTCTCCTTGTCGGCACCGGCTTCCTTGATCTCGCGTATGGTGTTTTCGATGGTTCGATTGGCTTTACTTATAAGGGCCGTAGCCTCTTCACGGGCTTGGTCAAGTATTTTTTTCTTTTGCGCTTTGAGTTCGGCTTCGCGACTTTCCGTACGACTGAGCAAATCTTCGAGCAACTGATCTTTGGCAGCCAAGAGTAGTTTGAGTTGCTCTAATTCAGCCTTTTCTTTCGATAGCTCAACCAACAAACTCTCAACGTCCTGCTGATTGATGCCTATTCGGCTTTGGGCAGCCTCTATGATCTCACTAGCCAGACCAATTTTCCGTGCGATTTCAAAGGCAAACGAACTACCAGGTTTACCCACACTGAGTTCGTAGCGGGGTTCAAGCGTTTGCGTATCAAAACCCATTGCACCATTCACGATACCGCTGAGTTTGGTGGCCAACAATTTCAAATTACTGTAATGGGTATTTACGACACCAAAAGCTGCTTGCTGGTGTAGACGTTCGAGTATGGCCTCGGCTATGGGTCCGCCTAAAGCTGGGTCGGTACCGGTACCAAATTCATCGATGAGAAATAAGGTGGACTCATCGGCTTGTTCGGTAAACGCACGCATATTGGTCAAATGCGAGCTGTAGGTTGAAAGGTCGTTTTCGATACTTTGTTCGTCACCCAAATCCACCATCAGTCGGTTAAAAATACCCAACGAACTTCCCTCTGCAATAGGCAAGAGTAAACCACTTTGCCCCATGAGTTGTAGCAGTCCAACGGTCTTCAGCGTAACCGACTTCCCTCCAGCATTGGGCCCCGAAACCACCAAAATATGCTTCTCGCGGCTTAAAGTGAGATTGAGTGGCACTACTTTTTTCCCGAGCGACTGATGATGAAAATAAAGCAAGGGATGGAACGCTTGTTTAAAATGGATACCCGGCTCGTTTTTGAGTGCAGGACGAGCTACATGCGGAAATCTAGTGGCCAAACGCGCTGTAGCCCTGATAAAATCGAATTCGGCGGCGAGATGGTGACTAGCCTGAATGTCGCCCAAGTGAGGCACCAAATCGGCCGTTAATCGAATTAGAATGCGTCGAATTTCACGACGTAAGGCCAATTCAAGATTGCGGATATCGTTATTGTGTTCGAGCAGTTCGGCAGGTTCAAGATAAACGGTCTGCCCTGTCGACGATTCGTCGTGCACAAAGCCTTTGATCTTGCGCTTGTGTTCGGCCAAAATGGGGATAACCAAACGGCCTTCGCGCACCGTTACTCCCGTTTCAGCGGCCCAACCGTTGGTTTTCGCCTGACGGAAAATAGTATCTAGTTTGCGTCTAGTTTCGAGTTGTAACTTATTTAAATCAGAAGAAATATCACCCAGTTCTTTACTCGCATTGGGTTTTACCTTACCGTTTTTATCTATTATCTGTTCGATAAGTTTGAACGCCTCATTGGCTGGTGCTACTTCGGCGCTTATAGCATACAAGAAAGGATAATTTTCTTTTCTGGAATCAAAGAAAGAAATAAGTCTCTTTGAGTAAGCCAGTATTTTGAATAGCGAAAAGCATTGTTCTTCATCAAAGAAATGCCCCTCAATTCGTGCCAGATGTAAGAAACCCATTACCGATGGGATAGCTTCGTCGGGCATCGATTGATCAAAGCGCTCGAGCTGGAACATTTCCCACGCTTCATTCAGTCGCTTATTCAAACGATTAAAGTCAGCCACGGGCTGCAAGACGATAGCCTTTTCTCTAGCCACTTCACTTACGCAGTAGCCTGCCAGTAGCTGCTTAACCTGATCAAACTCTAATTTTTGGGCCAGTCCGGCCGGGTAACCGGCTAAATTCATGGCTGACGAGAAAGTTGCTCACTTAAACGTGTATTCACTTCTTGGTACATACCATCGAGTATCACGGGATCTTGAGCCTGATAAAAACTATAGCTACTGTCGAAACGCTCGGCGGAAACTCCATGGCGCTTCAAAACGGACTTATACCACTCTTCCACTTTTTCGTTAGAAGCACTATCTACGGCCCCCTGCAAGTAACGCAGGTTACGATAACTTTCAACCAATTGTATATCAACCAATAGCGATACCATGCTGTCGCGCTGGACAATGCCAGGGTGATATCCTTTTAATTCAGTTGCGTCTAAACACGAACTCAAGTTGAGCGTTAAAGCACAAAGCACTATTTTTAGAGCAGATTTCACCCAACAAAAGTACTACAAATGACCATTGCACGCGCTCTCGACAAGATAAACGGGGAACTCGAAAATACCGATGCTAGATTGGTAGCCGTTAGCAAAACTTTTCCTGCATCCGCCATTTGGGAAGCTTACGACCATGGTCAGCTCGTTTTTGGTGAAAGTACTGCCCAAGAACTCTGTGAAAAGTATGAAATCCTGCCTAAAGACATTGAATGGCATTTTATCGGTCATTTACAAACCAACAAGGTAAAGTACATCGCCCCTTTTGTGAGCATGATACATGCCGTAGATAGTTTGAAGCTGCTTCAAACCATCAACAAAGAAGCTGAAAAGCACAGCCGTGTAATTGATGTGTTACTACAAATCCACATTGCTGACGAAGAAACTAAATACGGCTTATACGAAGACGATATCATCGGTGTACTCGGCGACCCGTCGTATGTAAAGATGAAAAACATCAAAGTTCGAGGCTTGATGGGTATTGCTACCCAAACCAACGACGACTTCAAAATAGAGGGCGAATTTTTACAGTTGCGCGACATCTTTACCCGTCTCAAATTCACCGTATTTAACGACGATCCATTGTTCAATGTACTATCTATGGGGATGTCGCACGATTACAAACTTGCTTTACGACATGGGTCTACCCTCATTCGTGTAGGTAGTTTAATTTTCGGAAATCGGGAATATTCGCCGCTTTAGCGATTAAATCATACACGTATGGTACGGTCGAGCGCCTCTTCAATGGCGATACGCAGTTCTTGCGCAGCATAAGGTTTTACGATACATCCGTTTGCACCTGCGCGACGCGCTTTGTCGAACGACTCGGGTTGCGTATCGGCCGTGATGGCCAAAATTGGAATGAAGATACCCATGGCCCGCGCTCTGCGAATGGTCTCAAAGCCATCCATTTCGGGCATGTGTAAGTCCATCAACACCATATTAAAGGTATCCACACGTAATAATTCCAAGGCTTCGAGTCCTCCTGCCGCCCAACTGTGATTTACCTTCCAGCGTTTTAACAAGCCCATCAGCACAGTAGCATTGATGGCATTGTCTTCAACCACCAAGATTTTCAAGCCCTCTAAATTGCCTTCATATGGATTTCCAGCCTTCTTCTCCTTTTCTACCTCAGGTGCTGGAGTAAGGTGCAATACAAAGCTAAAACTCGAGCCTTTACCTATGGTACTCATAAGTTTGATGTCGGTGCCCATGAGCTCCAATAAACGTTTTACGATTGCGAGTCCTAATCCCGACCCACCAAATTTACGGCTCACATCGGCCGACGCTTGGCTAAAACTATCGAAAATAACCTGCTGTTTGTCGTGTGGAATTCCTACCCCCGTGTCTCGAATTTCAAAAAGGTAATGATGATTGCCTTTATCGCGTATTACCAATTCTACACGACCAAAATTGGTGAACTTGACAGCATTACCGATTAAGTTAATGAGTACCTGGGTAATTTTTGTTGGGTCGCCCCATACCCTCGGCGGCAACTCATCCGCCAGCAGCAAAAGTTCAAGTTGTTTCTCGTCGGCCATGGGCTGGAATCCAGCGAGCAGGTTTTTGAACAACGTATACGGTTGAAAAGCGATGTGCTCCAATTCCATGCGCCCCGACTCCAAGCGGTTGTAGTCGAGCACATTGTTCAGCATACTCAACAAATTATCCGCCGAGAACTTAAGCAAGTCAAGATATTCTTTCTGTTGGGGCTCAACTGCTTGCTCCTGCATCAATTCTGTAATGCCGATGATGCCGTTCATTGGCGTTCGAATTTCGTGCGACATCACACTCAAAAAATTGCTCTTAGCACGTGAAGAAGCTTCTGCTTCCAAACGTGCGTCTTCAAGTGCAACATTGAGGTCTTCTTGCACTTGTAAACTATTTTGTAGCTCTACAGCGTAACGCTTGAAGGCATTCTGAAAATGCCAGATGATGAATAGCATCATCAACGAAATGACCACCATGGTCGAAACCATCTCTTCTTTCGACCAAGGTTGGTACTCGAAATAGTTGCCAAAAAAAGATTTCAAATCAAAATAGTCGAACAGCAAAAAAGGCACATAGGTAGCCGTTGCAACGAATAACCCAGCTCTCGTTCCAATCATGAAAAAGGAAAAAAGCGTAATCACCAGCGACAATTGTAACATCCCAATATCTGTGCTGCCCATCACGAAATACACATTGGATATTACGTTGATCGTACCTACCAAAATGAGGAAAATAGAAACCCGCTTTACATCTCTACTGGTGATTAGGTAGAAATAGAGCACAAAAATCAGCAGACCATATAGCGTTGTGCGAACAATTTCGAGTGTATCGCCACGATAAAATTGAAAAGGAAGATTGATGAGAATGGTGAGCTCAGCCAATACTAAAAGGTAAAATAGCAGCAATACCCTTGCACGAGCAAGTAAATCTAGACCAGTTAAATAAGCGCTTCCGAGAGCAGCGTTCTCAAAACGGCGCAGCAGCTTGAGCATGTGGTTTTTAGAATCGAATTGACTCCTAAATGTAAGCTTATTTCTTCAATTGCCATTCGCTGTAATTTTAGATTTTGGAAAAATTCCCATTGCTGGATTGGTTATTAAAGTGAATGCATCGAAATCAAAAGCAGATGTCGGTTATCGACTGAATTAGCTACTTTTGTCGCAGCTCATGGCTTCAATCATTTAATCCTCTGCCTATGATTCAATTGTTCCAAACCATAAAGACACAGCTCAACGAAGTGAGCACCTTAGCTGAGGGCGTTTGGATCAATATAGTAGACCCTACTTTAGAAGAGCGCAATTGGATAGAAGAAAATGCCCCCTTGGTGGCCGAATACCTGAGCGATTCGCTCGACTTGGACGAACTTTCGCGGGTAGAAAAAGAAGACGACTACTTGCTCGTGGTGATTCGTTTGCCCCATTTTAGAGGCGTAGAGCACGACTCGCCGTTTACTACTATACCGCTGCTGATCATTCAAACCGAGACCAACATTTTCACCATTTGTAAAGAAGAAAATGTAATCATACAGGAGTTTATCCGCGAACGTATCAAAGGCTTCAGTACTGCGAAGAAGAACAAGTTTTTGCTGCAGCTCATGTTCAAAACTGCTGGCAAGTATCTCCTGCACCTGCGCAACATCAATAAAATAGTAGAGCGGCTCGAAGACGAGCTTGAAAGTTCGTTGCGTAACCGCGAAATCTTTGAGCTACTTAAATACGAAAAAGCACTCATCTACTACATGACTGCCCTGCAGGCCAATGGCGCCATGATGGAACGCCTTCGCCGTTTACGCATCTTTTCTTCGTTTGAAGAAGATGAAGATTTGTTGGAAGAAGTGATGATTGAGAACCAGCAGGCCATTCAAATGACCAATATCACCACGCGGGTATTGGGGCAGATGATGGAAGCTTACAGCTCAGTGATCAACAACAACATGAACAACGTCATGAAAACGCTTACGTTCGTGACCATTTGTTTGGCCATACCTACGCTTTTTGCCAGTTTGTATGGCATGAACGTACCCCTGCCCTTTGCCGAAACCACCACCGCCTTTTGGTTTATACTCACCCTAAGTGCCTCTTTGGTGCTGGTGGTATTTTTTATGTTCAGGCGGTTGCGCTGGTTTTAGAGGTTTTTCACAGTACACGCTTCTTTTTCCACTTTTTTGCCTAAAGCCTTGCCCATTTGGCTTCGTGCATTATTTTGTCACTCTTTTTGAGCTCACTTCCAGAAGTTTAACACAGAAATAACTCAGTTAATTTTTGGAATTGGTCTAAGAAAGGGACTTTTGTAATCAAAATTTTTAGAATATGCTGCGAAAACTTCTGGCTTCTATCTTCTTCATAGTGATTGGTGTCCACCATGGCGCAATAGCTCAATCATTTTATTCAATGTCTTCCGGTAATTATACGCAAGACTTTGCAGACATTGCGAATTGGACAAATAATTATGCTGCAGGTACAGGTGCGAGCAATTGGAGGACCGCAACATCTGTAGCAACATCGACAGTTAATACTGCCACAGTATTCTCATCTGGGACCACCGGAGGAGTTCAAAGAGGGACCCTTAATCTGTTATTACTTGCAACAGGAACAAATGCATCTGCCACTGATTTATTATTAAACTTTTCTGGTCGTAATGCAGGTGCCATTTCTTTGGATTGGTCTAAAGTCACAAATACGGTAAACGCTTCACCGCGTTCGTCTGATTTGAAAATCCAATATAGTACTGATAATGGTTCAACTTTTACTGATTTAACAGGGTATACAATTCCTCGCGTTTTGAATAATGCTGACGCTGAGTCCGGCAGTTTATCGAATATTACCCTACCAGCGGCACTTAATAATCAATCTCAAGTTGTTGTACGATTTTATGTTTGGAATAATGGTCAAACAGGAGGTGCGGGAAATCGACCCAAAATCGCAATTGACAATATTTCTGTGACAAGTACAGCAGCCACTACACCAACTATTGTGGCTTCAACATCAACTCTAACTAGCTTTTCAGCAGTAACAGGTAACAATTCAAGCTCACAGAACTTCACCGTTAGGGCAACCAATGTAACGGAACGTGTGGTATTGACCGCCCCGTCGGGTTACCAATTATCACGAAACAATACCACCTTCCAAGATACTGTTCATACAGCTTTTGTAGTTGACAGTGTTCCTACTCAAACCATCCATGTGCGGCAAACAAGCTCAACTTTGGGTACCACCTCTGGCAATATTGCATGTACTTCGGCTGGTGCAACTACAGTAAATGTGAGTGTATCAGGCGTGGTTCTTTCTACCGAACCCACTACTCAACCAACCTTAACTGTTGGCACCATTACCACGAGCACCATTGAACTAACCATTGGCAATACTGCCGGCTTAACCAACTGGATTGTCGTTGCTCGTGAAGGCTCAGCTGTGGATGGTGTTCCTGTAGATGGTACCGATTACACGGCTAATGCCACCTTTAGCAGCGGAGCAGTGATTAACACAAACAATCGGGTGGTTTTAAAAGGCAACGGAACAAGCCTCACGGTTACCGTACCCAACCCAGCAACTGTTTATCACTTTGCGATTTACGCTTACAACGATGGTGGAGTTGCTACATCGACCAATTATAATACCGCAAGTCCTGGCACAGCCAATGCAACCACATTGGCCGTTCCTTTAGGTTGGCAGATTAATGCTACCAATTCACTCTTCACCATCAACTTCGATGCTACTGTTGCCAACGTTAATAATGGTGTTTTCACTGCTCCTACTACCTTTGGTGCATCTAATCCATCAACAGGTCAACTAAACAGCAACGCCTGGGCCTACAATGCCAATGCTGGTGGTGCTGCTACTTATGGTGGAAGCTTATCGAGTGGTTTTGGAGCCAGCAATGGCGGAGTAACAAGCAGCGGTGTTTTTGCCTTTGAAGTGAGCACCGGAAATGTTGCATTAGGTATTCAACCTACTGGAACCGTATTTCAGGCTGGTGGTCACCTTACGCTACGTATTCAAAACAAAACAGGAGCTACCTTGAATAACGTGCAGTTGTCATACACACTTTGGGTAAATAACAACGAAGCCAGATCAACTACAATTGGTTTCAGCAGATCTACCGATAATAGCACTTATACAGCCGTTAGTGACGCCAGCTTTAATTCTACCGAGGCATCACAGGGAAGTGTTCTTTGGGTCCCTCATTATTATTCGGTTACGCTCAGTTCTTTGAACATCGCGACTGACGGATTTCTTTATCTTCGCTGGACGGGTACCGACAATGGTGGATCGGGCAGTAGAGATGAATTCGCCATTGACGACATAAATTTCATCGCCGAAAGAACTTCAACTAATCTCACGACTTCGGGAAGTTTTGCGAATATGCTAATCGATGGAAATGTTAACGTATCCTCAGCATCAACAGTGACTGGGATTCTTAATCTGAAGTCTGGAGTATTAGGTTCATCCGGCAACCTCACCTTAAAATCGACGACCAGTGGTACAGCCACCGTTATAGGAGGCACCAACAGCAGCATCAGCGGTAACGTAACGGTTGAACGTTTCCTGCCGTGGCAGTCGGCCAACAACAACGGTTTCCGCTTTGTAGGTCATCCATTTTCAGCGGCGCCGGTCATCAATACGGTTACTGGTCTCCCCACGGCAAGTAACACACTCATTGGTTACGACGAGTCAGGGACAGGAGCTTATGTTGAAATTGCCAATCGTGCCGGCACTTGGCCATTGGCAAGCAGTTATGGAGTTTGGACCAATGCTACAAATACTTTGAGTATGAGTGGAGCCTTGCAATTGAGCGATCTGAACAGCGTAAGTTTTGCTAACAATGGAACTGGTTGGAATTTAGCTGCAAATCCTTTTTATAGCGTATTAGACTGGGATGCGGTTACCCGTTCGAATGTTCAAAATGCAAACTGGATTTGGATCAAAGATAATGTGACGCAGGGTTCCGGCACTTGGGGCTCGTATATTGATGGCGTTTCGGCAAATGGTGGTAGCCGTTATTTAGCTCCTGCACAAGGATTTATGATTAAAGCCAACGGTACTAGCCCAAGTGTTAGTTTCCCAGCTGCGGCAAGGGTCACAGGTCAAACACCTACATTTCAACGTACAGCATTGATTGGTGAAATGGTGCGTGTTCGAGTAAAGCGACCAATCAATTCCAGCTCGATGGAAACGGTGATTAGATTTAGAAGTGGAGCCACCAACGGATTCGATAGCGATTACGATGCACAGTTTATGAGCGATTGGGTAGCGGCTACCCCCGACATTTTTACAAAAGACATGAACAATGTTTCGTACAGCATCAATGCGATGCCCGAGTTGAATGGCCAAAGTCAGATTGTTCCTCTTCAACTAGCACTTGAGTCGGATATGTATACTTTGGTTATTGACAAAAGCGGATTGAATCCAGGCACCACGGTAACTATTGAAGATACCAAAACAGGCAATTTCTACGAAATGCTTACCATCCAAGACAGTTTGAACTTTAGTTTTTCTACTGCTGATTTAGCAGATCGATTTAAAGTACACTTCAACAGATCTACGGTTTCTACAAGCAATACAGCAAGTGACGATCCCATTAAAATTGGCACTGATGGTTCTAAAATCGCACTTTATGGAGCTCCAGACGCTTCCGTGAAAATTTTGGATTTAGCTGGTAAAGTACTTCGCCAGTATTCACCAATTGACACCAACCAAGAAACCATAGATACTGGATTGCCAACAGGTGTTTATTTGATTCAAATAAGTTCTGGCAAAAAAATTAAAAACATCAAATTCATCATTCGTTAATTCTGAAGACATTCCTAACATGAAAAAAGTACTCTTCTCTATAATAGCCTTCGTTCTACTTTATAGTTTGGTTCAAGCTCAACCTCCTACCCCTCCGGGTTCGCCTGAAGCGGTGCCCCTAGATGGAGGCTTGGCTTTATTGGCTGCAGCAGGCATCGCTTTAGGAGCTCGAAAAGCTTGGCATGCACGTAATGGTAAAAAAGCCGCTTAATTGTCATAGAAATCAAATCAAAAGTCCTGCTTGTCGGGACTTTTTTTTTTCGATAAGCGAATCTTCATAAAATGCTTTACAAACTCCTGATTATCGAATGGCTGGTATGGAGCATTAAGCCTGAAATAACGTATATCAGCGTTCTATTGACCCTGAGCCTACTCTTTCTAGCGTAATCTACGTCAAATACTTCATTTGAGTTAGACAAGCTTGAGTAAAAAGCACTGTATCGATAGGACTTGGATTACTCATTGGAATTGTGTTTTGGGCTGAATATAACTCAGCAAGCAGTAAATCACAGAATCTCATTTCACATGGGTTGAGTTTAAGCACACTAACCTTTAAAAAATTTCTGTACTCATTTGTTAAATTAACTTTTAGGTTTAATTTGCGAATTGGCTTGATAGTCTTTCGTCATCAATTAAAACTGAGAACTGCGTCGCTATCAGGTTAAACCCAAACTAAACTTACATTAACGAATGAAGAGATTAGCACGTATTTCGGCTATGGTGGTAGTTGCTGCCTCCTTAGTTATGAATGTAGTTCACGCGCAAACAGTGGCGAACTACTCAACGACCTTCTCTACCACAGGCTCACTCATGAGCATGACGGGTAGTACCGATTTATTGGCCACCGGAACCTATCGGGATGATGTTGCATCCTCGGTCACTAGTTTTCCGGGTGGCTTTTCTTTCGTTTACATGGGCACATTGTATACCCAGTTCAGTGTAAACTCTAATGGTCAATTCCGGTTTGGAGGTAGCGCTATTGCTGGTACCAATTCTACTCCATCATCCGGTAATGCGTTGTTAGCGCCTATGGGGGGTGATAATGCCATTCAGGCAACTGGAAAGGTTCATTTCGTATTGAGTGGTAGCGAACCTAATAGAACTTTTACTGTAGAATGGAATGACCTGCGTATTCCCTTCAGTAGCACTCCTGCTACGGGCAGTTTGGTACAACTAGTATTAAACGAAAGCAATGGTGCAATTGAATACCGATATGGCACTGTATTTAATAATGGCACATCTGAATCTAGAACAATTTTTATGTCGAACGGGTCTGGCAGCACTACCAATTCGAAGTACATAAACCTCACCGGACCTGCAGAATCAAATACTGGTACTGCTGTTTCAAACTCGTTAACAAACAATGCGGCCGTTACAGGCTTAAATTCTTCGGCAGACGGCTCCAGAACGGTGTTTACAATTACACCCATTTCGGCTCCGGTTGCTCCTTCCGGTATTTCATTTACCAGTATAGCAGCATCTGGTATGACCGTGAACTGGACCGATAATTCAAGTAATGAGACAGGCTTTTTAGTTGAACGTTCTACTGACGGTACAAACTTCACTACCGTAAGCACTACCGCTGCAAATGCAACCAGTTTAGCGCTAACTGGCTTAGTTCCCAGCACCAATTACACCATCAGAGTACGCGCAATCAATGAAGGCAGATTGAGCACCGCACTTACAGGAACCCAAACGACCAGTGCAATCACTACCTACGTATGGAATCAAACTGGCTCTGCCGACTATGCAACCGCCACCAACTGGACTCCTAATAGAACAACCACTGATCCTAGCGACATTTTAGAATTTAGCAATGGAGCAACTACCACCGTCACTGGAGTAACTACGCAGACCATTGGCAGGTTAATTTTAAGTAACAATACTTCGGTGACCTTACAAAGTGCCGCTACCGCCACATTAACGATTGGCGGATCAACCGGAACCGATTTAGATGTACCTGCTGGCTCTACATTGATATTGGGCTCAACAAGTACCTTTACACTTACACATGCCACTAGTGCTGGAAATACAGCAACTATTGCAGGTACGCTCACCGTTAATGCCTCGAACACCTATACAACAAGCTCTAGCTCGAATGTAATTACCACGGTAACCGGAACGGTCAATAATGCGAATACCATAAGTGGCTCTTCTGCTTCACTCTTATTCAATAGTGGAAGTGTATATAATCACAATTTCACAACGGCTTCGGGCACAGTTCCAACAGCTACTTGGAATGCGAATAGTACGGTTTCGTTTGCAAGCTACACCTCGAACACATCTGCACCAAGTGGTATAGGGCAAACTTTTGGCAACGTAACTTGGAATTGCACAGGGCAAACAGGCAATTTGAATCTTTCAGGATCATTCGTGAATGTATTGGGTACATTCACTATGGCTTCTACAAATACAGGTAGTTTACGACTAACAGCCAGTTCTACCACTACCCTAAACGTGAATAACTTTACGATGACTGGAGGAACGCTCGATTTCACTAGTGGTTCTTCAAACTTGACCATGCGCGTATTCGGCACATTCAACCAGTCGGGCGGAACAATTACAGAATCAGGAAGCGCAGTTGGAATTATAGAATTCGCCGATACTTTAGGGACATCTCAAAATGTGACTTTAGGCACGATTAGCAATACCTTTCGTTACATCGTTTCTGACGTTCAAGGCATAAACTTAACCGGTACTTTGACCGTTCCAACGAATGGCTCATTGATCATCAACACAGTTGCTGCCACACCGATTAATGGCGGTACCCTGGCATACGGCACCGCACCCACAACCTTACAATATGGAAATGCAACAAGCGGTATGGCAGCTTTAACGGCTACCGCAGCCATATTCCCCGCATCAAGTGGGCCGAGTAATTTAACTATCAATAATGCCAATGGGGTGAGTCTTTCATTCAGCAGGACTGTAACCACCTTAACTATGACCTCTGGCAATATTAACTTAGGCGGAAATACATTAACGTTAGGCACAAGTGCAGCAGCTGCTGGCACAATGTCGTATACGTCCGGATTGATTCAAGGTGGAACTTTTACACGCTGGTATCCTACCACGGGCCTTCCAACTACAGCTAGCACATCTATCGGTTATTATCCGATTGGCCACTCAGGCAATAACCGACAAGTTCAGGTGTTCTTTAGCGCTTCTACTGCATTGTCGACTGGGGGAACCATTAGCATAACGCACAACAATAGCGTTGGAACTACAAGCATTACAGGGTTTACAGATGGCGCTATTAGCGTTGACCGCAGAAGTAACACCAATTGGGCAATCGCAACTGGAGATGGCATTGCAGCAACCGGAACGATAAGTTTGGCTATACGCGGAGATAATGCAGTAGCACCCTCTACAATCGCTGACTTGAGATTAATCCGTGCAACAGATGCCGTAGGGACTTCTTCGAATGGTACTGGTACCTCACTTGCTCCGGTTGCGAACCGCACAGCCATTTCGTTAACCGATTTAGCATCGACCTTTTACATGGGCTCGACCTCTGCGAATCTAGGCGGAGTATTTACTGCGACCACCAATGGCAACTGGGGCGATAACGGCACTTGGGATGTTGGAACTCCTCCCGGCAGCAGTGATCTGGCCATAATCAATAGTGGAGTTACTGTTACCGTAGCGGGCGCAACAACCCCTTATCAAGCATTAACGCTAACTGTAAACGGCACCTTGAACGCAAATGCCAATACGTTAACCCTAGGTGGAATCAGCACAACCGGTTTAACTATTAATTCTGGTGGAACCGTAAACGTAGGTGGTGGTTCAATCGATCTTGGCCCAACAGGAGGAGGCAATCGACGCTTAACCGTAAACGGTACCCTTGCAATTACTTCGGGTACACTTACTGTTAATGGCAACGTGTCGATAACTTCGGGTGCTACATTTACTCAAAGCGGTGGTGATTTAAGGATTGATGGTAATGCAGATAATGTAGTAGGCAACTCTGTGACGAGTGGTACTCACTTGTTTTTGACTAGCGATGCTTCTCCTGCACCTACACTAAATTGTACAGCCGGCACAATCACAATCGTAGATCCTCCAATAAATACTTCAAATACCACTTTTGCGATGAATTTAGGAAAAAATACGGGGACACCCAGTTGGTTCTCGGGCACGCATACGGTTGTGATTGGCGATGGTACCAGCACTACAACAGGTGAATCCGCTACGGGCTTTGTGTTAGATTGTTGGCCTAGCTCAGGTCGTGTTCGACTCAATAACGTAACGGTAAACTCGGGAAATGCTACAGGTCGATTTGCTCGAAATACCACTAGTACAGCCAACGGCACATACATTTATGGCACTTTAACAATCAATGCCAACAGTGAATTTCGCTGGATTACTGCTGCCACTGGAGATAATACCATGGGAGGAAATGTAGTTAACAATGGCACCTTGACAATTGCTACAAGCACTGTTAGTTTTGGCAGACCGACAGATGATACCACGCTAGCAGTTTTTGGCGCACAAACTATTTCAGGGTCTGGAACATTTCGTAATGCCACCTCTTCACCTACCGCCAATACCACTGGGTTTACGGTGAACAACCCAAATGGAGTTACGTTTAATACAAACCTTACCGTTAGTTCGGCAATAACAGTCAGTAGCGGTGTTACCATGACCATACCAGCAGGAAGAGCTATTACGGTTACCTCTGGGGGCGTTACCAATAATGGTGCATTGGTGATTAAATCATCCTCATCTTCATCTTATGGTCAACTAATGACTGCTGGTTCAGTTACTGGTGGGGTAATCACCTTCGAGCGAACAGTCTCTGGTAGTACTAGCGGATGGAGATTCCTTAGTTCACCTGTGAATGCTGTATTCACTTCCTTCGGACCTACCGCAAGTGTAACGAACGGAAACATCATACGCCTGAATACGGCCAATCCGAATGCCTGGGAGGCACAAGGAGGTTCTGTTAGTAGCACTGTTACCGCAGGACGTGGTTTTGCCGTATTCCTTGGAAATAGCGGTGTGAATAATAATAGCCAATCGCACACCTTCAACATTACTGGTAGTAGTCTAAACACTTCGAATGTTACTGTTAGCGGTCTTTCGGATGGTGATGCCACCAACAACTTTGGATGGACCTTAGTTGGTAACCCTTTCGGAACGAGTTTGACTTGGGACACTACAACGAATACACGTACCAATTTAGATAACGCTTATTACGTATGGGACGCTACAGCAAACAGTGGCTCTGGGTCTTATGCTTCTTTTGTAAGTGGTGTTTCAAATCCAGGTGGAGCCTTAACCAATTACATCCCGCCAATGCAGGCTTTCCTTGTCAAGGCCAATGCAGCTTCGCCGGTTTTAACTTTTGCTGCTACCTCCAGAAATATGAATTTCAATGGAACGCAGCTGAGAACACAATCAAGCACGCAAATATTTAGATTGAGAGCTATTGAAGAAGGAAGCAATAGAACCGATGAAGCAACCTTCGTTAGCCGACCTGGTAATCAGTTGCAATTTGAAAGTAGTTTTGATGCCTTCAAACTGATGAGCTTCGATCCTACTGCTCCTAATCTTTACAGCTATTCGAGCGGAAACGACAAGCTTTCTATTAATTCTTTCGGAGAACTCACGGCACCCGTGAGCATTCCAGTAGGTTTTGAAGTAAATCAAAACGGCAACTACTCGATTAGCTTTGCAAATGAATCTTTAAATCAATCGTGCAGTGTGGTTCTGGAAGATTTGACTAATCGCCGTCGCCATGATTTACGTGCATCCGCATATGTATTTAGTCACAGCACTACCAACCCTGCGGCTAGGTTTATCTTACACCTTAGTCCATTAGCCACTTCAATAGATGATGTAACCAAAGACAACATTAAGGTGTATAGTCATAATTCTTCTATCTTCATTTCTGGTTTACATAAAGAAGAAGTGCTTACGCAAGTAGACATTATGGATATTAGTGGAAAGGTAGTGTACCAAATAAAAGTGGATAAAGGAAGTGATGTCAGCGAAATTAAACTTCCAGTTGCTGGTGGCGCATACATCGCTCGTCTACAAACAACGAAGCGCACATTGAATAAAAAATTAGTCTTGGGCTTCTAAACCTTAACAATCATGAAAAAACAAATCGCATATATACTCCTAGTATTTGGCTTCGTTCTCATCACGCAAGTTGCCTTTTCGCAACCCCCACCTCCACCCCAACCCGAAGCTGTACCCCTCGATGGGGGAATTTCAATGCTACTGGTAGCAGGGGCACTTTGTGGAGGAAGTGCTGCACTAAAAGCCTATCAGAAAAGAAAGAATTAAGCTCAAAAAGAAGCCCCGAAAATCGGGGCTTCTTTATTTATGCTTCTCGCTCAATCAGATAAAATGCTAGCGCTTTCAGCTCTTCTCTAATCGACTGCTTCGCTTCTGACATTTGATTCAAAGCATCAAATGCCACTTCTAAAAGTTCCTGTTTTTTTAATTCTGCCTTCTGCGGTACCCCAAGGCTATCGAAAACTGATTTTACCGCTTCTACCTTGCCATCTTCTTCTGATAAAGCATACGCCTGCTTCAAAGCATTGGCTTGGTGGCCTGTCGCCAATGCTTCGGCTGCCATGCGTAAAAAGGTGTGTTTATTTACGAGTATATCGCCGCCCGGCTTTTTACCAAAACTTTCAGGATTACCATAAGCATCCAATAAATCATCGTGAATTTGAAAAGCCAATCCAACCTTTTCGCCAAAGGTGTAGGCCAAATGGGCTTCACGTGCTGAACCACCAGCCAACAACACGCCTATCTCTAAACTGCCGCCCAACAACACGGACGTTTTCAAACGAATCATATGCAGGTATTCTTCTAAACTAACCGTATCACGCAACTGAAAATCCATGTCGTATTGCTGCCCTTCACACACCTCCAAGGCTACACGGTTGAATACACGCATCACTTGAGGTAAAACTTCGGGCTTCACGGCTTGAAGCTGCTGATAGGCCAATACGTACAAAGCATCGCCACTTAAAATGGCTACATCGTTATTCCATTTTATATGCACAGTGGCTTGGCCTCTACGCACAGGGGCCAAATCCATGATATCGTCATGTAAAAGGGTGAAGTTGTGGAATAATTCTAGGGCTAATGCAGCAGGTAAGGCTAGTTCTACATCATCGCGATACATTTCGTAAGCCAGCATACACATCACAGGGCGCATACGCTTTCCACCCAGTGACATAAAATACCGGATGGGCTCATAGAGTCGTGAGGGTTGACCGGGCAAAGCCAAGCTTTGAATGACCTTTTCAATTTGCTTTTGGTGGGCAGCTACCCTTTCGTTGATTGTATTCACTTTTATCTTTCTACTACGTAACTAAAATCTACCTGTCGTAAACGCAAATCGGCTTTTATCAGTTTTACTTGTACCTTATCGCCAAGCGTAAATTTTTTGCCGCTTCTATTCGCCCGAACGGCATATTCATCTTCGTCGAAATAGTACTTATCGTCGTGCATGGTGTTAAAACGAACTAGGCCATCGCAATGGTTGTAATCGATCATTACGTAAAAGCCAAAATCCTTGATTTCTGCAACGATTGCCTCAAAAACTTCACCCTCCTTATCCTGGAGCATTTCAATCTGTTTGTACTTTGTTGAGGCACGTTCGGCCTGAACTGCAGCACGCTCACGTTCACTGCTGTGTAAACAATCTTTCTCCAACTTGCCCTGATCTTGAGCTGTGCTGTTCTCCTGTTGGTACAAATCAAGTAAGCGATGAACCATTACATCGGGGTAACGGCGTATGGGTGAAGTAAAATGGGTATAATGCGTGAAAGCAAGGCCATAATGCCCGATGTTTTGCGTTGTATAAACAGCTTTGGCCATGGTTCGTATGGCCATCGATTCTATGATGTCGGCTTCTTCTTTGCCTTCAAGTTCTTCAACCAATCTGTTCAAAGAATCGCTAATTTCCCTTCTACTTCTGGTATTAATCTCATAACCAAATCGTTCGACAAAGCCAGCTAAACGTTTCAGTCGTTCCAAATCAGGTGCATCGTGTACCCGATACACGAAGTTATTGCGAAGTGCACCTTGACGCATGCCCGAGATAAACGCAGCTACTCGCCTATTGGCTAAAAGCATGAAGTCTTCGATGAGCATATGTGCTTCTTTCCGTTCTTTCACGAATACCGACAACGGCTTGCCATTTTCGTCGAGCTTAAACTTCAGCTCCTCCGATTCGAAACGTATACTTCCTTTTCTGAAACGGTCGGCCCGTAACTTATGAGCTAAATCGTTCAGCAGCTTTAAATTAGCATAAAAATCACCCGAACCGGCATCCAGAATCTCTTGCACTTCTTCGTAAGCAAATCTGCGGTCAGAGTTAATCACTGTTCTACCAAACCACTCTTCGAGTATGTTTGCTTCGCTATCCATCACGAAAACAGCCGAAAACGTGAGCTTTTCCTCATTGGGACGAAGGCTGCAAACCATATTACTCAAATTTTCTGGCAACATGGGCACTACTCGATCCACCAGGTACAAAGAAGTAGCTCTTCGGTAAGCTTCTTGGTCCAATGCAGTACCCTGACGAACATAATGTGATACATCGGCAATATGCACACCAATTTCAACCTTGCCGTCGTCCAAATATCGGATTGATAACGCATCATCAAAGTCTTTGGCATCGATCGGGTCGATAGTAAACGTTGTAATACTTCTGAAATCACGTCGGCGAGCGATTTCGTCGGCATCAATAACCAAACTGAACGACTCTGCCTCGATAATTACCTCGGGCGGAAAGTGTAATGGAAACCCAAATTCAGCCACAATCGACATCATCTCCGTTTCATGTTCGCCAGGAGAACCTAACACTTCTACCACTTCAGCCGAGGGATTTTCCATTTTAGCAGTCCACTCAACCAATTTAGCAATGGCTTTTTGGCCATCCTTAGCTCCATTTAATTTATCAAGTGGGATATATAAATCCACACTCATATCACGGCTATCGGGTACTAAAAAGGCAAATGTCTTATTAATGTGTACAATTCCTACAAATTGAGTTCGGTAGCGCTCTACCACTTCCACGATTTGTCCTTCACGTTTGCCTTGCTGACCGCCCCGCTTGGGGATGATTTTTACTTTGACTTTATCCCTGGGTAAGGCATTCGAAAGTTTGCTTTCCGGTATGAAAATGTCGTTTTCTTGCCCTTCCACCACAACAAAACCGAATCCGCGCTGTGTCATTTCTAAGCGTCCTTCAAGAAGTGATTCTGCTTGACGCAAGCGATAGCTTCCGGGTTTTTCGAGCTCGAGAATTTCTTGGCTAGTTAGCTTTTCTAACACCTGAATTACCAACTCTCTGTCCCATTCGTCGCGCAATTTAAGCTTGGCAGCAACTTCTCTATAATTCAATGATTTAGCAGATTTATGTTGCCGGAATAAACGGAGCACATCATCGCTGAGTGCGTTGATATGCTGCTTTAAATTGGTGTTCTTCTGTCGTTTCGGCATTAGTTTTTATTTAATACTAAATCTGTAAATCGTTTATCTGGCAAAGCTTCGATTAGCTGACGAGTATATGCTGTCTGAGGGTTTTTAAACAAATTGTCGGCTTCATCTAACTCCATTTGTTGTCCGTGCTGTAAAACTAAAACGCGATCGCTCATGTGTTTTATCACACTCAAATCGTGCGAAATGAAGATGTAGGTTAAGCCATAGTTTTGCTGTAGCGACTTCAATAAGTTTAACACTTGTGCCTGTACCGATACATCGAGTGCCGAAACACTTTCATCGCAAATGATAAACTCGGGTTGAAGCGCCAAGCAGCGGGCAATGACCACCCGTTGTCGCTGTCCTCCGCTGAATTCGTGCGGATATCGGGCAGCCATTTCCGATCCTAACCCCACTTGTTGAAGCAATTCCTCTACTTTCTGTTGGCGCGCTTTACTTCCTTGCACCAACCCATACACCTCCATAGGCTCGGCTATAGCCTGTCCAATGGTCATACGAGGATTAAGTGAAGAATACGGATCCTGAAAAATGATTTGAACCTTTTGTCGGTATTCACGCAAAGCATCACCTTTCAGCTCAAGAACGTTTGTCCCTCGATAGATAATTGCTCCAGACGTGGGTTCTGTAAGTCGAATCAAGCTTCTCCCAACTGTACTTTTTCCCGAACCAGATTCCCCTACTAATCCTAGGGTTTCTTTCGGGTAAACCGAAAAGCTCACATCATTAACAGCCTTTACAACAGTGGGTTTCTGCCAAAACCAGCCTTTTCTAACAAACCAGGTATTCAAATGATGTACTTCAAAAAGAGGAGGCTGTTCGTATAACTTTTTAAGCCGTGTCGCCCTTTCTATAGGATCGATTGCCTTTTGAGATACAGCCAATTTTCCATCTAAAAAGTCGCGCACAGTCAGCAATTCGGCATACCGTATGTGCGTAGTTGGCTTACAGCTTAACAATCCTCGCGTATAGGCTTCTTTCGGGTGTTGAAAAATCTCCTTGATGCTTCCTTCTTCAACTACTTTGCCGTGTTGCATTACCAGTACACGATCGGCGACTTCGGCCACCACCCCAAGATCATGCGTAATGAGTATCACGCCCATCGATCTTGTTTGTTGAAGCTCGCGAAGTAACTGCAAGATTGAAGCCTGAACAGTAACATCAAGTGCTGTAGTTGGTTCGTCGGCGATTAGCAATGCTGGATTACAGCTAATGGCCATGGCAATCATGACTCGCTGACGTTGTCCGCCACTTAATTGATGAGGATAAGAATCATACAACTGTTCTACTCTCGGGAGCTTTACTTCCTCGAACAAGGCAAGCACTCTCTTACGAATTTCACCCTCGTCGTGAACGTCCTCATGTAACCGAATCATTTCGGCAACCTGATCACCACATCGATGTACGGGATTCAAGGAACTCATGGGCTCTTGAAAGATCATGGCAATCTCTTTCCCCAAAAGCGACCTATGTAGTTTTGGATTATCGAAAAGCGCTATAGGCTCGTTATGTTGATAAAAATGTACGCTTCCAGCACTAATCTTCGAAAACTTTTCTGGCAAAAGTCCCATGATGGCCAAAGAAGTAACCGACTTTCCAGAGCCCGACTCGCCTACTATTCCTAAAAGTTCGCCCTTCCGGAGTTCGAAACTAACCCCATGAGTCACTTGCACAAAGGAGTGTTCACGGTAAAAAGAAACCGAGAGCTCATTTACTGCCAATAAAACAGGAGAAGTTCGCGCCATCGCAACGAAAATAGCGCTTTTGTACGCTTTAGCACGAATTCTTTATTCAACCTTGTCGTGGACAACTGTGTCTTCAGCATCAATATCGACCCTACCCATTAGTTTGAGCCACAATCTACAAACGGTGAGCACATCGCGCTCACAATAGCGTACTATTCGCTGTAAATTTCGCTGGTTGTAATAAACTTCAGCAACCTCACTACCGTCAATGTCGTCCTTAGGACTGGGTATGCCAAAACACCAAGCCAACAGCTTTAAAGATGTGAAATTCTTATAGTCGCCGAATTTCCAGTATTGCAATGTATCTAAGTGTCGTACCTCCCAAGGTTTTAACCCGTTAAGTTGTAACAAAACAGGAAGCTCGATGCCATGAATCAGCATCCTTCTACAGATGTAGGGCACATCAAATTCGCGAATATTGTGTCCGCAGAGTACCTTTTCGGGCTTCTCCCATTGCCGCAGCATTTTGGCAAAATCCAAAAGGAGCACCTTTTCATCGTCGCCATAAAACGAATGCAAATGCAACTGCTCCTTGCTTTTGCTAGGCCGTAATATCCCCACCGAAATACAGATAATTTTTCCAAATTCTGCATAAATACCTGCACGTTCGTAAAGCTGTTCGGGACTTTCATCTGTGCTTTTTTGAAATAACCTACTCTTATCTGCCCATAATATCTTGGCCTCTGGTGGCATTTCTTCGAAGCTTGGATAGCGTGGTACCGTCTCTACATCGATGAATAATATGTGGTTATTGGGTATGTTTTGAGGTTTGTTTTCCATATTCAACTGTTTTGTGGAAACCAAATAATAAAAAGGCAGGGATAAGTCGTTATTTTTGCACGGTTATTGAAAAAACTTGCGGAAAACGAGATATGTCTGAAGAAAAAAAATCCGGTTCAAAGCGGTTAATCCTGATTCTGATCATTATCGCGCTGATCATACTCAACGGTGTTTTCATTTATGTATGGAATACAAACCGCCAGCTGAAAGAAGAATCACAGCGTTTATTGCTCCAAAAGGAAATTGAATACCAAAAAGCGATTGGCGAACTCAATCTCTTCAAAGGCAAAAACGACCAACTCGACAGCTTGGTTTCGGCTGCAAATGCAGAACTAGCAGCCAAGTCCTCGTCGCTCGATAGTCTCTTGAAATCAAATAAAGTAACTGCTCAACAAATTGAACGTTTTAAGCGTGAAAACGGGAAACTCAATTATTACAAGCAGTTGTATCTCGAAAAGATAGATTCGCTCATTCGTGCCAACGAAAATTTACAGGTGGAGAACCAGCAACTCAGAACAGAAATCCGCTCGGAACAACGTCGCGCTGAAATATTGACCGACGAAAACGTGAAACTTAGCAACAAAGTGGCTTTAGGTGCCATTCTCAAAGTACAGAACATCAGCATAGAAGGTATACGGCTTCGTTCTGGCGGAAAAGAAGTCACAACCAATCGAGCCAGAAGCACTGAAAAGTTGAAAGCTTGTTTTACCATTGGTGAGAACCGAGTTGCGAACAGAGGAAATAAAGCCATTTACTTGCGGGTAATTGGTCCAGAGGGGGCTACTTTATGGCTTGAAGATGCTGGCTCTGGCAAGTTTATGGCAGAGGGTCAGGAAACGCTTTACACTGCTGTAGCTACGGTCGACTACCAAAACGAATCGCTACCTGTATGTATCTACTGGACCAAAGGTACTGCCTTCTTGGAAGGCACGTACAAAGCCGAAATTTATGCAGATGGCTACTTGATAGGTGAAAGCAATTTCACACTACGTTAAATAAACAAATACTGAAATCTAAACCGCCTTTGGGCGGTTTTTTTTTGCGCTAAAATACCAAACGTGCTTGAAGCTGGCCCGTATGGATAGCACGGCTATCTTCAGCTTTACGGCCATTGTAGCTCAAATTTAGCTGCAAATTATTGGCAAGTTTTCTAAATAAGGTTACTCCCCAAAGCTGATTCCTCCCCGGTTGTAATCCTTGTAGCATTTCATATGCCGCTGGCGAGTTCCTATCCCCGGCAAAACGGTTGCTTACCAATGAATAGCTTCCTTGCAAACTGCTACTTCCGGCCAAATTATAAGTAACTTCTCCTCCAACTTCTTGTATTTCAATCGCTTCATTTATTCCCTGAAGTTCTATTACGCTATTATTCTTGTCACGCCAGGCTGCATTGAGCCCAAGCCTAATAGTGCCAGTGGCTGTCCAGTTTAATCTACCTGCCAACTCATATTGCGTAATTGCATAATTCCGTCGAGCGAATAAATCTGCCTCCTGGTTCCTTTCTCCCTGAGCGGCATTCAATTCAGAACTCAGATTAGATTTTATGTTCCACCTCAATTTTAAACCCCTGTCGAGTTGTTGACGCGTTTCAAAACCACCTGAAAGCAGGTTTTTTTGGATGGATCGCTGATAAACAAAATCAATCCCCCAGTTAGGATTGCTTCTGTTAAAAAATAGAGTATTACGAATGTTCCCTTGTGTACTTACCAAACTAGTATCAAATAGTTGAAGCGAAAAGGGATTCAAAAACCGCACGCCATTTTCACCTTGATTTTTTCGTTCCAAGGAAATGCTAGTCAAATTGCTCCAGCGAGCCAGAAAACCTTTTTTATTATTTAGCACCCTTGCAGGGTTCAGATTTAAAGTTTGATTAAACCTATTCCCAAAAGTGGCAACGAAGCTATTTCCAGGAATAAATATCTTGATAAAGTTTGCCTGATCAGAGAAAAAGGCCTGTTCAAACTCATCTAATTCTTGTATTCCATTCCCATTGTAATCATTCCAGGTGAAGTTACCTTGGCCTCGAGGCACTTCTACAAAAGCAATGTCTCGTCGCAACTCTTGTCCTTGACTGAAAGCATAAAATACCTGAGTGCTGACGGCATTTTTGAGAAAGTTACCTGAATATTCTGCTTGAGTGAGATAACTTGTTTCACGCCCCTGAATTTGATTGGGAGTGTCAAAACGTCTTAAATCACGGAAAGTTGCAGTAAACTTTAGTAGGTGATTATCGCTACGTTGACGGCTTGTACTCAATGAATAGCTATGCCCTCCTTGCGTTGGTAATAAGGACTCACCGAAGGGCAACCAGTCGTGCCGATAATTGTACCTAAACTGCCAAGGAATTGCAGCTTTTGGGCTACTACCAGCAAAAGCCTCCACGATATCGAATCGATAACTATTTGGTGCTAATGTATCTGTATTGGTGCTCAATAATCGGTTATATTCTTGCTCATATCTTATCCCTGCATTTAGTTTTGTCTGATTAAAGACGTATCCCGCTCTATTACGCCAATAATTTCCTCGGAAAGCGGGAGACTTATTCGTCAATAAATCGGCAGATAAAGAATAGTCATGTTTGGATTTTCGTAACCGAAATTCTGCTTTTTGTCTTAAGCCCACTTGAGCTCCGGCCCGGAGTTCGTTTACACTATAACGCAGCAAACTACTATCGCCAAAATCAAGTGCCACGTAGCCACCTCTGAGATGCTCTTCTTGTTCTGAGTACAAAGCATTTAGATTCCAGTCGCGGGCAAATTCCATGGCACGGTAGGGCTGAATTGTCCTGAATCGAGCATCTAAATATTCGTACTGTACGCCCACGGCCATGGCTGCTTTCGGCATGGATTTCCAGGCTAGCGGCCTCAAATGATCTATTTGAAACTTGGTGCCTAGCCCTAGTCTAGCCCCTCCTTGGTCGCTAAAACGGTTTAGTGTTCGTTCACTCAAAGCCAGTTCCGCCAAATAACTCGTTTTTTCACCGATTTTGCCGTTGGCTCCGATCGTTGACATACTTTGAAGCGATGGTGCCACCAACCGCACAACCGGCGCGAATGAGCCATTTTGTATGGTATCTGTACCAACAATTGTGGGCTGCACCCAACGGTATACTCTCCCATTGGCGGTGCTGGCTTCTTGGACATAATCGCCCCTTCCCTGTCCCACAAAACTGAACTTAACATCATAAATAGCCAACAATGGATCGGTAGAAAATACAAATACTGACTGAAAACCAAGGCTATCGATTCGCTTGTACCTTAATCGATCTGGATCAAAACCACTGTTTACTGCACCTGGATACAATGCTTCAGGTGTTTGTGGTCCCAAAAGGCTTAGAAACTGCCTTTGTTCGTCGTTTAGTTCCTGAAATAGTGGCTGAGATGGAGCATCTTGCTCGCGGTAGCTGGTAAATCGAAATTGATGATCCCGCTTGCGGTATTGTAACTGATAAAATACCAAGGAACGAACATATGCTTGATTGGCATATTCGAATTCTACAATAATCCTGCTTTGATTGGTAATCAACCTATTAGGAGTAAAGGTTAATTCGGCAGTATTATAGTCGATAATGTATTCGTATTGTTCTCCACGTTGTTGCAATATACCATCGATATACACACGTTCTGATCCTGCTAAAACAACGATAAATTCTCCAGGGTTGTCGCCCTGCAACCGATATGGACCTTGGTTACCTTCGCGTCCAAAGAATACGTTTCTGCCAAATCTTCCTCTAGCCGCAGAAACACTTACACTCTGACTTAGTGTATCGGTCTTTTTTTGATAAAGCACATTATCGCTTCTTAAGCCTTTTACATTTTTAAATGTGTGCAAAAAGTAACCCGCGGGCCTAGTCAAATCGAAATCACCAACTACTATACGATGTTTTGGATGTTGAATTTGAACAAATACCCTATCAAAATCTTGCAACTGCTGGGTGAACCCATCAGGTTGGAAAGGCAAATTATCGTCGGTTACGCTTGCTTGAAGTTGAACATCGGGACGTAAATAGCCCGATAACTGCAAGTTAAAGCCAGAATTGAGGACTACACTTTGGTTATTACCTAGCCCCAAGCCTCGTGAGACACTTCCATTTTTCTCAAAATTATCAAGTCCCAGTAAATCGGAACTTGTCGAAGTTGATCTTTCCAAAACGAAAGGATTTTTACGGGCTTCTTCAATGGTGCTATAACGCGTGAATGGCTTGTTAAAAGTAGGGCGTTCGAAATCGAGGCCGTAAACACGATAATTTACGTCAATAGTATCATTTATATCCCTAGTGAATATAATTCTTTTATGAATGTATTCGACAGTATCGATGTATTCATTGATTATCCGGTTATTCCATGTTAACTGGATACTCCCTCGTGCAATGGGTAAAGTGTCGGATAAAACAAGCCTGTTGCCTGAAACATACAACCTTTCTGTTCGCATCAAACTACTCGTTTGGCCAAACATGATAGTACTAATCAATAAAAACCAAACGAATAAACCGTATTTCATTCTTCAGGCTGGTAGATACGGAAGCGCACATAAAAACGCGTACCCTTACCTATAACGGTCTCGAATCCTATTTCGGCATCGTTTTGCTCGATTATTTTTCTTACAATCGCCAATCCTAGCCCCATGCCCGAAGATTTGGTAGTAAAGTTGGGTTGAAATATTTTTTGCCGATCCTCTGGCAATATCCCATTCCCATTATCAAGCACATCTACGATAAAATATCCAGACGATTTGGATAGCCGAATGACGATCTCAGCGGCTCGTTCTTCCGGAACGGCCTGGATGCCATTCTTTACCAGATTTTGAAATACGCGTTGCACCTGCTGAGCATCCCCAAAAATTGGGTAAGTTCTATCATCGCACTGGTTTTCGAGTACTACTTTCGCCTGACTGTTGTATAAGCCTACTACTTGCTCCAAATTCTCCAATAGGTCGAAAGGCTTTTTTTCTCCTACCGTAACTTGGGCAAAAGAGCTAAACTCGGAAGCAACAGCGGCAAGTACATCAATTTGCTCTAAAACTAATCCTGACTCTTTGATGTAGTTGCTATCAAACCGTTCACGATTTTCGGTCCAATCACGGCGTAATCGCTGAAGCTTCAATTTCATGGGCGTAAGCGGATTACGAATTTCATGGGCAATCTGCCTCGCCATTTCGCGCCATGCCGATTCTCGTTCGGAACGAGCCAACAATTTAGCGTTATCGTCAAGCTGCTGTAGCATCTGATTATAGGAACGAATCATTATCCCAATTTCGTCTTCTCGCTTCCAATCAGGCATGCGCGTTTGTTCTCCAACTTTAGTTCTTTGAATTACTTGTGTAAGTAATCGTAAGGGAGAGGTGATTCTTTCTGCCAGCCAAAGTGTTAAGCTTCCTGCTGTAAGCAAAATGAGGATATACAAACTGATTAAGTTCCCTAAATAGGCATTTAAATCATTTCTCAACTCTTGTTCAGTACTAAACGAAGGCATATTGAATAAAGCTACAACCTCGTTTTTCGAGTTGCGCAGAGGTAAATAAGCCGACACAAATTTGAAGTCACCTATGCGTTCATCTTGGATATGTACTGTTTTTCGTTCCCTACTCAAGGCCTGAAAGGCAGCCGGCTCCATCAATTCACTTACTAGTTTCTTCTCGTACAGTTTTTCTTGAGAACTATATACCAACTGTCCGCTCAAGTTAAACAATGAAAAATCGGCACCGTAGCTGCTCGCAAGTTGATTCAAGCCTAATCGTTGAAAATCACTCAACCGATTTGCTCGAAATCCATCTTCCAAAGAATTTTCAACCGAAGATGCTATATCCTGCATGCGGTTCGCGATAAACTCAATTTTTACATTTCTATTTCGCAATACCGTATACGTAATGGTGATGTATCCTACCACAATCATTATTACGACCACCGAACCTAATAACGAAATTTCAATCCTATTCCGATACGACAACCGTAGACTAGTGGCAGGGTGCGTAAGTAGTTTGAAAAGGCGGCTTAGAAGAAAAACTACCACTACAGAAAGTAAAAATAATGCGGCAGATACTGAGAAAAACGTAAAAAAGCCTCCTCCTACAAAGCTCACTACTACCACATTTAAACTGTCGGGTCGATATATGAAGTGCCAATGCTCAGCTTCTTGATGTAGATTATATTCACCCTCAAAATTTCTCCATTTATCATCAATCAGTGCATAAGGGAATTTCCCTCCCTGTTGTACTAGAAGATTATTATCGTAATAAGCAAACGAACGAGTTCCTAATGGAGGGCCTTGATTACCTCCATCACCTTCTAGCAACAAAGCAGGAAATGGGCTTTCGCTTGCCAACGACTTTTGTAATAGTCTGATAGCTAACGTATCTACCCTCGCATAACTGGTTATGAAAGGTATTCGAAGCGAATATCCCAACCTCGCATTTAAACGATACTGCTTGATGAGTTGTAATTTATTCAACTCTAGTTGCAAGGACATATCCTGCTGTTGAGGTCCACTTACCTCTTCTGTGCCGGTAATTATTTTTAAGTCACTTAACGTATATCGATCTAAATATCCCTGCAAATACTTGTATACTAGTCGATTACGGAAATTTTCATCCGGCTCATATGCACGATCTGCATAACGCTTGAGTAATTCGTCTGCTTGTAAACGTGGAATCAAATCCAACAAGGCATACACGGCTACTCGATCTTCCGGAGCAAATATCTTTCGAGCTAAATAGCGAGCTTGTTCGGTTTGTCTTCTGAAAAGTGCTTCACTAACTTGAAAACCAACGAACAAGCTCCAGAGTACGAGAAGAACATTGAATAATCGGAAACGTTGCACCCAGCGCGTTCGAAAAAAATACAACAATCCCCCTAAAGCCAACCATTGTAGATAATAACTCCTCAACCATACTATTTCACCTGTAAAACTGAACATGAAATAAATCAATCCTAAGGCAGCCAAATAATTCAGTAAAAGGCGAATATGTGTCATCTGCCATAAAACGTACTTCGATAAAAAGTAAAAGCTCGCAACGTTTATCCAAATGAAAAGCACATACAACCCCAAGGTTAGGTAGGTGTATAAATTAAAATCAAATAACTGGTCTAATCCTACTGGAATCTCACTACTAAATACCAAATCACGGCTTATCAGAAGAGATACAAGGAAGAATAATACTGTGAGCAGGATTAAGACAAATTGAACTGGAATTGACCTAAGAACCGGCAAAAGGTCCACAAAAACCTTATCGTAGATGACGCGAAACCGGAACAAATAAATGATCACCAGCAGAATAACCGATAGATGAAGCAACAAATCTCCCAAAGAAGGTAATAACCAATGGGATGCAAACAGAGTTGGATCGAATAGTTCGACCGATTGTAATCCTATTTTATTGTGATATACAAAAAGCAATACGCGAATTACAATCAACGAAGTAACGAGTTCCAAAAATGTCCTGTAAGGACGTCTGTGAACCTGCTCCTCATCAATTTTCATGAAAAACAGCATCACTGCGAAAGCAATTGCCATTAAAAATGCAAGGCCACTATCGTGTTCATGACTAGAGAGTAACAAGCTGCTTCGATTCGTATGAAGCGTGATGGTAAATAAGGGGATTCCTGAAGGAGCCTTTACTACTTGCGCGTTTCTTTTTGTGTCGCGCATCCTAATCTCGTCAATGCCGTCAAAAGAAATAGCAAATTTGTTGTTAAGAAACTGATTTTCGTACGAAAACCGGTCCTTAATCAAGATCAGATATATACCCGTTAAGGTATCGCCAAACGGCACCTGTTGGGCATGAAATACGCCATTCGATAATTCTACTAACCCTTCTTTTGCCTCAAAAACACCTAGTTCGGATGGACTAATACGGTTACTACTCCAGTAAACCGCTTTGTCTTTTTTAAAAACTAACCAGTAACCTCCAATCGCATGGTTGGCAATAAAATCCTGTTGAGCAATAAAACTAGAGGGATTGATTCCCTCTTTTTTGAACTCATTCAACCAGGTATTAAAGGCTCTATTTTCATTCTCTAAATACCGCTCAAATTTTTTTGCTGCATCTGCGAGATAAGCATCTTTCGTTTGACGTAAAGTAAGTTGAGAAAACAAACCCCATCCCAAGGAACTTAAAAACAGCACCCAAAGAAGAAACTCTATGTGTCGTTTTTGAAGCACTATAAATTTTTGTTTTGACTTAGATAGTTCTTAACATAATCGGCGATACCCTCTTCAAGGCTGTGAAATGGCTTCGAATATCCTGCTAGTTTGAGCTTTTTCATGCTTGCCTCCGTGTAATATTGGTATTTGTCACGAATATCCTCAGGTGTGTCGATGAATCGAATGTCCTTATTGATCCTCATGGCCTCAAATACAGCATTACTTAAATCTAGAAATGTACGTGCCTGACCACTTCCTAAGTTGAAAAGACCACTCACATGACGATTTTGCATGAGCCATAAACAAACCGCTACAACATCCTTCACGTAAATAAAATCACGCAATTGCTCTCCATCTCGGAAATCAGGTCGATGTGAACGAAAAAGCTGCATAAAACCATGCTTACCTATCTGTTGATAGGCATGGTATACAACCGAAGCCATTCTGCCCTTATGGTATTCATTTGGTCCGTACACATTAAAAAACTTCAAGCCTACCCATTGAAATGGTTTTTTCTCTTGTTCAAGTGCCCAAATGTCAAATTGTTGCTTCGATTCTCCATACGGGTTGAGAGGCTGCAACGCTTTAATATTCGCTAAATCATCATCGAATCCATATTTACCATCACCGTAGGTAGCTGCCGAAGAAGCGTATACCAAGGGCAGACCATACAAAACACACTTTTCCCAGACCATTTTGGAGTATTCCAAATTCAGCAATCGATGCACCTCGTAGTCAAATTCTGTCGTGTCGGTACGAGCACCAAGGTGAAAAATGTATTGAACCAAACGGTGTTGACCATCTAGCCAAGTCGAAAATTCGGCTCTGTCGACAAGAGCTGTAAATTTTTTCTGGGTGTAGTTGAGCTTTTTATCCGATCTGCTGAAATCGTCAACCAAAACGAGGTCGGTAAATCCAGCATCATTTAGTGCCGACACTAAACATGAACCAATAAATCCTGCTGCGCCTGTAACTACTAGCATAAATCGGGTTTGACGTCAATAATACGGAATTTTCAAGCTTTCAGTTGGTGTAAAACAGATCTGTTACCCTTCTAAAGGCATTTAATTGCGTGATTCAGGGTATATGTGGCACCACAGTCATAGTTAGCTTTGACTATGCCTTCTTTGTTCAAAACCTCCCTGCTCATTTTGCTATGCATTCTTGGTAAATGTGTATTTGCTAATGACAGTCTAAAATTAGCGCTTAATTCAGCTCTAAACGATACTACGAAGTTGGCAACACTAATTGAGCTGGTTCATGACCGCTCAATTACCTCAGAAGAGAAGTTGCGTTTTGTAAATCAGCTGCTTCAACAAATTCCCAGAATAAAAGACGCTCAATGGCAAGGTAGAGCCTATGCTACTGTGGCCCTTTTTCATAAAAAAAATCGAAATTTTAGAGAGGCTATCGATTTTAATTGGTTAGCAATAAAAAATTTAACTCGTGCCAAAGACAGCCTTCGGCTCGGAGCCACATACGCAAATCTTGGAATTGTCTTTAAGAATACTGCTCAATACGACTCAGCATTATCAATGCATCTTAGAGGTTTGGAAATTCGAGAGAAAATTGGTGACAGCTCTGGTATTGCAAACTCAGAACATGGCATTGCTGGTATTTATTATTCCCTTGAACGCTACGAACAATCCGAGAAAGGTTTTGAAAAAGTAGTTGAGATCAGTAAAAAACTTAACAAGAAAAGCCTTTTGGCTTCGTCCCTGAGCGATTTAGGTCTTATTGCATACAAAACCAGCAAGTATCAAAAAGCAATCCGTTTATTTAAAGAAGCAGGCAAACTTTATTCCGAATTAACCGACGACGAAGGATCTGCTTTTGTAGAAAATAATCTGGGCCTCATTTATATGGCTTTGAATGACTATGCATCGGCAGAAAGTGCCTTTTTAACTAGTTTAAAGCTTAAAGAGAAACTCGGACAAGGAGTTGGGATAGTAAATTCTCAATTTAATCTCGGAGAATGTGCCATACTTCAAGACAAACCAAAAGTGGCTAAAAAATGGCTTCTGAAGGCGTTACAAGGTAGCTACGAGCAAGATTACAAAAATGCAAGATTAGCGATACTAAAAAATATGGCGAAAGTAGAGTCTCAACTCAGCAACCACACTTTAGCTTTTCAATTTCAGTTGCACGCCACCGAACTCAGTGATTCCATTTTAAATCAACAAATGAGTGAGGCTCTTGCAGATGCCGAGACCAAGTATGAGGCTGAAAAAGCCAAGAGGTTGCTTTCCGAAAAAGAAAGTCTTTTGAATAAAAGCCTAATAAAAACCAAAGAGCTTGAAAAAAGTAGAATAATCATCACGTCTCTACTTGCTGGTAGTTTTGTTCTTTTAGCAATAATCTTGATTTTGGTTCGTATACGATATCGACTTCGTGTAAGTGAGTTGGAAAAAACACAATTGAAAGAACAACATCTTGCCGTATTAGAAGCAGAAGAAAACGAGAGAAATAGAATTGGGAGAGAATTGCACGATGGCTTAGGACAACAACTAGCTGCCTTAAGATTAAAACTGGGTTTGTTGGCCAACGGCAATAGTGGTTGGCTAACTGAAAAACTTGAAGAGTTAATGGAGCTTACTGCGCAAGCAGCACAAGAAACACGGAACTTATCCCATCAAATGCTGCCCAATTCGCTTTTGAGGATGGGATTAGCAACAGCAGCTCGAGATTTTTTAAGTCGATTAGGAAACGAAAACCTCAAAATTCACTTCGAAGTGATAGGGCTCAAAGAAAGGCTCGAACACAATATTGAACTGGCCATTTATCGGGTTTTACAAGAGGCTGTGAGTAATATTCTAAAACATTCTCAAGCAAGCAGTGTAAATATTCAACTCATCCGACATCCCGAAGAGATTAGCCTCATCATTGAAGACAATGGATGTGGATTTCAGATCGAAAACTTTACCGGAATAGGCATTAAGAACATGGAATTACGCATTCGATCCGTAGGAGGTAGTTTTTCCATCGACAGTCAGCCCGAGCATGGGGCCACTATCGATATTCACATCCCTATTGCTTAGTACTTCCTTGAATCGGTATATTTAGCGATGCCGAAAAAAGTATTGATAGTCTTTGCTCACCCTAGGTATGAAGACAGCCTAATTCACAAATCATTGGTGGCTGCAATCCCCCAAACAGAAAATCTGGTGTTTGTGGATTTGTACGAGTTATACCCCGATTTTAATATAGACATACCAACTGAAAAGCAAAGGCTATCCCATGCTGATTTCATCGTTTGGCAGCATCCATTTTACTGGTATAGTTGCCCTCCTTTGCTAAAGCAATATCTCGATATGGTGCTAGAATTTGGCTGGGCTTATGGAAGTGGCGGTTTTGCATTGAAAGACAAATATTTCATACAAGCAATTAGTACCGGAGGTGGACAAGATGCATATGATATAAATGGACGTAATAAATTTACAATCAATGAGTTTTTGAGACCATTTGAACAAACAGTTAAACTCTGTCATGGCCTTTGGCTCCCTCCTTTTTTGGTACAAGGAACCCACCGACTTACAGAAGATCAGCGACAAAAAGCAGCGAAAGAATACAACCTTTTACTAAAATTGATGCTGCAAGGCCATGACTTTTTAGGGCTACTGAACTCTGGTTACGGTAATATAAACGACCAGTTAAACCAGATAAACTCATAAACTATGACGGGTAGTTTCCTTTTCCAAGCTATAATCTTCCTTACCGCTGCTGTTATATGTGTCCCACTTGCCAAACGACTAGGCATGAGTTCAGTGCTTGGTTACTTGTTAGCTGGTGTACTAATTGGTCCTTATATGCTCGGATTTGTAGGCCATGAAGGCGAAGATTTGATGCATTTTGCCGAATTCGGGGTCGTTATGATGCTCTTTTTAATTGGTCTAGAACTTGATCCAGGAAAATTTTGGAGAATGCGGCGTTTGGTGGTGGGTTCGGGACTCATTCAAATGTTACTTACTACGGTTCTGGCTGCGAGCAGCTTTTGGGTAATTGGAATCAGCATCAACAGTGCCTTTGCAGCTGGGTTGGCCGTTAGCTTGTCGTCAACAGCCATAGTTCTTCAGAGTCTGAAGGAAAAAAACACACTAAAGAGCAGCGGTGGACAGCTTTCATTTGCAACGCTATTGTTCCAAGACATTGCTGTTATTCCCATTCTGGCTTTACTTCCATTACTGGCCACTGCTCGCTTTCATCAGCCTGCCAACGAGCATCAATTACTTCCCGAAACCATACCAGCATGGGCCAATACACTAATTGCCTTTTCAGCGATTATTCTGGTAGTGGTAGCAGGAAAATGGATAGTTGGGCCCATACTCCGTGAAGTGGCTAAAACTAGATTAAGAGAGCTGTTTTCAGCTACAGCTTTGTTGTTGGTGGTATCCACTGCCTTTTTAATGGAGCTAGTCGGTCTAAGTCCGGCATTAGGTACTTTTCTTGCTGGGATGGTGCTCGCCAACAGCGAGTATCGGCATGAGCTGGAAAGCGACCTGGGGCCATTTAAAGGGTTGCTATTGGGTTTGTTCTTTCTTTCAGTAGGTGCTACCATCAACTTACCCTTGCTCGGACATGAGCCAGGTATATTTTTAACACTCCTCTTGGTGATTATGCTCATCAAATCGGCTGTTTTATGGACAACCGCCACCATTTTCCGGTTACGTAGTGATCAGAATCTCATGTACACCATTGGCATGAGTCAAATTGGCGAATTTGCCTTTGTTTTACTTTCATTCATGGCCCAACTACAGCTACTGAACCCAAAAGAACAGAGTCTAGGTATGGCGCTAACGGCAGTGAGCATGGCCATTACCCCCATTCTGATGCTCGTTAATGAAAAATGGCTATTGCCAGGTCTTTCAAAACGGGTTAAAAGCGAGGAAAAAGCTTTTGACGACATAGATGAAAAGCACCCTATAATCATTGCCGGTTTTGGTCATTTTGGCAGTACCATCGGTAGGTTTCTCCGCGCAAATGGAGTGGATGCCGTTTACCTCGATCATGATAGTGATCAAGTAGAATTATTAAGAAAAATGGGCTTTAAGGTGTATTATGGCGATGCGTCACGTGTAGATTTGTTAGAAGCTGCAGGAGCGCATGAAGCTAAAATCTTGATTTCAGCTATCGATTCACCAGAAGCAAACTATCAATTGGTAGAAACCATTAAAAAACACTTCCCGCATATTAAATTATTCATCCGGGCACAAAACCGCTACGATGCCATGGAGCTCATGGATTTAGAAGTGGACAAGGTATACCGAGAAACCTTAGACACTTCGGTGCGCTTAGGTGTTGAAGTGCTGCAAACATTAGGTCACCGAGCCTATTCGGCATCACGAAGTGGACGGAACTTTATCAAGTACGATGAAGAAGCCATGCTTGAACTTAAAAAAACCCGACATAATCGCAATCAGTATATTTCTGAAGTACGTGAAAAAATTCAACTACAAGAAAGACTCTTGAAGGCCGATCGAGCTGTTTCGGCCGCTAAAGATGATCATGCTTGGGATGCCGAACCGCTTAGAAAGGCTGCAAATAAACCCAATTGAGCATTAACGCCTGCTGTGTATATTTGCGTCGCAAATAGATTATATGATTTATCTTACCCGAAAAGAACATTTCAATGCCGCCCATAAGCTTTATAATCCTAATTGGACCGAAGCGAAAAATGAGGAGGTTTTCGGGAAGTGTGCCAACCACAATTGGCATGGTCACAATTTTGATTTATACGTAACAGTAAAAGGAATACCTGACCCAGAAACTGGCTTTATCATCGATCTCAAAAAGTTGAGCAAACTTATTCAAGAGCACGTCACAGAAAAACTTGACCATAAAAACCTCAATCTTGATGTTGATTTTATGCTCGGTAAAATGGCCTCAACCGAAAATTTAGCCATTGCCATTTGGGAACAACTAGAGCCACGCTTAAATTCAGCCAATTGTAAACTGCATTGCATTAAACTCTACGAAACGGAGCGAAATTTTGTAGAATATTACGGCAATTCAAACATCTAATCGATTCAACTTATGAAAGCATACGTTTTTCCAGGACAAGGCGCCCAATTTCCTGGCATGGGAAAAGATTTATATGAATCATCCCCTGCAGCTAAGGCACTTTTTGAAAAAGCAAATGAGATACTTGGCTTCAGGATTACTGACATCATGTTTGAAGGTAGCGAAGATGAGCTGCGGCAAACCAAAGTAACTCAACCAGCCATATTTTTACACTCAGTAATACTTGCTCATCTTTTGGGCGATGCCTTTCAACCAGAAATGGCTGCCGGACACTCACTCGGTGAATTTTCAGCTTTGGTGGCGACTGGAACATTGAGTTTCGAAGACGGATTAATCTTGGTGAGTAAACGTGCATTAGCGATGCAAGCCGCTTGCGAACTTCAGCCAAGTACTATGGCAGCGATACTGGGATTAGCCGACGAAAAAGTAGAAGAGATTTGTCAATCAATTACCAACGACATAGTTGTGCCAGCAAATTACAACTGCCCTGGCCAGTTAGTCATTTCTGGTACTGTAAGTGGGGTAAATCTTGCTTGTGAGAAAATGAATGAGGCGGGAGCTTTAAAAACAGTCGTACTAGCAGTTGGTGGAGCATTTCATTCGCCGCTGATGGAACCTGCCAAAAAAGAACTGGAAGCTGCTATTCGCGCCACTAGTTTTAAGGAGCCCAGCTGTCCGATTTACCAAAATGTGGTGGCCATGCCGGTTACAAATGCAAGCGAAATCCAAGCCAACCTAATCAATCAACTGACTGGTGCAGTCAGATGGACCCAATCCGTTCAACAAATGCTCAATGATGGCGCAGCCCATTTTACAGAAGTAGGCCCGGGCAAAGTACTTCAAGGATTAGTAAAAAAAGTAAACCGGCAAATACCAACCGAGAGCGCAGTATTTAACGGATAACTTTCATCATCCGCTGATGGCCGTTTACATCAAGCTTGATTTCGACCGTAAACCCATTAAATAAAGCCTTGGTTTCCAAGGCTTTTTCATTATTCAATTCTAGATAAACTTCAGCAATGTTTTCCTTCTTCCTAAATTGATTGGCAATGGCTCTGTAAAAGTCGAGGCCATCATCTACGGAAGAAAACAGCGCAAGGGATGGTTCATAGTCTAGTACATTCTGCGACAGTGTACAAGCCAGTTGAGGTGGTATGTAAGGAGGATTACTAACAACTATATTGGGTTCGCTAGGCCAATCCTCGAACATATCGGCTTGGTAGAAGATTACATCTACTTCCGCTTCTAAGGCATTCTTCTGTGCTACTTCCAGAGCTCCTGCACTAATATCCAAGGCCACCACATTCCATGTTGGGCGTTTTTGCTTTATGCTTATCGGAATTATGCCGCTACCAGTCCCTAGGTCAAGTATGCTCTTGGTGGGCTCGCCATGCGACGCTAATATCCACTGAATCAATTCTTCAGTTTCAGGTCGTGGAATTAAAACGCGATTATCAACATAATACTTTCGGCCACCAAACCAAGCCTCATTAAGTACATATTGAATGGGCTCACCTTTTTCAAGTCTATGGATATCGTGTTCGAATACATGAATCCATTCTTGGTTAACGTTCATTTCAGGTTCAAAAATCCATTCCTGCAATCTTAAACCCAACCTACTCTCCGACCAATTTGAAAACAAAGCTGCTAATTCGCCAGCAGAATAAAGAGCTGATAAACGAGCAATGAATTGCTTTCGAAGCTGCATTCGTGTCATAGTGTAAAAATAGCCTATTTTTACCACGTGCTTAGTGACGAAAAATTTATGCGGAGAGCACTAGAACTTGCAGACAGAGGTTTGGGGTTCTGTTCTCCTAATCCTGTGGTTGGCTGCGTTATTGTGCACAACAATAAAATCATCGGTGAAGGATGGCATCAAAAATACGGTGGGCCGCATGCTGAAGTTAATGCCATCCGTAGCGTAACGCAAACCGAATTAATACCAGAATCAACCGTTTATGTAACCCTCGAACCTTGCGCACATTTCGGCAAAACACCGCCTTGCGCCAACTTACTTGTGGACAAAAAAATAAAACGTGTAGTTATAGCTCAAAAAGACCCTTTTCCTCAAGTAGCTGGAAAAGGAATTGAAATCCTACAAAATGCAGGAATAAAGGTTACTATTGGTGTTCTCGAAAAGGAAGCACGGTGGCAAAACCGACGTTTTTTTAGTAAAGTAGAAAAAAAACGACCGTACATAATTCTCAAGTGGGCGGAAACCCGAGACGGTTTTATAGCTTCAGAAAATGGACATCCAATTGCAATTAGCAGCAGTTTAAGCACATCCTTGGTACACCGGTGGCGTCACGAAGAGGATGCCATTTTAGTAGGATACGGCACGATAATGACAGATAATCCACGTCTTACTACGCGCAAACACCCGGGAAGAAATCCGATTCGAATGGTTCTGAGTACTCAGAATACAATTAAGTTGAGCTACAACGTTTTTGAAACTTCTGAATCTACACTTCTACTTACACCTGGAATAGTACCACAGGTAGATTTACCTCAGTTGATTTTAAACTTCGATGATCCCAATAAGTTACCAAAATATCTTGAGGATATATTAAATAGAAATATAAATAGCATACTCGTCGAAGGCGGAAATAAAACGTTAAACGTATTTCACCGACTTGGCATTTGGGATGAAATACGGGTGATCCGATCAGCCAAAACTATTGGAAAGGGGATTAAAGCCCCTGTTTACGACTTGCCCTTAGAGAAATTAGATACACAACTTGGAGGAGATGAAATATTCATCGCTTTCAATAATCAAAATCAATGATTTGGTTTTGGTTAAGTGCGGGAAGCTCCGCCATAAATTTTTTGTTATTCAAGTGGTTCGATCGATTTGGCATTCGAACGTTCCAAGCTATAGTTGCAAATTACTTTGTATGCGTGGTATTGGGCATCTCCTTTGCACCAAATCAAGATATAACAAGCGTATTCAACGCCTTACCTATAGCCTCGCTAATAGGCCTGATTTACATTTTACTTTTCTGGCTTATCGGAAGATCAAGCCAAAGGATTGGAATCGCTGCAACTGTTACCGCAGCTAAAGTTTCAATGATTCTGCCAGTAGTATTCGGTTTATACTTTCTGCAAGAATCTGGTAGTACTTTGAAGTTATTAGCGATAGGTTTAGCAATTCCTGCGGTGATTTTGAGCAGTCGACGTAAGTCTCAGGCATCCTACGGAGTTCGAGCGTATTTGCTTCCTTTAACCATCTTTCTTGGATCAGGATTGGCCGACATCTTACTGGCCTACACGCAAAAGAATCTATTACAATCCAATCAGCAAGCTGCATTTTTAGTACTGCTATTCGGAACCTCGGCTGCCATAGGAGCCATTGAGCTGTGGTATGCACACCATAAGAAAATCGATAAGGTTCATCCAAAAAGCTTAGCTGCAGGTATCATGCTGGGCGGTTTTAATTTCATGTCGGTGTTTGCGCTGATGCAAGCTTTAAAGTCTATTCAAAGTTCTACCCTCTTTCCTCTCAATAATTTAACCACTATCCTACTCAGTACTACTTTGGCATTTTTCCTATTGCACGAAAAGCTGGAAAAAGCACAAGGCATAGGGCTACTTTTAGCAATCGTGAGTTTGATTTTACTCCTTCAATTTTGATGAGAAAACTGGTGATCCTTGAAGATACTGTTGGTGAATATCGAGATAAAGGAAGTCGATTCATCGCTTACGCTAAAGCAGTACAATCTGAAGAAGATATTAAATCACTCCTTGAAGAGTTGAGGAAAAAACACCCAAATGCTCGACATTGGTGCTATGCTTGGCGATTAGGCCACCAAGGTGAAAAATATCGAACCAACGACGATGGTGAACCATCTGGTACTGCTGGTCGTCCCATACTTATGTCGATTGATCAGAAAAATCTAAGCAACATAGTCGTAATAGTAGTACGTTATTTTGGTGGCACCTTGCTCGGTGTTAGAGGATTGATCGACGCTTACCATGGAGCGGCAAAGGCTGCATTAGAGCATGCAAGAACAAACATCATCCCCGTTTTAAAATTGAAATGCTGGAAGTTAACCTATGATCGCCTTTCGGACCTACAGGCCACACTGAACGAGTTTGAACTAAAGCCTACTAAACTAACTTATGAACAAAACGATGTGCGTTGCGAATTCCTTCTCGATGAAGAAATCATAACCATGTTAGAAAAAAGGTTCTCATCGATATTTGGAATATCTCCGTGTGAATCTGAAGACAATAAAATTTAAAAAGGTCGTTCCAACCCTATCGCGTATCTTCGCGACACAAAAACTTGAAAATGAAACTCAAATCAATCTTAATGCTCACCGGTCTGAGTGTATTCGCATTCACGGCCTGTAATGGACAAAAAAAAATGGATAAAAACGCAACGCTTAAAACCGAGATGGATTCGGTTAGCTACAGCCTAGGAGTAAGCATAGGCAGTAACCTGAAAGGCCAAGGCTTCGAAAAACTAAATTTCGCCGCCATGATGAAGGCTATGGAAGATGTTTACGGCGATGGCAAAACAACAATCAGCGAAGAACAAGCAAACATGTTTATTCAGAGCTATTTCCAGAAATTAATGGATAAAAAGTCGGAAGCTGCGAAAGCCGATGGTGTGAAGTTCTTGGAAGAGAACAAGAAAAAAGAAGGAGTTCAAACCACTGCTAGCGGTATTCAATACAAAGTAAATACAATGGGCACCGGGCCAAAACCTTTGGCCACGGACCGCGTAAAGGTTCATTATACCGGTAAGTTAATCGATGGTACCGTGTTCGACAGCTCAGTTGAACGTGGTGAGCCAGCAGTATTCCCTTTGAACGGCGTAATCCCAGGTTGGACAGAAGCTTTACAACTCATGCCCGTTGGTTCAAAATGGACTATCTTCTTACCTAGCGACCTTGCTTATGGTGAGCGTGGCGCGGGTCAGCAAATTCCTCCTCACAGCACACTTATTTTTGAAGTGGAGCTGATAAGCATCGAGAAGTAATTCTACTATCCTTTATAAAAGGCTGTCTCTGGGTAATGAGACAGCCTTTTTTATTTCCAGAAGTAGAAGTTGCAGTTATGAGGAATAACGGTAGTATGGTAAATCAAATTCAATAGAGGGTTTAGATAAGGAAAATTCTATTTTCACTATTCTTTTGTGCTGACAGCAATGAACCATCAATTCTCTTGAACATGCGAATTCGAATAATTCAAATAGGTAAAAATCAAGAAAGCTTCATTGGCGATGGCTGTGCTTTTTTCGAGCGTAAACTCAAACATTATTGTCAATTCGAAATCGTTACACTTTCAACATTAAAGAATGCAAATACACTTTCCAAAGAAGAGATCAAAAAACAGGAAGGTGAACAACTCCTGAAAACAATCGATTCCAAATCGCTCATCTGTCTATTAGACGAACGAGGCAAAACTTTCGACAGCATCGATTTTTCGCGTCAAATGGAACAATGGGCAGTTGCAGGCCGATCACAAATTGATTTTATCATTGGAGGTGCATTCGGCTTTTCTGATTCCGTTTACAAAAGAGCAGATTTTAAGTTGTCACTCAGTCCAATGACACTTTCCCATCAATTAATTCGAATCGTATTTCTCGAACAGTTATATAGAGCTTTTACTATTCTCAAAAAAGAACCTTATCACCATGTCTGATAGATACAATATGCCTTATTTCGACTGCCTTTTGCTAGGATACAGCGGTGCTGTTGGGAATGAACTGCTGACAGAATTAATAAAGAGCGATAAAGTAAACCGTATCGTTTGTTTAGGAAGAACTGAGCCTGGGATTGAACACCATAAACTAGTTTTCATCCAATCGGATTTTACTCAGCTAACCGAACAACTTGAGGCATTTTCGGGAATTTCAAGAGTTTATTGTTGTTTAGGCACCACGATTAAAAAAGCTGGCAGTCAAGATAAATTTCGCAAAGTAGATTATGACATGGTTGTGAATGCTGCAGTTATAGCCCATCAAGCGGGTGTACGTCACTTCAGTTTGATTAGCGCTATGGGAGCTGATGCTACCTCCAGCATTTTCTATAATCGAGTGAAGGGTGAGACTGAAGAAGCATTAAAAGCGATAGGATTTCCAAGGTTAAGCATCTTTCGTCCTGCCCTTTTAATTGGTCCTAGAAAAGAGTTCAGACTTGGGGAAAGTATCGCCAAGCAGCTCAGTCCATTATTGGACTTGTTTTTAGTTGGCAGGTTAAAAAATTATCAAAGCATTAAAACCAATACTGTTGCGAAAGCGATGCTCTTGAATAGCATCAAAACCGACGAGGGGAATGAGGTTATCTTAAGTGATGAAATTAAGCAGTTAGCAAAAGGCTTGGGATAGCTGCTGCAACAGGGACATGATCAAACAAGTCATATTGCCCCTTTTGGTGATTTATTTTGGCGAAATAATGAGAAATCCCATTTGATAGTAACATAAACGGTGCATCAATCACCAAATTGTAACGAGCAGCCTGGTCAAATACAGATTGATTTATTTCAACATGCGCTGCTTTGCATTCAATCAGAATTATTGGCTTTTCACCGGAAGCATCAAACCAAACTGCATCATACCTTCTAGTCATTCCGTTCAGATTCAAACTTTTTTCTACCGATAAGCGAGCAGCTTGATAACCCAAATGATCTGTAAGCCAATGTAAAAGATGTTGGCGAACCCATTCTTCAGGGGTAAGTTTCAAATACTTTTTTCGGTACGTATCCAATATTTCTAGGCCTTGTTGCCCCTCTTTCAATTTTGCGTTGAATCGAGGAAGTTGTAATGGTGGCATGTGCATAAATCGGGAAAATGACGTTAGAGCTTTGCGTATTTTTACACGAAGTCAAAACTATGAAAACCAAGGAAGACATTGTCAATAACTGGTTGCCTCGTTATACAGGAAGACCGCTCGAGGATTTTACCCAATACGTTTTACTAACGAACTTTAATAATTACCTTGAGTATTTTTCTCAAAAATACAATGCCCCTATAGTTGGCCGTGACAAACCGATGCAAAGTTGTATTGCAGAAGGTATTACCATGATAAACTTTGGCATGGGCAGCCCAATGGCGGCCACATTGATGGACCTACTCACAGCAATACGCCCGAAAGCCGTATTATTTTTAGGTAAATGCGGTGGACTCAAACGAAAAAATGCAATTGGCGATCTAGTACTTCCTATAGCTGCTATTCGAGGCGAAGGTACAAGTAACGACTACTTCCCGCCAGAAGTACCTGCTCTACCATCTTTCGCCTTGCAGAAAGCCATTTCTACGACCATCAGAGATATGGGTATGGATTATTGGACAGGAACGGTTTATACCACCAACCGACGCGTTTGGGAGCACGACAAAAAGTTCAAAAATTACCTCAGAGAGATTAGGGCCATGGCTATCGACATGGAAACTGCTACTATTTTTAGTGTAGGCTTTCATAACGGTATACCTACAGGCACCTTGTTGCTGGTAAGCGACCAACCGATGATACCCGAAGGAGTTAAAACAGCGGAAAGCGACTTGAAGGTCACAGCTAATTTTGTTCAAAACCATATAGAAATTGGAATTGGCTCATTGAAACAGCTTATCAACAATGGATTAACCGTGAAACATCTTCGTTTCTGATGGCTAAAAAAGAAGAAGGAATAACATTTGAAGCTCTTCTTGCCGATTTTAAAAAAGGCAAGTTCCCTCCTATCCTTTTCCTCCAAGGCGAAGAACCTTTTTATATCGACGCCCTGTCCAATTGGCTTGAAAAATTTGCAATTCCTGAGGAGCAACAGGGATTCAATCAAAATGTAATTTATGGCAGAGACGCCAATGCCGGCTTGATTATTAACGCGGCGCGCAGGTTCCCAATGATGTACTCCCATCAGTTGGTGCTCATCAAGGAAGCACAAAATTTATCTGAAAAGGAATTAGAAAACCTATTACCGTATTTTAATAAGCCTCTCGATACAACAATTTTAGTTTTCTGCTACAAGGGTAAAGCTCTTGATAAACGTAAATCTGTTTATAAAGCGCTAAAAGAGAAAAGTGTAGTTTTTACAAGTGAGAAAATTAGAGATTATCATGTAGATAAGTGGATTTCCACCTACGTTACAGGCGAAGGATTTAAGATCGACCCAAAAACGGCATTAGTAATGGCGGAGTACCTAGGGAACAATCTTGAGAAAATTGCTAATGAAGTGAGTAAGCTGGCTATTAATCTGAAACCTGGCACTGAAATAACCACCGAGATCATTGAAAAGTATATTGGTATAAGTAGAGAATTTAACCTATTTGAACTAAGTAACGCTGTAGGGCAAAAGGATACCTTTAAAGCTTTTCAAATAGCGAATTATTTTGCTGGAAGCCCTAAAGCAAGCAATTTTAGTTTAATAGCATGCGTAGGAAACTTATATCAATTGTTTAACCGACTCTATATTTACCATTACGCCAAGGGTAAAAAGTCAGACGACATCGCATCCTTAATTGGAATACACCCGTATTTGATGAAGGATTATGACTTGTACGCTTCTAAGTATAGCTTGCCCCGTATAAAAAGGAATATTGCGCTCTTATTAGAATACGACTTGAAAGCAAAAGGTCACGGGAGTAGTGAAACCGAAGACGGTGAGTTATTGAAAGAACTCGTTTATAAACTAATTAGCTAATTATCGTAAAATTGACCGGATGTGTAGCTCATCTTTGGCAATTTGAGCTTTTAACGCGTCTAAATTGTCGAATTTTTCATCGGGCCGAATTTGTGTAACCAAACGCATGCAAATTTCTTGGCCATATAAATCCCCCTCCCAATCCAATAGATTTACTTCTATCTTAGTCGTTTTGCCACTGACGGTGGGTCTGCTCCCAATATAACCCATGCCTGCTAACCATTGGTTCGCAACTTTCACTTGCACAGCATAAACCCCATCTGCTGGTATTAATTTATAAGGTTCATTTACTTGAATGTTCGCTGTAGGATATCCTATTTGCCTGCCGATTTGGTCCCCCTTCACAACTTTACCTTCCAGTCGGTAGGCGTAGCCTAACAAACGATTCGCTAAAGCCACTTGACCCTTTTCTAAAGCATTTCTAATCTTCGTACTACTAACTCCAAGGTCATCTATGGTTTGAGCAGGTATTTCATCTACGGTATATCCGAAAATAGGTGCTTGATCTTTTAAAAAGTTCACATCGCCCTCTCTTCGGTTACCAAAACGATGATCATATCCCAATACAATATGTTTCATGCCAATTTTTTCAATCAACATATTTTGTAAAAATTCGTCTGCCGATTGACTTAAGAACTCTTTATTAAAAGGCATCATAAAGAGCAAATCAACACCTAATTCTTCGAATAATGCTTCTTTTTCAGAATCAGTGTTTAACAACCTTAATTTCTCGCTGTCTTTTTTCAAAACTATTCGGGGGTGAGGCGAAAAGGTCATTAACCCAGACAAACAACCTTTATCAGAGGCATCCCTACGCAGTGCCTTAATAATTTCTTGATGACCGTGATGTACCCCATCAAAAGAACCAATAGTTAAGGCTACTCCTTCTTTCTTCGTATACGAATCAAGTCCACGATAAATTTTCATGCGTCATTTCTTTCCCGGATGCGATGTAGTTGTTCAACGAAAACATCTAAGTCTAGCGCATCTTTCAATTGATACGAACCTATAGCCGTTCGGCATAGTTCCGTCAATACTGCACCACTGTTCAAGAATTTCCCGAAATCAAAAGCCAAAGATCGAATGTAAGTTCCTTTACTACACCTCACTTTAAACCATACGTCGGGTAATTCTACTCGTGTCAATTCAAATTCGAAAATCTCAACAGTTCTAGGCTTAATCTCAACTTCCAAACCTTTTCTAGCACTTTCATACAAACGTTTGCCATCCACTTTTATAGCAGAGTGAATAGGTGGATATTGTTGAATTTGACCCGTGAAATGTACACGGGCAGTTTCTAATAGCTGTTTGTCAATATGTTCCCAAGCAAATCGAGCATTAACTTCTGTTTCTCGGTCATAACTCGGCGTAGTTTCACCTAAACGAAAACATCCCGTATACACTTTTTCAAGCCCCATATACGATTCAATTTGCTTCGTGGCTTTCCCCGTGCACAAAATCATTAATCCTGTGGCTAAAGGATCGAGTGTTCCGGCATGACCTATCTTCTTACACTTGGAGGCGTATCTTATCTTCTTGACCAATTGAAAACTAGTCCATTCGAGAGGTTTATTGATAAACAAAACCTCACCAGCATTAAAGTCGTAGTTTTTCAATCAGCAGCTAAGGTGAGACCGCTTGAAAGCGCATAAACAAGAAAAATAAGCCCAATAGCTATGCGATAATAACCAAAATGCTTAAAACCGTATTTTGTCAAAAAGGCCACGAAAGCTTTAACGGCAACCAAAGCAACGATAAATGCCGAAACTGCACCCACTACCAAGGTTGTCAAATTCCCTTGAAGTATAGCATCGTGATTCTTGAGCAAGTCATAGCCAGAAGCCGCAAACATGGTGGGTATTGCTAATAGAAAGGAAAATTCAGCAGCTTGAACTCTATTGAAACCTGAATAAACTCCTCCAAAAATAGTGGCTGCTGACCTGCTTACCCCTGGAATCATACTCAGGCATTGAATAAGCCCAATATTAAAGGCATCCAAATAAGAAATCTGCTCAAGATCGCCGTATTTCGATTCCTTTTTTTCGGTCCACCGATCTAATAATATTAGAACCACCCCACCGATAATCAAGGAAATACTTACTACGAAGGGATTAAATAAATAGGCTTTAATGGATTTATATGCAAGAATGCCAATAACACCGGTTGGCAAAAAGGCTACAAAAAGCTTGAAATAAATCTCAAAGCTCACCAAAAAACGCTTGTAATAAATAGCTAGTACAGCCAATATGGCTCCTAGTTGTATTAGAACCTCAAATGACTTAACGAATTCATCGTCATGTATGCCCATTAACGAAGAAGCCAATATCATGTGACCCGTACTCGATACCGGCAAAAATTCAGTAAGTCCCTCGATAATGGCAATAATTATCGCTTGCCAAATGGTCATTATTTCTTCTTAGGTCGGTACATAATGGCGAATACTTCCAAAACAAATCCAAGCATTGCTAAAATCGGCCCTACCGTTATTTTGGTACTACTGAAAATGTCTTCTTTGCCAGCCATTAGGAACATACCCAATGCAATCAGGATAATTCCACCAACCATTAGTTGATAATTGGTTTTAGCGAATAGTAGTTGTCCGCTGGTATTTTCAGTTTTTTTCATCAGTTGGTAATTTATCGACTAACGTCTAAAATCAGGTAAATCGTATTAGTATAACTCGTCTATTTTGTAGCGAAGATAACGATTGATAGCCATCCATGTGCTTGCGAAACTAATGATTAATCCAAGCAAAAGTAGCCCGATACCGATGTAAACGGTAAGTAATTCATCGCGAAGCGCAGCTAACTCAGGCAATTGTCTATCGCCTGCGGCAACTACAGCAAACAGAAGTATACTTGAGACCACCACAGAAATAAGCCCCATGAGTAAACTCTTCAGCAGATAAGGTTTCTTGATAAACCAAGAAGTTGCACCCACCAACTGCATACTTTTGATTAAAAAGCGTTGACTGTACAAGGAAAGACGAATACTGTTGTTTATCAACGTGATGGTGATGAGTAAAAGTAACAAACTAAATACACCCACCACAGCCGCAATTGTTCTGATATTTTTATTGAGAAGATCCAAAACTCCCGCTTGATAGAATACTTCTTTTACAATAGGGTTTTTCAGAAGAGATTTCTTGACCCTTTCGAGACTATCTGAATTGGCATATTGAGCATCTACTGTAAGCGTGAATGATGCTAACAAGGGATTATATCCTAAAAAATCGACGAAATTTTCGCCCAAATCATCGGTAAGTATTTTTACAGCTTCTTCCTCAGAGATATACGCTAGTTTCTTTACGTTGGGATTAGCTCGAAGTTGTTTAGCTAGGTCATTTATTTGCTTTGGTTCAGCTTCCTCGTTGATAAAAACCTGAACTTCTAGGTTTTCTTTGACATAGTCTGACAACATTTTGGCATTCATAACTAAAACCCCAAACAAGCCAAGTAAAAACAAAACCAAAGTGATACTGATTACTGCAGTTAGCGACGACCTCCGAGCTTTTCTTCGAAAGTAATTGATGTTGCTTTGTTCCGACATAAACCTATTTGGTCGCTAAAATAGTAATATTTCAAGCTTGTAATTGCTTTGTGCTTATTTGGTGAATAAATGGCAAGCATTAAACCAATTTGTTCAATCTATACAATTGTATAGTTCACTATTTTTACACTTCAATACAACTATCTGATGGCAGAATATCCATTCAGTCTGGCAGAAAAAACTGCTCGAGACCTCTGGGAAAAAAACAAAGTTTACGAAACTAAAAATACTTCAAGTAAGCCCAAATATTACGTTTTGGACATGTTCCCTTATCCATCAGGTGCAGGTTTACATGTTGGTCATCCTCTAGGCTATATCGCAAGCGATATTGTAAGTAGATACAAGAGGATGCAGGGCTTTAATGTTCTTCACCCGATGGGTTTTGATGCTTTTGGCTTACCTGCTGAGCAATATGCCATTCAAACGGGTCAACATCCTGAGTTAACAACCAAACAAAATATTTCCAGATACAAAGAACAATTAGATGCGATTGGTTTAAGCTTTGACTGGTCGCGAGCCGTTGAAACCAGTGACCCTTCCTATTACCGCTGGACACAGTGGATATTCAAGCGGTTGTTCGAAAGCTGGTATGACAAATCATCAGATTTAGCCAAGCCTCTAGAATCGTTGATTTTGGAATTTGAAAGCAGTGGAAACTTAAAAGTAAATGCACATTGCAGTGAAGAAACCCCAAGTTTTAGCGCTCAAGATTGGAAAGAGGCTAGCGAAATGCTCCGTTCTGAATGGCTCATGCATTATCGACTGGCTTATCAAGCCGAAGCGCGCGTAAACTGGTGCCCAGCATTAGGAACTGTGCTTGCAAATGACGAGGTGAAAGATGGCCTATCAGAGCGCGGCGGGTATCCGGTTGAAATTCGAATGATGCGGCAATGGATGATGCGGATTTCTGCATACAGCCAACGTTTGCTCGACGGTTTGGGAGAACTGGATTGGAGCGACGCTATCAAAGAACAACAAAGAAACTGGATTGGGCGATCTGAAGGCGCATTAATTCGATTCGCAGTTCAAAATTTTGAAGAAAGTAGTATTGAAGTCTTTACTACTCGACCCGACACCATTTTCGGAGTAAGTTTTATGGTCTTAGCTCCAGAACATGATCTGGTGAGTAAAATCACCAGCGATGCATATAGAGCAGAGGTAAATGCCTATGTCGTTAAGGCCAAAAATCGTTCAGAACGCGATAGAATGGCCGATGTCAAGTCGGTTAGTGGAGCTTTCACTGGCGCTTATGCCATTCATCCTTTCACTAAGGAGCCAATACCCATTTGGATAGCGGATTATGTACTGGCAGGATATGGAACAGGTGCAGTAATGGCTGTTCCGGGCGGTGACGAACGGGACTGGCGATTTGCAAAACACTTTGGCTTACCCATTTACGATGTTATTGAAGGCTCAGACTTGACAAATGGAGCTAATTCAAACAAGGATGCCAAAATAATCAATAGTGACTTCCTTAATGGATTAAAAGCTACTGATGCAATAGTTAAGGCCATAGAAGCTATCGAACAAAAAGGAATTGGGAAAGGCAGGGTGCAATTTAGACTCCGTGATGCCATATTCAGCAGACAACGTTATTGGGGGGAACCCCTACCCATCTATTTTGAAAATGGTATTGCAAAAGCGTTGCCCGACGATATACTACCGTTAACACTTCCTCAAGTAGACAAGTATTTACCTACTGCCGAAGGTGAGCCACCTTTAGCACGTGCAGAAAACTGGCAATTCAAAGGCCATCCCATCGAAACTACAACTATGCCGGGCTGGGCCGGTTCAAGTTGGTATTTTCTGAGATACATGGATCCTAAAAACCAAGAAGTAATTGCCCGAAGGGAATACACTGACTATTGGAATCAAGTTGATTTGTATGTAGGTGGCTCAGAGCATGCCACTGGTCATTTGCTCTATTCAAGATTCTGGAACCACTTTTTATTTGATATCGGATTTATTGGTTTTAAAGAGCCATTTAAAAAACTGGTAAATCAAGGGATGATTCAAGGTAAGTCCAACTTCGTATTTCGGGTAGAAGGAGAAAACAAATTTGTGAGTGCTGGATTACGTCAGCTGTACAAAACCACTTCCATTCACGTAGATGTTAATCTCGTTAAAAACGAAGTCCTCAATATTGAAGCGTTCAAGAATTGGAGAGAAGAATTTAGAACGTCGGAATTCATTTTAGAAAACCCTGAAACTCGTGAAATAGATGCTAATGGAATTTACAGGTGTACTACTGAAGTCGAAAAAATGTCGAAATCAAAATGGAACGTTGTAAATCCAGATGACATCATCGAGCAATATGGCGCAGATACGCTTCGTCTCTACGAAATGTTTTTAGGCCCTATCGAAGATGCTAAACCATGGGATACGAGCGGCATAGAAGGCGTGTTTAGATTCCTGAATAAAACCTGGCGATTATTCCATGAAGGGGAAGAATTTAAGGTAAGTGACGAAAATCCAAATGAAGCTGAATTAAAAGTTTTACACCGCACGATTCGTAAAGTACAAGATGATATCGAGAGGTTTAGTTTCAATACCTGCGTTAGTGCCTTCATGATCTGCGTCAATGAACTGCAATCTCTAAAATGTAATAAAAGGAAAGTATTGGAGCCTTTTATTCGGCTCCTTTCCCCTTTTGCACCATTTATAACCGAACAATTGTGGCAGAAACTTGGGCATAATGAGAGTATTGCCACAGCTTCTTTCCCGACTTGGGATGAAAAGTACTTGCTTGAAGACACCTATTCGTATCCAGTCCAAGAAAACGGTAAAATGAGATTTACGATAGAATTGCCAAAAAACGTAGACAAAGTCGAACTAGAAAAGCTTGCATTAAATCACGAGAAAGTAGCACAACTGTTGAATTCGAAAACGTTGAATAAGCTAGTGGTTGTGCCAGGTAGAATTGTGAATTTGGTAACTAGCTAAGAAAATATCCTAAATTCGATTATGCTAAGCCTACGCCTCTTGTTCGTTTTATTGGTGCTTTTCTTCGGTACTTCATATGCTCAAGTAAGAGCTTTAAAAGATACTGCCACAATTAATGCAGCGTTAAGAGCCTCAAAAGAACTTATTTACAACAATCCAGATCAAGCATCAGTTGAACTGAATAACATTCGAATCGCAGCCAATAGAATTAAGCATAAAGAAGCTGAAGCTTTGGCATACCACTATCTCGGAAGAATATTTATTGATAAGGGCTTATATGATTCTTGTATTGCTTTGCAGATTAAAGCAATTGATTTGGCCGAAGGCACCATAAAAGAATCAAATATTCATGCAGCTGCTTTCAACATGAGTGGCATTGCTCTAGAAAAGCTAGGCTATTACCAAAAGGCGGCTTCCAACTATTTGAAAGCCCTCAAACACTTTGAAGAAACTAACGATAAGCTCGGACTCTGTAACGTCTACAATAACTTAGGGTTATTGTATAATGGTCAAAACAACCACAGCAGAGCAGACTATTACTACCAAAAAGCCTTTGTTATTGCTACTGAGTTAGGCGACGAATTCATGCTTGTAACTACAAGAAACAATATGGGGTTAAGTTTACTCCAGCAAAAGAACTACAAAGAAGCTTTAAAACATTTCGAAGCCGCTCTAGCTTTCGATTTGAGAGATGGTGACCCAGAATATATCGGTGGTTCGTACAACAATGTTGGAAGTTGCTTTTTAAGGGATGGCAATTATTCAGAAGCGATAGAAAACTTCAGGTTGGCTTTCATATAAAAAAGAAGCCAAAGACAAATTTGGCTTAACCATCAGCTTGTTAAACTTAGCTCAAGCGCAAATCAAGTTAAATAGATTCAACGAAGCGAAACTAAGTCTAGAAGAAGCAGATGAACTTATTAAAGAAACGAAAGTTGCTCAACATAGGTCTGAAATATTGAGCATTTGGGCAGATTATTATGAAGGAATTGAAGATTACAAAAGCAGCTTAGATTATTTACGGAAACACTTTGCCTTAGTAGACAGCTCAAATCTACAACTTCAGCGTAAAGAGATTGATCGATTACAGACTGAGTTTAGTGTTGATAAAAAAGACCGAGAGATACTTGAACAAAGTAAGCTATTAGCAGAAAAAGATAAACGATTCCGGAATCTACTGACTGCTTTAATCACCATTGTACTACTCACTGCTTTTCTAACGATTGTCATTTTCAGAAATAGAAATCTCAACAGAACTCTAAATTATCAGCAACAACAGCTAAGTGATCAGAACGACCTTTTGAATAAGGCGAACGATAACCTCCAAAAAGCTAAGGAAATTGCCGAGCGATCATCAAGAGCGAAAAGCGTTTTCTTGAGCAATGTTAGCCATGAAATTCGGACCCCAATGAATGTTATTATGGGGCTTACTCAGTTTTTGGAAGAAGAAAAACTTTCGGATAGAGGTAAAAAGAACATCCAACTAATTCAACAGTCATCTTCTCATTTACTGCATATCATCAACGATATCTTGGATTTAAGTAAAATTGAAGCCGGTAGAATAACGTTTGAAGAAAAACACTTTAATCTCCCTGAACTGCTTGATCAACTAAAACTGAGCACTGAAACGTTAAAAGGTGAAAAAGACATTACCATTCACTTTCAGTTGGAGCCTAATTTGCCGGTAAATTATCACGGTGATAGAACAAGATTGCAACAAATTTTAACCAATATATTGGGGAATGCTGTTAAGTTCACCGATACAGGTACCATTAAACTTGATGTTCAGTTGGTAAACCATCAAAGAGACTTGTACACTTTGCGGTTTATGATCAGTGATACCGGCATTGGAATACCGTCTAACAGAGTTAATACCATATTTGAAAGCTTTACACAAGCTGAAGATGATCATAGTCGGACTTACGGAGGAACGGGTTTAGGCTTAACAATCACCAAAAAGCTAGTTGAACTTCAAGGAGGAAATATACAGGTACAGAGCATTCCTGGTGAAGGAAGCATTTTCACTGTAGAATTAGATTTCTTCGCTGAAAGCCCCAGTATCCTGCCCACTAAGGTACAGTTAACAGAAAAGCAACAGATTGACTTTTCTAAAACACGCATCCTATTGGTTGAAGACAATCAATTGAACATTAGTCTGGCAACACAACTATTTAAAAGATGGAAAGCCGTTTATGCAGTTGCTGAAAATGGGTACCAAGCGTTAGATCAATTAAAAAGAAGCAATTTTGATTTGGTTTTGCTTGATTTACACATGCCAGGAATGAATGGCTTTGATACTTTTAAAGAGATTCGAAAGGGTGAAATTGATGTGCCGGTTGTAGCTTTAACTGCCGATGCTTTCGATGACACTAGAGAGAAAGCTTTTGCAATGGGATTTGACGACTTGATGATCAAACCTTACCGTGCAGAGGATCTGGCTAAACTCATTAGCAAGTATGCTTCATAAAAAAAGCCCGCAGATTGCGGGCTTTTTAAATTAATTTCAAATAGCATTTACATTCTGAAACTTAAGCCTACCATAACCGGGGTAGCATTTGGGTTCACATTCACGTTCTGTTCAAACAACTCCGTTAAGCTATAGCGAACAAACAAGTCAGTCTTACCATAACCTACTCTTCCAATTAGGCTCAATTTAAGTGGATTTGCATTTAAAGCTCCACTGGTTGTAACTCGCTGAGTTACCTCATTGGGTAAATTGTAGGTTTGATAAGACGACATACGTCCTAAACGAATACCAAGCTCACCTCCTACCGCGATATTCAATGAGCGCTTCATTTTGTAGGGATTGCTGCTGAACTGAAGCAATACAGGGAAATTTATATAATTAACATTCAATCGGTTTCTAGTTAACCCTGCTCCAGCCGCTGTGAAACCCACGGTATCACCGGCTATTCGAATCGAGCTATCGCGACGAAGACTATAGTTGTTAAATTCGAATCCTAAGCCATACTGTAAACGTAGCTTTTGTGCAATGATATTTTCACTTCTCGCCCAGCTGAAACCCCAACCAAAAGAATTAAAGCCCTGATTGAGACTTAAAGGCGAGTTATTACCTGTTAAATCGAGTGATCCGTTTTGCAATAGACTATTAAAACCTAGATCGAGATAGAAATAATTCTTGTCGACACCCTTAGTCTTCGGTTTAATATTCTTGAGTTCTTTCTTGAGCTCCTTCATCTCCTCCTTGAATTCCTCCATGTCGGATTCGAATTCACTTTCAGACTCAGAATCTGAACTAGAATTATCACGATCAACATAGGTTGTATCCCATTTTCCTTCTTTGAATTTAATTATCATTTTTTTCTCAGAAGGTTTAGAGGGTACCGACTCTTGTGCCTGTACAGCAGTTGCCGCTATCGCCAGCAATCCTGCTAATAAAAAGTACTTTTTCATTATTGTGTTGGGTTTATTTACTGAGTTGAATAGTTTGTCCAAATTCTACGTCACCAATTGCAAAATTTACATAATGCTCTTTGGTAACGAATTCATTTACCTTATGCTTTGCCAGAGCAAAGTATTCGCCACTAGATAGTTTTGTAAAGGTGTTTAACAATGTAGATGCTGAAGAATTACCGTTAGGCCTAGGTGCAGAATTGGCATAATCAATCTCTGTCACACTAAACTGATACCGCTGTGTTGCGATATTGGAGGTATAAGCAATTCCTGTGATAGAAGCGATTTCTCTAGCAGGTATGGTTTCAATGTTCATGGTTGTTTCGTTCAAATCTGTTCGCAAATCGGAAACTGATTTTACCACATGACGCTCTCCATTAGAGGTAGGTTGCATGGTGGGATAATTTTTTTGATTTACCGATGCTACATCAGATAGATACTTGGACTCTTGAGCAGCCTTTTCTAGGGTCCTGATTCTTTCCTCGAGAGCAATTCTATAAGCTGTATCAGCAGAATTAGCAACCTTGGCAACTTGAACACCTTGAGGATCACTTAGTGATAACCAATAAACGGCACCACTAACCATGAGTAGTGAAACTGCTGCAGCAATACGTTGCATTGCAACTTTACGGTACCACGGCACTATCACCGGGGATGCACCTGAAAGCTCGTTTTGAATACGCTCAAATACAAATGAAGGAGGTTCAACCTCATGGTTAATCAACTTCTCCTTGAGTATTTTATCCATTAATTCCTGATGCTTCATGACTATCTGTCCTTTCTGTACGTTTGAGTAGCTCTTTTAGATGTGCCTTCGCCCGAGCTAATTGCGACTTACTAGTTCCTTCACTTATTCCCAACATGGCTGAAATTTCTTTGTGAGAATATTCTTCAAGAACATAAAGGTTAAGCACCGTTCTATAGCCAGCTGGTAACTTTTGTATTACTTTGATAATTTCATCCGATTCCATTTTTCCTAAGAAGTTCGAGGCTGAAGTATCTTCAACCTCTACACCATCGAGATCGTGAATGGTGAATAGTTTCGATGCTTTTCGGAAATGATCTATGGCTGTATTCACGATAATTCTCCTTATCCAACCTTCTACTGAACCTTCAAAACTAAATCGAGATAGATTTTGAAAAACCTTTACAAATCCTTCTTGCAAAATATCTGTTGCTGCATCCCTGTCAGAGGTATACCTAAGACATACCGCAAACATTTTCCGCGAAAACAACTCATATAGCTCATACTGGGCTTTACGGTCATTTTGTAAACATTTGTAAACTATCGCGTAATGTTGTTCCAATCAGTTTATTTTTGGATGAAATACAAGTGTAAGACGTCGACAAGTTAAGGCGGGTTGCATTAGTCAAAAAATAATTAGTTAACTGTATGAATAGAAAAAAAATTCTAACCGTATTCATCTTATTTCTTAGCGTTCACTCTCTGAAAAGTCAACAACTTTTAAGTGAAGAACTCTTGTGGAAATTTGGCCAAGTTGGTGCGCCGGCTGTTTCTCCCGACTCCAAAAACCTAATTTACAGTGTGAGATTTACCGATCTGTCCCAAAACAAAGGAAATTCTGATCTCTACCTGTATAATTTTTCAAGCAAAAAAACACAACGACTGACGAACACTCCAGAATCTGAGAGTGGTTACTGCTGGAGACCAGACGGTCAGAGAATCGGCTATTTAAGCAACAAATCTGGCTCGATGCAACTTTGGGAAATGCGACCTGATGGAAGCGATACTAGACAAGTCAGTCAGGTAACAGGTGGAATTGAAGGATTTAACTATAGCCCTGATGGAAGTAAAATCTATTACATCGCCAGAGTGCGTTTAGAAAAAAGCTTGCAGGAGAAGTACCCTGAATTATCAAAATCAACCGGAAGGCTTTACGAAAGCTTGATGTACCGTCATTGGGACACTTGGCACGATGGAAGCTACAGCCATGTTTTCGTTCAAGATTATAAGGATGGGAGTTTATTAGGAACACCACTTGATGTACTCGAAGGCGAAAAATTTCATGCTCCACTTCCTCCTTTCGGTGGCACTAGCGAGATTCAATGGTCACCAAACAGCAAGTCACTAGTTTACGTAAGTAAGAAGTTATCGGGCACATCTGCTGCTAGAAGCACAAATAGTGAAATCTATTGGTTCGATTTAGAAACGAAAAAAACCAAAATTTTTAATGCTTCTAATCCTGGATATGATAATGAACCCCTTTTTTCTCCCGACAATAAACGTTTAGCTTGGTTAAGCATGTCAAGAGATGGATACGAGGCAGATAAGAATAGGATAATGGTAATGGATTTAGAAACTGGTGTTGTTTCGGAAGTAACTAAAGACCTAGATATCAGCGTATCTGCTTTAGCTTGGGGTAAAGACTGTTCCCGGCTTTTTTATAGCTCTTACGATAGAGGCACCATTCAACTATTTGAACACTTTTTCAAATTAGAAGATGCTATTTCTACCTATGGTTCATCGATGAAAAAGAAAGTGGGGTCAATTACTGTAGCAGTTACTTCGAGTAGGGCCAATCACGGTGGGTTTAGCTATGTGAACTTAGGTAAATCGGGAACACTCGTATATCAAAAACAGAGTATGACGAGCCCCAATGAACTATTTCAACTTGATCTGAGTACGAAGAAGGAAACCCAAATTTCGTGGGTAAATCAAGAATTGTATCAATCCATCAGCTTCGGTAAAGTAGAATCTCTAGAGATTAAGGCTAGTGATGGCAAGAGTATTCAGACATGGGTGATATATCCACCTAATTTCGATCCCAGCAAAAAATATCCTGCCTTATTGTATTGTCAAGGGGGCCCACAAAGCATGATTGGTCAGAGTTGGAGTAATCGTTGGAACTTTCAACTCATGGCAGCAAAAGGATATATAGTTATAGCACCCAATCGAAGAGGATTGCCTGGATTTGGTCAAGCTTGGAATGAACAAATAAGTGGTGATTGGGGTGGTCAAGCCATGAAAGACTATTTGGCAGTTGTGGATACGATGGTTAAAGAAAACTATGTGGATGCCAATAGATTGGGAGCTGTGGGGGCTTCTTTTGGGGGTTATTCAGTGTATTGGTTGGCTGGAAACCATAATAAACGCTTTAAAGCTTTCATCTCGCATTGCGGAGTATATAATTTGGAGTCAATGTATGGGCAAACGGAGGAACTATTTTTTACCGAATTTGAAATGAAAGGTAAACCCTGGGATTTACCTAAGCCTATCAGCTACGATCGCGATTCACCGCATAAATATGTAAAAAATTGGGACACTCCTATTTTGGTAATTCACAACGAAAAAGACTTTCGAGTACCTCTAGCCCAAGGTATGGAAGCATTTACTGCGGCACAAGTACAAGGCATTCCAAGTAAATTCCTTTACTTCCCTGACGAAAATCACTGGGTTGTGAAACCGCAAAACAGTGTTCTTTGGAATAAAATATTTTTTGACTGGCTCGACACTTATTTGAAAAAATGAAAAATCACATCCTCTATTTCCTTGTATTCGTTGCTATCGCCTGTAGCGAAAAATCAACTGAAAAAATGCCTAATATTCCTCCACCCCTTGCAAAACGTATCGATACTATCCTAAGTATCCACGGGCACGATCGTGTAGATCCCTATTTTTGGTTAAATCAACGCGAAAATCCAGATGTAATTTCCTATTTGGAAGCTGAAAATGCATACTTGGACACTATGATGGCTCATGCGAAGCCCTTGCAAGAGAAGATATTCAATGAAATTAAGGGTAGGATTAAGGAAACTGATATGTCAGTCCCCTACTTCGAAAATGGATATTGGTATTACAACCGGTTTGAAAGTGGCCAAGATTATCCGATTTATTGCAGAAAGAAAGGCTCACAAGAAGCAGCAGAAGAAATACTGTTTGACGTTAATCAATATGCCAAAGGATATGACTATTTCAGCCTAAGCGGCATTAAAATTAGTCCTGATAATCAATTTGCAATCTTCTTTACTGATACAGTTGGTCGTAGACAATATACCATGCAAGTTAAAAACCTGGCTACAGGTGAAACATTGCCGCTTTCGGTTTACCCCACGAATGGAAGTTCTGCATGGGCAAATGACAACAAAACTATATTTTATGGAACAACAGACCCTAATACACTTAGATCTGACAAAGTATGGCGGGTTAGCACGCAAGGAAAAGATAATAGTGCATTGGTTTACCATGAAAAAGATGAAACTTTTTCAGTTTATATTTTCAAAGGTAAGTCTGACCGATTCCTTTATTTGTATAGCGGAAGTACATTAACCTCAGAACAACAATATTTAGATGCCAATTTACCGAACGGAAAGTTCAAAGTTATCCAAAGCAGAATTAGAGGATTAGAATATTCGGCAGAAGATTATGGAGATAGTTTTTTTATCACTACAAATCATGAGGCCAAGAATTTTCGGTTAATGAAGGCATCAATAGCTAACCCTACTATTGATAATTGGAATGAAGTCATTTCTCACCGAGAAGAAGTTCGTCTCGAAGGCGCAGAATTTTTTAAAAACTACTTGGTTCTCTCCGAAAGAAAGGCTGGCTTAAGTATGCTGAGAGTCATGAGTTGGGATTCAAAAGTTGATTATTATCTAGAATTTGATGATCCCGCATATACCGCATACTTAAGTGTAAATCCAGAATATGAAACTGACCTATTACGAGTGGGCTATACTTCCCTAAATACACCTAATTCAGTTTTCGACTACAACATGAAAACGAAAGGAAGAAAGCTACTCAAACAACAAGAAGTGGTAGGTGGGTATGACCCAAAAAGTTATGTTTCAGAAAGAATTTACGCGACCGCCGAGGATGGAACCAAGGTTCCCATCTCGTTAGTTTATAAAAAAACCACCAAGATTAATGGAACTGCGCCTTTACTGTTGTATGGGTATGGTAGTTATGGAGCAAGTATGGATGCATACTTTAGCGTAAGTCGTCTGAGTTTGTTAGATCGCGGATTTGTATACGCTATTGCACATGTTCGAGGTGGTGAAGACCTAGGAAGAAAATGGTACGAAGACGGTAAATTGTTGAAGAAGAAAAATACTTTCACCGATTTTATCGCCTGCGCCGATCATTTAGCCAATAGCCAATATGGTGCCCCAGATAAGATTTTTGCAGAAGGTGGCAGCGCAGGTGGGTTGCTAATGGGTGCCATAGCCAATATGCGCCCAGATAGATGGAGAGGAATAATTGCAGAGGTGCCATTTGTAGATGTAGTGACTACCATGCTCGATGAAAGCATTCCATTAACGACTGGGGAATTTGATGAATGGGGAAACCCAAAGGATAAGGTGTATTATGATTATATGCTTTCCTATTCACCATATGATCAGGTAAAAGCACAAGCATATCCGGCAATGCTCGTCACCACCGGCTTACATGATAGCCAAGTTCAATATTGGGAGCCCGCTAAATGGGTGGCTAAACTAAGAGCCATGAAAACAGATAAAAACCCTCTGTTTCTCTATACTGACATGGCGGCAGGTCATGGAGGTAAATCGGGAAGATTTAACGCCATTAAAGATACTGCATTGAATTATGCCTTCTTATTGAGTTTGTTAAACGATTGAATATCTTAAAAGCTGAGAGCCTCTGATTAGGGGCTCTCAGTTTAATTCAACAAGTAGCTTTTTTAAGCTTTCACTTTCTTTGCTATTGAGTTTTCTTTTCAATTGGTTTTCCCAAGCTTGCCACTCCTCAGCACTGCAGTTTAATAAACGGAGTATCTCCTCTAACTGAATTCCTGTTTGAATTAATACGAGTCGATTAATGTCATCAGAATTCACCTCGGGATGACTAGCCTTTAATCTTGCAAAAAAATGATTATTCACTGTGTCGTATTGGTGCTTAAACTTATCAATGTCAGAGGGATCAAATAAGTCCTCGGCTCCTGCATGACCATTGGATCTAGCATACCTGGCAATCCGTTGCCAACTTCTTTTTTCGGCCTCCAATAGCCTCTTTTCAATGTCCTGCTCCAAGTTGGTCTTCACACCTTTGTCGGTATTTTCCTTTCGTTTAACCGAATACACAAAGAATAAAACAACCAAAAATATTATCCCTACCAAAAGCAACCGAAGAACATAAAGTTGACGTAAATTTTCATTTTCTTCGATTTGTTTTTGCTCAAGTAAGCGCTCCTTTTCTTGAATTTGAAAACTGAATTGTTTCATTCTTTCAACTCTATCGGCTTCCATTCGAGTTGTTTGAATACTGTCGTTCAATTGTGAATACTTTCTCCCAAACTCTAACGCCAATTTATAGTTTTTCATTTCCGAGTAAACTTCTGATAGTAGCAAAAAAATGTTCCTTCGGGTTGTGAGCTCTGACCCTTTTGCATCAATTTGAAGGGCATTTTCTAGCATTTCTTTCGCCAGATGATAGTTTTTCTCTTTAATTCGAATTTTGGCCATAAATACAGCTGCATTAGCCGCGCTATTCCACACGCCTAACTCTTGACTTTTTTCATAGTCAAATTGCAGTCTTTCAAAGGCCGACTTGTAATTACCTTGTTCGAATAGTACGGCTCCTATGTTTCCATAAGTCAGGGCCGACCAAAATTTGTCACCAACTGCATCAGCTAGCTGATGGCTTTTTTCAAAATTAGAAATTGCATTAACATAGTCATGAGTTCTTTGATAAGCAAGACCCAGCGTATTTCTTGCATGCATTTGCTGAGATTTGTTTAAGCCTCCATTTTTAAATGCAAGGGCCTTTTCGAAATATTGAATTGCAACCTCATAATTTTCGGTCTGGAAAAAAACCTGACCCATTTCTAACATTTTGAGGGAAAGGAAAGAAAATCCTTGGTAATTATACTTTTGCAAAACAGCTTCAACCCTGAATAAATATTGAAGAGCCTCTTCGTAGAGGTGTAAATCGGTCAAAATTGACATGCTTTGCCATAAAGCACTTGCCATCCCCTTTCTATCTCCTAAACGTTCAGCTAAATCAAAAGCATTTTCAAATTCATGCAAAGCACGTGCTCCATTCTGAGCAACAACCTTTTCGAACAAGCCCAAGGTGAAGACATATCGATGAACTAAGGCCTCATCCTTTTCGCTTTCTATAGATTTTGCTAAAGTTTTCCGAATTAGTTGTAATTCGTTTTCATTAGGTTGTCTTCTCTGAAGAAGACTCAACCAATGATTTCTATTTTCCTCAAGTTGTTCTTCATCTTGATCATTATGAATTAGAAACAATGAGTCTGATATGTTGGCATTTGAGTATATGCATAATAGAATCAAAAGGAAAGTCGTCAGCCCTTTCGGTATAAACATAAAATCACATTTTCGCTTATTTAAAGATATAAAGAAATGTTAAACTGCCTGCAGCGAAAAACTGATATTGCCGGTGCTTTTAGTTGCATTCAGGAAAAATAAATTTTTAGAACTTTACGAACCATGAGAAACAAGAATTATGTGTTCGCCGTACTTATCATGTTGTCAACTGCTATTCTTGGAGAGTTGTTGAGCAAGTATATCCCAGGATTAGGTGCTATAACTATCGCATTATTGGTCGCAATATTTATTGCGCAGTTAAAAAGTTTTTCTGCAGATGAAAAAGCTGTTTTTCAATTTGCAGAGAAGAAAATGCTTGCTTGGGCTACAATTATTCTCGGTTTCGGACTGAATCTTCAAACCTTATCAGGCCTTTCATGGTCATTTTTAATTGCCATTTTTCTCCTTGTGGCAATTACACTTTTTTCGGGATGGCTTGCTGGTAGGTTTTTTATCAGCACCAATCTTGGATGGCTACTTGGCTTTGGAAATGGGGTATGCGGTAACTCGGCTATAGCAGCATCAGCTCCAATGTTGAAAGCCAGCACCGTTGAAATAGGGCTTGCTATCACGGCAGTGAATTTACTCGGGACGCTGGGAATTTTTCTTTTCCCTTTTCTTTCGGTCTTGTTTGAATTAACACCTCAAGAAAGCGCCTTGTTCTCGGGCGCTGTACTCCAATCGGTAGGTCATGTCTTAGCTGCTTCCATGTCTATTGACCCAGAAACTAGTAATTTGGCACTTTTGGTAAAAATGGGTAGAATCTTACTTCTTGCGCCGTCACTAGTGTTGATTGGAATAATGTTTAGAGGTGGTTCAAGTTCGGAGCAAAAAGTCAATTTTAAATCCATTATACCGTATTACGTCTGGGGATTTTTATTGGCCAGCATTGTAGCCAGTTTTGACATTTTGCCCGAGGAATGGGTCACTATTTTGAACAAAATTGGCTCTTATTTGCTGCTATTCGCGATGGTCGGAATTGGTTTAAGCATTCAAATTAAAAAGCTGCTCCAGCTTGGCGGTAAAACCTTTGTCGCTGGAAGCAGCATATTTTTAATACAGATCTTCTTTATTATAGGCCTGATCTATATAATCAGATAATTTATAGCCGTCCAGCTATTATTTCATCCACAATTAATGGGTCGAGTAAGGTTGAAGTATCCCCAAGATTGGTTAATTCTCCTTCGGCTACCTTGCGTAAAATTCTTCTCATAATTTTTCCAGAACGCGTTTTGGGAAGCCCTGAAACCAACTGAATTTTATCCGGTTTCGCAATTCTACCTATTTCTGCAACGACCGATTCCACTATTTCCGCTTTCAGATATTCCGAATCATGACTATCAGCGTCTTTGCATACCACATAGGCATAAATACCTTGACCCTTAATGTCATGTGGGTAACCAACTACTGCCGACTCAACAACTGCCTTGCTTTGATTAATAGCATTTTCAATTTCGGCAGTTCCAAACCGGTGTCCAGAAACATTAATCACATCATCAACTCTTCCAATAATTCTGTAGTAACCGTTTTCATCTCTTCGTGCACCGTCGCCTGTAAAATAATAACCCTTATAAGTACTAAAGTAATTGATTCTGCAGCGTTCATGATCGCCATAAGTAGTTCGTATCATGGAAGGCCAAGGAAATTTTATTGCTAAATATCCTTCTAATCCATTCTCCTTTATCTCCATTCCTTCATTATCCAGTAATACTGGCTGAATACCAGGTAAAGGTAGCCCAGCAAAACTTGGCTTGAGTGGTGAGAGACCTGCTAGCGCACTTATCATGATTCCTCCAGTTTCCGTTTGCCACCAAGTGTCAACTAAAGGACATTTTTCTTTACCTACGTGAATGTAGTACCAGTTCCAAGCTTCTTCATTAATTGGTTCTCCAACTGAACCTAGCACCTTCAATTTTTCTAGGCTGTAAGCAAGTACATGGTCTTCACCTGCGGCCATAAGAGACCTAATGGCGGTGGGTGCAGTGTAAAATATGTTTACTGCATGTTTATCACAAACTTGCCAAAATCTACCTGGATCGGGATAAGTTGGTACCCCTTCAAACATGAGTGTAGTTGCGCCTTGTAGCAAAGGACCATAAACAATATAACTATGTCCTGTTACCCAGCCAATATCAGCAGTACACCAATAAACATCACTTTCTTTTGCTTGAAATACATTTGCAAAAGAGTACGCAGTATAAACCATGTATCCACCGCATGTATGAACTACACCTTTAGGCTTGCCTGTCGATCCAGAAGTATAAAGGATGAATAACATGTCCTCGCTTTGCATCGGTTCTGCGGGGCAGTCCTTGCCAACTTTGGAGATTTCGTCATGCCACCAAAAATCCCGCCCTTCCACCATGTTTACCGGCCAACCTAATCGTTCATAAACAATTACTCGATTAACACTCGGACAATTTTCAAGTGCTTCATCAATTACTGCTTTACATGGAATTTGTTTTGCACCTCTATTGAGCCCATCGGTAGTAATAACCATACTGCATTGTGCATCTTGTATACGATCAGAGATGGCGTGTGCAGCAAATCCTGCAAATACCACTGAATGCACTGCACCAATGCGAGCACAAGCAAGAACAGCAATCATCAATTCTGGTATCATGGGCATGTAGATACAAATCCTATCTCCCTTTTTTACCCCATTGGCTTTTAGAACGTTAGCAAAACGGCATACTAATTCGTGTAATTCCCGATAGGTGTACCGAACAAATCGTTCTTTCGGATCATTCGCCTCCCAAATCAAGGCAAGTTTATTTCCTCTCTCTTCAAGATGCCGATCCAAACAATTTTCTGTGATATTCAATACGCCACCTTCGAACCATTTTACATTTGGTTCGTCGAAATTCCACTCCAATACCTTATCCCATTTTTTCTGCCACTTGAAACTTTCTGCTATTTCTTCCCAAAATAACTCTGGAGTCTCTACACTTTTCGTATAGGCGTTCAAATAGGCCTCGTAAGAATCTAATGCTCTTATCATTACTGTAATTTTTATCGAGATTAGTATAATCGACAAACATATCCAAAAATAATGCGCTAATTTGATATAGCTCATTATCTAGAAGGGATTGACGCTATCACGAGCGAACTACAGTGGTCAATTCGCTTTTCAAAAAAAATAGGTGCCTGGAATCATTGCTGAAACCAAAAAAACGTACATAAAACAGGAAAACTATTACGCCAAGGTTCTTCCAGGGTACTTATCCAAAGCTATCCTCAAACATTCCATTGCCTTTTTCAAGTATTCTTGTTTCAGTACATAGGCAATTCGAACCTCTTGTTTTCCCAAACCCGATGTAGCATAAAAGCCAGTTGCTGGTGCCATCATAACGGTTTGTTTCTCATATTCAAAAGACTCTAACATCCATTGACAAAACTTATCGGAATCATCAATAGGTAATTTTACAACGCAATAGAATGCCCCTCCGGGGTTAGGACAAATTACTCCATCCATAGCTCTCAATTCCGAAACAACCAAGTCGCGTCTTTCAATATATTCTGCCGCAACCTTTTCAAAATAAGATCGAGGAGTATCTAGTGCAGCCATCGCCCCTATTTGTTCTATGGTAGGGGGACTCAATCTCGCTTGTGCAAATTTCATTGCTGAGTTAATCACATCGGCGTTTCGCGTTATTAATGCTCCAATACGGGCTCCACAAGCACTATATATCTTCGAAACTGACTCTACTACTATTGCATTCTTTTCAAGTCCGTTTAAGGAAAGTATAGACTTATGTTGGTTATTTCCGTAAACAAATTCCCGGTAAACTTCATCAGCAAACAAATAGAGATCGTGTTTCAACACTATTTCGCGTAAAGAGGCTAACTCTTGGTCAGTATAAAGTGTTCCCGTAGGGTTGTTGGGGTTGCAAATTACAATGCCTTTAGTTTTTGGACCAATTAGAGCTTCAAATGCTTCTGCTGCGGGTAAAGCGAATCCGTCCTCTATACGGGTGGTTATTGGGACTACTTTTACGCCGGCCATTTGCGCAAAACCATTGTAGTTTGCATAAAATGGTTCAGGAATAATTACTTCATCACCAGCGTCTAAGCAACTCATCATGGCAAAGACAATTGCCTCAGATCCGCCTGTACTAATGATAATGTCCTGATGAGTAATTTCTATGCCCCGATTCCGCATTTTCTCTGCGTACTTGCGACGATAGCTTTCAAGTCCTGCCGAATGTGAATATTCAAGAACTTTACCCTGGAAGTCATGTACTGCGTTCAAAAAATTGGGAGCAGTTTCAATATCGGGTTGACCAATATTCAAGTGATAAATCATTACCCCTCTTGATGCCGCTTCTTCAGCGTAAGGAACTAGTTTTCGGATTGGAGATGCCGGCATATTTGTGCCGCGCGATGAAATCTTTGGCATAAGTTGAAATAAAAAACCCCGTGCAAAGATACACGGGGTCATTGAAGTTTAGAACGTAGAATTATGGTTTCTCTACCGGACTTGTTGCTGGCTTGTTCTCGGGAATTCCACTTTGAACACGGTCAACAACACCCTTAATGTTTACCACCTTGGTAGGTGTTTTGGCATTTGAAGAAATTGTAATTGACTTTGTAAATGGTCCAGGACGATTGGCAGAGTTGTAAACAGCCTTGATTTTTCCTTGCTCACCTGGTTTGATTGGCTCACGTGTCCAAGTAGGCGTGGTACATCCACAGCTTGCAGCCACATTGGTAATGATAAGAGGCTCCTTTCCCACATTAGTGAAGACAAATTCATATGTCGCTAATTCACCTTCTTTAATGTTTCCGAAATCGTGAGTCTCTTTTACGAATTTGAAATCGGGCTTGTTTTTATCCTCAGCTTTTTCTTGAGCCATTACAGAATGACCTACTACGAGTAAAGCGGCAATTGCAAGAAGTTTTTTCATGTCGATTAAAGTTGTTTATCGTTTAACTGTATCAAAATTAACAAAGTTCAAGGCTTATTACATTAAAATTCCATCAAGAACTTTGAGATGTCTGACAACTTGTATGCCATCTCCAATAAGGATGTGTTGATTTAGTTATCTTTGCTGTTCACCTTTACAGATTTAACATGTCGAAAAAGTTGGCTTCCGCTCCTACTCCGCAATTAACATTTGAAGATTTTAAAACCGAAGTTCTTCAGGATTACAAAATTGCATTTGAAAGTCGACAAGCCAGTCTTCTAGGCAGAAAGGAAGTGCTTACCGGCAAAGCCAAGTTTGGCATATTTGGCGACGGTAAAGAAGTAGCCCAATTGGCCATGGCCAAGGCTTTTCGAAATGGCGACATTCGTTCGGGCTACTACCGCGACCAAACTTTTATGTTCGCGACGGGCATGTCAAACATTCGGGAATTTTTTGCTCAGCTTTACGCCCATGTCAATGTGAAGGCAGAACCAGCATCTGCTGGAAGATTAATGAATGGCCACTTTGCAACGCGAATGCTCGATGATGCCGGTAACTTTAAAGATTTAACGTCGGAACCACATAGCACTTCCGATATCTCGCCTACTGCCGGTCAAATGGGTAGGGCACTAGGAATAGCATACGCGTCTAAACTTTATCGCCAGAACCCAGACTTAAAGAGTTTTGAAAATTTCAGCAAGAATGGAGATGAGGTTTCTTTTGTAACTATTGGCAACGCTTCTACCTCCGAAGGGCACTTCTGGGAGACCATAAATGCAGCTGGAGTATTACAAGTACCTTTGGCCGTGAATATTTGGGATGACCAGTATGGCATTTCAGTACCGGCAAAATACCAGACAACCAAAGAAAATCTCTCGGAAATTTTAAAAGGATTCGAGACCAATGAACATGGCCTCGGATACAGGATATATAACTGCAAAGGTTGGGATTATCCCGCTTTGTGTGAGATGTACATGACAGCAATTGAAGAAGTTCGGGAAACGCATATGCCCGTTATTTTTCACATTACCGAAATCACGCAACCCCAAGGACATTCTACTTCGGGTTCTCACGAACGTTATAAATCTGAAGATCGACTGAAATGGGAAGCAGAGCACGATTGCTTAAAAAAGATGCGAGAATGGATATTGGCCAATGGTATCGCTACCTCTGAACAACTCGATTCACTTGAATCTACAGCTATCGATTTTGTGAAACAGGAGCAAAAAAGTGCATGGGATGCTTTCAGAAAAGAAATAGAAGAAGAAAAATTAACTGCTCTTAATTTATTGAATCAACTCAGCACCGAAGTCGGCGAGCCCTTGAAAGTAGAGATTGAGCGTATTGCAAATAATTTAAGCAGCACAAAAGAAGCCATTCGTAAAGACATTATGAGCTCTGTACGAAAAGTTTTAAGATTAGTAAGAGGCGTACAATCAGATTCTTTGGTAGCACTAAAAAATTGGAAATCCAAAATTGATGAGGCAAACAAGGATAAATACTCCAGCTATTTACATAGCTCTTCTGAAACTAGAGCCTTTAATATCAATGCTGCTAATGCCGTTTATTCAGAAAATAGTCCTCAAATGAACGGCTTCGAGATATTAAACAAAGTCTTTGATTCTTTACTGGAAAAAGAACCTCGGTTCTTTGCGATAGGTGAAGACGTAGGGAAAATTGGCGACGTCAATCAAGGATTTTCTGGCCTGCAAGCAAAGTATGGCGAACTCAGGGTATCCGATACTGGCATCCGTGAAATGACTATCGTTGGACAAGGTCTGGGAGCATCGATGCGAGGCTTAAAACCGATGGTTGAAATTCAATACCTCGATTATCTGTTGTATGCCTTGCAAATAATGAGCGATGATATTGCTACACTGCAATATCGAACCAAAGGTGGTCAAAAAGCACCTTTGATTATTCGTACTAGGGGCCATCGTTTGGAAGGAATTTGGCATTCAGGCTCACCTATCGGGATGATTCTACATGCTGTTAGGGGTATGCATGTTCTTGTTCCACGCAATATGGTTCAAGCTGCTGGGATGTATAACTTGCTTATACAAAGTGATGAACCCGCCTTAGTCATCGAATGCTTAAACGGTTACCGTTTGAAAGAGAGATTGCCTGATAATTACGCGAATTTTACAGTCCCCCTCGGAAAGGTCGAGGTTTTGCGATCGGGAATGGATTTAACTTTAGTTACTTACGGTTCTTGTTGTAGAATTGCGTTGGAAGCTGCAGAACAACTAAAGGAAGTAGATATTGATGTTGAAATTATAGACGTTCAGTCATTATTGCCATTCGATCTCGACCACGATATCGTCAAGTCATTGAAAAAAACGAACAGAATCTTATTCTTAGATGAAGATGTTCCCGGCGGTGCTACTGCCTATATGATGCAAAAAGTGCTTGAAGAACAAAATGGCTACTACCATCTCGATAGTCCCGCAGCCACTTTAACGGCCAAAAACCATAGACCTGCATACGGATCAGACGGCGACTATTTCAGTAAGCCTAGTGTTGATGATGTTTTTGAAAAAGTTTATGCCATCATGCAAGATGCGGAGCCCGGGCTTTACCCGAAATATCTTGATTAATTGATTATGATAAAGCAGGTCTGCGTGTACTGCGCCTCATCGGCTAAAACTCCGAGGGTTTATCTTGAGGCCGCAGAAAAATTTGCAAATACTTGTGTTGATAATGACATAAAAATAGTTTTCGGAGGCGGAAGTACTGGACTCATGGGCTGTTTAGCTGATACAGTACTTAAGCGATCTGGTAAGATTTACGGTATCATGCCAGATTTTATGCGGCAAGTAGAATGGGCTCACAAAGAACTTAAAGAAATCGAATTTGTGGCCGACATGCACGAACGAAAAAAGAAGTTCCTGATTGGAACAGATGCCATAGTAGCTTTACCAGGTGGTAGTGGAACTCTTGAAGAGCTGCTGGAAGCCATAACTTGGAAAAGACTTGGCTTGTTTGTTAATCCAATCGTGATTTTAAATCTAAATGGTTTTTACGACCCATTAATTGAGCAATTCGAACGGTGCATTGAGGATGAATTTATGACTAATGAACACAGAAATTTATGGTCAGTAGTTACCACTCCCGAAGAAATTTTACCGGCTATTAATATGGCTCCAGTTTGGGAGAATGCCATACAGAAGGCAAAAGTCCTTTAATTACGGTATTGATCTGAGAGCTGTCGAGCAACCGGAATATATCCGGTCAAATCCTTTATTCGAGTTTCATTGCTTGGGTGCGTACTCAAAAATTCAGGAGGAGCGTTTCCTCCTTTACCACCGGCCATTCTTGTCCAAAACTCTGGAGCCTTTTCTGGATTAAATCCAGCCATAGTCATAAATACTAATCCCAATTTATCGGCTTCAGATTCATGCTTTCTCGAAAAAGGTAAAAGCAAGCCTACATTAGCTCCTACTCCATAAGCTGTCATAAATAACTCCTGAGTCGCCTGATTTTGGCCGGTTAATGCTACACTGAGGGCAGCACCTCCAAATTGTGCTAAAAGACCTTGACTCATTCTTTCATTACCGTGTTTTGCCACTGCATGGGCGACCTCGTGCCCCATAACTACAGCAATTCCATTGTCATCCTCACAAATCGGTAGTATCCCTGTGTAAAATACCACTTTTCCACCTGGCATACACCAAGCATTTACCGTATTATCGTCTACCAAATTGAACTCCCAACTGAAGTTCGACAATTCAGATTCTAGGTTATTTTTTTTGTAATACAGCGTAACCGCATCTGCTATTTTTTGACCTATAAGTTTGATTCGCTCAGCATCTCTTCCAAAACGGATAACTTTATTTTCACTCAAGAATTTCTTGTATTCCGATTCACTAAGTGAATTAATCTCACTGTCTTTAACCAAATTCACTTGTTTTCTACCAGTAATCGGGACCCGATTACATGCTTTCCAAGCTGATACAGCTACAGTAAGTAGAATAAAAAAGAGTATGTATTTTTTCATTTCAAGCTATTTCTGCGCTTAATCCTTTGTCTAACAACGATACGCATATCGGCAACAACACATTAAAACTCCCAACCTTCACAACACACTTTCCCTTCAAATGGACTATCCATGCACATTGCTCAGCTTGCTCTCGACTATGTTGACATATAACCACTAAGCAATTTATCACATGATCAAAGGTGTTAACATCGTCATTGAACAACACAATTTCATTGTTGCTCTTTTTCTTGACTTCGGCTTTATACTCTATTAAAGGTTCTTCTAGAGAAGAAAACATCGGTTTGTGTGTCATAAACTTCTCTTTTTTGAAAATACATATATCTTCTTTTCTTCACCATTTTTTAAACGGACTATGTTTTTACGGTGAGTAAACAAAATCAAGATGAACTGTAATAAACTGAAGATAATCATTGCAGACCGTTCATCTCTAAATACGAAAAGTACCGCCAATGAAAAAGTTAGGCTAGCAAGTATCGAACCTAAAGAAACGTAATTGCTTATCAGATAGGTCAAAATAAAACTAAGCAAAGCCAAACCAGCGGCCTGTGGAAATAGCCCTATAACCATTCCAAAAAGTGTAGCGACTCCTTTGCCGCCTCTAAATCCAGCAAAAACCGGGAACAGATGTCCGACTACCGCTAATGCCCCACATAACGCTTTAACGATTACAAAAGCGCTAGTTTCATTTGGTATTAGTTCAGGGTACAAATGAATTAAAGAAGTTGCTGTAAAGCCTTTTAAAATATCGATAAATAATACCGGAATTGCAGCTTTAGGCCCTAATACACGATAGGTGTTGGTAGCACCTGCATTTTTACTACCGTGTTCTCTTACGTCAATTCCGTAGAATACTCTACCTATCCATACTGCTGTAGGTATAGAACCGAGAAGGTATGCCACGAGGTAAAGAATTAAGACGTCATTCGCTAGAATCATTCTTCAGTAGTGTTCTTTTGTCGTGCCACAAGTCTATCACGATTTTGCGTAATGCCCAAGGAAAGTCTATTATCAACTCCTTTTTTCTTCTTTTTGCCCAAACCTTTTTTAATGAACTCGTTAAACTCCATCACACTAGAAATAGGTGTAACTCTACCGGCTCGGTAGGTGTACAAAAAGTATATAGCTTCTGTAGGTTCAAACAAGAAGTTCAAGATGCGCGTGTTCGGTAAATACTGAATTTCAAATATACCATTCAATCGCTTATTGACTGTTTCGCCATTCAGAAGCGATAAACCAAGTGTTTCTCTTGATCTAAATGATTTAGTCGCTGGATCCCAACTTAAGTCGAGATTCGAAAATATGAATGTAAAATCGGTACTGCTAATTACAGGAATTGTCCCTTGCGTTTGAATATCAGCAATAATTCTCTCTGCATCTTTTTCATTCATCAACTGTGTAAACGCATTCAATACGTACTCCTGATCCAAATTTACGTCAGGTGCACCGAAAGCGTTATCCAATAGTGAGTTATTCATCATTTTTAGGGCCGGATCTGGAAGCAACATATCAACCATCGCCACTAGTAAAACATCCGTTGTTCCTTGGTTGTACCGATGAGTGAGTTCGCCTGCCGCGACCAACCGAATATCTTCCTTTCTAAATCCAAGATTTAACTGCCCCTCGGCACGAACCAATTCTTGCTCAAGGTCAACGATCATGATAGAACCTAGTTTAGAATCTTTCAGCACCTTTTCTTCCGCTCCAATTTTGTAGGTTCTTTTACCTGCCTGGTATTGTACGACCCCGGAAACATCCAATATCATAGAATCACCCATACTCCAACGGAATGCTCCAATTACCGGATATACTCTCGATCCTGAAAGGTTAAGATATACGCCAGTATACAATCGCCTATTCAACTCGTCCTTAAATTCTGGAACCTTAATGTAGTCAAGAGAAGGATCAAAGAGTCCAGAATAGCGAAATGTCCCGTTCAATATGGTATCAGGAAGCTCGATTAACTTCACCAATCCCTGCCAACTTAATTCTTTTTTATCGGCATTAATTGTCACTGAACCAGAAAAGCCGAATCCAGGGTTCAATACAAAATTGCTGTCCGGAAAAATGTTACCAGATGCCGTTGTTATGCCTTGCCTATCTGGCTTGATTAAATTGAGGTAAATGGATTGTCTGACTCCTGTACTATTAACGTAATCGTAATAGCCGTCTGCCTCATAAGCTCTCCTTCCAATTAGCTCAATGTTCGCCTTATAAACTTTATGTGTCCTGTTTGAACTATCCGCGAGTATGTTCGCATTTACCAATTTTCTAATTCTGGCTCGAGGTTCAATGACCAACTGCGCGCTATCGAGAAATATGATCGCATCAGCCGATCTAACTTCAGGCACCCCTTTTACGTCGAGTAGAAAAATGTTCAAATCTAATTGACCATATCCCCCATAAAATTGCAATCCCTCCTGAGCAGGATTTTCAGACCTGAATACTGTCTGAGGTTTTGATAGCTCAGCTTTAGTCCCCAATAACAAGAAGTTATTCTTCATGTCCCATTCAAGATCATTCACTCGGGCACTATACTCGTGAAGTGGCATTAAAACTCTTCCAAATCCATCAACGGACTTAAAATGACCAATTCGCTGAGGGAAGTCGATAGTACCTTTTAATTCTTCAGTTTGAACAGCCAATAGGCCATCTGTATTTGACGCCAATTCAAGACGTAATCGCTCTGAAGATGTGATTTTCTCTTCCATCACGAATTTTCCCGAGTGTATACGGTCCCTACCGTATTGAAAAAACCCATTTCCAAATAGTCCTTCAGGTGTGTAAACCAAGTCGCCGGTAAAAGAAGTTACATCACTATACGCAACTATGGGTTCAAGTCCTTTGTAGAACGTCATGCTATCGGCATTTGCTGCCCAGAGCATTCCTGCTTCTTTTCCACTGATTGATGCGTAGCTTACACCTCCAAATTTCCCTCCCTGGATGGAGAAATTCTCGGTTTGACCAGTCGTTGTATCTGGTAGAAAAATAAAATCATTGGAACTAACTAGCGTATTTCTGTAACTAATTTGACCGTAACCGTGCAAGCCTCGAGCATCTAGCGTTATATTCTTGGTATAAGTACCTTTCTTATAAATGGGTATTCCGGCATCGCTCGTTAAGAGGGCAAAACCTAATGACAAATCATCTTGAAATCTCAATTTCTCCTTGATATCTGGGAAGATACCTCCAGAAACTAAGGTGCCATTCAACGAAAGCCTGCTGGTTGCACCCATAAAATCTAAACTATCCAATACGAATGGATCAACCTTGAAATAGAATTTATCTCTGGTATATCTCCCTTTTTGAATGCTCGGTTTATCGAAATAGACGTATGATTCTTGCTTACTTTCAAAGTAGGGATACCGGTAAAGTGGCACTCTCGATGATTTATTCCTTGGATCGTCGAGGTACAAAATACCAGTAATGTTTTCCAATGCATTTTCTATTTTGGCCAGAACAGGAATCCCGCGTGCATCAACATTTCCAGTCATGACTTGGAATCGCATAGAATCCACATTTTGCATGTTCACCCTAAATTTTTCATAGTCAAAAGTGAACCCATCCCCATAAAAGTCAAGAGTTCCACTATGAACATGTCCCGAGAATTTCAAGGTTCGGTTTGCTGCCACAGTAACCTTCTGTTCGTAGGGAACCGCAAAAACAGTGTGCGTATCACTTAACATGACAACGCTAACTCCCTTTACTTCAAGCTCTCTCGTAGCGATATTCAATCTTGCATTATTGTCTTTATCCGATTTGCTCACCAGCTTAACAACATCATAATCTATTCTTCCGGCGATAGCATCGTAGTAATGAGCTAGTTTCTTTAATGTAGTAACGGTTTCCTCTTCCCGATCGTAGTAAATAAAGCCTTGATTGGCCATATCGATAAGAAGTTGGCGGATAGCATCCACAGGCAACTTCATATAAGCAGCAAATCCGTCACTTTTAAAACTTGGTGCCCCTATTTGACGACTATATTGATAAACCCTTACAACAGGATTGTATGTTGCATAGCCTTGAACCGCTAAATATTCTTTTTTATCAAAAAAATCTTTGGAAGTGAAAATAGCTATCGCCTCACTTTTGCCTGTTTGCATCTTGAAATCAATGTATGGCTCATCAATTTTCCAACTCAATGCCTCGCAATAGGTATCTAATTTGTGATAGGAATTGCTGAAAGGAATCTTATTGATTGAATTTGGCTCCAAAAACAACAAGAGCTTTCTATCGGCAGTTGTAAACCTCATATTTATCCCAGGGTGATAAATGGAGTCTTTATTCAATACAACATTCACTTCTGCATTAGAAGAAAATATATCAGTTTTCCTGATTGCAAATTGCATTGACCATGCCCTAACTGTTGTCGTGTCGTTTCGGTATATAAAAACTTCAGCGGGTTTTTCGCGAGTACCTATCGCCAAATATCTATTTCCGCTCAACGCATATTTTCCACGAATTGTAACATTTTTAAATACTTGGTCTAATTTTATTTCTCCTTCGTATGAAGTAAACCTTGGATAAGAAATTAGCTCTACTGAAAGGTTTGCAGAACATCGATCTTGCAATTGACCTAACATCCAACGTCCAACCGCTTTATTGTATAGTCGAACTGAATCTGCCTGATAACCAAAATTTTTAAAAAGTACTGTGTAAGCATTCAATTCAGCATAAACCGAATCAGAAGGGAAACTAGCCCTTTGCCAGTCTACTAACCCTGAAAACCCTACCCATTTTTGATCAACAACATTCCAAACTCCACTGGTTCTTTTAATGACAACTGAGTCCTGGAAATAGAAACACTTTAGGTCACATTCCGGAATGTTCACTTGAATTTGACCATTTTCAACTTCAAATTTGAAAGACTTGGGTAAAACTTGCCACTTAATATTGGGAGAAACGTAAACAAAGTAGCCTTCATAAAACTCAGCGGAAGACTTTTGAAATAAATCGATTGACCGCTGATTTAATTCTAATACCTTCTGATAAATGAGGTGCCAATCATAAAAGTATTGTGAAGAAGTTTCATTCTTCCTCAATTTGGTTAAAACTTCGAGATAATTTCCGTAATACGGATAAACGGTCAGCCGTCGTTTTCTCATTTCGTTCATCGAACGGATAATAATATCACGTTGGGCATCGATGTAGGCACTTGTCCATGCCTTTGTAAACTCTTTTGATAAATCAATATATTCATCTCGTTTTGAGGCAGTTAACATCTCATCTAGCTCTTTGATGAATTGTTCATAACTATTCGAAAACGAACCCGATTGCTGACCGAAAGCAGTAGAGGGTAGGACTAAAATCAGAACATACCAGATATAACTAATTCGCATCTTAATTTTTTTCAAAAATCGCCGCAGCCCATTCATTTTCACTGTCGAGCGATACTAAATTAAGGCTATATAACGCGGCAGTTTCGCGAATTATATCTACATCATGTTTATAAAATCCTGAGCAAACCAATTTTCCGTTTTTTCGAATATGACTTGCATAGATTTTCATGTCATCCAGAATTATATTTCTATTGATGTTCGCAAGAATGACATCAAACTCTTCTTGAATCATGACAGACGTTCCCTGATAGAGGGTCATCTTTACATGATTACGTTCACAATTTTCAGCACTGTTTTCAACAGCCCATTCGTCAATATCGATTCCAACAACTTTATTCGCACCCAAGCGTGCCGCTAAAATTCCCAGAATCCCTGTACCGCAACCCATGTCCAACACCTTCAATCCAACCAGAGGTAAGTGTCGTAAAGCCTTAACCATTAAGGTAGTGGTAGCGTGATGACCAGTTCCAAACGACATCTTAGGCTCAATGGTTAATACATGAACAAAACCCGATTCTTTCTCATGAAATGGCGCCCGAATTAAACAAAAATCATCTATCCTCACGGGTTCATATTGGCTCTCCCATACCGCGTTCCAATTTTGTTGTTCAACTGCAATAGGGGCTAAAACTTCAAGAATTTCTTTTTTGTACCTATCAAGGGTACTAGCTAATTCAGCCTGATTCAGATAGTCCTGTTGAACATATCCCGTGAGTGTTCCTATTTCGCTTTCTTCAAAAGCTTCAAAACCCAATTCCGAAAGTTCTGCCAGCAAAATTTCCTTGAAGTTTTCATCAAGCCTCAAATCGAGTCTTAAATAGTTCATCAGATCGACTTTATAATATTTACGAAGTCTCTAGACTTCAAGGATGCCCCGCCAACTAGCCCACCATCAATGTCGGGCATTGAAAACAATGAAGCTGCATTATCAGCATTTACTGAGCCACCATAAAGTATTGGAAGTAATTGCGAACATTCAGCAGAAAACAAATTCTCTATTTCGGTTCTAATGAACGAATGTATCTCTTGAGCCTGTTCAGGAGTTGCAGTAAGTCCTGTGCCTATTGCCCATACTGGCTCATATGCAATAACCATTTGCGACACTTCCTGCTCAGAAAATTCTGCCAAAACACTTTTCAATTGCTTTCGTATTACTTCGTAGTAATCACCCTTTTCTCTTTCTGCCTTAAGTTCTCCAACACAGTAAATTGGAGTTAAACCTGACTCTAGTGCTCGCCGAATTTTATCTGCTAGTACATCCTCTTTTTCACCGAAATATTCTCTTCTTTCGCTATGCCCTATAAGCACGTAATCAGCTCCAGCCGATTTCAACATATAGGCGGAAACCTCTCCGGTAAACGCACCAGCCTGCTTATGGTGGCAATTTTGTCCTCCGATTGCAATTCGATTGCTTGTCTTAACAAGTTGACTTAAGGCATGGATATGCAAAAATGGAGGAACCAAGATTACCTTAACGTCACCTTGAACTTCGTCAATTAGCATATTGGTAACTTCAGAGCAGAGTGACATACCCTCATCGAAGGACTTATTCATTTTCCAATTACCTGCAATTATTTTCGTTCTATTCATAACTCTTATTTTTCCCAATTACGGTATTGTGCGGTTTCGTTATATACGGTCAATAATATATTCTTGTATGCTTCGTCCAACGCTACTCCACGTCTTTGCATGACTTTTTCTGCTGTTTGAAGGAATTTTGCAAACTGAAATGTTTCAAAACCTTGAGCCCCACCCCAGGTGTAGTCAGGTAAAAAATTCCTAGGGAACCCTGAGCCGAAAATATTTGCACCTACTCCTACAACTGTTCCCGTGTTGAACATGGTGTTTATACCACATTTGCTATGATCTCCCATCATCAAGCCACAAAATTGCAATCCTGTACTCCTGAAACGGCCTGTGGTATAATCCCATAGTTTTACGATGTCATAGTTGTTTTTAAGATTAGAGTTGTTGGTATCAGCTCCCCAATTACACCATTCCCCAATTACGCTATTACCCATGAACCCATCATGCCCTTTATTAGAGTAGCCAAATACAACGCTATTAGAAATTTCACCACCTACCTTGCAATGCGGTCCTATGGATGTATCACCGTAAATTTTAGCCCCCATTTTCACCGTGCTGTGTTCTCCTAGAGAAAATGGACCTCTAATAATGGCCCCGTCCATGATTTCTGAATCTTTTGCCAAATAAACGGGTCCATTGGAGGCATTTATAATTGCGTTCGTAACAACTACACCTTCTTCGACGAAGAGATTACTTTCTCCTACTACACGATTTGAGACATCTAAAGTTGAACTACTGCGGCCGAAAGTTATTTTGTCAAAATCTTTTTTGATTTCAGACCCATTCAAGGTAAAAATGTCATTTGGGAACTGAAGTATTCCAACTTCTGCGTTATACTCAAACAAATCAAAACCAATCAGCTGTAAGGCTTCAGTTTCAAATCGCTCAACATTACTGTTAGAACGAATGGCTAAAATTGTTCCTTCTTTTTTAAGTACTTGCCCTACGCCAAGGTTTTGAATAGCATCAACTAAAGCGTTATCAGGCAACATCCTGCCATTTACATATACGTTATCATCCGAAATTTTGAATGGGAACTTCGTTGAGAGGTACGATCTAAAAACTTTGTAACTTATCGACCTTCCAAAAGCATGCTCCCATTTTTCTCGAATATTCCATATCCCAACCAGTATTTCACATGAAGGTTTAGTGTAAGTAAATGGCAATAGCCGTTCAGACAGCATATCGTCAAAAAGAATGTAATTCATTTAGCTAAAATAAGAAGAGGCTGCCCTATTCGGACAGCCTCAACTAAATTCGAGAAATAATTAATTCCCTTCCGAAGGGGTGTCTTTTACTTTTCGCGTCTTTTTCAAAGATTCGACTGTGATTTCAAGTTTATCATTGAGGTCAACCAAAAGCTTCTCTCCTTCTTTAACACCACCGCTAATAATTTTTTCAGCAACGGTATCCTCCACGTACTTTTGAATTGCACGTTTCAAGGGCCTAGCACCAAACAAAGGATCAAAACCTTTCTCGCTTAAGAAATCTTTAGCTTTTTCGGTGATTTCAAGTGTGTATCCCAAGTCTTCAACTCTTTTGAGGACATCTTTGAGTGTAATGTCAATGATTTTAAAGATGTCTTCTTTCACCAAGCTGTTAAAGACTATAACATCGTCGATCCTATTCAAAAATTCAGGTGAAAAGGTTTTTTTGAGTGCATTTTGAATCACACCTCTACTTTCTTCCTCTATTTGTTTAGTTTTTGCCGGTGTGGTAAAACCAACTCCTGTTCCAAAATCTTTCAGCTGCCTCGAACCAATGTTCGAAGTCATAATGATTATGGTATTCTTGAAATCGACCTTTCGTCCCAAGCCGTCAGTTAGAACACCATCATCCAAAACTTGTAATAGGATATTAAAAATGTCAGGATGAGCCTTTTCTATTTCATCAAGTAGAACTACGGAATATGGCTTCCGCCGAACTTTTTCTGTGAGTTGCCCCCCTTCCTCGTATCCAACATAACCAGGAGGTGCACCAACCAATCTAGATACCGCGAACTTTTCCATATACTCACTCATATCTACCCGAATGAGTGCATCTTCTGTATCAAAAAGAAAACGGGCTAATTCTTTAGCTAATTCAGTTTTTCCTACCCCAGTAGGCCCAAGAAAAATGAAAGACCCTATGGGTTTGCGTGGATCCTTTAACCCTGCCCTTGTACGCTGTATTGCTTTAGAAATAGCTTCTACAGCTTTATTTTGCCCAATAACTTTTGATTTGAGCTCATCGGACATCTGAGTGAGCTTTTCACTTTCCGCCTGTGCAATACGTGTTACCGGTATTCCCGACATCATTGCTACTACTTCTGCAATATTTGGCTCATCTACGGTAAACCGTTTCAATTTTGATTCAGCTTCCCACTCAGACTTAGCTTTATCCAATTCTTCTAGAAGTCGTTTTTCTGTATCTCTAAGCCTTGCTGCTTCTTCGTATTTCTGGCTTTTAACAACTTTATTCTTTTGCTCTTTTATTTCTTCAATTTGACTTTCAAGATCTAGAATATTCTGAGGTACATTGATGTTTGTAATGTGAACTCTGGCTCCAGCTTCATCCATCGCATCAATCGCTTTGTCAGGATGAAACCTATCCGTAATATATCTTTCAGTGAGTTTAACACACGCTTCAATAGCCGCGTCAGTATAAATCACGTTGTGGTGGTCTTCGTACTTTGATTTTATATTAGATAGAATTTGTACTGTTTCCTCAGGAGACGGTGGATCTACCATAACCTTTTGAAAACGCCTGTCAAGAGCTCCATCTTTCTCTATGAATTGTCGATATTCGTTGAGCGTGGTGGCACCAATGCATTGTATTTCGCCTCTTGCCAAAGCTGGTTTGAACATATTACTGGCATCAAGCGAACCACTTGCCCCACCAGCACCCACAAGAGTATGAATTTCGTCGATAAACAAAATTACCTCTGGTGATTTTTCGAGCTCACTCATAACCGCTTTCATGCGCTCTTCAAATTGTCCCCGATATTTGGTTCCAGCGACTAATGACGATAAGTCGAGCGTTACAATTCTTTTATTGAACAAAACTCTGCTCACCTTTTTCTGATGAATTCGTAGAGCAAGACCTTCAGCAATTGCTGTTTTACCCACCCCGGGTTCACCTATTAAAATGGGATTGTTCTTTTTTCGACGACTTAAGATTTGAGAAACGCGTTCGATTTCCTCATCTCTTCCAATAATTGGGTCAAGTTTACCTTCTTCGGCTAATTGTGATAAGTCTCGACCAAAATTATCTAATACTGGTGTGCGTGATTTGGATGCCCCTGGCTTTCGAGGTTGGTCAAACGACTTTTTGTCGTCTTCTCCATAGGTTTCATCAAAAGAAGCTTTTGGGGTTTCTTGACGTTCTCTGCCATCTATCATAGCATCCATCTCTTCTTTCACTATTTCATAAGTAATGTCAAACTTCTCAAGAATTCTTGTTGCCAAACTATCTTCTTCTCTCAGAATTGAGAGAAGTAAATGAACAGTTCCTATCAATTCACTTTTGAATATTTTGGCTTCTAAGAAAGTTATCTTCAATATTTTTTCAGCTTGTTTGGTCAATGGAATATTTTCGGCATTTACCATACTTACCGAAGTAGTACCCTTAATAGCATCTTCGATTGATTTTTTTAGACGATTTAAATCAACCCCCAAACTTTTGAGTGTTTTTATTGCTTGACCATCCCCTTCTCTTATTAACCCCAATAATAAATGACAGGGGTCGATATAATCGTGACCTAGACGGATTGCCTCCTCTCTACTGTAAGAGATTACATCTTTAACCTTGGGTGAAAACTTAGCATCCATCTGATATCCTTTCAAATTAACATTCGCGTTGTGCTAAAATAACAAGTTTGTAACGCAAAAAATTGCATCCGACTTAAAGCTATTTTCCACAACTGTTTATTCCATAAACGAACAACTACTTGAATGGTTCAACAAAAGCTCTAAAATGAAAAGAGCCTCCCGAAGGAGGCTCTTTTATGGACTTAATATTATTGCCTGACAATGAACCGTTCAACCACATAACTACCATTTCCTTGGACTTTGAGGAAGTACATTCCCTGCATTAAGCCTGTGATGTTTATGGGGTGGCGTTGGTTCCCTTTTTCCAATTGAATAAATTCTCTTTGGATAATTCGCCCTGTCATATCAGAAATTGACAATTCTAATTTTTCAGCAGTCTCCAGATTCAAATCCAAGGTAAAGTTGCCTGAATTAGGATTAGGGTATATCCTTAAGCTTCTAACGTTACTGTTAACAGGCATTACCGAGGAGCCACTGCCAGAACTGAAACCTGAGATGTCATTTAGTGAACGAGGAATTAGTTTCCAGTTTCCAAAATTGAAAGTTAATACTCCACGGATGAAGTTTAACTTTTCATTTTCTACGAGTGAATCCACATTGAAGTTCTGTGGAAATGCAGGACTAGAAAGGCCGTTTGTGTTCGGACCGGTGCGTACTCTCAATCCTGATCCAGCAGTTGATGAGTCAGGGTATATGGCGAATTCCCCGAAATTCGAAGGCGCATCTGCATTATTTGAAATCACATAGACTGAGTCAAACTGAATCAACATCGACTCATAAGCTTCGGTGTAGTTATATGCGCGAGCAATAATGGAATCTATAGAAATTGTAACCGGAGAAACTGGAGAAGTATTCGAAATAAACGTATAGTCTACATCAGTTAAGGTTGTTATCCCAAAATCTTCAATTAATCGACCTGCAGTTATCCGAATACTATCGCCTCTATTGACCAAATCTAAATTACCAGTTGCATTACTTCTGAGCATAATTCCTGAGAATGGTCCAGTACCATCTTGGAAAGAGATAGCACCGAGATCCCCGGGGTTAATAGTGCTCACTATTTTTCCACGAATATTCAAACCAGTTAGGCGTTGATTGGCATAAATCGAAGCTCCATTGCGATAAGGGGTTTCTTGCAATTGTGCAACTGAATTTATTCCACCATTTACAATTCGGAATACATTGAAACCAGTGGTAGTATCTGGATAAATAGCGGAGAACCCTTGATTGTCTGTAGCTCGTATATAATATTTCACATAAGAACCATTTACAGTAAGGGCAGAACCTGGTATGGTTGCTACGAAGGTATCTACTCCAGCGGATGTCATAGTGATTGAATCGTAAGTGGAATTAGTGAGTCCTACAGCATAAAATAATTTTGCACTATTAACTGATCCGTCCAAATCTACTATGGTAGTCCCAACGGTCACGCTCTGACCTACTGCTGGTGCAGAAGGTGTAAAGTAGAAGTTTGACGCAAAAGGTGGAGCTGCAACCACCGGACCTAAATCCGTTTGTACTAATGGCACAATTTCATAACGAGGATATAAAGGTGGTTGGAAATTGGTCTCTGTAATAATTCCACGGATATACGCGAATGCTTTGCCTTGTTGAATAAAAACTGGTGCGTTGGGATTAGGTGGATTTGAAGCCGTAGAAGAAGCAAATGGAGGACGAAACCATTGTGACGCATCTCTGACGTTTATTTCGGAACCAGAAGCGTCACGAACTAACCACGCAATTCTATTTCCACCAAATGTACTTACACCAGTAACAAATACGTTTTGAAACTCAACGTACATGCCTTCATACTGTTCACCAGTTAACTTTTGGATTTTTTGAGGAATCACAGGGTCATTCGGATCAAATTGCATGAAATTGCTTATGGGTACCACTTTAGGTGCTGGTGGAGTTGCAAAACCAACTACTTGCGTGGCCACAGGAATTAGATCTATTTGTGTTTCACCAGAGTTGGGTTGTGAACCGCGAAATTCTGCGACTACTCCTGTGCATTCTACGATGTTCCCTGGAATGAAGTTGCTGAAAAACTGTGTAGCAGTAGAATCAGGGGAAAGCATTCTAATTAAAAGGCCCTTCCAGTTATTTGTTGACAATGCGCTAGTGTCGACAAGATAAGAAGCCTTAAAATTTGCACTCAAGGCATGTTGACGAGGATTGTAAATGACAAGTCCTCTAACTCTTACAGTATCCCCCTCGTACTTAGAAAGGGTATTTCCAACCAATAGCGAATCAATAGGAACAAATTGTATCGAATCGATACTTCTCAATGGGTACTGCGCCAGTGCCACCACGCTGAATAGCATGCTGAATAACAGTAATTTCAGTTTTTTCATGAAACAAAATTTTGCGTCGCAAAGTTAGTAGTACTAAGTTAATTTGCCTACCTCAACTATCATTAAGGTTAGGTTAAGGAACTTTAACAGGTAATACTGTTGTGGCATTCGTCAAACGAATACTTAATTACGTTCTAATCCGTTATCTTAATGTCGTTTTAATCCCAGTTTGCCATGAAGCCAATGCTAGAGTTTGTTAAAACCGTGCTTACTAAGGTGAGCTTCGACAAAGACTTATTTCGAAAAGAACTTATCAAAGGAATAAAATGGATTAGTCCCTCTGAGCGCTCACTCCTCTTAGCCTGGTGCCTGACTCAATTTGGCCAGACACACCAGGATGTAATTAAGGAGGTTTTCAGACTCTAATGTATAATTAGGATGTTATTAATCACCTTTTCATTATCCGTTATTCTAACTTGATATGTGCCAGAAGGTAAATTATTTAAACGTTTCTCAAACAATTCGCCTCTATTTGACCAAGTAGATCGATCAATTTCTACCCCGTTGACATCAATCAAAGTAATAATTGCGATTCCGTTGGGGTTTTCGCTCCTGATATAGAAGTAGTCCGAGGCTGGATTAGGGTATAGCGTGTAATTTCGCTCAACAACTACATCTTTCGCTCTGTCGCCAGTTAGTGGTAATTCAAACTTCAAGGTAGGCACTAAGTCAGCACAGGCTATTCTACCACTTTCAAATTCCAAAGGTGAAATCTGGCCGAGTATCAATTGTTCTTCAACATCGCAGACACAATACCAATAGTTAGCAATTGAAACCCAATCTCCAATTGCTGAGTGATGAATGCTGCTAAGCTCTTGTTTTGCTAGTACATAATGCTCAGCTGTTCGCAATACTTGAGCCTTTAATAGTTGTAAATTCCAAATGCGATCTGGTTCAATGGCTAGGCCTGATCCGAGAAGTTCATTAATTCTGGTGTCAAGCTCATTGATTACATTGGCCGTATAACTGTTCAAAATTCCAAATGGATTGGCTCTGTTCAGAACAATTTCGCCAAAACGATAAGCATTATTATGAGCTTTTAGCGTTAGATTAAGTGCTAGATCATAAAGGACACTATTGTTGCCGCTTATCTCGGGGGTACCATTTAGTGCTCTCCAACTTCCAAATAACGCATTGAATTTATTCAAAGCCAATAAATGGTTTCCAGTGTTAAAGGTATCATCAATAGAAATATGTAGTCGGGCTTCTAATATTGCTGCATTTAAACTTTGATTTCCACTCCCTGTATTGACAGAAGTTTGTGATAAGAAATTTGATAATACAAAATCTACATGCGACATTAGTTGATGTGGTTCACAGCTTAGTATACCGAAAGGCATTGGTGTAAAGTTTCGGCCATATACGGGATTCAAGTCCCAGTCTCTCAAAAGCATTTTAGTATCGCCACCGATAATAGGCATCCGGTTATTCAAAATGTCAATTTCGTAGCCCTGTGTTGATGAATTAAATGACAAATAATTGAGTGCAATACCCGAAAAACTGCCGGAAATGTACATATTGCTTCCTGTGAAGTCATTTTCACCATCAGTCAAATACAAATTATCTACTTCCTCTAATTTTATTGCTAGCTGATTATTATTAAACCTGTTTCGTGCCCCACCGCCGAGTAAAAGTTGATAATTTCCAGCGTAAATACCCATCATATTTGATGAAATATCATTGCAGTTTAATCTTACATAAAGCTGCCCAAATGATTGAATGCCAGTTCTATTATTTTGGATTGAAGTTTGACTAATTGATAAATCAGCATCTCCTTGTCCCATTACATTTATACCAGTATGGTTGTCTGTGAATGTGCTATTTTTCACCTCATTTATTCCTTCGATGTCATATCCAATCCAACCAGAACCATTGTTTATAAATGAAGTCCCATTTAATCGGACTGACTTGCCATGCGTTTCTAATCCAATCTCGTTGTTAACGAAAAACACATTATTTAGGGTTAAACTATTTTGACGATGAACCAATAATGCGGTAATGCCTTTTGTAGCACCTGATATCGTCACGTCATTTATAGCAACCTTATTCTGACCATGAAGGACGATTCCATCATGGTTACCTAGGCCAAGTTTTGATACACGAACATTTCTAATAAAGACACTTCCTGTTATATCTAACCTCGTATTTTCCGCCATTCTTACACCAAGTCGTTCTATTCTTACTTCTAATCCTTCAGGAAGAAATACAGAACGAAGAATTATGATCCGATTATTCAAGGCGCCACTTCCAAATGCGATAAGTTTTCCTCGTGTTGCTCTGATAAAGTAACGTGGATCTTCATTGTGCGCCAAATACGGGTTAAGAATTAGTTTTCCTAATCCATCGATACTCAGAGAACTGGAGTCAGCATAAACTACTTTTCCTCGTATTTCTAACTCACCATTTTCTTCAATAATTATGGTTGGGTTGCCATGAATTTCCAACGTTGAACCCGAATCAAGCAGTAGTTTGCTGTGTTGATTAATCCTAAGAATGCATCCATTTCTTAGGATCAATCTACTATTTGATAAAAGGTTTACATCTGCTGTATTCGAGTATGTACTTCCTACAGGCTCACCCAACTCTATCTCACCGTAATTGTCAATGATTGTCTCCTGACACGAGTTTTTCAAGGTAGAAAACACCAATGTTGCATTTGCTACCGGAGAGAAACTGAATCCAAGATTGTTATTAATAATATTTTGTCGGTTGAATGATATTTTGCCTTGATGATTAACTAATGTGTTAGAAATAATATTCAGGTTCTCATCTCCTCTAATACTTGTTAAATCTACAGATCCAAAATAGCCTAGGTTCTTGTAACTATTCGTAATCATTTCGTTATGAGAATATGTTATCAGGGCTTCAATGAGCCAAGTTTCTCTGAGTTTTAATAAACTAACATGCTTTTCATTTTTGTACTCAGGTTTCGTCATATACCTCACTCCGTTGTACTTTTCGAAGTGACCGGAAAAGGGCGTGTTTGAAGAATTGCTTATGTACACCGTCCGCGAAGAGAGTGATTCGTTAATGCTACTCGAAACATGCACAAAAGCATGGTGAGGTAAAATCTCTGAAAATAAATGTAGTTCGTCAGCTTCTAGGCTTCCCAAAAGTGATCGGTAATCACCGGGTGCATTGTCATACCCTTCACTAGCACGTGGAACTAATCGATAATTGCGTTGTGCAATATTCATTTGTTCGTGTTGAACTATAGCATTGTTGAGCTGGTTCTTATGATAGCTTATTATTCCCTGAGCAATAACCCCTTGTGAAACTGAAATTGGAATTACGAAAGCCGGAAACATCACTTTTGCAGCATCGTGAAAAAGTATATTTAAGGCTATGAAGCCGTATCCACGGAACAAACGAAGGTATTGTTGGCTGATATTAGCAAAGTTCTCGTCGGCACTTCTTCCACTGTAGTAAATCCAGTCGGAGCTTTGAACATTTGGGCTATGTGGCATAACCCTTCCTTTAGCATCCATTATTGTGTATTTTCTACCAGAAAAATCGTCTGGTACAGGGAAGTCCAACGGTGCCCAAACAGCCAACTTAAAGTCAAATAACGTTTGTAGTTCTTGAATAAAGGGCGAGAATTCATCATCGTTGTTCATTCGTTGCAGGTGACCGCTTAAACTAGCATCCGTTAAAGCAATTCGCTTCACCTGCTGAGGAAGTCCCATTTGATTTTGGTATTGTAAAAATGAAATGTGGTCGGTGTAGGCACTAGATTCTTTGTGGATAATGAGCATTTGACGTGCGGCCGGTGAGTTTAATACTTGCGTGTAGGTCAAACGATGATCTTCATTTGCCCCGAGTATATTGAATTTAGTCCCCAGATCATACACAAAGTTTTGAAGACCTATGGGAATATTGGCCCCCATGTGAGGGGTTGAAAAACTATAATAAACTTTTACCTCATGACAACAAGCTGCTTTCTCCATTCTAACGAGCGCATCGCGGGCTATCAACCCTCCCATACTTGCCCCCATTAATTGTATACCCTCAGCGCTCCCGTTTAGAGCTAAAGTGTTGCTGACCTGTTGCAATAAGCTTACTAAGGCATTCGCGTTCTTTTCAACTCGGGCTCGATTAGTTCTGAAATCCACAAAGCCAACATCAAACCCCACACCAAGTAATGAATCAATAAGATCTGGTAAATTCCTTAGTTGTTCAAAACCAACACTACTTAATTGCGATGAGTTAAGTGTAAACCAATTCAAAGCACCAAAACCACCGTTCGATTTCAAATCTAACTCTGCATTTGTCTTATCGAACATAGTCGTCTCAAACCCTTCAACTAGAATAAACGGCTTAGTTAACCTACCATTTGAATACGGCGACAAAGCAAAATTCAATTGCGCTTCGCCTACTCCTTCGTTTAATGAAATACTGCATGAAGCTGGATTAGAAGAATAAAAGCTTAAATCATTCATTCTCTTGGACCGGACAATGAATATATTGGTAGTATTAACCAAATCTCCTATTAACATACCATTAGAAGCACGTACTCTGTATTTGAGTGTAACTTCCCCGCTGCGATTTGCAAGCGTACTTACAAGCATGCCTATCTGAATTACTCTAAATCCCTGACCATCGTCGAAGTCTACTTCCAAACTTGCCCCGGCTATATTTGATTTGTTAAAATGATGATCAAAAGCAAATCTGATGGGCTGACCGGGCCCTACAATAACCGTTCGGTCAAGAGAAGTCAAAACACACAATTGTTTTTGATTTTTCCAATTTCCTAGAGTTTGTGCTTGATTTGGAGTAAAAGTGTACGTTTGAACTTGGTAATTACCCGAGCCAGGAGTTCCTGAAAGCCAAACTGTATCGGTGTGCTGATAAGGATTTAGACGTAATTTGAACTTATCCACCTGATCGTCATAAAAAATGTAATTATTTTCAAAAGCATCAGGAGCTACCTCGTTGTATTCTAAAAATAAGCTACCCATCATAACGTCGGCACGCAATTGGTTCTGAGCAACTTGGGGCCATGGGGCTTGGGCATTGCTAAAACCTAATCTGGCACTATCGATCAGCGACGATAATCTTCTCGGTTCAATCCAATTATTTACATCAAACACTGCTTGATAGGCCCAGTTGTAAAGTTGTTTATAATGGTAAACGGATGTGTTACGACCCGAACCCGGATAAAATCCAGCGGCTTTAACTGAATCGTTAGCCGCTAAATGGTGAGGACTTCGATCGGCAAGTATGCCCGACGGGGTGTACGGCTGCAAAGTTGAATACCTTGCTTGATGTTGCTCGAATGACGATTGAGCAAACGTTAGATTTACAACACATACGAGTGCAGTAATCCAAAAATGAATAGATTTGTAGAACATGATGTATGGATTTAGGGTGAAATATGGATCCTATGTCATGGACAGCCCCACTGCCATGGGGCTGTTTTATTTAATACTCTATGAGCAATTCATATACTTTGGCTTCTTGGAAATTTCTTTCGTAATACCAAATCGAATCAGGAAGAAAGCCGAACCGATGTACCTTAAACGTTAACAATTCGTTTGCCGGCACCTTTTGCTTTGCATATCTAAGTTCATTACCTTGATCAAGGTAAAATCTTGCAAATGGCTCATTATAAGGAAGCACTTCAACATACACAGTATCATTAACAGTACTCTTAAAATTCCTTCCTATTAAAAAGACATTCGAATACCCTTGTATTAAAATTTCCCCCTTATTTAAACCGTAGTTAGAAGGAATAAGTTGGGTTAATTCATCGTAACCACTTAATTTTTCGCAACTGAGTTTATACTCAGAATATTGCCTGTCAATGATAAACGACTTTTTAAAATACCCATTCGAATCGGTCTTCAGACTGTCAATGGGATAAAAGAAACCACCTTTTTCCCGTTCCTTTCTGATAAGATATACGGTAAGGGGTTTGCCTAAAGGTGATCGATTCGTGCCTGCTAAAACCACCCTGCCTTCGAAATCTAAAATTGGTGGCCCCTCCTCCTTACAAGCGAAAATGAGCGAAAAAAGGAACAGGATATAAAGTAAATTGATTTTCATGAACGGTCAATTTTCAATCAAGTTAGCATAACGAAAACTAGTCACCAAAAGAATATAACAAATCAAAAAAAAATGATGCAAGAATAAAAACCATTATAAGTATATATTAATTAAGCAGTTACATATACCTAGAAGTAAATAAAAAAAGGCCTTCCGTAAATTACAGAAGGCCTTCTAAGTCGGGGTAGCAGGATTCGAACCTGCGACCCCCTGCTCCCAAAGCAGGTGCGCTAACCGGACTGCGCTACACCCCGAATATGCGGTGAGAGAGGGATTCGAACCCTCGGTACAGTTTCCCGTACGACAGTTTAGCAAACTGTTGGTTTCAGCCACTCACCCATCTCACCGTTGTTTGGCTGACCGCGTTATTCTGCGGGAGTGCAAATATATGATTTTGATGGAGGTGTTGTACAGTCTGCTAAAAAAAAAGACACTTCCTTCTGAAGGTCTTTGCGATCCCGACTGGGGTCGAACCAGTAACCTACTGCTTAGAAGGCAGTTGCTCTATCCATTGAGCTACGGGACCAAAGAGGGTGCGAAAATAACGAAATGAATGTTATTCTGAAAGTCTCGATTTCGTTGGTTTTTTCTCGAGGCCTTTTCTTATTCATCTTATAAAGCCGTAATTTTGCGGCTTGAAAAAGAAGCTCTTGTCATTTCATCAAGTTCTTTCAAAAAAAATTGTAAACACAGTATATGTCAGTATTAGTAGGTAAAAAAGCCCCTAAATTTGTAGCACCAGCGGTAATTGATGGTGAAGAAATCGTTGAAAATTTTAGCTTGGATCAATATTTAGGCAAAAAACATGTAATCTTCTTCTTTTACCCTAAAGATTTCACATTTGTTTGTCCCACAGAACTTCACGCGTTCCAAGAAAAAATAAGCGAGTTTGAAAAACGAGATGTCGCGATAGTTGCGGCGTCAACCGACTCAGAAGAATCTCACTGGGGTTGGTTACAAATGAATAAATCTGAGGGTGGTATTAAAGGCATCACGTATCCAATCGTAGCCGACACTACCAAAACAATCAGCATGAATTATGGCGTACTAGCAGGCGACTACGACTATAATGAAAGTGGCGAAATGATTGCAACTGGTCCCATGATTGCATATCGCGGTCTTTTTTTGATCGACAAAGAAGGCATTGTTCAGCACCAACTGGTTAACAACTTCCCTTTAGGTCGAAATGTAAATGAGGCATTGCGTATAGTCGATGCGCTACTATTCCACGAAGAAAAAGGTGAAGTGTGTCCTGCTAATTGGGAAAATGGAAAAGCCGGATTGGTTGATACGCACCAAGGAGTAGCCGAATATATGTCGGCTAACTAAAGAATTTCAACCCATGATTGAAGCCAGCTCATATAGCTGGCTTTTTTTATGGTGTTAAATTACCTAAAACTTAGCCCAATCCATGTGAACATGAAGTCAAAAAATGCAATTTAGATTTAAAATTCTCCATGATTGAAATCAGCCAAATACGTAAAAGTTACACCTTAGGACAACAAAAACTTGAAGTTCTGAAAGGAATAGACTTAGAAGTAAAAAATGGAGAGCTTGTTTCAATTATGGGGGCGTCTGGTTCTGGAAAATCAACACTGCTAAACGTAATCGGCATACTTGATAAATATGATTCAGGTCAATATGTTTTAAATGGGCATCTCATTAAGGATTTAACCGAGACTCGCGCAGCGCAGCTGAGGAATAAACTAATAGGATTTGTATTTCAATCTTTCAATTTAGTATCCTTTAAGAATGCACTTGAAAACGTTGCGCTACCCTTGTATTATCAAGGTGTTGGTCGGTCGAGGCGAAATGCAATTGCTCTTGAATATTTAGATATGGTTGGCTTGAAAGATTGGGCTAATCATCTTCCTAACGAAATGAGTGGCGGTCAAAAACAAAGAGTGGCGATTGCACGGGCATTGATTAGCAAACCTTCACTTATCCTTGCCGACGAACCCACTGGAGCACTCGACAGTCAGACATCAGATCATGTAATGGAATTACTAGAAGACATTAACAAGCAAGGGATTACCGTAGTAATCGTGACTCACGAAATGGAAATTGCTAACAGGACTAATCGTATAATTAAAATCAAAGACGGTTTGATAGTAAATGAGTTGACTCATGTTTGATCTTGAAACCTGGAAGGAAATTCTTGATACGATTAGCAAAAATAAGCTGCGTACTTTCTTGACATCTTTCAGTGTGGCGTGGGGAATTTTTATGCTAATTATTTTGCTTGGAACTGGGAACGGCCTTCGGAATGGGGTTGAACATCAATTTCAGCAAGATGCTGTCAATGCGATTTGGATAACCGGTGGTCAAACAACAATGTCGCATGCAGGGATGCAAGCAGGTAGGCAAATCCGTTTAACTGTAGAAGACAGCACACTTTTGTCCTCCATACAAGGAAAGCAAAACTTAAGCCTTCGCCACAACATGTGGGAAGCCAACCAATTTACTTGGAAAAACAAGTATGGGGCTGATATGAATGCTAAAGGAGTTGGGCCAGCCATGCTAGAGGGCGAGAACATCACCTTACTCACAGGGCGGTTCATCAATGAAGCAGATGTAAAAGAGTATAGAAAAGTAGCCTGCATTGGGAAACCAATTCAGGATGAGCTATTTAATGGTATTGACCCAATTGGTGAGTATTTTGAAATAAACGGCATCTCATTTCAAGTGATTGGCACGTTCACGGAACAGAATGAAAATGATACCAGAAGAGCATACATCCCATGGAGTACAGCATCAAAGGCTTTCGGTTACGCCAATAGAATTGAACAATTCGTGTTTACGCTCGATAATGCGGCTTTGAAGAATACACCTGAGGTTGTTAAAGAAGTGAGAAATAAGTTTTCAGAGAGATATAAGTTTAATCCCGAAGACCAAAGAGCACTCTGGGTTTGGGATACGTATCAAGAATACTCCAAGGTTATGGGTCTTATGACTGGTATTCGTTTATTTGTTTGGTTAATCGGGTTAGGTACCATTCTAGCTGGCGTTGTAGGGGTCAGCAACATCATGATGATTACTGTAAAAGAACGAACACGTGAAATTGGCATTAGAAAAGCCATTGGTGCTACACCTTGGAATGTAATTTCAATGATATTGTTCGAAAGTGTTTTTATTACCACCATTGCCGGATATGTTGGTATGATTGCTGGAATAGGATTGCTCGAATTTTTGAGCGGGCAATTACCGGCAGCCGAGTTTTTTCGAAACCCAGAAGTTGACCTTGTGACCGCTCTGAGCTGTACAGCCATTTTAATACTAGCTGGAACTATAGCTGGTTATTTACCTGCCCAAAGAGCCGCAGCTATTCCCACTATTGAAGCGTTGAGAGATGAATAGAATCTTTGATATTGATCGCTGGGAGGAAATATGGGCTGTTCTGATGCGCAATAAGCTGAGGACATTTCTCACTGCCTTCGGGGTTTTTTGGGGAATATTCATGCTCGTTATCATGCTAGGATCTGGTAATGGCTTGCAGAATGGAGTTTCCAAAGGATTTCAGGGTCAAGCCACGAATAGTGTATTCATGTGGTCCCGAAACACAAGCCTACCCTTCGATGGTTTACCAAGAGGTAGATGGTACTCCTTCAGAAACAGTGATATTGAAGCAGCAAAATTGCTGATTCCTGAGCTAAAACTAATTGCAGGGCGTTGCCAGCTGGGGGGCTGGAGGGGAGGCAACAACGTTACCCGAGGAAAAATTACTGCAGCTTTCTCCATTTATGGAGATTATCCCGTTTTGCAAGACATCTCCCCCGTTACCATAGTAAGTGGAAGGTTTTTGAACAACTTTGATATTTCTGAAAAAAGAAAAATTTGCGTTATCGGGTCCAGAGTTAAAGAAACCTTATTCAAACCAGAGGAGAATCCCATAGGTCAGTATATCCGTATTAATGGTGTTTATTTTCAAGTAATTGGACATTTCTCTCCCAAATCTTCCAACGATAGAGAGGAAGTTATGAATACTATCTTTATACCTTTTACGACCTTTCAACAAACATTCAACTGGGGAGATAAAATTGGCTGGCTAGTTGCTACCAGCAAAGACCATGTACAAGCATCTGTGGTTGAAGAAAAACTGAAACTTTTGATGCAAAAGCGTCATCGTATTCATCCTGACGATAAATCCGCCGTAGGATCGTTCAACTTGGAAAAAGAGTTCGAAAAATTTCAAGGCCTCTTTTTAGGGATTCGGGTTTTAGTTTGGGTAGTAGGAATCGGGACTCTCATCGCAGGGGTAATTGGAGTTAGTAATATTATGCTCGTTGTAGTAAAGGAAAGAACGAAAGAGATAGGCATTAGACGAGCTATTGGCGCATCACCATTAGAAATTATTGGCCAGATAATGCTGGAATCGGTATTATTGACCTTCATAGCAGGATACACAGGTTTAGCAACCGGGGTAGCTCTTTTAGCGGCAATTTCTTCTGCAATTGGAGAAGGTGATGCCGAAACAATGTTTTTAAATCCATCAGTAAATTTTGCTGTAGGCTTGGTTGCGCTGATTATACTCATTGTAGCGGGTTTATTGGCTGGATTAATACCCGCAAGAAGGGCAATTTCCATTTCTACGGTTGACGCACTTAGGACAGACATTTAACTTATTTTTTATATGAAAAAATTCTTTCGAATAGCTCTAATCATCGTGCTCCTGGCAGGATTCATTTATACGTTTTACTACTTGTATCAAAAATCTGTTGAGAAACCGGTTGTTTACGAAACGGAATTACCAACTATCAGAAATGTTATCAAAAAGACTGTTGCTACTGGTTCAATTAAACCTAGAAAAGAAATTGAAATTAAACCACAAGTGTCAGGTATAATTGAACGACTATATGTTCAAGCGGGAGATCGGGTGAAGAAAGGTGATTTAATTGCCAAAATTAAAATCGTACCTAATCTGGCAAATTTGAGCAATGCTGAGAATAGACTAAATCGTGCTAAACTTAGCCAAGAGCAGAACAAAATCGATTTCGATAGAAATCGCCAACTATTTGAGCAAAAGGTCATTTCGTTATCTGAGTTTCAACAATTCAAACTTGCATACGAAAACGCGAGAGAAGAGGTAAAAGCAGCTGAAGATGCCTTGGAAATCATCAAAGAAGGCGTAGCAAAAAGTTCAAGTGGCACAACTTTGACATTAGTTCGATCAACAGCTACTGGGATGGTTCTCGACGTTCCTGTTCAAGAGGGCTTCTCCGTTATTGAAGTGAATAATTTTAATGTCGGAACTACAATTGCTACAGTTGCAGATTTAGGCGAAATGATTTTTGAAGGTAAAATAGATGAATCGGAAGTTGGCAAGATAAAAGAAGGAATGGACCTGATATTGACTATCGGCGCAATAGACCAAGTTAAATTCAATGCAACTTTAGAATTTATATCCCCTAAGGGTATCACCGAAAATGGAGCAATTCAGTTTACGATTAAGGCAGCAGTAAAACTCGATAACAATCATTTTATCCGTGCCGGATACAGTGCCAATGCAGATATTGTTTTAAACAGAGTGGATTCTGCACTGACAATACCTGAGGCATTAATCATCTTCGAAAACAATGAGCCTTATGTGGAACTTGAGACCAAGCCACAAAACTTCATCAAAAAGAAAATTAAAACAGGACTATCTGACGGGGTTAATATTCAAATTCTTGAAGGGCTAAAACTTACTGATAAGGTAAAAAAACAGATAAATCCATCAGAATCTAACCAAAACTCCCAGTCTTGAAGTTTGTAAGTAAGGTTGAATAGTGAAATCCTTATTGCTTAATCTTTGATTTGCAATAAATCTCCCACAGTAAATTCCAAAGGCAGCACCAGCAACTACGTCAGTGAACCAATGTTCCCCAGAGGATATTCTCTGCAGGCCAACTAATCCTGCCAAAGAATAAGATACTATCTTGAATGATCGCTCTTCGAAGTAAGCATTCAAGGCAGAAACAGCGGCAAAAATTGACGTTGTATGTCCGCTCGGAAACGACCGGTTTATTCCATTACTCAATGGGCCTAGGAACAAATGAGGATTAGATTCAAAATTATTGGGCCTAACTCTTTGAAACAGAAATTTCGGTATTTGCACTAAAAATCTACTTAAGACAAATGCTTTAGTAGCATCTAATGCAGCGTACTGGTATTTAGGAATGCGGTTCATCCATCCATATCCATACAACAATCCAAAAACTGGTAAAGAGTATAAACCATTTCCAAAATTTTGGGTATGAGTCAAAACACTAGAATCCCAAATTTTCAATACACGACGGTTAGTATTAATCGGATCATCGAAACTCGACAATCCAATTATGGATAGTCCTGTGACGGTGAAAGTCAACCAATTGTCTCTATCCCAATTGAATGGTGAAGCAATAAGATCCCTACAATCAGTATAGTACCCTTTTAAATAATCTCTATTTATTGAGTTAATTCGCTGACCAAATGCATGTAACTGCAGCTGAAAAAGTAGCAAAAGCGAAATAATAAGTTTCATCCTTTTTCTTTTGCTTCATTCCAAAAAGCTTCCATCTCTTTCAAAGTCATGTCCTGAAGTTCCTTACCTTTTTCTTTGGCTTTTTTCTCCAAGAACTGGAATCTGGATATAAACTTTAGATTGGTTTTTTCTAGCGCATTTTCAGGATTGACATCTACAAATCTAGATAAGTTAATTATTGAAAAGAGAAAATCTCCAAACTCGGCTTCAATTCGAATACTATCGTTTTTTTCTAGTTCTACTTTCAATTCCTCCAACTCTTCATAAACTTTTTCAATAACCTGAGCTTTTGTATCCCAATCAAATCCAACACCACGCGCCTTTTCTTGTATTCGAATTGCCTTAACCATTGCAGGTAATGAAACTGGCACGCCTTCGAGAACCGAACTTTTACCTTCTTTGAGCTTTAGTTTTTCCCAATTTTGCTTCACCTCCTCTTCATTTTGTACTTTGATGTTGCCATAAATATGTGGGTGGCGATGAATTAGTTTATCACAAATTCCATTTAATACATCGGTGATATCGAACAAATTTTGCTCAGATGCAATTTTGGCATAAAAGACTAGGTGCAACATAATATCGCCTAATTCTTTCTTTATTTCATCTCCGTCCTTCTTGAGAATAGCATCTGCTAATTCGTACAACTCTTCAATCGTTAGAGGCCGTAAGGTTTCCATCGTTTGTTTTCTATCCCACGGACATTTTTCTCTTAACTCATCCATGATGGTTAATAGCCGTTCAAATGCCTCAAGCCGTTTATCTTGGTTTTCCATAAGATTTTATAGAATTGTCATAATGATACTGAAAAGCTCCAAATTTCAATTCATAATGAACCTCATGGCGTATACTATGGTTATATTTGCAGCATCATAAAGTTATGTGGCAAATATTTCTCCTTACACTCGGTTTTTTAGCAGTTGGAATTGCTGGCCTTAGTATACGTCTGATTTTTTTAAAACAAGGAGAGTTTAGAGGTACATGTTCTAGTCATAATCCTCTTCTCGCAGAAAAAGGAGTTGATTGTGAAACTTGTCCGAACAGATACAAAGCCGTATGTCCTGCCAATAAACCTATCTGATTCTTTCAAACTACTTACTTTTTATCCTCTTTTCCATTCCTGGAGATGCGTACGTTGAAGTACTTCCATCTTCATTGGCATATATGAAGAAAACATCTAGTTCAGGCAGCTCTGATAAAAGTTGCTTCGACTTCTCCAGTCCCATAACCATGAACGCTGTAGCCCATGCATCCGCTGTCATGCAATCATAGGCAATAACAGTTGCACTTAGTAAATTATGATCGACAGGATACCCTGTTTTAGGGTCAATTTCGTGCGCATACTTCTTTCCGTTGCGGATATAAAAATTCCTGTAATTTCCCGAGGTGGCCATTGCTGCATTCTTTAAAGGGATAATAAGCTCAACGGCTCTTTGTGTCCCCGATACGTCATTTATAGGCTTTTCTACTCCAATTACCCAATTAGAACCATCGTTCTTTTTGCCTCTACAAACGACTTCCCCTCCTATTTCGATCATAAAATTTTGCATTCCTCTTCTCACCATCAAACGAGCGACTTCATCTACGCCAAAACCTTTGGCAAGTGCACTAAAATCTAGCATTACTCCCTTTTTCCTTTTACAGACCTTTTCATTTACAATAAACACCTTATCGGAACCAACAAAATTTAAAAGAGAGTCAATTAATGAACTATCGACTTGGGTTTCCATTTTTTCAAACCCAAAGCCCCAAGCATTAACCAAAGGCATAACTGTGGCATCGAAACTCCCATCAGATTTTTGGTAAACCTCAAGCGCTTTATCAAAATTAGTTCGGAAATAAGAGTCAAATGATGAAACAGAATCTGCTTGATTAAAAAGAGAAATTGTTGAGTTCTGTATATACGTGGAAAGCGATTGATTAACCACTTTAAGCAAAGAATCTATCGATGGTTTTAGCAACTCTTCATTTAAGCCATAGTATCGAATACTATAGGTAGTCCCCATAGTTTCACCGGTAATTTCTTGAATTTCTGGTTTTGAAGAAGTACATGCTATACAAAGGAAAAGCGAGAAAATGGAGATGACTTTCATCAGTTCGATTTGAGAAATTTAATTTAATTGTGGATTATCTGGATAATTAGCTATCAATTTAAACTGATCTCCCATACTGCTCAGAATATGGTGCCATAATTCGTTGCAGTCAACATCCAAAATTGATCGAGTGCTATAGTTGCTTACAATCCATGACTTGTTTTCAATTTCAGAAAAGAGCTGTCCTGGGCCCCAGCCAGAATACCCAAGAAAGAATCGCACTTCATTTTCAGTAACCTCTCCGGATGAAATTAAATCCAACAGGGTATCAAAATCCCCTCCCCAATTCAAACCTGAAGCAACTTCTATGCTTCCGGGAATAGAAAGAGACGAACTATGAATAAAATGAAGTGTGTTTTGTTCAACTGGACCTCCAAGGTAAAGATTAGAGGTGAAACGTGGCATATTCTCCATGACATCGTGAAGACACAATTCTGTTCTTTTGTTCAAAACAAACCCAACGGTTCCGCTACTGTCGTGTTCAACAACTAGCACAACAGTTTTCTTAAAATTCGGGTCTTCCAAATAAGGTTCCGAAATTAACAGAACGCCACTTTCTAATTTGATTTTTTCCACACTAAAAGGTCATTTCAACCCAAACTTCTTTAGAACGAATATGTTTGAATCACAGAGCAAATAAATCATAGAAAACAGTCACTTTCACACGAATCACTGTAATTTTACAATATAAAAACACGACCATGAAAGCAGTCAACGAATCGGTACGTGATATCAGGAAAGACTACACCCAAGAGGAACTCCACGAAAATGATATAGATCCTTCGCCTTTTTTGCAGTTTCAAAAATGGATGGAAGCTGCGGTAAAGAGCCAGGTACCTGAGCCGAATGCAATGTCACTTTCTACATGCCTAAATGGAAAGCCGAGTACTAGAATCGTACTTCTTCGAGGTTTTGACGAAAGTGGATTCGTTTTTTTTACAAATTACGAAAGCCGCAAAGGGAAAGAAATTCTAGCTAACCCCTACGTATGTTTGAATTTTTTCTGGCCAGAATTAGAAAGACAAGTCCGAATTGAAGGGACGATTACAAAAACTTCCGAAGAAATATCAAACGACTATTTTAACAGTAGACCTCGGGGAAACAGATTAGGGGCTTGGGCTTCACCTCAAAGTGAAATAATACCAAATAGAGAAGAAATAGAACGTTTAACACGAGTTTTTGAAGCGAAATTCCCTGCTGACAGCCCAATTCCTCGCCCCCCACATTGGGGTGGTTTTTTAGTAAAACCTGAGATGATAGAATTTTGGCAAGGCAGAGCGAGTAGATTGCATGACAGAATCTGTTTCAAAAAAATGAACGATTTGTGGCAGATTCAGCGACTCGCTCCTTAAAACCATTTTATTTTAAGCAGTTTTCGGTTAGCCACAGTAAATCAAGCATGCCGGTTGGCACTGATGCAGTTCTACTTGGGGCAACCGTTAGGCTTAATAACCCTGAGCGCGTTTTGGACGTTGGTACAGGATGTGGCATCGTAGCTTTAATTTTGGCACAGAGATTACCCAATTCGACGATAGATGCAATTGATATAGACTTGGATTCTACGCTAGAAGCAGAACAAAACTTCCAAGAATCTCCATGGTATAATCGCCTGACTGTTACCAAAACGAGCTTTCAAAATCACGATAGCCAACCCTACAATCTAATCATCAGTAATCCGCCTTATTTTCCTAACAGTTATCCCATTCTTTCCGAGTCCAGAAAGTCTGCTAGAACACATGATAAGTTATCGTTCTTGGAATTTCTAATGAATGCAGAGAGGCTTCTAAGCCCAGAAGGAGAAATTGCTGTAGTCTTATCTAATTCCGTGGTTTCAAATTTTATCGAAATTGCTCAGAATTTAAACTGGTTTGTATTCCGTAGCCTGGAAATCAGTTCTAATGATAAAAAACCAGCGAGTCTTTATGTGCTACAACTCAAAAGACACCCTGCAAAATTAGTGATTGAAAAACTAAAGATTAGAGAAGGGGGTATTTATTCGGCGGAATACCTGGAACTTATGAAACCGTATTATCTATTTGCTTAATACTTGTTCTAACTGGTTCTTCTGAAACTTTTGTCGAAGTCTAAAACTAACATAAAGTAAAAAAAGACTCAAAAGAATCGTGTAAAAACCTAACATGAAGTTGATACTTGTCATATTTAACGGGTTAGTATAAATAAGTACACCGAAGCCAATGCTCAAACCTCCATTAATGAACAATAAAAAGCGGGTGGTGCCTTTTTGGGATAATCCAATCCAGAAAAGTACAAGTCCCATGAATAGTGCCCAAATAGCAATTAGACTGACGAAATAAACTACTGATTGACTTGTCTTAAAAATGCACCAATAGGCAACTGACAGATCAATTAATGCGAAAAATAAAAACGCAAACAAGTTACTCAGCGATTTACGAACCATGAGCCCGACAAATATAAAAACAGCACCTACAGAAGCCATAAAAAAGCCGAGGTAGAGTACTAAAGTCTCAGACGTCATGTTAGGTGCCGTTACTGCAATTAAGCCGAAAACCAATAAAAAAAGGCCCCTTAAAGCTAGTGACCACCAGTATCTTTGGACTAGAGATAGCATTATGATATGATTGGTGTATTAAATGCCTCACAAGTAAATAAAAAGTTCACTTTGTTTTGACCACGAATTACCGGTAAAATAAAACTTGTGGACGTGATTGAGAATTTTTGGATCAAATTTCCAATTCAGTGTCTTATTGCGTATGTTCATATTCGGAAAAATGAAGAAATATCGAATCGCAGTTGTTGACGACCATACCATCCTTTTAGATGGATTAAGATGGCTTATTAGTCAATTTAATTTTGTTGAGGTAGTAAAGCCTTATACTAGCGGCCCGTTACTAATGCAAGACATTTTAGCTGGCAATAGCTACAATCTGGTCGTTACCGACTTACAAATGCCTGAATTTAGTGGACATGACCTAATCTTCTGGCTTAAAATCAATGCACCGGAAACGAAAATTTTGGTAATGACAATGTTCGATAGTCCGTTTGTTTTTAAAAAAGTTATGGCATCGAAAGCGGATGGCTTTTTTGTCAAAAATGGTGATGGTAGCAAATTAGAACTTGCCATGTTAACCATATTGGACGGCGGAAGTTATTTTCCAGAAGAAACTGCATTCTTTCAACAAGATCAAGACACATTAAATGCTGTTTTAACTAAAAGAGAAAGTGAAATTTTAAAGCACATTGCTCACGATAAAAGCAGTAAAAGAATAGCAGAAGAGTTATTTATAAGTGAAGATACCGTGCTAACGCATCGAAAAAACATAATGCAAAAGCTAAAGATTCATAGTACAGCAGGATTGGTTGCTTTTGCCTTAAAAAACAACATGGTTTGAGACTTCTCACACTTCTACTACTTTTTTTTTGTTTATCAAATAATTCATTTGGTGCAAACGATACCTTGTACGTAGGAGATGATTTTGATGAACTTGTCAGTCCGATTTCACTGCCAATGTTCACGGATGGCTCGTTTCAGCTTAACCCCAATTTCCTACTTCAAATATTTGATGTACGCGCGGGTGATCTATTATCAAATAAAGTTGTTTTAGGCTATGTAAAAGCCGCTTATTGGCACCGAGTATTAATTAAAAATACGGGAACTCGAACTCAAAATTTATTGATTTCAATCGATAATCCGAATTTAGATGTAGTAGAATTTTACATTCGTTCAGGCAATCAAATACATCTTGTAGCTAAAGCTGGTGACCATATTCCTCACAAAAACTGGCCCATTCGCGGCAGATTGCCAGTATATGAACTAAGAATAAAACCTGGGGAAGTTGACTATCTCTATACAAGATCCTACAATGAAGCTTCTGGAAATGTAATGGTGCCTATCAGTATTCGTACTCAAAATGCTTACCATCAATATCAAGAAGGAATTAATTTAATAATAGGTATTTACTTCGGATTTATCTTAGTGAATATCTCTTTGGCATTTTTTTCTGTCATCATGTTAAGAAGATCTATTTACCTATGGTATGGGTTCTTTCTTATATCCATGTTGGGCTACTCGATTTCTACTTTTGGATATGGTTTTCAATACATGATTCCAGATTATCCAGGTTATAATGACATACTACGCTCCTATTTAGCTCTTTTATCAAGTTTTTTTATCATTAGGTTTGCCCAGCACTTTTTAAGTACGCGAAAAAATTTGCCAATTCTTCATGGCCTTTTTAATATTTCAACCGGGATAATTGGTTCGTTTATCTTTTTAAGTTTTTTCTTGATGGAATATTTAAGGGAAAACTTTAATAGTCTCTTCCCGTGGGTTTCCATGGTTATTCTATTCACTTATGTTGCTTTGCTTATAGCAGCCTACAGTGTGAGAGGAAATTCTAAATTGACGAGCAATTCATTTCTAATAGCTTTCAGCTTTTCGCTAGTCGGTGCTATTTGTCTTATACTAGTCGATTTAGAAGTTATTCACTACCATCACCTTCTCTATTATGCCCCTTGGTACGGCAGTGCCTTAGAAATTCTAATTTTCACTGCCATTCTAGCTTATCAGTTCAAACTACTTAGCGACGAACGACTTTTACTTCAAGCGGAAGTGGCAAAAGAAAAAACCGCACGCTTGAAAGAGTTCTTTCATGGTCAAGAAAAAGAAAGAGAAAGGATCGCCCGTGATTTACATGACCATGTAGCAGGTACGTTGGTAGGAGCCCGATTTCTGCTTCCTTCGCCAAATCAATTACGTAATACCTTCGACCTATCTCAACTCAATTTCTATGAAAAAGCCTTAAGTGCTTTAGACCAAAGCATTCATGATGTAAGAAATATATCACACCAATTATTGCCCCCAAGTTTCAAAGAGTCTTCTTTACAACTAGAATTGGAGAAGCTCGTATCTACATACCGCCTGTTATCTCCTACAACTTACTTTTCTTTGACTTATGATGTTGACGAACATATATTGGCACCAGATGTAGCCATGACCATGTATCGAATATCGCAAGAAAGTCTGCAGAACATACATAAACATGCTTTCGCATCTACGGTATGGATGCACATTTGTTTGATTCATGAAACCATTCAACTCAGAATAGAAGACAATGGTCGGGGCTTTGATCCAGCAAAAACAAAAAGTGGTATTGGCTTACATAACTTTCAATCTAGAATAAGCGCATATGAGGGTGCATCATTTCGATTGAATTCATCTCCAGGAAAAGGCACAAGAATAGAACTCGATATGCCTGTTCACGGGAGGCCAAGTAAACCTGATGACTTCGATCCTTACATCGAACAATTTTCTAACGAAAAAGGCGCGATTACTCGCGCCTTGTGATCCCGCTGGGGCTCGAACCCAGGACCCTAACATTAAAAGTGTTATGCTCTACCAGCTGAGCTACGGAATCCTTTACCCCTTTTGAAAAGGTTGTGCAAAGATATGGGGATAAACCACAAATCCAAAGAGCTGACGGGCTTTTTTTAATTTAATATGCTCCAAATTATTCGGCAAAATATAAAATACTGATAATGAGGATTTATCATCTAATTAACTTCACCTCACCTGCAAACTGATAGGGTTTCCGGTTTTTACCAACCGCCGTCACAACATATGGATAAATCCCACTAGATAAATATTTTCCCTTCAACTTACCATCCCATGTAAAAGCGGGATCGTTACTCTCAAAAATTAATTCACCCCATCGGTTGTATATGATTATTCTAAAGCTTTCAAAATTTCTCTGCACACCAAAGAAGTAGTCATTCAAACCATCGTTATTAGGAGAAAAGGTATTCGGTAATAAGAACAAAATACTATCTACAAATACATAATTGTAAATCATTGAATCAGAACAACCCGATATAGAATTTATAGTTTCTAGTGTAACCGAATACCTTCCGGGATTTCTATAAATGTAGGAGGGATTATTCAGTGTGCTCGTACCTCCATCCCCAAAATTCCATCTAAATGTATTAATTCCTTCTCCAGTGCTCAAATTGATAAACTGAACCGAAGATGGAGCATAAGCAGTATCTGGTTCAACTTTAAAACTAGCTTCTATAATGTTTTGAATAACCCGTACTGTATCGGGTAAACTTTGACAGCTATCTTCAAAGCCAGTCACCCAATAGGTAGCGGCATTAGCAAACGGCACAGTAATGCTATTTGTAGTATCCCCATTACTCCATAAATACCTTGATGCACCAGCCGCTGTTAAAATTACCTGCTCATCTAAACAAACTAATTTATCGGGCCCGGCTGAAATCCGAACAGTGACGATAGGATTTATCACTGTGCTGTCTAAATTACTGCACCCATTGGTATCATTTGTCACTAAATACAGTTTGGTCGTACTTAAAGTAAATATTGTCTGATTAAGTAAAAGAGGATTTGTAATTAAAGGATGAGCAACCCAGAACCATGAAGTCACCTCATTACTGATACGAGGCTGAATTGTAGTGCTTTTACCCAAGCAGAAGCTTATGGTGTCAGCTACAACATTGCGAAGACCAATAACCTGAATAAAAACGCTATCAAGAGATTCACATCCAGCAGCATTGGATATATAAACATATAACCATCTAGAAGTTATTCCTTTTACTCTTGGTGAATTACCAATAGTATCTAAAAGAATGGCATCGGGAATCCAACGATAACCAAATCCCCCCAATAGAGACAATTGTAAAGTATCGTTTACACATACCTTTTGATTCCTTGGGCTCGAAATTGTAGCTGGACTTAGCACTTCCACCCTACCGACGATTGTATCACTGCCAGCACAATTTGTCACTATTAAGGTAATGGTGTACAAACCTGGAATCGTGTAAGTGAAACTAGGATTTTGCATTCTAGATGTTGCACCAGGTAATCCGAAATCCCAAAAATAATCAGCTGCGATTGTTCCCGTTGACCTAAATTGAACAGGGATTAGAGCGCATACTGGAGTATCTGGATATTGGGTAGAAAACTGGGCAACTGGAACTGAAGTTTCAAGATCAAACTTAAAAAGTGCAGCATTACAATTCGGCGAATTGTTTGTTGAAGACCAAGCGTTTGCAGTTACCGGAAAGCTACTAGAACCACCGCAACCAGCACAAACCGCCTGATAAATCACTCCGTTTCTATTAAAACGACTCGTGCCACCGTCGACATGTTCTGCTGCACTACCGCCAAAAAAAGTACTGTAAATTAAAGATCTAAGGTCTGATTCTAATACCATAAAATAAAAATCAGAACCATCCGTATTCTGACGAAAAGCATCATTTGTTATTGGCCAATTACCTAGAGGACCTGAAATACTGTTAGCACTACCGCCCCACCCTGCCACATAAATGCGGTTGCAAAGGTCAACTAGCATGGCCGTAGGAACTAATGAAGGACTAGTAGTAGAAGGCCCAAAAACTGTTGATAATTGCAAAGTATCTAATCTTGAATTATACTTCTGCACGAATATCTTACCCCCTGTATTCCGGTATACTGTTGCTGGAAAAACGGGGATTGAGCCTCTGCTTTGGCCAGTAACATAGATTCCATCAAAATTGTCGGCATAAATGAGATAAGCTTGATCATAGGAAGTTGTACCTATAAACGAACGATACAACAATTGACCATTGCTCAAATTTAATCCAACTACGAAGCCATCAGTGTTACCATTATGGGTTAAATCGAAACCAGTATTAACATTTGAACTGGAAAGGAAGTTTTGACTTCGAGTGCCTCCAGCAATATAGAGAACATTAGAATTGGATCTAAATGTCAGACTGTAGGCTGCATCATGCGCTCCTCCTCCTAAAAGCGAAGACCATATTAAAGAACTTAAATTGGCGTTCAATTTAAGAACAACAGCATCAGACTGACCTGAATGAGTTGATTGAGCAGTACCGGAGGTTGGAAAATCTGAAGAATAAGTATTACTTGCTATGAATACAAAGCCAAGTGAATCAATTAAAATATCACCTCTGCTATCGTCCCCATAATTGTACTCTAAAGAAGTAGTGTCTGGTAAATAGCGGTTATTGGCTAAAAGCCTATTATGACCATCATTAGCAGATCCACCGATGAACGTGGATGCGACTATAGTACTTCCTGACGGATTTAATCTAGTAACTACTAAATCGAAGAGTCCATTGTGAGTTTGGTCATATGCGCTTGCTGACACCGGGAAATCAAGTGATAACGTTTTAGCGAGGATGAACAACTCTCCAAAAGAATTAACCACCAAGCTCATGGGATATTCGGCCAAGTTACCACCCAGATAAGTTGAGTACAATAATTGGCTACCATCTTCACTAAACTTAGACAATGAAATATCCCAATCTCCCCCATTAAATGAGGTGTCTATGGCTCCTATGGTAACTGGATAACCGGAATTGCGCACGATTCCACCCAAATAACCATTACCCAAATCGTCACTTGTTGCAGTAAATCCCCAATTATCGGATGTAGAACCGGAAAATGTGCCAAAAATCAATACTGGATCAATAACAAGCGTATCATCAATATTATAGCTATCAAGAGTGAATGAAAATTGATCTTTAAATTTGTTGTATGACGCTCCTACCTTGAATTGCTTGCCTTCAGATTTTGTAAATACATCCAAGTCGATATCTGAGAAAGTTCCTAAAGGGGTTTTGTATAGGAGGTTATTTCCAGACAGTTTTGTGGACACTCCCTTTGAGACTTTCCATCTAATGAGTTTTGAATTGGCTTTAGGGTGAACAATAAACTCATATTTAAAAGCCTCACCCTCAAAGTAAATCTTTAGATCTATACCCTGATATACTGATTTAAATACGACTTGTTTAGCCGGAAGGATGTTGGTGGCCCACCTGGATGCTTCGTTCCCAATTAAGAAGTTAATTGGGAAGTGGCCAAAATCAGAAAAAACTGGGCGTGAAAAATCTCCATCTATAAATGTTAAATCGAAAGCAAACGAAGACAGTGGGTTCTCAAAATTTCTGCTTTCGTGAGTTTCGTTTATTTTTTTTTGATCCCACAACCTAATTCTAAATCCAAACTTCGTGATAAATAGGTCTGCCCCTTCTATTTGAGCTCTCGCAATGGCTTCTTCAGGCCATTGACCTCTGTTAGGGACGAGATAATGACTATTAGAATGCGCCAATGCTTCAAGGCTCGAAAACATAAAAGCCAAAAAGATCAGAACAACTTTAACAAAACTAACCACGCTCTAATTTAGCACTGGAAACACTAAAATGAGGTTAAAATTTCCACACGAATTGGTTCGAAATATTGTAATAAAGGTTTCTTATTGGAACCAAAGGTTTAGTATCGTAAATTCCATCGTAGTTTACGGTAAAATCTAAGTTTCTCCCAACTTTGAAAAGGAGTTGAAATGTGCCTGCAAACCTGAAATGTTCAAAAAAGGTTTCAGGTAGAGCTTGATAATAAAATACTCCACTAAAGCGAGTGTTGTGTCCAAGTTGTCTGCTAAACCGTGAATAAATGTTGAATTTCGCAAGATTTACGCTAATTGAAGAAACTCCTGTTGGTACTAATTCCTGAGGGACCGCACTCATCCCCCATTCTTCGAATTCGTAAAAAAGTCCAAATCCAAGAAATAACTGACTCTTTGAGGAATTCAATAATTTCTGACGAATGTTAGCTCCAGCTATGAACCTGTTCTTCATTCCCCTTACCCCATCCCATTGATATTGAATATATTCTTCCAGCAACAAATTTTTTCCGGAATTGTCCCGAAGCCTTAAGTGAACGAATCCCCCATTTAAAAGCATTTGATCTGAAGTTCCAGTAACTCTAAATCTACCAGCTGTAAGCAGTGACTTAGCATGAATTTTAAAGCTCATATCAATATCGCTGAATACCGAATAAATCAAGCTTCTTTGCTGATCTGCAGTTAATCCAAAAGTGAATTGGCCTTGAAAACTATCTGTTCTTGCCTCTTGACTTTTAAATGCTTCTGCATTCAACACTTGAGAAAATGAAGAGGTCGGCAGATAAAAGTTTAAAGCAATTAAAACGAGATAATACCTATATCTCATCTTCAAGCTTTATTGAAGGGTTATTACTTAAAAGAATTTTGACGTTGTGATAATTAATAATGTCGACAACCATAACGACTCTTCTCGTATTTTTTAAGTTTTCATGTTTGTATAACCCCTGTACAAGTAATTGAGCATAACGTTCGGATAGCTTTCTGTACAAATTAGGACTTTTTTTTCCGCGCATTGTATTGAAGGCTTCGATACGATTAAGTTGTTCCGAGTACGCGTCGAAGAACGCTTTTCTTCTTAGTGTATTAAGTTCTTCTGAATACAAACTATCAATTTCTGCTAATTCTAGGCGTTTTAAAGATTTACTTACCGACAAATAATAGATAGAATCAGGCGTGATATTGAATAACTTCGATTCGTACTTCTCCCTGAATGTCATAAGATTCGAAGGCTCTAAAGTATTCGAAAAATTATACGATACACCTTCTGCATTTCCTTCATATAGTAAAGCATCGAGATGCCCTTTAGCTAAGGCAGAATCAATGCTTATCCAACCGCCTTTCACAAATGGGCCTACAGAGGGCAAAAGTACAACAGTTGTTTCCTGAGCTTTCTTTTTTAAAACCCAGACGAAAACTACACCAACGCCGAGTGTAGCCCAGACAATTATTAGGTAAGTAAGCTTTTGCCGAAACCTCATAGTCACAAATGTAGTTACTTTACCAAACAACTACTCGTATCTAGCTCAATGCAAGATTTATTACAGTTTACGTCCAAGGGAATCTATTGCGAACTTGGAAATTTCTACATCGACCCATGGAAGCCGGTAGAAAAAGCAGTGATAACCCATGCACATGCTGATCACGCTAGACCTGGCAATTCTTATTATTTAGCACATGAACTAAATCGAGATATTTTAAAGCTGAGAATCAACAAAAATATCTCTTTTCAAGGTATCGAATATGGTGAGATTATTCAAATAGGGCCAGTAAAGGTGAGTTTGCACCCAGCTGGGCATATTCCAGGCTCTGCTCAAGTGAGAGTTGAACATAAAGGGGAGGTTTGGGTGGCAAGTGGCGACTACAAAAGAGAAAACGATGGTCTGAGCGCAGGATTTGAGATTGTTCAGTGCCATACTTTCATCACAGAATCAACTTTTGGCCTACCACTTTATCACTGGAAACCTCAAACATTGGTGTTTTCAGAGATTAGCAATTGGATGAAAGAACTTCAAGTCCAAAACAAGAATGGGGTAATACATGCTTATTCGTTAGGGAAAGCGCAACGCATAATCAAAGGGCTTTCTAGTCTTGGTCATACTGTTTTTACGAATTCAGTTGTTGAAGATGTGAATGCAGCTCTAGAAAAAAGTGGTTTATATCTACCGCAAAGAATGAAGTTGTCAGAATACGACGTTAAACAACATGGCTATGGAAATTTAATTATTGCTCCACCAAGTTCCGGTGAATCTTCACTGGGAAAAAAAATTGGCGAATTTGATTCTGCCACCGCTTCAGGCTGGATGCAACTAAGGGGTGCTAGAAAATGGATGTCTCAGAATAAAGGTTTTGTACTCTCCGACCATGCCGACTGGGATGGGTTAATTTCAACTGTATTGGCAACTGGTGCTCAAAGAGTAATAGCAACTCACGGCTTTGCCGCAGAATTCAGCAGATACTTAAGAGAAAAGTATGGTTTGAATGCCCATGAGGAACGTACTCTTTTTGAAGGTGAGGTAAGCTCCTAATTTTGACCTAATGAATGAGTTTGTTGCTTTATTCTTTGCTCTGGAAGCGAATAAATCTTTGATTTCGAAACAAAATCTTTTGACATCCTATCTAAAAGGACTACCGAGTGCTCAGCTTTTATTCGCAACGGCCTTGTTTCTTAATCGAAAACCAAAAAAATGTGCTTCATCGACTGATTTGAAAGAATGGCTGAAAGCATGTTCGGATTATCCGGATTGGCTAATTTCAGAATGCTACCATCATTGTGGAGATTTGGCAGAAACCCTTAATTTGCTCATTCCTGAAGGAGAAAGTAGTTGGTCAATGTCATTGTCAGAAACATTTCAATTTCTGAAAGAATTAAAATCTTTACCTAAAGAGGAAGTCAAAAAAGAAGTAATACATGCATGGAAATTCCTTTCGAGCGAACAGCGATTGGTGTTTAATAAATTAATGACTGGCGGGTTTCGTATAGGTGTATCAGAACAGCTCTTTATCTCTGCATTAGCTTCTTCTTTAAATGTTGAAAAATCAACCTTAATCACCGCGCTAACCGGTTATTGGAATCCATTTACCGACACTATCGAAAAGCTACTAAGTCAAAATGAACAAGATCCTTCAAAGCCTTACCCCTTTTGTCTTGCTTACCCAATAGAAAATGAAGTTTCTGAGCTAGGCGATATAAGCAAGTGGCAATTTGAATATAAATGGGACGGTATTCGCTGTCAGCTTGTGAAACGCGATAGTAAGTTTTATTTATGGTCAAGAGGTGAAGAACTAATAACCGATCAGTTTCCAGAGTTCGTTTCATTTCAAGCCTTACCAGATGGTACCGTCTTGGATGGTGAAATTATTGCTCTTGGAGATGCCAATTTGCCATCCTTTTCCCACTTGCAAAGCAGACTGAATAGAAAAAAGCCAAGTAAAAAATTGATTCAATCAAATAAGGCGTCTTTTTATGTTTTTGATTTAATGGAATGGAATGGACAAGATTTTCGCGGTCGAGATCTAATCTCCCGAATGAGCACCCTAGCCGCACTTTGTTCGAGTTATAAAGAAGTAGATATCACATTGCCACAACTATTGAATCCTGAAAGTTGGGAGGAGGTTGAAATATTAAGGCAAGAAGCCAAAAATTTAGGCGCTGAAGGTTTGATGATAAAAAGAAAAGACAGTCCCTATTCAACTGGACGAAAAAAGGGTGTATGGTTCAAGCATAAGATAGACCCCTTTAGTATTGATGCTGTTTTGATATATGCACAAAAAGGACATGGGCAAAGAAGCGGATTGTACACGGATTATACTTTTGCATTATGGAAAGACGGATCTTTACTTCCTTTTGCGAAGTCCTATTCTGGACTTACTAAAGCTGAAATAAATGAAATAGATACATTCATCAAGAGGAATACCATAGAAAAATTCGGTCCAGTTCGAACTGTACAACCCGAGTTGGTATTCGAGATTTCTTTCGAGGGAGTTACACGATCTAAACGTCACAAATCGGGCTACAGCGTTCGTTTTCCTCGAATTACGAGAATTAGGAAAGATTTAAAACCTGAAGATGCAAATAGTGTTGATGATTTGGCGATGTTTTGCAAATGAATTTGCTTTGTGTTTCTACAATTTTTTAAGAAGATTTTATAATTAAAACCCATGACTGAAAAGGATTACGTAATAATCACAGGAGTTAGTAAAGGAATAGGGTTAGCCACGGCTCAATTACTTTGTGAGAAAAATATTAAGGTTGCAGGTTGGGGCAGAAATGCACCTGCATGGCAACACCCTAATTTTCATTATTTCAGATGTGATGTTTCGGACTACCATCAAGTCGCATCTTCATTTTTGCAAACTAAATTACTGTTAGGTTCACGTGTTTATGGCCTAATTAATAATGCTGGTTTTGGTCACTTTGGCAAAGTAGAATCCTTACCCTTAAGTAAATGGCACGATATGTTTAACACCAATGTACATGGATTGATGTATTGTGTGCGTGAGGTGGTTCCAGTCATGAAAGAAAATCAACGTGGCCACATCATCAACATTAGTTCAATTGCGGGTTTAAATGGTATTATTCAAGGGAGCGGATACTCGGCAACTAAATTTGCTGTTCGAGGAATTTCTCATTCACTTTATGCTGAACTAAGGGAAGACGGAATTAAAGTGAGTTGCGTTTATCCAGGTTCTGTTGCAACCAACTTTTTCGATAGTGTAGAAGGTATCGAACCCAGTGCTAACATGATGCGACCTGATGATGTTGCCATTCTTCTTCACCAACTTCTAATTTCTCATCCAAACTTTCTTACGGTTGATGTAGAAATAAGACCATTAATGCCTAAAGGGCCAAAAGTCAAGCAATAGCGTTTAGTTTTTTTAGGGCTTTTTAGCTATCATTGCGGTCGAATTCTAGTCTAGATAAAATCAATTTCATGAGGGAAATTCAATTCCGAGAAGCGCTACGAGAAGCCATGGTAGAAGAGATGCGTCGTGATGAGCGCGTTTTTCTAATGGGTGAAGAAGTAGCAGAATATAATGGTGCTTACAAGGTAAGTCAAGGCATGCTAGATGAGTTTGGGGCCAAAAGAATCATTGACACACCAATTGCCGAACTTGGTTTTGCAGGAATTGGTGTTGGGGCCGCCATGAATGGATTGCGCCCAATCATTGAATTCATGACATTTAACTTCTCCTTAGTGGCGATTGATCAGGTTGTTAACGCTGCAGCAAAAATGTTAAGCATGTCGGGTGGTCAATTTAATGTGCCTATAGTATTTCGTGGCCCAAGCGGTTCAGCAGGCACATTAGCAGCGCAGCACTCACAAGTTTTTGAAAGTTGGTATGCGAATGTTCCAGGTTTAAAAGTTATATCTCCATCTAATCCTTACGATGCGAAGGGTCTACTTAAATCAGCTATCCGTGATAATGACCCTGTAATATTTATGGAGTCGGAACAGATGTATGGCGACAAAGGTGAAGTACCCGAAGGCGAATATCTCATTCCGATTGGCTTAGCCGACATTAAACGTGCTGGAACAGATGTTACGTTAGTTTCGTACAATAAGATGATGAAAGTAACCCTAGCCGCTGCCGAAGAACTGGCAAAAGCTGGTATTTCCGCTGAGGTAATTGACCTTCGTACCATAAGGCCTCTTGACCATGAAACTATCATCAAATCGGTTATGAAAACGAACAGACTTGTTGTTATTGATGAAAGTTGGCCATTCGCTTCGGTTTCTTCTGAAATAGCGTTTCGTGTTCAAAGAAATGCATTTGATTATTTAGATGCACCAGTGCTGCGTGTAAACGGCGCCGATGTTCCAATGCCTTACGCACTTCCATTGGTAAATGCTTACCTTCCTTCGGTAGAAAAAATAGTGAAGGCTGTAAACGAAGTGATGTACTTGAAAAAATAACTTTAACTCCTCTATAAAAAGCCGGCTCGACCGGCTTTTTTAGTTTAAATACTGTTTAGGGCATTTGCCTGTCCATTTTTTAAATGTACGAGTGAAAGATCCTGGCTCGCTAAATCCTAACTTAAACGCAATTTCAGAAACATTATACCTTCTAGATTTCAAAAGTTGAAAAGCAAGATTCTGTTTTGATTTTTCGATTATTTCTGAAAAAGTATAGCCTTCAGTTCGTAGCTTTCTTTGAACAGTTCTTGGTGTCATGTACATCCGGGAGGCGATTTGCTCAATTCCTGGAAATCCATTTTTATATTCTTCTTGTAGCAACTCCTCTACTCTTTTGGTGAAATTTTTAGCCCCATAAAAAGATTCTAATTCAACGTTGGCAAGGGAAAGCATATGCTGATACAAGCCAGGATTATAGGTTATTAAAGGCATTTCTACGGCATCTCTGTTGTACCAAACAACATTACTGTAGGAATGAATTCGGATAGACTCTACTTGTAAAATTTCTTTATAGATTCCCATATCCTTATTATCGAGTAAGTTTATCCAAACTGAGTGCGGCCTAGGACTTCCGGCTGCAACTTTTCTAAAAGTATTAATAGAAGCACTCATCCAGGCGTCAATTGCATTACGCAAACTTTTTGACACTTGTTTTTCAATGCCATTTACCTCAAAACTTAATCCCACAAGGTTATCTTCTTCCAGGACTTTAATTTGGATTAAATCTCCAAAGAGTACATTAAACTTCTGCAAATTGAGCATGCCTTCGTAAATGTTAGGGCAAGTTTGATACAAATGACCTACAACGCCCAATACAGCAGGACTACTGTGTTGACCTAATCTTAATCCCAAGAATTGATCTTTAGTTAATTCAATGGCTTTTAACCATAATCGGTTTGTGTCTTCCTTCGACACTTTAAGTTTTACATTATTGAGGTCGTCGGGAGTAAGATTCGCATGCGTTAATATTTCATGAAGCACTCCTCCTCTTTCAACAGCGAAATACACTATTTCGCGGAGAATAGACATGGATGTCCATCCTTGAATGATTTTGTCATTTGCCGTCATCGTTTCTGAAATTGGTTTCTAGTTGGGTAAGCTTTTGAATACCATTCTTAAGCGCTGGCCATTTTACAACCATCGTGCCAATCGAGAAAAAAGCAGTCTTATGAGTGTCGATGAAATCAATTCATCTACACGCTTCTTCTAGCTGTCGAAAAAGTTGGTCACATTACATTAAGGCATCGTTATTTCGTTAAATTTCTAAACAATAACTTCATGAACATGAAAAAGACCCTTCTGGCAATTGACGATGAAAAAACAATCCTTAAGTTACTACAACATTTCTTCAAGGATAAATACGAAGTGGTTATCATGGCAAATGGCCAAGAGGCATTAATTCATTTGCAGAACGGACATATTCCAGACGCAATTATCGCTGATATAAATATGCCCGAACTCAATGGTTATGAATTTATAGAGCATATACGCAATAGTGCATACTTCCGGCATATACCTTTGGTCATGTTATCAGGTAATGACAGTACCCAAGATAAAATCAAATCCCTGCGCCTCGGGGCCGACGATTATCTTGTCAAGCCTTTCAATCCGGAAGAGCTGGATGCACGCATAGAAAATATTTTCAGACGAATTAAACGTGCGAAATGATGTACTCGGCGAACATCCTTTTATTGCAGTTGAGTGACTGCGTGCCTCTTAACCATTGGGTAAGAACTAGAGAAGATATTGCTGTGTATGAAGGGTATGACGCAATAGGGAAAATTCTGCTTAATCCACCTCCCGCAAAACTCTTAATCGTTGTTGTTGAAAGGATTGATGAACCCTTGCGAAGAATATTAAGAATTGCTTCTCAGCTTTATTCAAATCCCAATACGTTACTTGTTGTAAAAGAGGCGGATAACGAAACGGTTGAAATAAGCAAGAAATTAGGCATCGATGAACTTATGGACGAAGAAGTTTCACAAGAAGCTTTCAACAAACGTTTACGCTTTTTAATCGCCAACCCACCAGGCAAATCGAGTGCTAAGTCACCTTTTGAGGATGAACCAGAATACAGAATACCTCTGGGTAAACGTGTTTTCGACATCCTATTCTCCTCTTTAGCATTAATCGGCCTTTCACCGCTTTTCCTCCTTGTTTACCTTGCTGTAAAAATGGAGTCAAAAGGCCCAGCTTTTTATTATAGCCTCAGAGTAGGCACAGGATATACGATATTCAAATTCTACAAGTTCCGGTCAATGTATACAGGAGCTGATGCTAAATTGAAGGAATTGAAGCATCTGAACCAGTATAACAATGTGGAATCAGCCATTGAAAATGAGAACAGCAGAATGGCAGCCATTGATTTAGCTGTAGATGGTCAACCTCTTTTGTATGCCGATGGTGAAGTTTTAACAGAGGAACAGGCAAAACGCAAGAAAAAGGCCAAAGAAGGTGCTACGTTCATTAAGGTTAAAGACGACCCTAGAATTACAAGGGTTGGAAAGTTTATTAGAAATACAAGTATCGACGAGTTGCCCCAACTTGTGAACGTACTCATCGGGGATATGTCGATAGTTGGTAATCGCCCGCTCCCCCTTTACGAAGCCGAAAAAATAACCACAGATCAATTCTCTCTTCGTTTCCTTGCGCCAGCTGGTATCACTGGTTTGTGGCAAGTAACAAAACGAGGTAAAGGCGGTGAAATGTCAGAAGAAGAAAGAATGGAGCTGGATAATAGTTACGCCAAACAGTATGGATCATGGTCAGATATTAAGTTAATTCTTAAGACCATCCCAGCTCTGTTGCAAAAAGAAAACGTATAATGCTAAAGGTTACGAGTATATTCTTCACCTTGCTCTTTTGTTCTGAATCACTTCTGGCTCAGGACTCTACCTTGGTGTTTGCCAATCCAATGCCTATTTCTGTTGCTGAAACACTTCCGTCGTTGGATAGTCTGATTTATTTAGCAGTTAAGAACCATCCGACTATTCAATTAAATGAAGCCATGTCGCAAGCGAGTTTCGAAAAACTTAAAGTGCAAAAGAGATCTTGGTCAACTAATGTGAGTGGCTTTTATAACTATTCACTCGGAAATCAAAGCTTGATCATTAGCGGCACAGCCAATAGCGACATCAATAACGTGGCAAATGGTTACCGTTACGGGATTAACCTAGCCCTACCACTTTCCGAATTCGTGCAGCGAGGTCCACGGATAAAAGCAGCAAAATCTGAATTTGAAGCGAGCCAACTAAAAGTTGATGAGGTTATACAGGTTTTAGCTCGTCAGGTTGTTGAAGAATATCACTACTTGCTTTCTGCAGAGGAGTTACTACGCATTAAATCTCGTGCTTTTGAAAACTCCAGAATCAATGAAAATCTCTCTGAAAAGGCCTACAGGGAAGGAAGTATCACAATTCTGGAGTATTCGAGGGTTATGGAAATGACAGCAACTGCCGAAGCTGAATATGTTCTAGCCAGAAAGGATTTTCTGACTGCTTTTAGGCAATTCGAATTATTAATTGGGACCGAGCTTTCTAATCAAGAATCTACCAAATGACATTAATTCAGTTTATTCGATTAATGGTTAGGAACATCTGGTTGTTACTCGGATTTCCTCTTGTTCTTGCCATTTTAGTTTTTGTGTTCACTCGCGATGGAAAAAGAACCTACAGGTCGCAGACGGTAATCTATACGGCCGTAAATTCAAGTGAATCAGCAACCTTAGGGGAAGCAATGAAGATTGATTTTTACACGGCCAATAACCAGTTTGACAACTTAATTTTTCTTGTTAAGTCTAGAAATACCGCTCAAAATGCGGGCATTAAGCTCCTTGCTGATCATATTTCATTAAAAGAACCAGACCCGTCGATTCTTTTACCTGAACACTACGAAGAGCTTAAAAACCAAATAGGCGAAGAGGAATGGACAAAATACCAAGTTGTTGGCAACCCAACTGAAACCTACAATAAAATAGTAGCGGACTTAAAAAAAGATCAACGAACTGCATTATTCTATGTCTTAAATAATCACAGGCATTATGCTATCGATAAAATTCAAGAAAAACTGAGTGTAAGACGAAGAGAATCGAGCGATATGTTGGAAATAAGTTTTGAGAGTGACGACCCTGGGATAGCTCAAAGGACTCTAAAGCATATTAATGAATCGTTCGATGCGCGGCACAGAGAAATAAAGGGTGCTCAGAATAGTTCAGCTATAGCCTACTTTGAAGAGCAGCTTGCGATTGCAGAAAAAAATTTGAGAGTCTCCGAAAATAAGTTCAGAGACTTTATGGCAGATAATAGGATTCTCAATTATTATGAACAAGGTAAATACCTCGATATTACCCGATTGGAAATTGAAAACGATGTTGAACAAGCAGAAAAGAAAATTCGAGGCACTCAAGAGAACATGAAGCAATTGGATGCCATGATGTCGCAAGGGGCTAAAAGAAGTCAACTTGTTGACAGCATGCTCTCCAAACGAAAACAATACAATGAAATTGAAGCTAACCTACAATCGCTTCAAACTAAACCTCAGGCCAAGGATGACCGTAAAATTCTCTCTCTAAGAAATGAACTAAGCATCATTAAAAAAGAAATAGACGATTATCTAGAAAAAATATATTCATTCGAAAGCTCTAAAGAAGGAATTCCACGTAAAGCAATCATGGAAGCCTATGTAGAGAATCTCCTAGAAAAAAAATCAAACGAGGAGGCCAAGAATATAGTTGCCGACAGAAAAACGGCTATCGAAAAAGAAATGGATGCCTTTGCTCCGCTCGGGGCAACCTTAAAATCTTTAGAACGTGAAGTAGACATCAATGAAGAAATATACTTGACCATACTTCACAACTTGCATCAGGCCCGTTTGAAAAAAGAAAAACTGTTAAAGGATAACGAAGGTGGTAACGTGATAGATCCTCCTTTTTATCCGTTGAGGCCTGAAAAATCTAAAAGACTTTTCGTAATCCTTGGGTCTTTAGTTGGTTCGTTCTTCCTTTTATTGTCTTTCTTAATCGCTAAAGCACTGTTAGATAGACGAATTAGAACTCTGGCAAGAGCTGAAAAACTAACGAATCATCAAGTGCAAGGACTTTTTCCATTTCACGACGTTAAAAACAAAAAAGTTGATTTTAGCGCGATTGAATCAATAAGTGCTGAGCAGCTTTTTGGAAGAATCCAGTTAAATCTAAATCAAAAACAGAAAGAAGGTGCCTCCCTAATTTTAATCTGCTCCAATCAGAGCGGAGAAGGAAAATCATACGTAGGGAAGATAGTTTCCTCTACACTAATCAAAAACGGAGCTAAAACGCTATTTCTGACACAAAATCACAACGAAGCGAACCCCAATGAAGGCTATTCTACACTGAATTTTCAAGTAGCAAGAAACTATCTGTCAGCAGAAAACTTTGATTCTATTATTCCTGAACGTGCGAAAGAAGAATATGACTATATACTCTTAGAACTTCCTGCATTTCTTAATAATTCGTTTCCAGTAGATGCCGTATCGACGGCAGATTACACACTTTTTGTTGTTAATGCCAAAAGAATATGGGCGCATTCAGATGCCAGAATTATGGAGTTATTTGAAAACGCAAGTAAAAAAGCAATTTCTCTAGTTCTTAATTCCTTAGACGTGGATGATTTGGAGGAAGTAGTCGGTGAAATACCCAAGAAACGCTCAAAAATCAGAATGTTAATCAAACGTTTGCTTCGTTTGTAAAGCAACAAAATGGGACATCTTGAAATTTTCAAGCTATGGTCGTTTCGAATATTAGGAATAGTACTCGCTGCTATTCCCATTGCCTATTTTGTTAGTATAAGTGGACTATCTGGAGTTACCTTGTTTTTTGCAATTCCTATTGGGATAGCCTCGATCTACTGGCTTTTTCGACATCCAAGAAATGGCTTGCTGCTGAGTGTTGTTTTAGCCTTCATTTTACCAGGTTTAATACGATATATTCCAGGTCCTTTGGGTTTATCAATTGATTTTATCCTGCTGATTACCCTCCTGGGTGCCTTATTAAATCCTTCGATTAACAAAGAAACCAAGCTCCTGCACTCTCCCTTATTTTGGTTAACCTTGATTTGGTTTGGATATACTTTTTTAGAACTATTCAATCCATTGGCAAGAAGTAGAATCGCATGGTTTTATGCTGTTCGTGGGGTCTCTTTATACTCGCTGTTCCTTGTTCCTTTAAGCCTAATGTTTTTCAATACTAACAAGGATTTAAAGTTGTTTCTTAAAATTTGGCTGGTGCTTTCAGTCATTGCGACCCTTTGGGCTGCAAGGCAGTTATTCGTAGGGGTCGACAGTTTTGAAATGGCCTGGTTGAATAGTGGTCCCCGCAAAACACACATCTTATTTGGTAAGCTACGCCCATTTTCCTTTTTCAGCGATGCTGGTCAATTTGGTGCAGGAATGGGGCATTCTGGCATAATGGCAGCTATACTTGCATTTGGCCCCTTTTCAAGAAGAACCAGAATTTTGTTCGGCACAGCGGCATTGATATGCTTTTATGGAATGGTAATTTCCGGCACACGAGGTGGACTTTTCGTGCCTGTTGCTGGTATAATTTCACATACTCTCGCCACTCGTCGTTTAACAGTGGTGATATCTATTGCAGTTATTTTGGGTGGAGGGTACTTTTTCTTGAAGCACACTAAAATTGCCAATCAAAACTATCAAGTACGACGGATGAGGACGGCGTTGGACCCAAACGATGCTTCACTCCAAGTACGACTAACCAATCAACGAAAATTTAAAGAATACCTAAAAAATAAACCATTTGGAGGTGGAATAGGATCGGGTGGAAGTTGGGGACAGCGGTTTAGTCCCGGAACTTTTTTGGCAGAAACCGCACTAGACAGCTGGTATGTCAAAATTTGGGCAGAAACCGGGATAGTTGGACTCACCATTCATCTGTCCATATTGTTTTATTTTATAGTTTATGGCTTACGACGATGTCACAGAATTAGAGCACCTCAACTTAGAACCCGATTGTATGCCTTACAAGCTGGATTTGCAGGAATAGTATTTGCAAGTTATGGTAATCCTATTCTTGGCCAATTGCCAACAGGAATCATATTGTTCATAGGTTTATGTTTTATGTTTAACGTCGATAAACTCGAAAAGGAGGCAATTGCAAATGGAGATATCGAATAAGACTTGGCCAAAAGTTTCTATTGTGACCGTTAACTATAACGGACTTGAGCTTACCCGAAAATTAATTTTAAGTCTGGCTAAGATCACTTATCCAAATTATGAAGTCATCGTGGTTGATAATGCATCTAGAGAAAGTCCGGCGGTACTTATTGAAGAGTTTCCAAGCATAAAGCTTATTTTAAATCCGACTAACGAAGGATTTGCTGGAGGAAATAACAGAGGCTTTGAGGTTGCCGACGGCGAGTATTTGTTAATGCTTAATAACGATACCGAAGTACCGGCAAATTTTTTAGAGCCTTTGGTCGGTCGATTTCAGTCAGACGAAAGAATTGGGGTGGTTTGCCCAAAAATTCTCTACTTTGATAATCCGAAAATCATCCAATACGCCGGATACACCCCAATCCATCCAATAACTGGTCAAGGTTTTGGGATAGGATTTAACGAAATCGATCAAGGTCAGTACGATGAAGCTCGTGAAACTGCAAGAGCACATGGAGCAGCTATGATGATTAGCCGCCGGGCATTAGATGCTGTGGGCCCCATGTTTGAGGATTATTTCCTCTATTACGAAGAGATGGATTATAATGCGAGTATTAGTAAAGCCGGTTTTCTAACTTGGTATGAACCCCAAAGCTACATCCTGCATAAAGAATCGATGACGGTAGGGGCCTTCTCAGAAATGAAAATGTACTACATGAGTAGGAATCGACTTATGTACATGCGTCGCCAAATCGACTGGCCTTTGTTTGAGTTAGCACTTCTCTATCATCTTCTAATTGCTGTACCCAAGAACAGCCTTGTTCTAATCATCCATCGCAAGTTTTCTCATTTAAGAGCATTCTGGCGTGGATTAATCTGGCACTTGAAAAGTAATCCCACCGATAAATTTTGATTTATGCGTATAGGAATTGAGGCCCAGCGTCTTCAAAGAAAAAAAAAGCACGGCATGGACATCGTTGCCTTGGAACTACTACGTGCATTTCAAAAGATGGATCATGGTCATGAAATTTTTGTTTTTGTCAAACCCGACGAGGATAAGCTAAGTCTTTCGAGTGGTAATGGTATACAGATCGTTGAAGTCGAAGGCGGCCCCTACCCTATTTGGGAACAAATTTTACTTCCTCGTGCAGCGAAAAAACACAAAATTGATGTATTGCATTGTACCGCAAATACAGCTCCTCTGTTCGTAAAAGTTCCTCTCATCCTCACGCTTCACGACATCATATTTCTTGAGCGTTTAGATTTAAAAAATGGAAGTTGGTACCAAAGAATTGGAAATTTATACCGGCGATTCTTAGTTCCTGCTGTTGTTCGAAAATGTGAAGCAATTACTACCGTTTCGAATTATGAGAAAAAGAAAATAATCACCCACTTTCAATTACCCTCTGAAAAAGTAAGCACGGTTTATAATGGAGTGGGCAATCACTTTAAAGTAATCGAGAAAGAAGAGTTGGCTGAATTCAAAGAAAAATACGCTATTCCCAGTGAATTCATTCTGTTTTTGGCGAATACCGATCCCAAAAAAAACACCGAGGGCATGTTACGGGCATTAAATATTCTGTCGGAAAAATACGCTTTCAAGATCCCCTTGGTAATGCTCGATCTTGACAAAAAATATCTCAAAAACGTCCTTGCGCTTATTGGTAATGAAAAGCTTCAGGATCAATTGCAGTTACTTGGCTATGTACCAAATCAAGACTTACCTAAACTCATGAACTTGGCAAGCCTATTTGTATACCCCTCAATAAGAGAGAGTTTTGGCATTCCTCCGTTGGAGGCTTTGGCGTGTGGTATTCCGGTAGTTGCTTCAAACACCTCGTCAATCCCCGAGGTAACTGGAAACGCTGCCTTACCCATAGATCCTACTGACCCAGCGGACATGGCAGAAAAAATATTTGAATTATGGCACAGTGCTGAAACTAAAGATAGCCTTAGGGAAAAAGGATTAGAAAGAGTTAAACAATTTAGCTGGGCTGAAACCGCGAAAAAGTTCCTCGATTTGTATGAAAAAGCAAGATAGTTTATTCAAATCAGGCTCACTTGCCATATTACAAAGAGGTCTTGAGTTCCTCTTTGGTTTCGGTGGGTTTTACTTGCTTGTTAGGATACTATCAAAGGAAGATTTTGGAAGCTGGGTTCTTTATGTCACACTTTCGATGATTTTCGAAATGGCAAAGGCAGGATTTTTACAAAATGGGCTAATCATGCACCTCGTGAGAGCTGAAGATTCTGATTATGCTCAAATTCTAAGCTCAGCTTGGTTTTTGAACGCTCTCGTTGGCGTGCTATCCATTCTGCTACTAGCAATACTTGCTAACCCGCTGGCTGTCATGTGGTCGCTGCCAAACTTTCCGCAGCTGATATTCATTATGGCGTTGCTTCAGATGCCCATGATATTGTTTATTCAAAGTAATATCGTCTTGCAGGCGCATATGGATTTCGCATCTATCTTAAGAATCAGCTTGTTTAGGCAAGGTTCATTTTTTTTAATGATTGTAGGTCTTTGGCTTACAAAAACACAGATAACGATTCAACATTTAGCTTGGTTACAATTTATAATTACCTGTTTTGCAAGTTTATATTCGTTTTATTTGACCAAAATATATTGGCGTCCGTTGGTAAAACTCAATAAGGCATGGACCCTTAAACTCTTTCATTACGGCAAGTTTGTACTTGGAACAAACTTGGCTTCAACTTTAAACAGCAGTCTCGATAAATTTATCTTAGGTGCCTTACTTAGTCCTGTTCAGGTGGCAACAAGTAATGTAGCAACGCGATTATTGAACTTTATTGAGGTACCAATAAATAGCATAGCTACAGTAGTATTTCCTAAATCTGCAGAAAAAGTTGCTAATGAAGGTCCAGAAAGCCTAAAAAAGCTGTTCGAAGAATCTGTAGGCATCATGCTGAGCATGACTATACCCTTTTTTATTGTCTTGTTAGTTTTTGCTCCATGGGTAGTAAGTATAGTAGCAGGAGATCAATATTCCGACGCGATTCAATTCTTAAGAATAATTCTTGTACTGGCTTTGTTAAAGCCGTACGATCGCCAAAGTGGTGTGTTTCTTGATGCTTTAGGAAAGCCTCAGATTAATTTAATGAGCGTACTTTTTTCTCTTAGTACAACAGTTGTGCTCAGTTGGATTTTAATTACCGGATACGGCTTAATGGGAGCAGCGTGGGCCCTGAGTATATCTGTTTTCTTAACTGTGATTCTGAAGCAAGTTCTGCTGCATCGTTATTTGAAAACTTCATTTTTCAATTCTATAAAAGCTGCATTATTTGCCTATCCTAAAGTTTGGGTATTGATAAGAACTAAGTTACGCTAGACCTTCTTCCACCACTTTGGCTCAAAATCCTTCGCTCTTGCTCTCCAAACCTCTTCAATAGTTAGGTAGTTGGTATGAGTAGTAGCCAAAAAATCGTTTTTCGCTCTATTCATCCTTAGTGTTCCTAAAACTTGATTAACAACAAAGAGCGGTATGGTTGGTACAGCTTTCCAAATTTCTAATGGGGCTCTGTTGAGATACAAAGTCAAAAAAAAGTTCAATGCGAAGATCATCAGTGCTGCTACAAGTGCAGTCATCAAATGCTGGTTAATCCAATAACTGATAACTATTAGCACGATTGTGCTACCAATCAGAAGAAATAAAGGAGGGAAAAGGATAAAAAAGGAATACCAAAATTTATTCCAGCTGAGTGTTCGGAGACTACTCCCTAACAAGGACAAACCATCAAGCGCATGCTCGAAATAGGCCCTCATCCAGCGAGTCCTTTGGCGCTCAACCGCCGTCGCAGAACTTACTTTCTCATCAAAACAAAGGCTATCTGCTGCATACGCTATTCGATGCCCTTGGGCCACCAAGTATTGCTGAAGTAGTTTATCCTCAGCAAGTATAACTTTACCTTGAGAACTATCCATCTGTTCTAATTGCAGGTATGCCAGGTAAATATTCGCATTTATAGCCATTCCAGAACCTGCAAGCGTGCTTGAACTTCCTGCTTCAAAAGTAGCGTTACGTGTAACGAAATCGTAATAGTACTCTCCCAGTGCATCTAACGCAGCGTAAGTGGTATTTATATTTTTGGCAATACGTTTCCCTTGAACAGCTATGTAACCAGAATAGAAGTAATGATCAAATACTTCTAAGGCGTGGATCTCTGCTAAATTATCGGGATCGTAGATAACAATGGCATCGTGACTTCTGATGAAAGCGTTTGTCGCTAATCGAATACTCGAAACCTTACTATCAAGAGGTTTTTCAGGATAAATAAGGGTAAACTTCTCATGAGCCAGCACCCATGTTTCTAAATCCTCAACTCTATCGGCAACCAGATAGATATGAAAGTTACGATGCGTTTGCTTGAGAAGTGACTGCACTAATGGCTTCGCAATTTCTAGGTTTTTATATACAGTTATGATACAAGCAAAGTCAGTTCTACACTCTCCTCTTTCAACTTGTGGTGAAGGAAACAACCAGGTAAAAATGGTTGTCACAGGGGGCAGGAACAAGAACCAGAGCGTTACAGCAGCAGGGACTAAAAGTGCCCAAAAAATCAATTCATGAATCACGAATCCAATTTACTGAGAAATCAATCGACATGAATATTCCTTCGGGAAAAAAGATAAATTTGTCAGAAATGAAAGACGGATTACCCAAAACTTCAGTACGGGGTTTACCCATCGTTATGATTAGCATGAGTCGATGGGACAGCGACTTTTCGTCGGCAGCCTACAGTTTGGCGAAAAGTTTTGCCAAAAGCAATGTGGTCATTTATGTCGACTACCCCTATACTTGGTTAGATTTATATAGAGAACGCAAGTTACCCGCTGTCAAAAAAAGATTGAAAGCGCTAATTTTCAGAATTGGAGCATTAAACAACATTCCAGCTCAATCCTCTAACCTATTTTTTCTCACCCCGCCGGCGATGTTACCCATCAATTTTCTTCCCGACGGCTGGATATTCCGATTCCTCCAACGCATCAATAATAGAATACTTTTCAACAGCATAAAACGGGCGTTACTCCAGCGAGAAGCAAATAATTTTGTGTTTTTTAATTCTTTTAACCCATTATACGGCCAAAAACTCCCTCAAGAATTATCCAACAATTTAATGGTTTATCAATCTCGAGACAGTATTCGAGCACTTGAACCGTATCTCCAAAAACATGGGGTTACGCTTGAGAATGAAGCGATATGTAACGCAGACTTAAGTCTGGCCACGTCGAGTACCCTTACTAACATTCTAGAGTCGGCTACCGGCAAAAAAATAGTGCACTTCGCCAATGCCGCTGACATTGACAATTTCAGGACTGCTCTCGAAAAGGACTTGCCAAAGCCAATTGAATTAGAAAATATTCGAGGTCCAATTATCGGCTATACTGGCAATATTTGTCAAAGGGTAGACTATGATTTACTAAAGCTAATTTGTGATGCACATCCCGACAAAGCGGTTGTACTTGTCGGGCCTAGGAACCACTGGAACCATACAAACATGGATCTCGATGCTATTCCAAACCTCCATTTTTGTGGAGCGCAACCTTTGGAGCGTCTTCCTAATTTTCTCAAATACTTCGATGTAGGTATCATTCCTTTCAAAAAGAACGACTTAACAGCAAGTATTTATCCTTTGAAAATAAACGAATACCTAGCGGCAGGCTTGCCTGTGGTATCTACCAACTTCTCGACAGACATCGCCAGTTTTAGTGCACATATATGGTTGGTGAACGACAATACTGAATTTTCGGATAAAATTGAAGACGCTCTTCTTCACCGGGACAAAGAGGAAAAGCTAAATCGACTACGGGTTGCCGAAAAAAACTCCTGGGACGGTAGAGTTGAATGGTTCTGGGAGTTACTCGAAGCCACCGAAAAACGTAAAGCTCTTTACCCATGAATACCATAGAATTACTCTTTTGGAGCTGCTTTTTTTTAGCTTTTTATACCTACTTGGGATATGGGTTACTCTTGTGGTTTTTGGTTCAAATCAAGGAGCGGCTAGGATTTAAATATCCAGAACCTGATTTAGACTATTTACCGGATGTTACGCTGGTTATTCCTTCTTTTAACGAAGTAGACTTTATTGAAGAAAAGGCCAAAAATAGCCTTGCCTTAGCTTATCCAAAGTCAAAACTGCGAATCCTTTTTATTACCGACGGGTCTACGGACGGTACTGAAAAGATTCTCGAAAAAATTGAAGGTGTAGAAGTTACCCATAGTTCGGTTCGCGGAGGAAAATCAGCTGCCGAAAATAGAGCCATAGAAATGGTTAAAAGCGAGATAGTTGTTTTTTGTGATGCCAATACTCGTTTGAACGATCAGGCAATTCGCTTAATGGTTGCGCACTTTGCCGATCCGAAAGTAGGGGCCGTTTCTGGCGAAAAGAGAATATTTCAAGACGCACAACGAGACGCCGCTGGTGCCGGTGAAGGCTTATACTGGCGCTATGAATCGACTTTAAAGCGCTTAGATGCACGGCTCTATTCTATCGTCGGCGCAGCCGGTGAATTAATCGCCTTTCGCACTTCACTTTTTGAACCATTAGAACATGATACCATCTTAGATGACTTTGTACAGAGTATGCGAATATGTTTGCAAGGCTACAGAGTGGCCTATGAGCCCAATGCATACGCGATGGAAACCGCATCCGCTTCTGTTTCGGAAGAGTTGAAACGGAAAATTCGGATTGCCGCTGGTGGCTGGCAGGCCATGAGCAGATTGGGAGGTGCCTTGTTTTATTTGAAACAACCACTCTTGTCTTTTGCCTATATCAGTCATCGAGTGCTTCGTTGGAGTATAACTCCTCTTGCGTTGCTTTTTTTGGTTCCTTTAAACATGCTATTGATCGAAGAGCCCTTTTATACGGTATTATTTGCCGGACAAGTTCTTTTTTATCTATTAGCTTGGAAAGGATACCGGGATGATTCGAAGGGAATTAAATCCAAATTTTTCATCCCTTACTACTTTTTCATTATGAATTACGCGGTCATAGCTGGCTTCTTTCGCTATATCAAGGGCTCACAAAGTGCTAAATGGGAACGCGCTAAAAGAGCATAAAGCTTTTAGCTATTCTTCTTGATTTTCCCTCAGCTGAGAACGATACGCCGAAAAAATGGAGGATTTGCTAATAAAGCCCAAATAAAGTCCATCTCGTACAACGGGTAAATTCCATGCGTTGGTCTCATCAAAAAGCTGCATTACCGCCTCCATACTGCTGTTTACGGCAACTTCGGCAGGTGCAGTATGCATAAGCTGATCCACCTTTAGCGAGTGGTACTGTGATTTATCGAACATGATCCCACGAATGTCGTCTAACAAGATTATTCCCATTAAGCGATTTTGTTCGTCGAGTACAGGGAAGATATTACGCTTGCTTTTAGCTATTAAGTCAACTAAATCGGCTAAACTACTCCCACTTTTTATTGGCAAAATATCCTTTTCGATAAACTTACTCAAGTCCATTTCAAGCAAGACTTGCCGGTCTTTATCAAGATGTATTAAGTCCCCTTTTTCGACTAGGCGACCAGAAATAATTGAAAGTGGTTGAAAATACGTTTTGGTAAAAAACGACAGTGCTGATACGAGCATCAGCGGCACGGTGAGATCATAACTGCTGGTGATTTCTGCTATCAAGAATAAAGCTGTTAATGGAGCATGCATTACGCCAGATAAAATCGCCGACATCCCAAATAAGGTATAATTTACGGGCGACAATTGCGCTGCAGGAAAAATTTGGTTTACGACAAAAGCAAAAGTGTACCCTAAATAAGCACCCGTTACCAAGGAAGGGCCAAACTTCCCTCCAACCCCACCAGCTTCAACCGTTATCGCCGCAGCAAGAGGCTTTAAAAAGAGCAAAAGACCCATGAATACAACCAGGTCAATAGGTCTTGTTTCAAGTCCCGGAATTCTACTGCTCACAATTAATCCAAGGGCTTGTTCATTTAGAATAGACCGAATTCCTACATAGCCCTCTCCGTAGAGAGGCGGAAAGAAATAGATCAACGTACCTAAAGCAAGGCCTCCTAAAGCAGCACGCTGCCACCAGTTTCCAGCCCTCTTGAGCCAATAACCTGAAATTGACATCATTTTGCTGAAGCTCATTGCATGAAAGCCAGCAATTAGCCCCAACATGACTAACCAAATCAAATCGTTCCAGCCTATAGGCGAGGTTTGAGTAACTCTCAAGATTGCCTCATTTTCGATAAATAGACTCGATAGCAGATTCCCCATTGCAGCGGCAATAAGAATGGGAATGAACTTGCTCGTACTAAATTCAGGGAGTATTACTTCTACGGCAAATATCACACCTGTGATGGGTGCATTGAATATGGCCGAAATTCCAGCCGCTGCTCCGCAACCCATTAATAAAGTCCTGTTTCGATAATCTAACCGGAAAAATCGAGCAATATTTGATCCCCATGATGATCCTGTTACCGCTATTGGTGCCTCAAACCCTACTGACCCACCAAATGCAAGCGTAATACTGGAAAGTAGCAATTGAGAATACATCAAACTTTGACGCATGATGCTACTTTGTCGGCTAATGGCATAAAGAACTCCTGATAAACCTTGCTCTAGTTTAGTTTCTTTAAAAAAGCTTCTATTGATTGCGGCAACCGACATCACGCCTATTACAGGCAAAAAGAAAAGTAAATAGCGCGGGAAGGCCTCAAGAACAGTAGACTCAAAAAAATGGAGTATCGTTTTAAGTCCTACAGCTGCCATACCCACCGATAGGCCTATAATTATGCTCACAAGTATGATGAGCGATGTGGGGCGAAGATGCTTTTGTAATCCCGTAATAACCTTTAAGTAAAAACGATCGGTACTCCGCATGACGTAAAAAAACGCATAAATCTCTGAACAAGGCTTTAAAAAAACGACAAGGCTCCTAAATTCATCCAATAATTATGAAGGACTTAATTGTACAAGATCAAAATGGGATAATTGGGCAATGGCTTCGAGGTAGGATTGACGGAATTACCCTTAATCAACTAGACACTTTATTCTTTCAAAACCGAATTTTGCTGAATGGAAATGTTTCATCTCCAGATAACGAAATTCAAAAAGGTGACTGCATAACTGTTATTCTCAGGGAAAGAGTTGGAATAATAGCACAAGACCTTGTCTTTGAAACCCTTTTTGAAGACGATCAATTACTGGTTATTGATAAACCGTCGGGCATACCTGTGCATCCAGGCTTAGGGCATTGGTCAGGTTCTGTATTAAATGGAGTGCAGTTCATGATCGAGAACGAAACACTTATTACGAAACTGAAAGCCGAAGAAATGCTCGTACACAGACTAGATAAAGGTACATCGGGTATCTTAATCCTAGCCAAAAACATAGAAGTTAGAAGAGCCTTAATGGATCAATTTGTTACCAATAAAATTCAAAAGGAATATAAGGCTTTAGTAAACGGCGTACCCAAATCCCAGCGAGGAGAAATTGAACTGTATATAGGTCGTGTGCCAGGTGATTCTTATCGATTCGATTGGAGTACAGATAAAACTTTTGGGAAATACTCTTTAACCAACTATGAAGTTGAAGAGGTTTACACAGCTTATAGTAAACTTTTGCTCTATCCTAAAACTGGCAGAACGCATCAATTACGTTTACACTGCAAATGGTTGGGCCATCCTATATTGGGTGATACCCGTTATGCTTTTGCTGATAATGTACCCTATCCCTGCATACGTTTAGCATTGCATGCTTTCGCTTTACGTTTTTGGCATCCAGCTGAAAAAAAGACAATTAGAATTGAATCTCCTTGGCCAAACGAGCTAAATCTGGAATAAAATAGTCGACCAAAAAGAGATTAGCTAAAGACCAACGGGATTAGTCGATAATAGACGGGGGTTAGTCGAAGCTTTCCGAGCTGCCTTATGATTTTGAGGGAATTTTGACTCAAGTAATAAGCGATATGCGACAATTAATTCTTCTTTTATCCATCTCTTCATTAGTATTTGTTAGTTCATGCCGACCAGAAGAGAATACACCCGTACCGACCTCTCCTGTAACTGAAATGAATCAGTTAGTAGTTCCGGCTTCTTTTAATTATCAAAATTCAAGAGAAGTAGAAATTCAAATCTCTTTGCGCAATGAGCAAGATGAGCCCATCACGTTGATACCATTGAACATTTTAGATAAACCTATACAAGTAGGCGGTAAAGTCCTGTTCACTGCTCTTTCCGATATGAATGGAGTAGTTCGGGGAAAAATGGTATTACCGAGCTACTTAAACTTGGTGTACGTTTGTCCTAATTTTATTGGATTACCGAACGACCTTCCGGTTAATGTTAACCAGTCGCTCACCATGACTGTAGGTGGGCCCAATGCCACACCGATTAACCGTACAGCGCCCGATTTTTTTCCTGAGATGCTAAACAGTCCTGGGCGATTGGTGCAAATTCGTACAAACACCGTTTACTCATTTAAGGGTGGCTACTCTTTTGGTACTAACGGAGGTGTACCTACCAATTTGTTAACCCCAAGAGATGTTATCAGCAACTCCATGCTCGAACTAATCAACACCTCTTTGCCAGAGCAAAAGCCTGTGCCTGTAAATCACCCTGATTATTTGAATCCGAATTCCAACATCAACATAAAAATCACCGAATTAGCCGACGTTTGGATCACCTTTGTTCATGAAGGCGCAGGTTACAAAAATACCTTGGGGTATTATGTATACGACACGAATAATCCACCTACAAGTGCAGCAGATATCGATTCCGTTTTCTACTTATTCCCGAATGCTTCATTTGCAAATGGTGGCGGTGGCTTAAGGTCGGGCGACAAATTGTTCGTAGGTCGATTCCCAGCAGGCAAAACCATTGGCTGGGTATTGTTGGCCAACGGATGGTCGAATACCAACGTGAACTCCAGTGTTCAAAAGTTTTATAGCGACAAGTCATTGAATCCGGAGTCGACTATTTACAAACAACATCATGTTTTGTTACACGACAACATTAACAACTTATTTCTTGTTGGATTCGAAGACCAATACCGTGAAAATGGTGGCAGCGACAATGATTTTAACGACTTGGTATTTTACGTGAAGTCAAATCCTGTTCGAGCAATCAGTACAGAAGCGGTGAATCCCATCGACCAACCCGGTGATAGCGATGGGGATGGTGTAAGCGATGTATATGACCGATTTCCAAACGACAATACACTTGCCTATCGTAATGTATATCCTGCCGAAGGAAGTTGGGGTACCCTCGCATTCGAAGATTTATGGCCTGGTTCAGGCGATTACGACATGAACGACCTGGTACTTAACTATCAGTACACCGTTTTTGCCAACGCCCGAAATGAAGTTAAAAACATGGACAGCAGATTCATTATTAAGGCGATTGGTGCAACCTATCGTAACGGCTTTGCCTTTGAACTTCCAGTAGCAGCTAGCTTTGTGAGCAGCGTAACTGGGCAGGATTTGAGGGAAACCTACATAACATTAGCAGGAAACGGAACCGAAGCTGGAGTTAACACCAAGGCAATCATTCCTGTATTTGATAACGCACACCTCATTAGTCCACTACCTGCACCCTATTTTCTCAATACCCAGCCAGAGGCACCATTTGTAACCCCCGATACGCTTAATATCAGAGTAAACTTCAATGCAGGCTTAAATGCGTTGCTTTTGGGCACACCACCATTCAATCCGTTCATCATGACGAATAAACAACGTGGGCATGAAGTACATTTACCCGGAATGGCTGCTACTTCAAAAGCCAATACTGCCTTGTTTGGCACTTCAAGCGACGGAACCAACGCAATTACAGGAAACTGGTATAAAACAAAAAACAATCTTCCCTATGCGCTTCACATGGTGGAACCATACGATTATCCTCGTGAAGGAAGAGCAATCCTGTATGGTTATCCTCGATTTGCCGATTGGGCACAATCGGGAGGCACCTTGGCCAAAGACTGGTATTTAGATATACCTGGAAATAGAAATTCCCAGCATATCTACTAAGACCAAAATGATCCGACAAGAAGAGCAACCACTGGTTGCTCTTTTTTGTTGTACTTATCCACAAAAAGCCTCTTCTGTGTACAAAAAACGAATATTTCACCCTCTATTTTGCTATCTTTGATTTTTGTGAAGAACCTGAAACGATGAGTGTAAATCAAAACCCACAGCAATATTCAGCAGATAATATTCAAGTACTCGAAGGCCTTGAAGCGGTACGGAAAAGACCTGCAATGTATATCGGAGATGTTGGTGTTAAAGGCCTGCATCACCTTGTTTACGAAGTGGTTGACAACTCCATTGATGAAGCATTGGCCGGACATTGCGACACCATTCTCGTTACAATTCATGAAGGAAACAGAATAACTGTCAAGGATAACGGTAGAGGTATCCCAACCGACATCCACCAGAAAGAGAAAAGATCAGCGCTTGAAGTTGTCATGACTGTACTTCACGCTGGAGGCAAGTTTGATAAAGACACTTACAAAGTATCGGGCGGTTTACACGGTGTGGGTGTATCGTGCGTAAATGCGTTATCTACTTTCCTTCGTGCAGAAGTACATCGGAACGGTAAAATATACGAACAGGAATACAGCTGCGGAAAGCCCCAGTTTCCTGTAAGAGAAGTCGGCACTACGGATTACAGAGGCACTATTGTTACCTTTCAGCCCGACGACAGCATTTTCATCACAACCGAATACAACTTCAGCACATTGGCATCGCGTCTACGCGAACTGGCGTATTTGAATAAAAGTATACGACTTACTTTGGTCGACGAAAGAGAAGTTGACGCTGAAGGGGCATTTAAAACTGAGAGTTTCTACTCAGAGGGTGGTTTACGCGAGTTTGTGACTTATTTAGATGCCACTCGTGAGCCACTCATTCCCGAACCCATTTACATTGAGAATAATAAGGGTACAGTTCCGGTAGAAGTAGCTATGCAATACAATCAGTCGTATTCTGAAAATGTGCATAGTTATGTAAACAACATCAACACGCATGAAGGTGGTACGCACGTTGCCGGATTTAGGCAAGCACTCACCCGGGTGTTGAAGGCATATGCCGACAAGGAAGGAATGACCACCAAATTGAAGTTTGATATCGCCGGTGACGACTTCCGTGAAGGTTTAACGGCCGTTATTTCTGTAAAGGTTGCAGAACCGCAATTCGAAGGCCAAACCAAGACCAAGCTTGGTAACAATGAGGTGATTGGAGCTGTTAACATGGCCGTAGCCGAAGCCTTGGGTAATTTCCTCGAGGAAAATCCACGCGAGGCCAGAATGATCATCAATAAAGTAATCCTTGCCGCCGCTGCACGACATGCAGCACGTAAGGCGCGAGAGATGGTGCAGCGGAAAAACGTACTTTCAGGAAACAGCATGCCTGGAAAACTGGCCGACTGCTCAGAGAATGACGCTTCATTATGTGAAATTTACCTTGTGGAAGGTGATTCGGCGGGCGGAACAGCCAAACAAGGCCGAAACAGAAACTTCCAAGCCATTTTGCCTCTTCGAGGAAAAATCTTGAATGTGGAGAAGGCCATGGAGCACAAAATTTATGAAAACGAAGAAATTCGGAATATTTTCACTGCTCTCGGGGTTACTATTGGCACAGAAGAAGACAGTAAGGCGCTAAACATCAGCAAGCTTCGCTACCATAAAATCATCATCATGACCGATGCTGACGTTGATGGTTCTCACATTACAACCTTGATTCTGACCTTCTTTTTCAGATACATGAAAGCGTTGATAGAATCGGGTTACGTTTACATTGCTACTCCACCTCTTTATTTAGTCAAAAAAGGAAAAGATCAGATTTACGCTTGGAACGACAAAGACCGTCAAGAAGCAGTACAGCAATTGGCAAAAGGCGGCAACGAAAGCAGCGTAAATATTCAGCGATACAAGGGTTTAGGTGAAATGAATGCTGAACAATTGTGGGATACGACCATGAATCCAGATACACGTACGCTACGCCGAGTAACGATTGAGAGTGCTGCTGCAGCAGATCATATTTTCAGCATGCTTATGGGTGATGAAGTTCCACCACGACGAGAATTCATTGAACAGAACGCTCGATATGCCAAGTTGGACATTTAAATGATTGAAGTAAAGGATCTACATAAGAACTACGGTCAACTTGCCGTCCTCAAAGGGGTAAGCACGCGAATTGAAAAGGGCGAAGTAGTTGCCATTGTAGGTCCATCTGGAGCGGGTAAATCAACATTATTACAAATTCTAGGTACACTCGATCAGCCTGACAGAGGACAGGTGATGTACAACAATACGGATGTTTTTAAATTGAACGACAAAGCTCTAGCTGCTTTTAGAAATAAAGACATTGGCTTTGTTTTTCAATTTCATCATTTGCTACCTGAATTTACCGCTCTAGAAAATTTATGCATCCCTGCATTTATTGCCGGTGAAAAACGGGAAAAGGCTGAAAGCAGGGCCAAAGAACTCGCAGATTTTTTGCAAATAGGCAACCGATTGCATCATAAGCCTTCTGCCCTTTCGGGTGGGGAGCAACAGCGTTTTGCGGTTGCAAGAGCATTGATGCTCAACCCTACAGTTGTTTTAGCGGATGAGCCTTCAGGAAACCTAGACACCGCACACGCCAAAGAGCTCCACCAATTATTTTTTAGCTTAAGGGATCATTTCGGACAAACATTTATTATCGTCACGCACAACGAAAGTTTAGCCAAGATGGCAGACAGAAGAATGTTGATGACAGATGGTAAATTAGAGCTATGAATGATGTTGATATTCATGGTGTTCTAAAGCAATTTTGGGGATTCGACCAATTCAGGCCACTCCAAGAAGACATTATTCGAAGTGTAATCTCCGGTCGCGACACGCTGGCTTTACTTCCAACCGGTGGTGGTAAATCACTGTGTTTTCAAGTACCCGGATTGGCTTTAGAAGGTTTATGCCTCGTAGTCAGTCCCCTTATTGCACTTATGAAGGATCAAGTAATAAATCTTCATAAGCGAGGCATAAAGGCAACGGCCATATTTACCGGAATGAGTGCCAAAGAAATTGACTTTACACTCGACCAATGTGCCGAAGGAAAGTATAAGTTTTTATATGTTTCACCTGAGCGATTGACTACTCGGATTTTTCTAGCACGCATCGAGCGGCTAAAAATAGGCTTAGTTGCTATTGATGAAGCGCATTGTATAAGTCAATGGGGACATGATTTTCGCCCTGAATACAGGAAAATCGCGGAGATTCGGCCATTTATCAAGCATGTTCCATTCATTGCGCTTACAGCAACTGCTACCCCGAGGGTTGTTGATGATATTCTGGATCAGCTACATTTTAAGCGGAAAGAAGTATTTCAAAAAAGCTTTTATCGCGAAAACTTAGCTTATCGGGTAAGTTACACGGAAGATAAAGTAGGCGAATTACTTCGTTTGCTAAAAACCCATAGCGGAAGTTCGGTGATTTATGCCAATAGCCGCAAGAAGACACAGCTTATCGCCGATATTCTCTCAAAATCTGGAATTTCAAGTAGCTTTTATCATGCTGGCCTATCGAGTAGCGAACGAGACAACCGACAACAGAGTTGGATAAATGGCCAGCTTAGAGCTATTGTTTGCACCAATGCATTTGGTATGGGTATAGATAAGCCCGATGTACGTTTGGTGGTGCATATGGAACTCCCCGACAATCTCGAAGCATACTTTCAAGAGGCCGGTCGAGCAGGAAGAGATGAAAATGAAGCAGCTTGTTATTTGCTATTCCATAAATCTGATAGAAACGAACTAGAACGATTATTTGATCTTAGCTTTCCAACACTTGAATACATACGGTCTATCTATAGAGGATTAGGATTGTACTTCAATCTAGCCATCGGTAGTGGACATTTTCAAACTTTTCCATTTGAGCTCAATGCCTTTTGCGAGGCCTTCAATTTTAAACCCTATGAAGCTTTTCAAGCTTTAAAATTCATACACCATGCTGGGTTTATCCAATTGAATGAAGCTGCCTTCACTCCTGCCAAGGTCAAATTTTTAGTAGATGGTTTAAACGTTTATGACTTCCGTTTACGCCATCGCGAATTGGATGCATTTATCGAATTACTGCTAAGAAGTTATTCGGGAATTATGGATCAATATGTAAAAATTGATGAATATAAACTCGCTAAAAAAACAGGACTCGGGATCCAACAAATAGAAGCTATCCTGCAACGTTTACATCAATACGAATTGATTGACTACGTTGCTCGTACCGATAAACCAACTATTACTTGGTTGGAGCCAAGAATTGGCGAAGAGCACCTCCTAATCCCTGATGCACAATACAAAGAGCTAAAAATTGAAAGAAAAAAGAAACTCAATAAAGCACTGGAATATGCCGAAAGTACAGCGTCGTGCAGAAGTACAATTCTACTTGCTTATTTCGGTGAAAAATCATCCAGTGAATGCGGAAAATGCGATTATTGCCTTAAAAAACAATTTTCAAAATTGACATTTGCCGAAATAGAATTAAAACTCAGCACCTTACTTACCGCTTCAACATCCATTAAGCATGTGGTTAATCTGTTTGAAGAGAAATACCACGCGCAAGTTTTAGAAGTTATTCGCGTTTTAAGCGACGAAGGGAAGATTCAAGTCGACAATAAGGAGTATATAAAGTGGAATGTATGAAGAGAATTCACCTTATTGTTACTACAGATCTTGTACATGACCAGAGAATGCTTCGCATTGCACACTCGCTGCAAAAGACGGGCTACGATGTAACCCTTGTTGGTAGGAAAAAGTCAACTAGCGCTTCTATTCCGGTCCTACCTTTTACTTCTATTCGATTTGGAATTCGTCCGCAAAAGGGTCCATTTTTCTATCTTCTGTTCAATTTGAGGGTGTTTGTTTGGTTGCTTATCCAAAAAACCGACATCATTTCTGCTGCTGATCTTGATAGCCTACCTGGTGCTTGGTTAGCTGGGAAAATTAAAGGGAAAATTGTTGTTTTTGATGCTCATGAGTTGTTTACTGAGGTTCCTGAGCTTTCAGAAAGAAGGCTTATAAAAAAAATTTGGTTAGGCCTAGAATACTTCTTCCTCAAGCGAGTACATGCTGGCTACACGGTTAATCATTCGTTGCAGAAATGGTACGCTGACAAATACGGTGTTTCTTTTAAAGTTGTAAGAAATGTGCCAATTGCTTCTCCCTCAATTCCTGTAGAACAAGGTAATTTCATTTTGTATCAAGGTGCAGTGAACGCTGGACGAGGCTTGGAATGGCTTATTCCGGCGTGTGTGAGGGCACAAATACCATGTGTGATAGCTGGACATGGCGACTTATTTGATGAACTCAGAGGCCTTACCGAAAAGAATGGCTGGGGAAATTACATTTCCTTTGTAGGCCAATTACCACCCTCCGAGCTCAAATTACTTACTCAAAAGGCATGGCTAGGTGTGAATTTGTTAGAAGCCACATCGGCGAACTACTTTTTGTCATTAGCCAATAAGTTCTTTGATTATGTTCAAGCTGGTGTCCCTCAGTTGTGTATGGATTTTCCAGAGTATCGCCGATTAAATGAGCAATATGATGTTGCTTATTTAACCAATGGAAATAGTGAAGCTGCCATCTACGAAGAGCTGATTCGAATTTCTGTGGATCAAGCTGGCTATCAAAAAAAGGCTGCAAATTGTGCGCTTGCAGGCAAAGAATGGAATTGGAAGCAAGAAGAAAAAGAGCTTCTCTCTGTTTATGAGCTTTTTTGATGTTTAAGAGTAAAAATGAGAAAGCTAAGCTTATAGAGGTCGTAGCATACTAAACTGTAACGCTTTGATAACAACAATTTTCGCCAAGCTGATTTTACCCTGTTAAACCAAAAAATAGGCAACCAATCTGAAAAGTAAAGAGCCGTTTGTAGCACTTTAACTTTGTCCTTATTTCTAGCCATAATGGGCTCATTTTTGTATAAAAAAGCCAAAGTTTCAAGAGATGCTTCAACTTTTTTTAGCATATCCTCATCACTATCTATTCCTTGGTGTATGGCTGGGTTATCGATATGCACAATTTTTTCATTTCCCTCCATGAGTGTAAGACCGAACAGCGTATCCTCATGTCCGTAGCTCAAAATTTTATCGGAGAAAGAGTAATTGAGGGCAATTTTTCGGGGAAATAACACATTGGCAACTGTAAATCCATGGAATGGGTTTGCATCTCTCTCGTGTGCAGGTTTACTTTCTCTTTTTTTCCCAATCGCGTGTCTAAGGCTCTCCCCTTTTTCATACACAATTCCTCCAACGAGTATGGAGCCTGGATAAGCCTCGATTGCTTGCACATATCCCGCCAAAAATTTTTCAGCTATGCGCATATCTCCATCGAGAAACAGCCCAAAATCACCGGTCATCTCTTCTAGCAATCGGTTTCGAGCCAACGCCCTTCCTAAATTTCTTGTAGGATTAATGAATTTAACTTCCTGCTGATCTAACTGAACTTGCCAATTCACATCCCTGTATTCCGCTGAATCATCCAGTACAAGGATTTCAAAATCAATTTGTAACTCCCGGCATTGTACGGTTAGGTCGTTTATCAATCTCGACGCATCCAATCGATAAACGGGTATGAGACACGATAGTCTCATTTTAAAATAATATCCCTCCTAAATCCTTCACCTGCCCTTCCTCGCATTTTAGCAATCGAGCAGGAAATCGTTCGATAATCATATAATCGTGGGTAGCCATCAAAACTGCGGTATTCGACTTTTTACTGATATCAATCAGAAGACGCATGATGTCGGTGGAAGTATCAGGGTCTAAATTACCTGTGGGTTCGTCGGCCAAAATTATACCTGGGTTGTTTAAAAGTGCTCGAGCTATAACCACACGCTGTTGCTCTCCGCCACTTAGCTCATGTGGCATTTTAAAATCTTTGCTAGGGATACCCACTAATTGAAGTACCTCTTCAATTTTTGCAAGCATTTCTTTTTTATCGGTCCACCCGGTGGCCTTTAACACAAAAAGTAAATTATCTTTTACCGAACGATCGGTTAACAATTGAAAATCTTGAAAAACTATACCCAGTTTTCGACGTAAACTGGGAATTTCCTTTGATTTTAAACCATTCAATTCAACTCCAGCAATAGTAATATCACCTTTCTGAAGGGTTAAGTCACCATAAAGTGTTTTCAACAAAGAACTTTTACCTGCACCGGTCTTCCCTATCAAATAAGCAAACTCGCCAGCTGCAATTTCAAAATTCAAATCATGCAACACCAATGTTTTTTGTTGATAGATATCAACCCCTTTAACGATTATTACTTTTTCTGTTGAGTCGTTCATGAATAGCGATTTGACTGTAACGATAGGTTATATTTTTGTTCTGTCCCCTAAAGGTCTCCATTTTATGGGGTCTTTCGTTATATTTGCGTTCAAAATTAACAACTTGTCTTTTTATAAACAGGTATAATCAAATAACATCGCTATGAATCTACAAAAATCGATTGCCGCATTAACGATGCTAGGTGTAATTGCCGCGGGCTGCAGCAGTAAAATGCTCAAAAACCCCGGTGGTGTGACTTACAGTACTGAACCCCAAGTTCTCGAATTGCGGGGTGACAGTGTAAGTTTCGTGAATAAAATTACTTTTGGTCAAAAATTCTTCGACAAAAAGGGAGTTTTAGAAGCAACGCCGGTATTCAGTTATGCAGGTACAGATGTAGAATTACCTGTTGTCAAGTTTAAAGGCGAAAGTGTTGAAGAATCTGGTGGACGTACTGTAAATAATGAAAATGGAGGTTCTTTCAGCAATAGTGGCTCACTAGCCTACAAAAAAGGCATGGAGAAGGCCGAGCTTACCGCTAAAATCAAAGTTACTGTAGGTAAAAAAAGCGTTGATTTCCCATCTGTAAAATTAGCTGATGGCACAATCACCACTTCTCAGCGTTTGAAAACGGATTATAAGGCTGCCATGTCGGCTGACAACTTCAAAGAGGTGCCAGTTCAAGCAAGCGCAACCATCTTTTTTGAAATCAATCAATCTGATGTACGCAACTCCGAAAAGAAAAAGGCTGAAATTCAAGCCTTGGCCGCATTCATGCAGAAGGGTTACCAAATCAAGGAGATCGTTGTAAACGGCTACGCTTCACCAGATGGTGAACTTCAGCGCAACGATAAGCTTGCTGACCAGCGTGCAAAAGCTGCTAATGATTTCGTTTTCAAATCATTGATTGGCAAAAAGGGAATGTCTAAGCTATACGATGACAACTTCTACAAAGAAGAAACTGCTACTGAAGATTGGAAAGGCCTGCTTGCGCTTCTCGCTGAACCTAACATCCCGAACAAAGACCAAGTCATTGCGATAATCAATAGTAACAAGTCGAGCGAAGAAAAGCAAGCAGAATTACGTGAACTGACAGCAGCGTACAAAATCCTCGCTGAGCAATATCTACCACAACTTCGTCGTGCCCAAATGGTAATTAAGGCTATCGAACCCGTAAAGTCTGATAGCATGCTAAATGCGATGGCACTCAAGGGTGATTCACTTACTGCTGAAGAATACATGAAAGCAGCTAAAATGGCCAAGAATGATGCTGACCGAGACATGATTTATTCAAATATGTCGAAAGTACATGCAACCGATTATAGAAGCTATAACAACCGCGCAGCTGCCGCTTTGAATAGAGGAGATTTAACTGCAGCGAAAGCTTTCTTGCAGAATGCCGCTAACCACAATGCCAATGCGCCTGAAGTATTAAACAATATGGGTGTACTTGCAGGTAAAGAAGGCGACTACAAAAAAGCGTCTGAATATTTCACCAAAGCTGCCAATGCCGGTTTGAGCATGCCTTACAACGAAGGTGTAGCTGCTGTACGTGCTGGCAATTACGACTTGGCTTTGCGCAAATTTGCTGATGAAGGTGGATACAACAAGGCATTAGCTTACGTTTTGAACAAAAATTACAGTGCAGCTCAAAAAGAGTTGGACGGTATCCAAAATTTAGATGGTGCTGGTCACTATCTTAAGGCAATCATCGGTGCTCGTATGGATAACCGCGACATGATGACCACTGGCTTAACACGTGCCATTGCCCTCGACGCTTCGTATCGGGACCTTGCAAAAGGCGACGCTGAATTTATGAAGCACTTTGACCAAGATTATTTCAAAGTAGCCATTCGCTAAGAAGATAATGTTGAAGAAAAGCCCCGGGTTTAACTCGGGGCTTTTTATTTTGTACGAAATTTAAGTATGCTTTACCACTGTCCGTTGGCCGTAATACCGGTTCGTAAAGAACCTTCAGACAAAAGTGAACAAGTGAATCAACTCTTGTTTGGGGAGAATATTAGCGTCTTGGAGGCTCAAGCGAAGTGGAGCTTGATTAGAAGCCAAGAAGGTTATGAGGGTTGGGTTGATAATAAACAAATTCAACAAGGTGAGATCAAGCATGAATGGTTAGTGGTAGAACCATTTGTCCGTTTCGATCAAGGTGGCAACATTATCCTTTTGCCCTTTGGTTCTCGAGTTCCTAAAAATACCGATGGAGCAACTCCTTACTTAACCGCTTCACCAACCTCATTGGTTGACATCGGGATGAAATATTTAAATAGTCCGTATTTGTGGGGGGGGCGTACACTAATGGGGATTGATTGTTCTGGATTTGTTCAACAGGTATTTGGGTTTCACGGCATGCAATTAGCTCGAGATGCTTGGCAGCAGGCTGAAATTGGTCAAACATTACTGCTTCCTTCAGAAGCACGCGCAGGAGATTTGGCTTTCTTCGACAATGCGGAAGGTAGAATTATTCATGTTGGCCTATTGATCGACGACCGCCACATCCTCCATGCATCAGGCCAAGTTAGAATTGACCTCCTGGACCAAGAAGGCATTTTTAATCGAGAATTGGGTAGATATACACATAAACTAAGACTACTTAAAAGAGTGATTTAGTGCTACCTATATACCCATATGATACTTCTCGCTTGTGGGATCAATTCAGTGCTGAACAATTGGGAATAAATTCATTTGAGTTACTGGATAGAGCCGGAATTGCCGTTGCCCAGCAGCTGAGAAAGCACTTGGATGGAAATACCCTAGTAGTATTTATTGCAGGCAAAGGGAACAATGGTGGTGATGCTATCAGAGCAGCTACCTATTTAATCAAATGGGGATACAATGCCATCGTTTGGTCGGTACTTCCTCAAAAAACACCATCGATTGAGAATAGTAGGTGTGCCGACGAGTTTAAGTTACTTTTCACTGATCGTTGGTTTGAAAATACAGAAATTGACAACTTGAGGCAGCTGCCAAAATCTACCATAATCGTAGATGGTATTCTAGGTACAGGTTACAAGGGCGTATTAGATGAGTCCACTGCCTTATTGATAAAGAAGATCAACTCGTCGGGGCTCAGATGTTGGTCCATCGACATACCTTCTGGCTTACATGAAACCTCATTCAATAAAGAAGATGAAGTTATTATTGCCGAGAAAACCTTTACAATAGAAAGTCCAAAAATTTGTTTTCTTTTTCCCGAATTTGAAAAATATGTAGGTGAAATTGTAATCGTGCGTATCGGTCTTTCCGAGGAATTTATCACAACTAATCCTCCATGGGCATATTTTATTGGCAACAATGAAAAACCTTCATTGAAAAAAAGATCCAAATTTGCGCATAAGGGACTCTTTGGCCATCTTTTACTTTATGCCGGTAGTACTGGCAAAGCTGGCGCTGCTATTCTTGCAGCAGATGCAGCCTTAAGTATTGGTTGTGGAAAAGTTACGGTTCACACTCCCTTCAATTGTGTTCTTCCCATTCAAATCTGCATTCCAGAAGCCATGGTTGAGGCCGACTCGAATCTCAATTATTGGAGTGAAACGAGTAACCTAAGCAAAGTAACAATGGCCTGTGGACCTGGCTTAGGCAATGAAAATGAAAGCTTACAAGCCCTTGAAACGTTGCTTGCGCAACAAACGAATTCACTGCTCCTCGATGCGGATGCCTTGAATTTACTGGCTAGAAATAAAACACTTTTAAAGATGCTTCCAGCCAATAGTATCTTAACCCCGCATGCATTAGAATTTGATCGATTGACAACGAAACACACTACTTTTTTAAGCCGACTTGACCGAGCAAGAGCTTTCGCGAAAGACTATCGTGTGTTGGTTGTCTTAAAGAATGCCTACACATTCATCTGTTGTCCAGATGGCACTATGTACGTCAATGGTACCGGATGCCCCGGTATGGCAAAAGCTGGCAGTGGCGATGTACTAACTGGTATGATTGGCGGATTATTAGCAAAAGGACTTTCTCCCTTAGAAGCAACGCTACAAGGGGTTTGGTACCACGGCAAAGCCGGAGAAATTGCCACGCAGAAAAAAGGCCAAGAGTCAGTCTTGGCCCGTGATATCATAAGAGCGATCCCCGATGCTTTAGCAGCTCATTTCTGAAAAGTTGCTGCAACAATCAAATCTTTGGTGCCTGAACTGTAATCGTAAAAGCCCCTACCCGATTTCACCCCTAAGTGTCCTGCGGTTACCATGTTTACAAGTAGTGGACAAGGTGCATATTTGGGATTGCCGAACCCATCGTGTAGAACTTTCAGAATAGCCAAACAAACGTCTAAGCCGATAAAATCAGCCAACTGGAGTGGGCCCATAGGGTGAGCCATTCCTAATTTCATAACCGTATCGATTTCAGCAACTCCAGCAACACCTTCAAAAAGTGTATAAATTGCTTCATTAATCATGGGCATAAGTATCCGATTAGCCACAAAACCGGGATAATCGTTAACCTCTACGGGTATTTTCCCTAAGGCTTGCGACAATTCCATTACCTGAGCAGTTACCGCATCAGAAGTCGAATATCCCCTGATTACCTCTACCAGTTTCATTACAGGTACTGGATTCATAAAATGCATACCTATGACCTGTGACGGCCTGTTGGTTACTGCTGCAATTTGTGTAATTGATATTGAGGACGTGTTTGTGGCAAGTAAACAGGTAGAAGGCGTTAATGTATCTAGGTCCTTGAACAATTTTAATTTTAAGTCGACATTTTCTGTTGCCGCCTCTACTACCAAATCAGCCAATTTTACGCCTTCCGCTAAATCAGTAAAGGAAGAGATATTTTGAAGCGTTGCTTCTTTCTCTAACGCTGTAAGCTGTCCTTTAGCCACTTGACGGTCGAGATTTTTTGCAATAGTTGCAACTCCTTTATCGAGAGAGGCCTGGCTAATATCCACCAACCTTACAGAATAGCCTTTCATGGCAAATACATGGGCTATACCATTACCCATGGTTCCAGAACCGATTACCGATATATTTTTCATAGCTGATTTATTGTGATGCGAAAATACTGAATGTCTTAAAGAAAGTGAGTTGGTCAATTTTTGTTTTAGAATTTGAAACTTTCCGGGCATCAAAGTGGTTCTACTGCTTTATGATAGTAGTATTACTATTATATTTGTTTGTAAAACCATCAATATGCAATCACTCATGCAGGTATGGCAAACCAAGTTAAACCCAGGACTTTACAAAAAGGATCCTGCGAGTAGTGAACTTGGAACTCGAATTGTCATTGAAGGACTTAGTCTGATTAGTGAATCAGGTTTTGACAAATTCACATTTAAAAAACTTGCTGAAAGGCTTCATACGACTGAAAGCTCAGTATATCGCTATTTTGACAATAAGCACCGTTTTTTGATTTACCTGGTCTCACACTATTGGTTGTGGCAAGAATATCATCTGATTTTTAGACTTCAGAACATTGAATCTGTAGAAGATAGACTCAACAGGGCCATTGACACATTGTGCAGCGTGCATCAGTTGAATTGGCCCTTTGACCATTTAAATAGGGCCGAGATGTACAAGATTATGATCGACACTTCTATACGCACCTATTATTCAGATGATGTAGATGAAGAAAATAAAGCCGGCTTTTTTTCTGACTACAAGCGTTTGCACAATAGAATTGTACACCTCATCACCGAATATGCTCCCTCCTACCCGTATCCAAAAGCTTTGGTGTCGTGTTGTATGGAGAATATACAGGTTCAGGTGTATTATCGTCACCATTTAGCTTCATTAACCGAAATAAACGACGATACCAATTCGATGTTCGAATTTATAAAGCAAATTATTTTTCAAACTTTAAAGCCCTATACTCGATGAATCCTTTGAAACGATTTTATCGACTTTCACAGTCATTTAAGGCTGAGATTGGACAGCTCTATTTTTATGCAGTTCTAAACGGATTAGTTGGACTTACTCTCCCCCTAGGGATGCAAGCGATTATCCAATTCTTGATGGCTGGCCAAATTTCGACCTCAATCGTAATTCTTGTCATGATGGTCGTTGTTGGCTTATTGATAAGCGGCTGGATGCAAATTCTACAACTCACGGTTTCAGAACATATTCAGCAACAACTCTTCGCAAGAGGTGCATTCGACATAACGCATAGAATTCCAAGAATACGTCTAGAAAAACTTGCGGGTCAGCATCTACCTGAACTGATGAATCGCTTCTTTGACGTAGTTGGCATCCAAAAAGGGCTTTCTAAAGTGCTCATCGACTTTACTGCCGCATCATTACAAGTTGTATTGGGGCTGATACTTTTAAGTATCTATCACCCTTTTTTCATCGCGTTCAGTTTATTACTTGTTGCACTTCTTTACATCCTCTTCAGGACCACAAGTCCATTGGGCATGAAAACAAGCCTTTTGGAATCAAAATACAAGTATCGCGTAGCTCAATGGCTTGAAGAGATGGCGAACTCTAAAACCACCTTCAAACTTGCAGGCTCAAGCAACTTGCCATATGAACGGATGGATTACGAGGTAGATCATTACTTGGAAGCTAGGATGAAACACTTCAAGCTTCTTAAAACGCAATACTGGTCGATGGTAGCTCTTAAAGTTATCATTGCGCTAAGTATGTTGGTTTTGGGAAGCTTTTTAGTTACACAAGAACAACTAAATCTGGGTCAATTCGTCGCTGCTGAAATCATCATCGTATTAGTAATCAATGCGGTAGAGAAGATTCTATTAAACATGGATACCATTTACGATTTGTTGACCAGTATTGAAAAAGTTGGCTATATCTCTGAGTTAGAATTGGAAAGCGAAGATGGAAAACTTGTTCCATCTACTGGACATGGCGAACCGGTAAACGTGCATTTGGAAGGAGTTGGCTTTAAATATGAACAGCGTAATGAGATGGTACTTGAAAATATTCACCTGGTCGTAAATGCTGGTGAAAAAATCTCGATTTCAGGCACAACTGGTAGCGGTAAATCAACATTGCTACGTCTGCTCTCAGGTATTTATCAAACAGACCATGGTGCTATAACCTTAAACGGTTTAGCCATGCGCAGTATCGATTCACATACTTTACACAGCTGGATTGGACAATGCTTACATGCTGAAACCATCTTTCAGGGGACAGTTCTTGAAAATATCGATCTGGGTAGAAACATTCCCTTGAAGAAATTACAAGAAGTAGCTCTAGCGGTAGGCCTTATGCCATTTCTTGAAAAGCAAAAGTTTGGACTCGAAACTGTCCTTTACAGCGAAGGTGCTCCCTTATCTCGACAGGCTACACAAAGAATTTTGCTCGCACGTTGTATTGCTGGAAATCCAGGACTGGTTGTTTATGAGGATATTTTTTCCGAATTGACACAAGACGAAAAGAAGCCATTATACGATTTGCTTCTCAACGGGCCCTGGACACTCATTGCTGTTACCAACGATGCCATATTTACTGATAGATGCAAGCAAAAATACTTGTTGAAAGAAGGAAAAATTCAAACCATATAAATTCTCACGTATGTTAAACCTATCAGAAAACTCAATGAAAAAAGAGATAGAAACGGGGAATTCTAAGGCGTTTGACCGCTTAAAGGACCGTCTTCCTTCCATTCAAATACGCCGGTTTTTACTTTCGGTACTGGCCGTTTTATTTGTAGTAATGTTCGTGCCTTGGACACAGAATATCCGAGCCAAGGGTTATTTAACAGCCTTGAGGCCAGACCAAAGACCTCAGACTTTACAATCGGTTATTGCTGGCCGAATCGAAAAATGGTATGTATCTGAAGGTACCAAAGTAAAAAAAGGAGATACCATTCTTCATATTTCCGAAGTTAAAGAGGAGTATTTTGATGCTTTGCTTGTGCCAAGGACAGCAAAACAAGTTGAAGCAAAAGAAATGGCAATTGTTGCTTACAAAGGCAAGATAGATGCCTTGATTCAACAGGTAGCTGCACTCGATGAAACTAGAAAAAACAAAATTAACCAAGCTAGAAACTACCTCATTCAAGCCAGATTGAAGGTAATTGCCGATAGCGCAGATTTAGAAGCAGCAAGGACTCAATTGCAGATAAACCAATTGCAATTTGAGCGCGCTGAGACCTTGTTTTCACAAGGCTTACAACCATTGAATGAATATGAAGCTCGAAAACAACGTGTACAAGATGCTTTAGCTCGGAAAACAAGCTTCGAAAACCGCCTTCTCACGAGCAGGAACATAGTTCAAAACGCAGAAATTGAACTAGTTACGCTTGAAAATGAATATCAAGAAAAAATGGCTAAAGCCAGAAGCGACTTATACACCTCTGAATCAGCACTCTATGAGGCTGAAGGAGCTTTGCAAAAGCTTCAAAATCAACTGGCTAACTATACCCAAAGAAGCGGATTGTATTGGGTATTGGCACCTCAAGACGGTGTCATCACGAAAGCTACCAAAACAGGTATTGGTGAATTAATCAAGGAAGGTGAAGAAATCGTTTCTATTGCTCCTGTGGGTTTTGAAATGGCAGTGGAAATGTATGTTAAGCCGCTTGATTTACCGTTAATGCACCTCGGACAACCTGTACGTTTCCTTTTTGATGGCTGGCCCGCAGTAGTATTCAGTGGTTGGCCAAATGTATCGTTCGGCACTTTTGGTGGCCGAGTGGTAGCCATTGACAATTTTGCATCGAAAAATGGTTTATACCGCATATTGATAACACCCGATCCTAATGACACACAATGGCCTACGGCTTTACGTGTTGGTTCTGGAGCGAACGGAATTGCACTATTACGCGATGTTCCAGTGTGGTATGAACTCTGGCGTCAACTCAATGGATTTCCGGCCGATTACTATACTCAACCATGATGAGACTCTTAGTATTGTTGTTGCTGTGTTTCCCGCCCATAGCGGTAATAGCGCAGTCAACCTCCCAACTCTCTTTTGAAACTTATCTAAGTTGGATAAAAGCATATCATCCAGTTTCAAAACAAGCCGAGCTCGTTGTCAAGCAAGGAAAGGCACGGTTACAACAGGCTCGCGGAGGGTTCGACCCTATCTTGGAAGGACAAACAGCCAAAAAAGACTTTGATGGGAAGAACTATTACGTTCATGAACAATACGGACTAAGAGTACCGACTTGGTTTGGTATTGAAGTTTTGGGTGAGTACGACCGAGGTCAAGGAGTATTTCTTGATCCTATGCGTTCCACTCCAGCCGATGGATTGTATCGGGCTGGATTAAGCATGCCAGTAGGTGCTGGCCTATTTATCGACAAGAGACGTGCTGAGCTCCGTAAAGGCCAAATTTACAGGGATGCTGCCCTAGTAGAGCGGCAAGCCATGCTTAACGATTTAATATATGAGGCAGGTAAATCCTATTGGGAATGGGCTCAGGCATATGCCGAGCTTCAAGTTTATCAGCAAGCCTACGACATATCCAATGAAGTCTTAAAAGGTGTGATACTCGCAGCGAGATACGGGGATAGAGCCGCAGTGGATACATTAGAAGCCCTCATACAACGAGACAATTGGGCACAACGTCTTCGTGAAGGTCAAATGAAATATTTCGAAAGTGGCTATGCATTATCTGTTTTTCTGTGGACAGAAGATGGCTTGCCCTTAGAGCTTAAGCCTGAAGTGACTCCAGATAGTTTAAGCGCTCAACTGCGCTTACCCACTTTTAATGCTGATTTTATTAATAATCATCCCGAATACCGCTTATATGATTTTAAGCTACAACAGTTGAATATTGAACGGAGATTGGCATTAGAATACCTTAAACCTAAAATTGACCTCAAATACTACGCATTAAATCAAACTACTCGGCCCGAGTTAACTCCATTTCAGGGACAGCAAACAGGCATCAGTGTGCGATTTCCACTTTTCCTACGAAGTGAGAGAGGTCAATTGAACATCATCCGATTAAGCACTGCTTCCACTTCATGGGAACAAGATCTAAAAGCCAACGAACTCAAGCAAAAACAGCTGAGGATTGCCATGCAAAAAGAGCAATTGGATGAGCTAGCTCGTACCCAAATTGGCTTAGTAGGACAAACGATATTGTTGCTAGATGCAGAAAAAACAAGGTTTAGCACCGGAGAGAGCTCCATATTCATTTTAAATCAACGAGAGGTTGCAGTTGTGAATACACGACTTAAGCTCTTGGAAATGCAGATGAAACGTCAAAAAAACGTTCTGGAGCAATGGTGGATATTGGGTAATATGGCAGACTATTGATTCAAGTTCTAGGATAATCATGTAGTTTCGATCATGCTTAATTTCAAAGATTTAAATGTTGTCGTTACCGGCGCAAGTTCAGGAATCGGCGAGGCTTTAGCCATCGAATTGGCAAAAAGAAAAGCTCGATTAGTTATTCTTGCGCGTCGTATGGATGAATTAGAGCGGGTTAAAGCAAAATGCTTGCGCTATACCAGCTTCTGCGAATGTATTGCGCTTGATTTGGGATCGGAAGAACAAATAAATCAAGCTGGCAAAGCCGTGGTGGATGTAATGCCGGTTATCGATTTACTCATCAATAATGCCGGAATCAGCCAGAGAGGATTTGCGCGTGTAACTACGTTTGAAACAGAAAAAAGGATAATGCAGGTTAATTTCTTAGGTCCTGTTTTATTCACGAAGTTACTCTTGCCATGTTTTAATTCTGAAAATGCTGGCATTATTGTGACCAGTTCTGTGGTAGGCTTGTTCGGTTTCCCAACACGTTCTACATACTCGGCCTCTAAACACGCGCTTCATGGGTATTTCAATACGCTAGCAATAGAAGAATTCGGAAAAATCAACGTAACCATTGTATGTCCTGGAAGAATTAATACCCCAATTTCTTTTTCAGCAGTTGAGGCTTCGGGAGAAGCACATGGCAAAATGGATCCGGGGCAAGCCAATGGTATACCTGCCGATGTATGTGCTCAAAAAATGCTTCAAGCGTATAGCGCAAAAAAACAGCTTGTACTCATTGCGCGGGGTGAGCGATTGTTGTACTGGTTTTCTAAATTTGCACCTCCTCTATATCGACTTATAAGTCAGAAAATTAGCCCAGTATGAATGAAATGCCCTTAATCACCGGAATTCAACAAATAGGTATAGGTACTCCAGATTTAGATAAAGCATGGAAATGGTATATCGAAGTATTTGGGATGAATGTGAATGTGTTCGACGATGCTGCCGAAGCCGCTTTGATGATTAAGTACACGAATCAAAAGGTTGAAAGGCGAAGAGCCGCATTGGCATTGAATATGTCGGGCGGAGGAGGATTTGAAATTTGGCAATACACCAGTAAAGTGCCTGTACCAGCTTCATTCGAAATTAAACTAGGTGACTTAGGCATCTATTCAGCCAAAATGAAGAGTCCAAAAGTCGCTGAACTACATGAGCGCTTAAAGAATTCAGGTTACAACCCAGGCAAGCTAAGTGTTGATCCTGCTGGACATCCAACTTTCTGGATAAATGATCTTCATGGTTATCCTTTCCAAGTTGTAGAAGGATTAGAGTGGTTCAAAGCTGACAAGAAAGATTCTGGAGGAGTTACTGGTGCATGTATTGGTGTTAGTAATATGGAAGTTTCGATCAACTTTTACCGGCAAGTAATGGGTCTTAACGAAATTGTATACGACCAAACCGGCTATTTTGATGATTTACCTTCTGGCAATCAATTCAGAAGGGTTCTATTACGAAAAAGGTATACGCCATTTGGGGCGTTCAGCAAATTGCTTGGCAGCGTTGAAGTTGAATTATTTCAACTTATCGAGGAAAAGGGACGAGCGATTTTCGAAGGCCGCTGCTGGGGTGATTGTGGGTATATTCATTTATGTTTTGACACCATAAACATGGAAGAGCTCAAATCGCGAGCAAACACGTTAGGTCATCCATTTACTGTTGATAGTGGCGATACTTTCGATATGGGTGAAAGTGGAGGAAGATTTGCCTATGTAGAAGATCCGGATGGCGCGTTAATAGAATTGGTTGAAACCCACAAAGTCCCTATACTTAAAAAACTTGGTTTGTTTTTACATCTAAAAAATAGAAAAACGAAACAGCTCCCAGATTGGATGGTGGGTCTTTTGGGATTAAACAAGAAGAAATAAAATACCTTTTGGTATTTTTTATTGAAATTTAATCTGAATCATTTTCACCATTTTCTGACCCATTTTTGAGCTAATCTTTCGATTATAAATCAAATGGTTGCGAAAAATGATTAAATATATATCAATGTGAAAACATCAAACAAAGGTATCCACACCTTCTAGTTTTTGCTGTGGAGAAAGTCGCCGAGCAATTCATCTTCAGTTCAAAAGTGCTGCATATTTTAGAAGAACCTAAAACCGTCCAAGATGGAAAATGTAGCTTCTTACGTACCTATTACATTTGGAATTGCCGTGTTCATCGGCTTTGTTTTTTGGTTCATTTCAACCGGTAAAGACAAGCTCTTTTTACTACTGTGGCTTGTACTTGGGATTATAAGTTCGTATTTAGCCTATCAAGGTTGGTTCCAAGATGTTGCGGCAGTTCCTAATCGTCTGTTTTTCTTTATCGCTCCTTCTATACTTCTACCCGTAGTGTACTTATTCACTCAGCGAGGAAAAGATTTTGTACATACGATTGACGACGGCTATCTGCATTATATGCATGGATTAAGGATACTCGTTGAGTTTGTGTTACTCTGGCTGCACAAAGCACAATACTTACCTGCAGACTTAACTTTTGAGGGAAGAAATTACGATATCGTCATCGGTATGACGGCCCCATTAGTTGCTCATATGGGGTATACTCAAAAAATACTGACTAGAAATATTATAATTGGCTGGAACATTATCGGAATATTATCCCTCCTCAATGTGGTAATTCATGCCGTTCTTTCACTTCCTGGTGCTATGAATGTGATAAACGCCAATATGCCTAACACAGCTGTATTGGCATTTCCTTATCAACTTTTACCTGTAGTAGTGGTTCCTATGGTTTTCATCGCACATATAGTGGTTATTTTAAGATTAATTCGAAAAGAAGTTGAAGTAGAAACCCCGGACGAATAAACTTGAACTTACTTTTGGGGAAGCTGTTGGTAGAGATATGGACAGTAAATTTATCTACCTATACGACCCCCTATGTGGATGGTGCTACGGTTTTAGTTCGCACCTCCAGAAATTTCATAAGGCGCATCAACAAGTTCCTATAGAAGTATTCAGCGGAGGCATGGTAGTAGGCAGTCGTGTAGGACCTTTAAGCCAAATGGCTCAATACATTAAAGATGCATTGAAGCGGGTTGAATCTTTGAGTGGTGTAAAGTTCGGCGAGAATTTTATGGCTAATTTGAATAACGGCAGCGAAGTGATTTTTGACTCCGAACCCCCAAGCAGAGCTGGGCTCATATTCAAGGAGTTTAGTGAGCATCAAGAATTAGAAATTGCCCATACTATTCAAGAAATCATCTACAAAGAAGGAAAAGACCCCAATATTAGCAGTTCCTACCACCTGCTGGCTAAAAAAATAGGGATTGCGCCAGATCTCTTTGACGAATATTTCACCAATCATACCTTTTCATTAGGTGTGCAAGACGAGTTTTCGCATGTTAAGAAGTTCGGAGTGAGCGGATACCCTACTTTAATTTATCACTCGAATAATCAGTATTATTTGCTGTCAAACGGTTTTACAAAAACAGAAAACTTAGAAAGGACTTACCAAGCGATACTTGATGCTATTCAATAAAAAAGGCCGCAAAAATTGCGGCCTTTTTTATTGATAGCTAGTTTGAACTATGGGAATACGCCCAATGATTCATAAGAACGTGCTATTTTGCGGATAGCCACCACAAAAGCAGCGGTGCGGTAATCTGGGATTGCCGGAATTTCAAGCTTTACCTCACGAATCTGGCGATATGCTTCAATCATTGTTTCTTCAAGTCCTGAGTGTACCAAATCTACCTCATCGGCTCCCCTACCAATCTGGCGCTTATGCAATTCTGGTAAGCTTCTTCCAGTCATCTCTTCCACAGCATTGATAATACTGTTGTTTAAGTTTTCATCAAAACGTTTACCTAAACGGCCAAAACGAACATGAGATAGATTTTTTAACCATTCGAAATAAGAAACCGTTACACCACCCGCATTCAGATAGATATCAGGTATAACCATTACGCCCTTCTTGTTTAAGATGGCTTCAGCCTCAGCGGTAACAGGACCGTTTGCTGCTTCTCCAATGATTTTAGCTTTTATGTTATTGGCGTTGCCTTCATGAATTTGGTTTTCTAAGGCAGCCGGAATCAGAATGTCACACGCTAACTCAAGGGCATCGGAACTGGCATTCAAATTTTTGGCACCTGCAAAATTCAAAATGCTTCCAGTTTTTTTACGATGCGCTACAACGGCCTCATAGTCTAAACCATCTTCATTATAAATGGCACCTTCGTATTCAGCAAGAGCAATAATTTTAGCTCCTCCTTCATGGAAGTATTTCGCACAGTGATAACCAACATTTCCAAGTCCCTGAACTACAACCGTTTTTCCTTGTAATCCGGTTGTAAGGCCAAGTTTTTTCATGTCATCTTCAAAACTAACTGCCTCTCGGATCCCGAAATAAACACCAAGGCCCGTGGCTTCTCTGCGTCCGTTAATACCCCCTTGAGAAACTGGTTTACCAGTTACACAACCTATTGCATCTGTTTGTCCGGGAAAAAATGTGCTATAAGTATCTACTATCCAGGCCATTTCCCGTTCGCCAGTACCATAATCTGGTGCTGGCACATCGATACCAGGGCCAATGAAATTCTTCTTGATTAATTCTGAGGTATACCTGCGGGTAATTCTTTCTAACTGATCTTCAGTATATTTCTTTGGATCGATTTTAACTCCACCCTTGGCGCCACCGAATGGAACATCCACAATGGCACATTTGTAGGTCATAAGTGCAGCCAAAGCCATTACCTCGTCTTGGTTCACATTCATAGCATAACGGATACCTCCTTTAGTTGGCATTCTATGATGACTATGTTCCACGCGATAGGCCTCAATAACTTCTATATTCTCGCCTACTTTTACTGGGAATCGCATGCGATAAACGCTGTTGCAGTATTTAATCTGATCGAGTAAACCTGCATTGTAAGGTAAAAAAGTAGCTGCTTTTTCGAAATACTGTAGCACGTCGCCGAAAAAGCTGTGCTCCTCTTGCTGATTTGTAGCCATATTTTTGGGTTTGATTAGTTATTAGTGGATTGCTCTTCTATTTTTTTGAGCTTCAGATCAAGACGAATCATGTATATAAATAAAGTTAACAGGATAACCAGAATAACGGCAACCACTACATAGATTTTCCCGTTGGAACGCATCACGTCTGCCATTTCCACCTGAGCAGCAGCGTCTTGTAAAAAGCTAAAAAACAAACCTACCAACAAAAGTAATTTCGTCAATTTCATTTTCATCTTATCTATTGGCTAATTTCTGTACTCGCACTGCAAGTTCTGAGATCCAAAATCCGAGAAGAATCCATCCTACAACAGCTGGATAGAAAACTAACCGCATTTTGGCATCCAAATCATATCCGCCGAAACCTGGATTTCCCCCATTCCCTGGATGAAGAGAATCATCAGCTAATCTTGGAAGAATAAAAAGCAATGGGATTAAGCTCGCAAAAGCAAAAATATTATAAACAGCACTTACTCTAGCCCGCTGCTGGTCTTCTTGAAACGACCCTCTCAATACTAAATATGCGAGATAAATTAAAAGGGCTATAGCAGAAGTATTTTGTTTTGGATCGCTGCTCCACCATTCTCCCCAAGTGTATTGTGCCCAAATGGCTCCAGTTAACAAACCCAAAATTCCATACAACAAACCTACTTTGGCTGTAGACTCTGCTTTTAAATCGTGCAGCGGATTAGATTGATTTAAGTAGCGTATACTGTGTATGGCTGACGCACCCAAAATAACCACCATGCCAAACCACATGGGTACGTGAAAATAGAGATTCCGAATACTTTCATTCAAAACAACTAATCGAGGTACGTCGGCAATTAAGCCGAACAAACTTGCAGCAAACACCAATAAAATGGCCGCAATTTTATACCAGTGCAGTCCTAAAATCATTCTCTCCAAAGGTAAGGAAATAACAGAAGTGCTACGCCGATCACGATGGTATCAACAGCAATTAAACTTACTATTTCGTCAATCGAAACACTTCTATCCAATCCATCGAGGGCGTTTTTCGATATTTTCACCACTAAGGTTAGTACAGGTAGCAAAATCGGAAAACTTAATATAGCCATAAGCGTGCTTTGATTGGTGGCCTTATGGCTAATTGAGGAAACTAAAGTACCCGAGGCTGCGAAACCAAAAGCCGCTAAAAATGATCCCAGAAAAAACAAGAACACATCTTGAATTGGCTGTCCTACTAATACTGATAGCACTAAGAATGCAATAAGCTGAATTGACCAAAGCAGTAGAATATAATAAGTCAATTTGGCGCATAACAGGAGTAGTGGATTCGCTACCGTGTAGTAGTACAACATTTTACCCGGACTTTGCTGAATAAAACTTTTTGCAACAGCATTTACTGAGGCAAATAGTAAAATGACCCAGTAAAGTGCAATCCAAGTAAGTGGTTCTACTCGCTTAAAAGTAAGATAGGCCACAAAAACTGTAGAAATAACATACAAAAGTACCCCCCCAAGCGCATTTCGTTGCCGCCATTCTTGTGTGAATTCGTGCTTTAATAGTATCAAAAAATGCTGCACAAACAGGGTATTTCACACAAAATTAGCTCTTCCCACCACTGTTCAAAGGAATATTTCATGCAAGCCATTAACTTAGCTGCCATAATAGAGCGGAATGCGTAAAATAAAGAAACTACTTGTTGCAAATAGAGGTGAAATTGCTCTCCGGGTAATGCGAACTGCACGTGAAATGGGCATAAAAACAGTAGCTGTATATTCTGAAGCTGACCGGCTTAGTCCTCACGTTCGATTTGCAGATGAAGCCTTTTTATTAGGACCAGCACCCAGTGCACAGTCGTATTTAAGAGGTAGCGCAATCATTGATGTATGCCTCAAAAATGGAATCGATGCCATTCACCCAGGTTACGGTTTTTTATCTGAAAATGCACAATTCGCTAAATCCGTAGAAGATGCTGGCCTTGTATTAGTTGGCCCGAGTGCCTACAGTATGGAAACGATGGGTAATAAATTATCGGCCAAACATGCTGTAAAAGATTTTAACATCCCTATGGTTCCTGGCACTAAAGGCGCTATCAAAGACGTAAATGAAGCCAAAAATGTTGCAGAAGCGATTGGATATCCCGTGCTAATAAAAGCAGCAGCGGGTGGTGGAGGTAAGGGAATGCGGGTGGTTGAAGACAGTACAACCTTCGAGGAACAGTGCCATTTGGCGCAAAATGAAGCCCGTTCTGCTTTTGGCGATGATTCGGTTTTTATTGAAAAATATATTGGCTCACCTCGACATATTGAGATTCAAATTATCGGAGATAACCATGGAAACGTGGTTTATTTATTCGAACGTGAATGCAGCATTCAACGCAGGCATCAGAAACTTATTGAAGAAGCCCCATCAAGTTGCCTCACTCCTGCGGTTCGGAAAGCTATGGGAGAAGCTGCAGTGCGCGTGGCAAAGGCTTGTAACTATTCGGGTGCTGGTACCGTAGAATTTTTAGTCGATGAGCAATTGAACTTCTACTTCCTTGAGATGAATACCCGCTTGCAAGTAGAGCACCCAGTAACAGAAATGATAACGGGTCTTGACCTTGTGGAATTGCAGATTAGAGTTGCTCAAGGCGAAAAACTACCTTTTTCGCAGGAAGATATAAAAATTGACGGACATGCCATTGAACTTCGCGTTTGTGCCGAAGACCCATTGAACAACTTTTTACCTAACGTTGGAAAGCTTGAGCGTTATTTGACCCCTAAAGGTCCCGGAGTGCGAGTTGACGATGGATTTGAACAAGGAATGGACGTACCCATGATGTACGACTCCATGATTGCAAAGTTGGTAGTACACGCCGATACTCGTGATAAAGCCATTGCGCGAATGCTGCGCGCTATTTCTGAGTACGAAATTCGTGGTTTTGCAACCACTTTGTCGTTCGGTAGCTTCGCGGTTAATCATGAAGCTTTTAGAAGCGGTAATTTTGATACCAAGTTCATAGAACGCCATTTTAAACCAGAGTATTTGGCTTCGCTTTCAAACGACGACTCAGAGGTTGCTGCTTTAGCCGCATTCGTTTTTAGTCAAAAAACGAATTCTCCGTCGGCATCAGCACCATCACATTCGGGTCAAAATGTAAGCCTCTGGAAAATTAATCGTACTCGGTAAATCAACAAGCCATTGACATGCTTGAATTTGCGTGCCAATGGCTTGTTTCTTGACTGCATGGTCTTACTTCACACCCATTTCCTTAATTAAAAAGTCTGCATCTGCCACGTTGTCGAGCGTCCACAGTATAAAGCGGATGTCTACGCCGATGGACCTGCTGTAAGCCTCATTCCAAGCGAAATCATTGATGGTGGCGGTGTAGGCTCGGTCAAAGTTTACGCCTATCAATTCTCCTTTACTATTCATAACTGGGCTTCCAGAGTTCCCTCCAGTAGTGTCTAAATTATACAGCAACCCAACAGGTACATCTTTTAGATCGGGATGTTGATATTTGGTATGCTCGCCACTTTTATAGGCTTGAACTAAGGACTTGTTGATTTCGTAATCACCCACCGAATCACCTTTCGCCAATAATCCACTGATGGTGGTAAACGGAGCCTGCACTATCCCATCTTCTGGTTCGTACCCTTTTACTTTACCGAAGGTGAGTCTCAACGTACTATTGGCGTCAGGTACAAACTGCATACCTGCAACCATTTTCAGATCAGCGTATTTTGGCAATAAGCCAGCCAGCTTGGCTTCGTTTTGTATCGAACGTTGACGAAGTGAAGCCTGAAGTTGTATCATTTCAAAAGCAATCTCAATGAGGTCATGTTTGAGGTAAAACACCTTCTCCGGTTTAGTTTTGAGTAGTTCAACGAGCTTATCGTAGTTCAACAACGGAGTCTTAGTGGTTAATTTATTCAACATCTTCTCGAGTTTTTCTCCCGACTCATCTTGTCCGTAACGGCTCTTTAATGTGAGCAGTTGTTTATCACTTGGCCAGCCCATACTTTGACGAACCATCATTGCAATAAAGTCACGATCTAATGAGGCATCATAGGGTGAATACCATCGACCACTCACTTTTATAAGATCATCGGCTTGTTTTTTTATGAAATGCTCTCTGTTCGCTTTCGAAACAGTATCAAGTGCAATACGAATGGTTGCAATTCGGCCAGCAATTGAAAGAGCGGCGCTTCCACTAAAAAACTGATTTAGCCATAGGTTTTGCGTAGCATCGGCTTTGATTGCTCCATATACACTATTGAGCTCTTCGAATAGATTACCATAGACTTTAGACAGCTCAGGATCGTCGGTTACTATTTTTTTCAATTTTTGTTCCTCAAGGAGTTTGGCGTTTATCAAATCAATCCTTCGAATTCCTTGAATTTTGCCTTTGTAGTTTTTGGTAACATTGGCCAGTCCTTTCATTTTGCTCGCAAATGCTATTTCTTTCTCCGGACTAGCCTCACCTAAACGCTTCATATAATCAATTTGCCAGTCGTATGTTTGTGAAGTATAGGGTAGCAGATAGTCGTTCTGATATTCAATATACGCCGCGGGATAATGTCGAAAAGTGCGGCCGGGATAGCCCATGATAAAAACCATGGCCTCTGCCTTTACCCCATTAGGATTCACTTTTAAGTGTCTCTTTGGCACAAATGGGATATTTTTTTCACTGTACGCAGCAGGACTACCATCTGGAGCTACGTAGGCTCGTACAAAGGCAAAGTCGCCATTATGTCTCGGCCAAACCCAATTATCACTTTCACCACCAAATTCACCAATATTCCTAGGTGGAACGTATACCATCCGAATATCCTGAATCGTTTCATAATGAAACAACACATAAGATTTACCCAAAAACATTTCTGAAACTTCATGCGATTGTTTTGGGTCCTTCTTTTTAGCATCTGCCTCAATTAATCGCATCTTTTCACGCATGGCAGCCAAACGTTTTACTGGATCAGTTTCATTACCGGCAGCACCTATCACGAATGCAGAAACATCTTCGTAACCAACCGTAATACGTACGGTTAATCCTTGTGCAATTTTTTCGACTTGTTTTTCTCTGGCCAAATAGCCCTTGCTGATATAGTCGTTTTCTACCGAACTAGCGGCTGCTACAGCTCCAAAAGCACAATGATGATTCGTGATAATTAAGCCCTCGGGCGAAACGAAAGAACCCGTACAGCCTCCAACTCGCACCAATGCATTCATTAATGCATCTCCTCTGCTGCTGAACAATTCTTCGGCTGTTAAACCAAAACCAGCCTTTTTAAGATCCAATTTCGACAAATCGCTCATGGGGTACATACCCTCCTCTGGACCTGCAAGTACCGAACCACTGAAAGCTATGCCCAGGGTTAGAATAAGCTTCTTAATATGTTTCATAATTCCTTATTGTAAATCGTTAATTGTACTTTTTAAGTTGCTCTTCGATCCGATTCCGGACAGTTTCAAGCGCTGCATCGGCAGATATGCCTTTTACGTGTAGTGGTTCCAAAACCTTAAAACGTAAGTGAATTCCGGCAGGAATTGGCCAAAAACCGTATTGTACCATTTTCCAGCTATTCGCAACAACAACCGGTACCAATACGGCGTCGGGGACCTGAGTTAACAACGTTTTTATTCCGCCCGATTGAAAAGGTTTGAGCTTGCCATCGCGTGCTCGAGTGCCTTCGGGAAATATACATACCGATATGTTTTCGTTTTTCAGTCGATCGCCTAAAGCCATTATCGCAGCCCTAGCCTGACCTCCATCTTTCCTATCGATAGCTATTACTCCCCGCCTTTTATAATTGTACGAAATACTCGGCACACCCTTTTCAAGTTCTTTTTTGGCTATAAAAATGGGAGCGTATTTTCTGAAATGCCAAATCATGGGAGGTATATCGTTCATGCTTTGATGATTAGCCACGAATATGAGCTTTTTCCCTGTAGGCAAGTTCGCTGGTGAAAAATCAAAAGAAATTCTTCCGCCTAGGATATGAATAAGGCGCATTAAAGTACCGTTTAACCAATAAACCGCATTTTGCTGGGCCGCATACCCACCAATCGACCAAGCCAAACGTTGAAAGACGTCAAAAATTAATAAAGTAATTCCGAATGAAAGGAGATAAAACGGAGTCAGAAAATAACCTATCGCTTTTGCCATACTACAAAGTACGTAAATTGAAAGGGTTTAAGGGTTGCCAATAAGTAACCCAACTTTCAAATTACCGTACAAGCCATAGTTATTAAAAACCAAATTAAAATTTGAAAAAGAGTTTATTGGATTAAAAGTATAACCCGCCCCTATCCCTAAATCGAGTGAAATACGGTTTTTAAAGACCGCTTGTTTTCCGATAAAAACGAATAATGCTGCTTCGGTAGCTCTAGCAATATTTACAGTTTCCAATCTATTTCCAGTAGGTCCTGAAACAAAAGAATACACGCTATCTACTTGTTTAACGTCGAAAACCCCCATGCCGCCTGCAACATAAAGCCCGACTGGTGCGGGTGTTTCATTCAAATAATACCTGTAAAAAATTCGCCCCCCTGTTTTACTAAATATCGACCTATTCTCCTTTTCACGTTGAATTAACAGTTCAGCCGTCCAACTACTTTCATCAGAAATTTTTCTTTCTACTTCAACGTTCAGCATGTCGTAAATCGGACTGAATAGATCTACCTTAATCAAGGTTTTTCTTGTTACCGGTTGACTGGAAGCTGTTTGTAAAATTTGAGAATGAGCAGTTATCCATAAAAAAGATAAGGAGAAAATTAGCAGTGAACGCATCAGCTGTAAGTTGAAAAGTGTAAAAACTAAGCTAACAAAATACAATTGAAATGAAAAACCTGCCCTTGAAATTCAAAGACAGGTTTAAGGTGGAGCTGCAGGGAGTCGAACCCTGGTCCAGTCAAGCGAACCGAAAGCTTTCTACATGCTTATCCTTCCGTTGGTTTTCGTGATTTCACAGGCCGGATGGCTTGCCAATGTAATCCTTAGCTCTTAAAAATATCACCGCTGTTTAGGAGCGAAACGTTGGCTATTCTCTGGTAAATGATGTTCCTTATATTACACCCCAGAGACCCGGTATAAAAGGAACAACTCAACTTAATCCCTAGGATTAAGCAGCGAGTGCGTAGTTATTTTCGCCGTTTATGGCTTGAACGTTCAGATTAAGGAGCACCCGTACAAGGCTCCGCATGCTTACCTGCGTTTTCATACAAGCTGTCGATTCCGGTCAGCCCCAAATGATATACAAAGGTACTGAAAAAGCGCAGTAGAAGAATTAAATAACTGGCTCAATTTGCCCTTTCACCCATAAATGACGACTTTTGCAACATGAACTTGATCAGCATTGGAATAGTAAGAGAAGGTAAAGTGCCACATGATCACCGCGTGCCCTTAATTCCCGAACATTGTGAACAGCTACTACTAAATTACCCCGAACTAAAAATTAAGGTTCAGCCTTCCCCTATCCGGTGTTATCCAGAAAGCGATTATGCGGCTGCTGGGTGTGAAATAAACGAAGACCTATCCGATTGCGATATTCTCATGGGAGTAAAGGAAGTTCCTGTTAATGAGCTAATTGAGAACAAAACCTACTTATTCTTCTCTCATACCATCAAAAAACAAAGTTATAATCGCCATCTGTTGCAGCAGTTATTGAAGCTCAAGATCAGAATGGTAGATTACGAAGTGATAACCTTTGAAACAGGGAAAAGAGCCGTGGCATTTGGTCATTACGCCGGCGTGGTTGGGACGCACAACGGACTCAGGGCCTACGGTATACGCAGCGGTCAATTTCAGTTGAAGCCCGCACATCTATGTCACGATTATGCAGAACTAAGATCCTTGTATACAGGTTTAAATCTACCTCCTATTAAGATTGCGGTTACGGGTACCGGGCGCGTAGGTTCAGGGGCCCTTGAGATGCTTCATGTAGCAGGCGTTAAATCGGTAAGTATTGACGAGTATCTATTCCAGGAATTCGATTCGCCCGTATATGTTGAGTTGCGTTCAAAAGATTTATATCGGCATAAAAATCATCGCCCGTTCGAAAGTGCACACTTTCATGAATTTCCAGAGGAGTACGTTTCTATTTTTAAACCGTTTCTATCGGTAACCGACCTATTGGTAAACACGATTTATTGGGATCCCAAAGCACCCATTTTCTTTACCAAAGCCGACATGCGTGAGGCCAATTTCAAAGTAAAAACCATAGCAGATATCACCTGCGATATAGACGGCTCAATACCTTCTACTATCCGAGCAAGCAGCATTGCGGATCCATTTTATGGCTTTAATCCGTTTTCTGAGACCGAAACCAAACCTTTCATCCCAGAGAGCATAGATATAATGGCGGTTGACAATTTGCCCTGCGAACTGCCGAGAGATGCTTCGAGAGAATTTTCTTATAACTTGTTACAATACATTATGGATAAGCTAATTCGGAATCCTGAAGATGAAATGATACGCAGAGCTAGTATCTGTAGAGATGGCGAGCTAACGGCAAAATTCAGCTACTTAGAAGATTACGTTACGGCATAAAGCTTCATCTGTAAAAAGGCTTCAAACCTGAAGTACACCCATATTAAACTTCTTGGTAATAGGTGCATGGTTAGCTGCTTCAATGGCCATACTTATAACCTTCCTTGTTTCTAAAGGATCAATGATGCCATCGACCCACAATCGAGCAGCAGCATATTCAGGTGTAGTTTGGCTTGAGTACTTATCGGATATTTCTTTGAGTAATGAGGCTTCTGTTTCAGCACTGATACTTTCACCTTTTGATTTGGCAGCGCTCAATTGAATTTGAAGCAGCACTTTGGCGGCCTGATCGCCCCCCATTACGGCCATTTTAGCAGTTGGCCAAGCATAAATCAATCTTGGGTCGTATGCTTTTCCACACATGGCATAGTTACCGGCACCGTAAGAATTTCCTGTTACAATGGTGATCTTAGGTACAACCGAATTCGCAACAGCATTCACCATTTTTGCGCCATCCTTAATGATGCCTCCATGTTCCGAACGGCTCCCTACCATAAATCCGGTAACATCTTGAAGAAAGACTAGCGGTATACGTTTTTGATTGCAATTTGCAATAAACCTTGTGGCTTTATCGGCAGAATCCGAATAAATCACTCCTCCAAATTGCATTTCTCCTTTTTTGCTTTTGACAACCTTTCGCTGATTGGCTACGATACCGACCGCCCAACCATCTACTCGAGCATATCCGCAAATGATAGACTTCCCATAACCGTCTTTGTAAGGGATGAATTCAGAATTATCGACAATTCGCTCAATAATTTCTAGTGTGTCGTATGGTTTTCCTGAAACCGGGAAAATCCCATAAATTTCTTTCTGATCTTTCAGTGGAAGAGCGGCTTTTATACGGTCGAAGCCCGTTAATTCTGGCTTTCCTATTTTCCCAATTAACTTCCGAATGGTTTCTAGACAGGTTTTATCATCGGGCATTTTATAATCTGTCACTCCACTGATTTCACAATGCGTAGTAGCACCTCCCAGCGTTTCATTATCGATATCTTCTCCTATTGCGGCCTTCACGAGGTAGGATCCTGCCAAGAAAATACTGCCTGTTTTATCCACTATGAGTGCCTCATCCGACATAATCGGAAGGTAAGCGCCCCCAGCAACGCACGAGCCCATAACAGCAGCAATCTGTACAATTCCTTCAGAAGACATGATTGCATTATTCCTGAAAATTCGGCCGAAATGCTCTTTATCTGGAAATATTTCATCTTGCATGGGTAGATAAACACCAGCACTATCGACTAGATAAATAATCGGTATTTTATTTTCGATGGCAATTTCTTGGGCACGAAGATTCTTTTTTCCTGTAATGGGGAACCATGCACCAGCCTTAACTGTGGCATCATTCGCAACAATGACACATAAACGTTTGCTCACATACCCAAGTACAACCACTACTCCTCCAGAGGGGCATCCTCCATGCTCTTGATACATGCCTTCTCCTGCAAATCCACCTATTTCTAATGGCTCGGTACCTGCATCGACCAATACGGCTATTCTTTCACGAGCAGAAAGTTTACCTTTCTCGTGAAGTTTTTCAATCGCCTTTTCCCCTCCACCTTTTTTAATTTGTTCGAAACGGTGCTTGTACTTGAATAAAAGCTGTTTGTATTCGTCTTCGTTGCGGTTGAACTCAAGATTCATGTTTCAGATTTGAACGTCAAAAATAAGGGCTGGATTTGGCATAACGCAGGCTTAATTATCAATCTAATTCGTCGAGCACGAACAAATCTTCGACTTGGCATGCGAACAATTGAGCTAGTTTGAGTGCTAAAATAGTTGATGGTACGTAACGCATGGTTTCAATTGAATGTATCGTTTGCCGAGAAACCTGTAGTTGTTCAGCCAATTCCGTTTGCGTCATACTTCGAAGCATGCGATACTTTTTTACATGATTAATCATGTTCTATTCCCCTTTTAGTTTCTATCCACATTAACCAACGAAACCGGAGGCCAAACAACAAGAGAAGTGTAAACATATTATACACTAATACTGAAAAAAAGTCGGTTCCATGAACGAATAGTATCGCCACTATTAAAATCATATAATGCAGCCATACCGCCCAAGACAACGCCCTCCAACGAAGTTGGGTTATACCCTCATCTTCCAACTTTTCAGCACTAAATACGAGCAAAAAAAGCCCTACTATAGTTCCTAGAGCAGCCAATTCGTCGGTCATGTTCATGTTGCCAGATAAAAAATCACCCTCGTAAAAAGTGCTGAGCAAAGAATCCTCGAACTTCAAGGCGGATATTTCATAATCGAAATACATCACGGCAATTCCCAATGCCAAAGAAGGAAGGACTAAAAACCAGCCTAGTGGCCGCCAACTGTTTTTGATGAGATATGTTTTCATAATCGAAAGGTTTAGCACAAAACGTTAAGTTTACTTTACATATTGTAAAGCAAAGTTTACATTTTTACTAGAAATTTCAAACCGACGGTGAAAAACAACGTATTTCATGCGTAACCGTATAAAAAAAGGTCAGAATCCTTACCTTTGCGCTGGGGTAAGTCTTGTACGACCAGCTCCTGCTGAATCCCCCAGGGTAGGAATACAGCAAGGGTAGGCGGTTGAGCGGTGCGATGCAAGTAGCTTACCCCATTTTTTTATTAAATACTGTCTCAGCTACGTTTTTATATGCGCACATTCGAAGATGTAGATGCTTGGAAATCGGCGAAAGAGCTCAGGAACCGGATAAGTGTTATCGTTAAAGAATTTCCGACGCACGAAAGATTTGAATTGATTAGTCAGCTTAAGCGCACATCGCGCCAAGTAGGCAATCACATTGCCGAAGGGTACGGCAAATTACAGTACCAAGAAAACATTAATGCATGTAAGCAGGCTCGTGGGTCACTTTTTGAAACACTCGATCACATGTTGATTGCACATGACGAAGGTTATGTAAATGACCGAGTAATGAAAGATTTTCGTGAGCAATGGGCCGAATGTGTTCGCCTGTTAAACGCATACATTGCCTATATTCGTCGTGCGCGAAATGCACGGGCAGAAGGTTACGAACAAAACGAAAGTTCAGATTATAATGAACATTCAGCGCCTTTGCGTTTCAGTACCAGTGAATTTGAACAAGAATAAATCACACTTATGAAATTTTTCATCGACACCGCAAACCTCAATCAAATTAAAGAAGCCCACTCCTTGGGCGTATTAGATGGTGTAACTACCAACCCTTCACTGATGGCCAAGGAAGGTATTGCTGGTGAAGCCAAAGTGCTTCAACACTATAAGGATATTTGTCAAATCGTTGATGGAGATGTAAGTGCTGAAGTAATAAGTACTGACTTTGAAGGTATGATTGCCGAAGGTGAAAAACTTGCGGCTTTAGACGAGAAAATCGTCGTTAAAGTACCCATGATTGCAGATGGCGTGAAAGCCATTAAGTACTTTAGCAGTAAAGGCATTAAAACCAACTGTACCTTGGTTTTCAGCGCAGGACAAGCAATTCTCGCCGCTAAGGCTGGTGCCACCTACGTTTCTCCATTTATGGGCCGTTTAGATGATATTTCATTTGATGGCATTCAACTCATCGAACAAATCGTTAGAATATACAGCATCAATGGTTTCGACACACAAGTACTCGCTGCTTCAGTTAGAAATAGCCTACATATCGTGAAGTGTGCCGAAGTGGGTGCCGATGTAGTAACCTGCCCCTTAAGTGCGATTACAGGATTACTTAACCATCCGCTCACCGATAAAGGTCTTGCTCAGTTTTTGGCTGATCATGCCAAAGCGAATAAAGCTTGATTATCAAATTCAAATCCTGCTTCGGCAGGATTTTTTGTTTCAAAGTAGTTATGTTTGTTTTTTGTCCTTTCATAATTAAGCTTGATTACTTGCGAATATGTCAGTTGAGTTGCTCTTGCAGAACCTTTTAAACCCTCCTGTTCTCTTTTTCTTTTTGGGTCTGTTGGCAGTCGCAATTCGTTCTGATCTCGACATTCCACAACCAATCAGTAAATTTTTATCGCTCTACTTGCTTTTTGCTATTGGTTTAAAAGGAGGAGCCGAGTTAGGGCATAGTGGGGCTGGAAATCAGCTTTGGTATAGCTTGATTATCGCTATTGGAATGGCCTTATTAGTACCAGCCTACACCTTTTTTATACTCAAACAAAAATATTCTATTCACGACGCCGGCGCTGTGGCTGCAACTTATGGTTCAGTGAGTGCAGTAACCTTTATCACCGCTACCAATTACGCTTCTGAATTAGGCGTACATTACGATGGCTATATGATTGCCATGCTAGCGCTCATGGAGTCGCCTGCTATCATCATCGGGGTATTGTTAATAGGTCTACACCTAAAGGATAAAACTGGCTCGCAGAGCATGCGAACTATTTGGCACGAAGCGTTGAGCAATGGCTCCGTTATTTTGATTCTTGGAAGTTTAATTATTGGCATTTTGAGCCCCGACAAGGGAATAGAAGGCTTGAAACCGTTTACCGAAGATATTTTCAAGGGCTTCTTATCTTTCTTTCTGTTAGATATGGGTTTAATTGCTGGCAAACGCTTGTCGACCTTAGGGAAAAGAGGTTGGTTCCCAGTGTTGTTCGGGATTTTAATTCCTTTAATCAACGCATTTATAGCGGCAATAGCTGCTGGATTATTGCAGGTAGAGGATGGAAATGCGTTTTTACTCTGTGTGTTGGCTGCTTCGGCATCGTACATAGCCGTACCTGCTGCCATGCGAATGTCGGTTCCTGAGGCGAACCCCGGCTTATATGTGCCCATGGCCTTGGCAATAACCTTTCCCTTCAATATTCTGATAGGATTACCCCTTTACTATCAGTTTGTTCAATGGTTTTAAGCAGTTGATTATGGAAAAACTAAAAAGAGTTGAAATTATAGTTGGCAATTACGATTTACACCGAGCAATTGCCATTGCTGAAGCTGCAGGCATTACAGGCTACACCATCATACCTGATCTAAAAGGAAATGGTGAACGCGGTTATCGCGATGCGGATGGCCTAACAGAAGCATTCAAAAACAGCCTAGTGCTTATTTATTGCGACAACGAAATCTGGCTTAAAATGCAAGAGCCTTTGCGTGAACTACTTGTACGCATTGGTGGCCTGGTAGCGATATCTGATTGCGAAATTCTCATGCATTAGTGCATGTCTAATTCGGTCTTCATGAAGCGAACCAGTGCTTTAGATCGAAATTTCCACGGAATAAATTTGAACAATACGTAGTTAAGCTGATTCGCCCAACCGGGAATTATCCTACCTCTACCCTCTTCAACTCCTTTGAGTGCTATTTTAGCGACCAGTTCTACCGGTAAAATCGTTTTTCTTCCCAACCAACTTTGTCGTTTTAACCGTTCTTGCACGTCGTCGTTTGTTAACATGCCGCCCGGATACAAGACTAATGAGCGAACTCGTGTATGGTCGGAAAGTTCGGCATCCAATCCCATCGCCCACGATGATTGGAAAGCTTTAGATGCAGGATAAACAGCTTTAAACGGCATAGGCGTTAAAGCCGCCATGCTTGAAACAGTCAAGATAACAGCATCGGGTGCTTTTTTGAGATTTTCCAATAGCGCAAATGTGATGAGAGCATTTGCCTTTACATTCAAATCAATGATCTTTCCTAACCAGTGTTCTGTTGCATCTTCAATCGGCTTGCTTCCTCCTATTCCTGCATTAAGTATGAGCAAGTCGGTTGGTTTTACTGCAACCAATGCTTGCAACTCCGATTTAACAAAAGGGTCGGTTAAATCACCTTCTATGGTGCATATGTCTACTCCAAATTTCGTTTTGAGTAGACTCGCCTTTTCTTGCAGCGACTCTCCTTTCAAGGCCACCAAAATCAAAGGTTTTTTAATTTGAGCAAGTTGAAACGCAAAGGCATATCCCAAACCGGAGCTTGCTCCCGTTACTACGGCACAATGAGATCGTCTTTGTAAAACACTTGTTTTCATGCCCTTGGATGATATTTCATAACCACTTCGCGCAAATAATCACGACTAATATGTGTGTAAATTTCGGTTGTAGTGATACTTTCATGCCCCAGCATATCTTGAACCGCGCGTAGGTCTGCTCCTGCTTCAACTAAATGTGTTGCAAATGAATGACGAAACGTATGTGGCGAGATAGTTTTTGTAATCTGCGCTAGTGCAGCTAGTTCTTTGATGATGAAAAATACCATTACCCGTGTCAACTGTCTACCATTTCGGCTCAAAAAAAGAAAATCCTCATGGCCCTTTACGTGCTTGAGCATTCTTCTGTAACCTGATACATATTGATCAATGGCTTTTTGGGCTTCTTCTCCTATCGGCACTATTCGTTCTTTATTTCCTTTTCCGATAACCCGAATGAAGCCTGACTGAAAAAATAAGTTTGAGATTCTTAGATCTACAAGTTCACTAACACGCAATCCACAGCCATACAGGGTTTCCAACACGGCTTTGTTTCTATGGCCTTCTGGTTTACTTAAATCAATGACCGAAAGCATTGCATTTATTTCTGGCAAAGACAACACTTCGGGCAATTTCCGCTTCATTCGAGGCATTTCAAGCAATTCGGCAGGGTTTTCATCTGTAATGCCCTCGAGAACAGCATATTTATAAAAGGCTTTTATCCCTGATATAATTCTAGCCTGTGAGCTTTCTGTGAGTCCTAAGGGGGCAATCCATGCAAGAAATCGTTGCAAATCTTGCAATTTCAAGTGCTTAAAAGGAGGCTGATTGGGTAAGGTAGAAGCATATTGAGCTAATTTATGTACATCATTGACATAGGCCTCAACTGTATTCAACGATAGTGATCGTTCTAATTGCAAATAGGCTTTAAATCCTTTAATTTCAGCTTCCCAGTTCACCTACAACTCTTTTGATTTACCACAAGATCGTACTTAGATGCATACACCACAACGAATCCTAATTTTGAATGGTCCTAACCTGAATCTAACAGGTATTCGTGAACCTGAGGTATACGGAAACACTACTTTCGAGGCATTTTTAGCACAACTAAAAACGAAATATACAACGTTCGATATCCAATATTTTCAGTCAAATCACGAAGGCGATTTAATAGACAAATTACATGAAGTAGGATTCTCATACGCCTATGTACTACTTAATGCAGGGGGATATACGCATACAAGTGTAGCGCTTCGGGATGCCATTGCCGCTATTTCAACACCAGTGATAGAAATTCACATCTCTAATCCATCAACTCGAGAAGAATTTAGGCATATTTCTCTGATCAGCGGTGTAGCTCATGGTGTGATTAGTGGTTTTGGATTATCCAGCTACGAACTTGCTTTAGAAGGCATTCAGCTCAAATCGCGCGCGTGATTCGTTGATACAAACCCAGGCAATCTTTTCTTTCCCTTCAAAAAGTAGTCGAGAACAACGCTACCCGTGTATATTGTCTTATAGTGATGTCGCCCCTTTTTTGCTCCAATGAGCTTTCGTTTTGAACGAATGTCTTTTTGCATTTTATAAAAAGCGAAATGAGCATCAGCAACCGCTTTAAAATCTGCTGAAGAGCCCCTGGCTAAAAAAAGCAAGGCTGCAGGTAAATCCAAAATCAAGCGAACCAAAATGACGAGCACAGCTGAAAACAGCGGTAGATTCTTTTGAACTGTAATCAAGCTGTTTCTGAAGTTAAGGAAGGTCTTCCGTGGGTTACCATACGCCAAAGAACCACCACCTAAATGATAAACGGTGCTCAGGTGGGTTTGCACTAATCGATAACCCGCATTGTGTAATCTCCAGCACAAGTCTATTTCTTCCATATGTGCGAAATAGTCCTCATCAAGTCCGCCTACCTTCCAAAAAGCATCGGCTCGTACAAACATGCAAGCCCCCGAAACCCAAAAAACATCTTTCTCATAGTCGTATTGACCTAAATCGGTTTCCAAGTCCTGAAAAAGACGTCCAGCACAAAATGGATATCCCCATCGATCAATATACCCCCCGGCAGCACCAGCATACTCGAACTTTTCTCGCTCTTTCCAAGAAAGTATTTTGGGTTGAACAGCTGCTATGTTCTTGCTTCTCAGAAGTTCAATTGGTCGGTCAAGCCAATTCGGCGTCACTTCAATATCGCTATTCAGCAATACGTAAAACTTTGCTGGAATTTGTTTTAATCCTTGATTATACCCTCCAGCATAACCATAATTCTCTTTTAAAACTACTATTTCAAGTTTATCGGCATATTTCTGTCGTAAAAATTCGACAGAATCATCGGTTGATGCATTATCAATTACTACCAATCGCCACGAATTATGGATCGTTGCGAATACACTTGGAAGATAAGTTTCTAGGTGTCGGCGCCCATTCCAGTTAAGGATAACTACTGCTACTTCAGGATAATCGTTCATGCTTCAGCTTCAACTCTACTTAATTTCCATCTTTTATGCGACCAAAGCCAATATTCGGGTTGTTCCTCCAAGAAATCTTCTAATACTTTCGTGTGAGCCTTAGTAATCTCGGCAGGTTCCGTTTGCTTAGGTGAATCGGTGATTAACGCTAATTCGATGGTGTAATATCCGCGTTTTATTCGTCTCATTTTACCGAAAACCACTGCTTCATCGTATTTTTTTGCTATGTCTTCAGCACCCGTATAAACAGCGGTTTCTTGATGAAGAAAGGTTGTCCAAATGTATTTGTTGTGTCGCATGGGCGATTGATCCCCTCCAAAAAAACTGGCATGAGGCTCAACCTTCCAACTTTCAATGGTCCGAAATACATCTTTCATTGCAACCGGCATCACCCCAAATCGGGAGCGAAGCTTAAGCATCACCTTGTCCATGCCCTTGTTGCTTAGGGGTTTGTACACAAAAAAAAGCTGATGCTTTGTCTTACGATGTAGTTGTTTGGCGTACCACTCCCAATTCGCATGGTGCCCGAGCAAGTGTACAACACTTCTACCTTGATCATAAAGCGTATCCATCACCTCAGGATTTAAAACAACGACCCTCCGATCAAGTTCTTCTTCAGTTATGACTAAAGTCTTGAAAGTTTCAACCAATTGATCGCTGAGATAATGGTAAAAGGCTTTGGTTATTCTCTTTACTTCGGCTTCGTCTCTGTTGGGAAAACTCTTTCGCAAATTCTCAACAACTACAGCATAACGATAGCGAATGAGGTAATAATTCAATAAAAATAAAACGTCACTAGCCAGATACAATACCCAAAGTGGTAAACGAGCTATGGTCGATATAATACCAAATTGAATTCGATAAGAAATTTCGTTCAGCATCGACTATTGATTCCGAAAGTTCTCTTCGAGACGAGTTCCAAAATGGTCTCTGTTTTGAGTGTCGTCTAAGTTCTGAAATGCCGTTGTGCGACTGAAAATGATAAGTCGCCATTGAGGATCGAAGGTTTCCCCAAGCGCCTCAGAATGAAGCAACTGATAATCGTTGGTAACCATATCAGGGTTATAAAAGACAAAGCGAATGTTTCTTTGTCCTTGATATTCGTAATACCACCAAATTTCATATGGATACGCGGAGGGTTCGTTATCTACTACCGTTCGGCTGTTGGGTGCCCCATACTGCAGATAAACCCTTCCCCTGTCGGTTTCGTAGCCTTTCGTGATTTTTGAGCTAAACAGCTGATTCGCATTATTGACTTGTTGACTGTAGAGTTCCCAAGCCGCACGAGGAGCATTCGCATCGCGCTTTTCCCAAAAAGTCAGCATATATCTTTTCAACAACTCATCATCCACTTCTTTATTTTTCAATAAGTTGTCGGCATACTCGCGTTCCATGAATTGTGAAATTGGCCGCATAGATCGGATATTATCGATGAGCTGGGCTCGAGTAAATTTATCTACAAATGATCCGCCCAACTGGGCAGCTAATACTTTAGACTCATCAAACTTGATTTGCGTATTCATGCGTTGAATCAAAAAACTCTTCGACGCAATCAATTCGTTTTCTCTATTTCGAGCCTCCAGTTGAATTTTATAGTTTCCACTCGGCACTTCATCAATAAGAAATGCATCTGCGATAGCAATTATATCTTTTGGCGTTCTTTTATAAAACCGGCTTGTATTCGGGATGATATCGCCATCCACTTTTTCAACCCAACTTCTTACAACCACTAAAGAATCGGGTGCTAGTTGATTCGATCCGTACAACTCGAAATAATAGCTCAAAGTATCCTGCCCATTGCCAAAAAAGGCTGATGGCCTTGGTTCTAAATCAAGACCTCCTCGTGTAAGAGGCGACGGCTTGGCTGCAGGATTAATCTTATTCACGAGCATGATGTCGGAAAAAGAAAAACCACCTTTCTGTTCCACTACAATATCCTCCTTCGCGGTAGCATGATTACTTGTATCGGCCTTATCTACAATATGCAATTGCATTTTATAGGTTCCTGCGGGCAACCTAAATCGTTGTAGATCCAGAAAGGCAAAATTATTATTGGTAGTGCTATCAATTACGGGACTTCGAAGCGTGTATTTATCGTAAGCCACTATGGTATCGTTTCTACTGAAGTCGATGGTCACTTCTATGGCTCCCTGAAAACTGTTTGGGCCTACTTTCACAAAGGCAAGCGACCTGCTGTTGATCGATAGATAGGTTTCGATATAGGGGCTTTTCCCTGGTTGTTGAAATGTACAATATCTAAACTGAGCATCGATTGCAGCAGCATTATGACAAAGAAGAGAAAACAAAAGCAGTATAATACCTTTGCTACTTGAAATCATGAACGATAAACGCACCATAGTCCTTTCGTTACATTACCTGCCCAGCATTGGGTGGTACACAAATTTAATTAAATACCCTACGGTAGTACTCGAGAATTGTGAGCATTTTGTCAAATCTGGAGGGTTCAACCGCACAAACATAAGCACCGCCCAAGGTAAGCAACTACTCTCCATTCCGATTGCTGGTGGCAGAAATCATCGTGCAGTGGTGAAGAACATTTTGCCGGATAATAGCAAAAATTGGCAACGCCAGCATTGGCATGCCATAAAAACCGCCTACGGCAAAGCACCTTATTTTGAAGATTATTCGCTCTGGTTCGAAACAGTTTATCATAGTAAAACAACAAGCATCTGGCAATTTAATTTAGAGCTACATAAGTTGGTGCTTCAACTTCTGAACCTTAAATTGGAACATGCCTTTACAGAAGAGTACCAGAAAGCATTACCTGAAAATTGGCTTGATGCACGGGACAGCCAAGAACAACAACCTTTATTCGTTATGCCTTACTATCAATGCTTTCAAGAACAAAATGGATTTATTTCAAATTGTAGCATTATTGATCTCTTGTTCCATTTGGGTCCAGAATCTTTAGGGTATTTAAGGCAGCTTGTAGAGCTTAACGCTAACGAAACATTTTGAGGCTTATCTTCGCATTTGAATATGAGATACATCTACACTTTAGCCCTTCTTCTGGTTTGGATAAACGGCTATTCTCAATTTGATCAAAGAACCATTCAAATTGGAAATATAGGTTTGAATGTGACGAATGTGGGGACAATTGGCAGGCCGAACGTTAGAAATGATCCTCAAGGCCCACCATCGATGGAATATCCGCTAAACTCTGGTGTAGAGCACCTTTTTGAAGCTGGTTTATGGATCGGAGCGTACCAAAATGGTCAGATTCGTGTTTCTACGGGTTCGGTTGATGACGCTTCTGGTTATGCCATCGGTAAAGCAGGATTCGAATACTCGGCCATTCCGGGCAACCCAATTGTAAGACGTTCGAGTTTACCTGGAAGCGAAGTGTTTAGTACACAAGCGATTAGCCATGAAGACAATATTCTTCAATTCACCGATGAGTTTACAGTTGTTCCCGGCACCAATCAGCCCATCAGCGACCACTTAAACCCACTAAACGCTAGGGTTAAGTTGGAGACCTATGCTTGGAATTTTACTTTTGCTGATTACTTTGTCTTGATAAATTATCAAATCACCAATAATTCAAATGCACCTTGGGATTCGGTGTATTTGGGAACTTGGAGTGATTTAGTAGTCAGAAATGTAAATGTGACTACCGACAGAGGAAGCGCCTTTTTCAACAAAGGAAGTATTGGCTACGAAGATACACTCACGGCCTTATATGCCTATGATGTGACTGGAGACCCAGGTTTTACGAATAGTTATGGCGCCATCCAGTTTCTAGGCATCGATTGGCGCGGTCAATATTTCCACCCCAACAATGCTTCAACCTTCACTAACCAAGGCTTACCAGCACCTCGTGCGAACCCTAATTATTGGTTGTATAATGTAGCAGCACCTACGAATGACCAGCAACGCTACGACCGCATGCGCAACCGTGGCGATTTCAGTCTGGCTGCGGGATTAAATGCTCCAGCGAATAGAGTTCAGTTATTTTGTATTGGACCAATCGTTCGTGTAGAACCAGGTGAGACAGTTTCTTTTGTCATTGCGGTAGTTTGTGCACGCCAACTCGACGATACACCTAAAGACACTTATTTTGCTCGTACACAATTACGGGAACACCTTGGTTGGGCCAAAAGAACGTATGTGGGTGAAGATGCCAATGAAAACGGAAGATTAGATGCGGGTGAAGATTTAAATTTCAACGGCCGTCTCGATAGATATATTCTGCCAGAGCCAACGTTGCCACCCAAAGTGAGAATTGAAACTGCAGCGAATAAAGCCATTATTTATTGGGATAGTACTGCGGCACTATCTGTAGACCCGATTACAAAGCGTAGGGATTTTGAAGGTTATCGAGTGTACCGCACCAATGCAGGCGATGACTTGAAAACAGATTTTCTGCAGCGTGCTGTATTGCTGGGTCAATGGGATAAAGCCGGAAATAGTGTTGGATTTAATAACGGATTTGATGCTGTAAGATTGAATAGCCCAAAATTATTCGAAGGTGATACTACCTCCTATTGGTATAAGTATGAGGTGGAAAATCTTTTAAACGGTTGGCAGTACCTCTACATCATTACAAGTTTTGATGAAGGAGACCCCGATATAGGCTTGCAATCCTTGGAGTCATCGAGAATCCAAAACGCATTTCGTGTTTTTCCAGGTACCGAAGCTGGCGAAATTGGAAAAACAAGGAAAGTAGGTGTTTACCCGAACCCTTACAGACTTAGTGCGGCTTGGGACGGAACCACCTCGAGAAGCCGAAAAATAATGTTTTACAACCTCCCAGAAAGGGCAGAAATTAGAATTTATACCTTGGCTGGGGATATTGTGGCTACCCTAAATCACGATTCATCCGAACCGTTTAACGGTTCTAATAGTGCTTGGTACACTAGTTTTGGAGGCGATCCCGCAAAGGCTGTACTTGCTGGTGGTGAACATGGTTGGGACATTCTTTCCGACGACAAGCAAACTATAACCAGTGGATTGTACTTGTTTAGTGTGAAAGACCTCAAGACGAACGACGTACAAACGGGTAAATTCGCCATCATACGGTAGCCATTCCCATGTAGGAACAGGGCAAGGAGCCTTCCTTGCCCTGTTTAATTTTAGGCAATTGGGCCACCGTTTTTGTTTCGCCCGAGCAAAACTAAATCGCTTACTACAACTTCGCTCACATACCGCTTATTGCCCTCCTTATCGGTGTAAGTGCGGTTGTTTAGCTTTCCTTCAACTGCAATTTCGGAACCTTTATGCAGGTATTTCTCGGTAATGGTGGCTATTTTCCCCCATCCTACAAGATTATGCCATTGGGTTTCCGTCACTCGTTCACCTTTTTCGTTACGATAGGTTTCGTTCGTAGCCAAACTAAACTTGGCTAATTTTCTGTTACCGCTAATCTCCCGGATTTCCGGATCCATACCTAGATTTCCGATGAGTCTGACTTGGTTTTTCATGTTGCTCATGACGTTTGGTTAAAAAAATGGAACAATTGGTTTAAATCGGGCCGAATCCCTAAAAACAAAGGTGAATACCAAAAAAAAAGTAGTCGGATATTAAACGCTTAGAAACGTTTATAAACGCTTTTAACCGATAAATCCAATCCTACTTAAACACCAAACCATGGAACATCATAAGTGCCTCGAATGTGGAAATCAAATAAGAGGCAGAAGAGATAAAAAATTTTGTGACGATTCGTGCAGGAACCTTTTCAATAATCGAAAATTAGCGACAAACAACCCTTGGGTCAGACAAATTCAAAATATCCTTCGACACAATCGCAAGATACTCCAGCAATTGGTTGATGATCAACTTGTCAAAAGCAAAGTGCACCGCATGCGGCTGTACGAATTGGGGTTTAATTTTCAATACCATACCCACATGCACAAAACACCATCAGGCAATACCTACTTTTTTTGTTTTGAATATGGATATGCACACTTAGAGCAGGAGTATGTTATTCTGGTTAAAAAGGACAAAAAATAAAAATCCCGCCACTTGGGCGGGATTTGGGGTGGAAGATGGGGCTCGAACCCACGACCCCCAGAACCACAATCTGGTGCTCTAACCTACTGAGCTACATCCACCATGTTTCCTTTTTTGGCTGTGTGCCTTAAGGGACTGCAAATATAGAGGCTTCTTGTGCTTTTTTACAAGCTTTTCACGTGTAATTGTAAATTTTTCAGCCATGCTCCGAACGAAACAAAACGTAATAAAGCAAGGCATCCATTTTCACTTCTCAAAAGTTCGGGTGCATGCTGGTTAATCAAGTCAACTTCTAGCCACTCCTTGGTATAGGCTAGATATTGACTCCATTGAGGCCAAAGTTGATTCATCCATTCAACTACAGGTGAACTAAAACCCATTTTATCTGTCCGCTGTAAAATCTCAACGGGCACTTTACCTGACATAGCTCTCCTTAACAACTCTTTACTGCCATAGCTAGGGTTCATCTTCCAGTTAGCGGGAAGATTTAGGAGGAATGTATCTAGATAGGGGTCATCGGCTAAAGGAACGCGATTTTCCATTCCAAAAGCCATGCTATTTCGATCGCCCCAGCGCAGCAAATTTTTCAGGGCATAGCCATAACGTTCGTGTGCGAGCTGCGCATTCACACCAGTTTGCGGAAGTCTTCCAATTCTTTGGGCCGAAACTCTTCCAAAAGCGTGTCTCACTTCTGGCCGCAAAAATCGATACTCCAATTTGGAATTGAGGAGTTGAGTGGCCAATAATCGATTGGCAAGCGGATGAACTAATAGTGGAGTAACAAAATACTTCACCAAACTTTTACAGAAACTTTTTAAGTAATTCGGTACTTGAACGTCACTTAGAAACTGTCTGAATCCAGCTCTTTGAATGGTTTGTAAATGATAAGAAAACCAATAACGATCGTAGCCTGTAAAGAGCTCATCGCCACCTTGCCCATCGAGCAAAATGGTGATTCCTTTATGCTTTGCAGAACGATATATTTCGCGTTGCGCAAAGGTGCTAAACGTCAGTAATGGACTATCCATATTAGCTACCATGGCTTCTATTTCTGATGAAATAAACTGTGCATTAACTTCTACTTTATACCAGGATGCACTTACTGCATTGGCAACGATACTGGCATAACGACTCTCATCCCCTAGCATTGAGGGATATACGGCCGAAAACAAAGGAAATCCTGTTTTTTGCGCAGCCAACACAGCTATAGTACTGCTATCGAGTCCGCCAGAAAGCGATGCTCCAACCTTAACGTCTGACCGCAACCGGAGCTGAATGCTTCGGTCGAGACTCTGGGAGATTTCTGCTACCACCTTATCAGGAGCGCGTGAATCTGGTGCCCACGAATCGCTAAATTCAGGATGGTGGTAACGTTGGGTAGTAAGCTTTCCTTTTGTCCATTGTAAATAATGCCCTGGCTCAACCTCTTTCAAATCGGCCAAAAGAGATCCATTTTCTTCTTCTAAGCTCCCGTGCAATAAAAAACTATACACTGCTTGTTCGTTCAATTGCGTAGAGCAACTCCCAACGGCAAGGAGCGCTTTCGGTTCAGAAGCAAAAAAGAGGGACTCATCACTTTTGGTAAAATAAAGAGGTTTCACCCCTATTCGATCTCGGACCAACCAAACCGTATCGCTACTATAATCATATACCGAAAATGCCCACATCCCTTCCAGTCGAGAGAGACATTCTAGCCCATATCTTTCCCACATTTTAAGTAAAACCTCTACATCGGTATTCGTCTCGAATGAGACTCCTTGACTAAGCAATTCTTCTTTCAGCTCTAGATAGTTGTAAATCTCACCGTTGAAGGAAATAACTAGTTTATGATTCAGTTCCATTGGTTGATGCCCATCGGTACTCAAATCAATGATGGCCAACCTACGGTGTGCAAATCCGACCTTGGCTGGTATTGCCTCTTGAATGTTTTTCAAACTGCTCTTCCAGTAGTCGGTTGTACTTGCATCGGCATAGGCTGCCCTCCTATGCTCATCGGCCAACCAATAGCCCGAATCGTCTGGCCCACGATGTGCGAGGGCCGTGTTCATTTTTTTTAACCATTCCCCGGCACTAGCTTGGGTTTTCACTGAAATGAACCCACTAATCCCGCACATAAGCCTTAAACTTTGCTTGCATTTCCTTGTAATCGTTTACAGAAGGTAGCCATTCTTTAATGGGTCTATTTTCACTCTTTTGAAATCGCCAAACCAACCAAATAGCAGCCCCTGTATATGCAATCGACGACGACCAGGCCGCTCCGTTCAAACCATATCCCCCAAGCAGTGCAAAGCTGAATGATGAAACAAGTACAAGGGTAATGCATGAAGCGATTAAATTTTCGCGCAATTGGCCTTTACCTGCAAAATGATGCGCTAAAATATTCGATCCAGCGAGCATCAAAATTCCGGGGGAAAGGCGCCAGATGATACTTCGTAACCCCTCGAATTCAATTCCAAATAATTGTGTGTATAAAGCTCCCGGCAAAATGAGTAAAGCCAAAATTGCTATAAGGCTCAATACAAAACTAACTTTCATCCAGCGAAGCGAGAGCGAAGAAGCCTCGGTAGTATCTTGAAGATTTGCGATGTGAGAAAGCTGTACCAAGGAAATACTTTGACTTATCATCCAAATGGCTTCGGTTAAAGAAACTGCCGTACTAAAAACACCTACCGCCTGCTTATTCAATTGTATGTCTATCATGTAGTACTGTACCCTGTAACCGATAAATTGAGCGAGATTGGTTATTTGCGCAACAAATCCCAAAGAGAACATCGAAGCCAGGATGTTTCCCCAAGGAATTGTGGAGGACTTAACTTGTAGACTATCTCGTATCGACCAAAAGGAAAGTAAAAAAATTAAGCTCCAGGCTATTATGAAAGCATATACAAATGCTTGCAGATTCTGTTGTTTGCCCCAAAAAACGAAACATAACAAAAAAATTAGTTGAAATAGGTTTACACCTACTCCGAGTAAGTTATCGTACTTAATCCTTTTTAAACCAATCAGCAAATAACGGTTCACTGCGGTAAGGTTGAAAAGCAAGCTAGAAACCACCCAAAAAATCATTGAAGGTTCGGGTAAACCCGGCCAGAGAAAAAGTGCTGGAACAAACGCTAAACTTACCAGTAGCGCCCATGCATAAGAAATGAGCAATAACGCTTTTGTTGCGTAACGAGGTGCAAGGTAAATTAAGGTTCCACCACCAAAAAAGCCACTTATCAATACAAAAACATACAGACTTGCAACAAAAAGGCTGATTTCACCACGCACTTCCGCACCCATCCAGCGTGCAGTAAACCACACTAGCACGAAATTCAATAGTGCGTTGAGTATTTTTGATGCGAACGTATGAAAGACTAGTTTGAACAATTAATTTATTTATTAAAAATACTTTGCATTAGTAATGATACTTTTTCGATTGAGTAGTTCTGATGTATTTTTTCATGTAGTTCGTCAGCACCATGCGGAGGCAAACTCTTAAGGGCCTCAACCCAACTTTGAACATTCAGCTGAGGTAAAGCAACGATAGCCCTTGTTTCGAAATTGGATAAGGCAGGGAGTTCTGAACTCAATACAAGAGTACCACAGGCTAAAGCTTCGGCAGTAACCAACGAAAACGTCTCAAACTTACTTGGCATTAGCAAACACATAGCTTTTCGATAATAGTTCACAAGATTCTCTGGCTCAAGAAATCCGAGAAATTCAACGTCATCCAATTGCCCATATGCTTGTTTCGTTTTATCGGTATCGAAGGCACCAGCAACCCATAGTTTTGCGGATGGGTTGCTTTTTTTCCAAGCCTGCCAAACCTCTAATACAAAAGGAAAGTTTTTTTCGGGAGCCAAATTTGATACATGCAATAGATTAATCGTTCTAGGCACTTTTGCTGAGGGCGAATACACAGATGTATTGACTGCATTTGGAAGTACCATGAATTTTTTACCCAATCCACGATGATTCATCGCTTGGACTAATGCTGGAGATACCGCGCAAACGAGCTTTGCTTGCCTAGAAATTAATCTACTAAATAACTTTAACCAAAAACCATTATATCCTTCACCATCAGGCAAATAACCAGACCAATGTTCAATAATGATATAACGCCACGCATACTTTAACTTCCAAATTAAAGCAGCCAAACCAGCCCTCCACAACACATTCACCACTACTAGGTCTGGCACACCAATTCGACTTAAATACAGTTTTTCAACTCGTTGCCAAGCCCTTAAATAACGGATCGCTTTAATGAAGGTGTGACCATTTCCGACAGGATAAGTCACAACCCAATGGGTAAGCCCGTCGATCGAAAACTCTTTTAATTCGATATTCTCCTTCTCGTTACTTGGTATAACGGCAGCCAATATCACATGTGTATTCGGTATTGCCGCAGCAGCTTGCGCATGATTCCATATAAAGAGTCCATTTCGGGAGGAAACGTTATCGGGATACCAAGAAGCCAGAAACAATAAATTCATTCTGAAGGATCAAGCGAATTTGGAAAGATACACGTTAAAACTACGCGAATTAAGCTAATTTTGAGCTTCACCATGACACTGAAAGCAGCATTCTACTTCCTTTTCGTTTGCTTCGTATTGATTGCTGAGCTTTCGTATGGTCAATCCAAAAACCTGATAACTATTGAGCGCTCAAACGAAGGAAGTTATGACGAAACGAGTGGCTTGAAAATCCGAAAGCTCATCGGGTCAGTTATTTTACGCCAAAACGACATTCAGCTCTTCTGTGATAGTGCTTATTTGTATGTAGATCAGAATAAGGCCACTGCAATGGGTTTCGTTCGCATCTTGCAACCGGGGAAAATGGATGCAACATCGCGCTATTTGGAGTACGATGGGAATACCAAAGACGCCTTCTTACGCGATAAGGTTTTCATTACCGACGGGGAAATGACCTTGCAAACGGATGTCGTATTTTATAATACCTCAAGTAAGCAAGCATTTTATCCCGGACCTGCTACCATTACCAATGCTGAAGCCAAGCTAAAGAGCAAAAAAGGAAGGTATGATAGTAATTTGAAGCAGTTCTTCTTTCGTGAAAACGTTGTACTCACCCATCCTGATTTTGATCTAGAGGGTGATACGCTTCATTATCAAACTGTTCAAAAAAAGGCCGATTTTTTTGGTCCAACGCACATACGCACAGATAGAAGTTATACGTATACCGAAGGAGGCTGGTTCAAAACTCAGACAAGAGAATCATTCTTGACGAAAAATGGCCGGGTTACCATTGACAGTGTACAGTTCATCCGTGCAGATACACTGTATTTTCACGATAAGGAGGAACGCGGTTATTGTAAAGGTCGAGTACAGATCATAGATACCACCGAAAAAAGTGAAATCAGAGGCGGTTTTGTTCGTTTCGACCGCAAAAAGGGCACTACGCTCGCCTACGACTTCCCGCTCATGCTCAACTTTGCCGAGCCAGATACCTTGTATTTAACGGCTGACACTCTTTTTCAATCAAAGGCAAAAGACAGTTCAAATTTATTACGCGCCTGGCCGATGCCAGTAATTAAAAACAAAGATTTACTGCTCATCTGTGATTCGATGAGCTACATTCAAGCAGATTCTGTATTTCAATTTTTTCGATTGCCTGTGATTTGGTCTGCCGATTTTCAAATCACCTCCAAGTATATGGAGCTATTCACGATAGGAAGTGAATTTGATCGTCTAGAAATGTATGAAGATGGTTTTATGCTCAAGCAGGAAGACTCTATACGTTTCAGTCAGGTGAAAGGCAAAGACATGGTGGCGCGGTTTAAAGACCGCCAAATGTCGAGAATAGATATAAAAGGAAATGGAGAAAGCATCTACTACGTTGAAAGAGAAGATGGTAGTTTGATGGGCGCTAACAAGATAGAGTCATCCGATATCACGATTTTCATGGAAGACAATCGCCCAGTGGATATACGCTTTTATGTAAAACCGGTGGCGGTACTTCATCCTATCGACAAAGTAAATCCCTTTGAATTCCGATTAAAGGGATTTAGGTGGGAAGGAGAAAAATACAAACTGGCCAGCTCCAGAATGGAGGAGGCCAGTATTTGTAGTCCCGATCAAGGTTGGTATTCGTATTTAAAAATTACTCCAAACGGCGCTGAACCTGTTCCAACAATTCAGCTTCAAGATTAAGCGCTTCCTTTAAAATAGTTTCTGCTTCGAGCATAACGCTCTCAGAGTAACTTTTGTCTTTTAGTCCCGAAATATTCACTTTAACATTTAAATAAGCACCGTACACTGCAGTTCTTGCACATAATGCTCCAACCCCTGCATCCGTAACTGAATTAGGGTTACCATGTTCAATCATTTCCCGAATAGTTTTGAAAGAAGCTAAAGCAAGGCGCATCACTTGTAATGGGGTCTCAATAGCCACTTTAGTAGCGCTCTGAATTGCCATTGTGCGGGCTTCTTTTTCCTCTTTGGTTGACTTTGGTAATGCAAAAGCTTGCATAATCCCATCAAATGCACGAGTATCCTCGTCGACCAAGCGTAGTAATTTTTCCTTTATTTCTTGCGCATCTACACCTGCCTTACTGAAAAACGGGGTTTGGTCTTCCCAGCCCCTTTTGGCAGCCGACAAATTGGCGACCATAGCGGCAAGTGAAGCTCCGAGCGTTCCAACGTACGCCGAAATTGACCCTCCCCCTGGTGCTGGAGATTCAGATGCCGTTTCGTTGGCGAATCCCCTAAGCGTCATTTGCACCAAACGTTCAGCATTTTTCTCCGCAATTACATATTCAATGATTTTCTTTTTAGGATCAAAGTCTGCAATTTCTGATAATCCCATACTCCGTATGGCCGTTTGAATCAGTTCCTCCTCCGAAACGCCAGCCGATCGGCCCATTTTTTCAAGATAATGTCGGCCTGCGTCGAGCATCGCACCAAGCGGTATGAGCCCTACCAATTCAGAGCCAGTTACACGTACTCCTCTTTCGTGAGCTGCACGTACTACCTCATCGAAGGCTTTGTGTACCGATGTAATGCTGATATCGGTTAAATTCATAGAAATCTGTGCAAAACCGTACTCCTCAATAAACCATCCCACTGCCTTCACCGACTTCAAAGTCCCCGGAATCCGAACTGGTTCTCCGTTTTCGTCGGTTACTACTTCTCCAAGAACCGGGTGCCCTTCTCGTTTAATCCTTCCTGCCTCTCGAACATCAAAAGCAATGGCATTGGCAATTCGCGTTGAGGTAGTATTTAAATTGATATTGTAGGCAATTAAAAATTCTCGGGCTCCAATGACCGTTGCGCCTGCTCGGGGGTTAAATTCAGCCTTTCCAAAATCAGGTTTCCACTCTGGTTGCTGTAGCTTAGCTTGAAGTCCTTCATATTCGCCGGCCCGAATAGTGGCTAAATTCGTTCTTTCAGGTCGTGAGGCAGCTTTTTCGTAGAGATAAACCGGGATATCCAGTTCTTCTCCTACCCTTTTGCCTAATTTTCGGGCAAAGTCTGCGGCTTCTTCCATGCTTACACCACTAATCGGAATTAAAGGACAAACATCGGTTGCCCCCATCCTGGCATGTTCCCCGTTGTGCTTTCGCATATCGATTACTTCAGCGGCTTTTTTAATTGCCCTGAATGCCGCTTCTACAACTTGCTCGGGCGAGCCTACAAAAGTTACAACAGTTCTGTTTGTAGCCTTACCAGGGTCTACATCGAGTAATTTTACCCCTTCAACACCCTCGATTTGCTCGGTTATTTGCCTAATGATGTTCATGTCGCGCCCCTCACTAAAATTGGGTACGCATTCAATAAGTCGTTGCATAGATTGGATTTGCTGACACAAATTTAGCTTTTCACCGGGCAATACACAGATAACATATGCGCCTTATATTCACTTCATGAAGCAAATACTTATCCTACTGGTTTTGGCAACCAATTGCGCCGTAGCACAATTACAGTCTGGCCCAATGCTCGGCCATATTGATTTAAGAGAGGCGAAAATTTGGGCACAATCTGCCCAAACCGGAGTTCTACAACTTCAATACCGAGCTTCCAATTCAGCTACCTGGTTAGATGGTTCAGCCGTAACCACAAAAGAAGAGTCGGCTCGCACAGCTGCATTCACCCTTGGCAACTTGAATCCAGGCACCAAATACCAATATCGCTTACTTTTTAATGGAAAACCTGTAGTAGGAACCGATACTTTGTTTTTTTCAACACAAAGTTTATGGCAACACCGTACCGATCCTCCGGCATTTAAAGTGGCCCTTGGAAGTTGCACCTATGTAAATGAAGAACGTTTTGATAGACCTGGCAAACCGTATGGAGGTGAATATCAGATTTTCAATTCAATAGTATTGAAGCAACCCGACCTTATGTTGTGGTTGGGCGATAACATTTACCTGAGGGAGCCAGACTGGAGTAGCCTTTCGGGTATTCAGCATAGATATTCACATGCACGGATGATACCCGAACTTCAACAGCTGTTGCGTTATTGCTCGCATTACGCTACTTGGGATGACCACGACTATGGCCCCAACGATGCAACTAAAAGTTGGATTCATAAATCAAGTTCAAAGCTCGCGTTTACGCAATTTTGGGCCAATCCTACCTATGGCACCCCTGAGCTAACCGGAATAACTACTGCCTTTCGTCATAACGATATCGATTTTTTCTTGCTTGACGATCGTTGGTACCGAACTTCAGAAAGGCTGGTTGACAGCTGCTCCAGAGAAATGCTTGGCCACGACCAAATTGAGTGGCTTATTGATGCACTGAAATACAGCAGTGCACCTTATAAAATTGTCGCTAATGGTAGTCAGATTTTGAACACAGAAGCGCTTTATGAAAATTACGCCCAATATCCTTGTGAACGGGAGCGATTACTCGATAGAATTGCCGCCGAGGGAATTAAAAATGTAATTTTTGTAAGTGGCGATAGGCATCACAGTGAAATAAGTCGCGTAACGCACAAAGGTGTGGTGATTCACGATGTCACCTCATCGCCCCTAACTTCTAGTGTTGGAAGAAGCCGTGAAAATGAAATCAATAAAAACCGTGTTGTCGGCAGCTTATTCCTCGAACGAAGTTTCGCCATGCTCGAGTTTTCGGGTGAAAGAAAAGCAAGGCGGTTAAATGTGGTCTTTTACAACAATGCAGGAGTTGAACTATTCCGTTACGAGATTCCTTCCTTGTAAAATAGCTTAGGATGAAGTTGAGTCCATGGCAGGTAAAATGGATGTTGTCTATTTTTCCTCCACTTTTATTTTCTAGGGTTAAAGTCCTCAACGTTAGTAGTGATTTTCGTTCTCTTGAAGTACGTATTCGGCCTAGTTTATTAAATCGAAATCTGCAGAAGTCGGTTTTTGGTGGCACAATTTTCAGTGCATTCGATCCTTTTCATGCTATTTTATTCTGGCAGATTTTCGCCCACAAGGGACAAAAACTAGAAGCCTGGTTGAAGAGCGCAGAGATAGATTATAAAAAACCAGCGACTACTGACTTAAAAATTCGCTTTGAAATAAAGGAAGCTGACCTAGTAAGTGCAGAAAAAGCGCTAGCCGAGTCGGGAAAATTTCAGCAGTGGATGTACGCGCAAGCCATTGATGAAAATGGGCATGTTTGCGCAGAAGCTAGACTTTTGGTGTACTTGAGAAACTTCAAGGGACACAGTGCTAATTTTTAATTTACAGGAAATTAATATTTCAGTGTTGCAACTTTGATGTTGTCACGTTATATTTGCTTCATAAATTCTAACAACATGAAAAAACTCTTCACCTTATTAACCATTGCCGTAAGTGCAGTAGTTATGTCGTTTACACCTGCTAACAACAAAGTTGCACCTGCCGATGCTGTGAATACAGCCGGTAATTGGTCGGTTGACGCCGTACATTCAAACGTGAAATTCACTGTTTCTCACCTCGTTATCTCTGAGGTTGACGGTCATTTCAAATTGTTTGATGGTAAAATGACCAATACAAAAGCTGATTTTTCGGATGCGAAAATTGAATTTTCGGTTGATGTGAATAGCATCAATACAGACAATGAAATGCGCGACAATCACCTCAAATCAGACGATTTCTTTAACGCTGGCAAATACCCTAAAATGGTATTCGTTGGGAAGTCATTCAAAAAGATTAGTGGAAACAAATACGAGCTTAATGGCGATATGACCATCCGCGACGTAACCAAAGCAGTTAAATTCGAAGTTACCTACGGTGGTGCTGTTAAAGATCCTTATGGAAACATCAAAGCAGGTTTCAAAGCCAAATCGACCATTAACCGTAAGAGCTTTGGCTTGATGTGGAGCGCAGTTACCGAAGCTGGCGGAGCAGTAGTAGGCGACGATGTAGACATCAATTTGAACATTCAGCTGGTTAAAAAAGGCTGATAAAACGTATCTTAGCCCCTGACCTAACAGTCAGGGGCATTTTTTTTATCGTATGGGAATTCAGGAAGACATAAAGCAAAAAAGAGCTTTCCGAAACGAATATCACAAAGCTGCCGTAAACTTAATGTTTACGCAAGGTTGGATTCAAGAGCGTATGCGTGATGCTGTAGAGTCTTTTGACATTACTTTACAGCAGTACAACGTGCTTCGAATTTTACGAGGAAGTTATCCCGACCCCATCAGCACGCAAGAAATACGGAAAAGAATGCTCGACAAAATGTCGGACGTGAGTCGCATCGTGGATCGGCTAATTCTCAAAAACCTCGTCACCAAAAGAGTTTGTGGCAGTGATAAACGATTGGTAGACGTTACCATTAGCGAAACAGGCTTAAAATTGCTTACAGAAATGGATGTACTCGAGGCACAAATGGACGAAACCATGAATAATTTAAGCGTGGAAGAAGCGAAAACGTTGAATTTGCTGCTCGACAAACTCCGGAACGCATAATTTCGTTCTTTTGGGTATTCATCGATTATGCAAAACCCAAAGCTACACCCCGATACTCTTCTACTTGGTTTAGGTCATGACGCTCTTGGTAATCAAGGAGCTGTTAAACCACCCATTTTTTATTCCTCAACCTACGTTTTTCAGGATGCCGCTTCAATGAAGCGCCTATTTGCTTACAAAAACGGCAAAGCACCACTCGAAGAAGGAGAGCGTGAACCCATGGCATATGGCCGATGGAATCACCCCTCGCTGATTACATTGGAAGAAAGATTGTGTGTTTGGGACGGAGCAGAATCGGCCTTGGCTTTTGAGTCGGGCATGGCTGCGATAAGCGCTTGCTGGTTTTCATTTCTGCGTCCTGGAGATGTAATCGTTTACAGCAATCCGCTGTATGGGGGAAGTGATGCATTCATTCATCAGCAATTGAAAGCCATGGGTATCGATTCTTTTCCATTCGACCAAAACGATACTTCAAAATCGATTCTCAATAGATTGGAACTTGCTGGACTAAAGGAGAGAGTAAAATTGATTCATGTAGAAACTCCTTGCAATCCACATAATTTAATGATTGATATAAGTGTTGCTAAAGCACTGAAAACGAGTTTATCAAACTCCGAGAATGAAGTGATTCTTACAGTTGACAACACCTACTTTGGACCGGTTTTTCAGCAGCCCATAAAACACGGTGCCGATTTAGTTGTGTACTCTGCCACCAAATACATAGGCGGTCACAGCGACGTGGTCGCAGGTGTGGTCGCGGGCTATGATAGATTCATCAAAACCGTAAGGAGTTGGAGAACACAATTTGGTAGTACCGCTTCTCCATTTACCTGTTTTCTTCTCTTACGTAGTCTCGAAACACTCTCCTTGCGTATGGAAAAATCGGCAAGTAATGCCCATGCCCTTGCGCGGTTTTTGAATAATCATCCTGCCGTTAAAAAAGTATATTACCCCGGCCTTGAAAACGAAAAGGACTTAAACAATCAAATATGGTCCAAACAATGTACTTCAAGTGGAGCGATGATTGCATTCGACCTTCATGGGGGTGAGAAGGAAGCGTTCCAGATTTTAGATGCCTTGAAAGTGATTAGACTTGCGGTAAGCTTAGGCGGAACTGAAAGTTTATGTACCCACCCAGCTACCACCAGCCATATGCCACTTAGCCAAGCCGACCGCGATAGGTACGGCATAGGCGACTCCATGATACGTTTTTCGGTGGGTATAGAGAAACTTGAAGACTTACAACTCGATTTGGAGCAGGCCCTGAGCAAACGTTAGCGTTTGCGAAAAACAGCCCCAAATAGAACATCTCCTCCGTTAGACGACTCTTGGAAATAGCGCTGTTCCACCAAGGTTAATTCAGGAAGCTCAGCTAGTTTTTTCACCACATCTTCGTTTTCGGTTGTGTAAACCGAACAGGTCAGGTAGATTAATTTCCCTCCACCTTTCAAGGCATAGGCCAATTGACGTGCAATTCGGTACTGTTTGTCAGCAAATTCGTTCAGGCTGGTCGGGTTAAATTGCGAGGCAGCTTCAGGAGTTGCCGACCACGTACCAGAGCCAGAGCAAGGCACATCCGCAAGTATGACATCGAACTGCTTTGGAAAGGACTTCTGTTGTGCGAGAGCCCCCATAACAGTATGGTCTACCACGGCTTGGCTGTAGCTTCGAATTCCGGCACGTTTAAACCTTTCATGGAGGTTTTTGAGGATGGCGTCACGAACATCGGTAACGAAAAGGCTAATACCTGGTTCGGCATCGTACAACAAAAGCGACTTCCCCCCTGCACCTGCACATGCATCTAGCCATCTTTCACTTGCTTTGGGCTGCATCAGTTCTAACGTTCGTTGCGAAGCTATGTCTTGAATTTCAATGTGACCTTGTTGCCAAATGGGAAGAGCTTCTAAACGAGTACCCGCAGCCACTGAAAACGCCTGTTCCAGATTCGGATGCCGACTGTAGGCTATTTCTGCAGCATCTAATGCTTTAATGAATTGTGCTTCCTTTCCCTTTTTAACCCTAATCCATAGTGCTGGTTGCCGGAGTAAACTAAATTGCAAGGCAGTGTAGTCGAGCAATGGGCTAACTTTATCCGACACAGGAAATGCAGCTTGCCAATCGGCAACTATGTTCAGCTGTTCCCATCGTTTGTTCTGGTCACAAGGCCAAGTTTTACCCGATAAGCGTTCACTCCAAAACTGAACGAAAAAATCATCCTGTACCTCGGTACACAAGTATCTCCCCAACAGAACTTGCATTTCTTTAGTTTGATTGGGAAACAAACGAGCCACTCGAAAATAATCGAAGACTAAATTCCCGACCTCTTTACGGTCGCGTGAGCCCATTTTAGGGAAATTCTTGAAGTGCCCAGGTAAAAAAGCTGCTAGTTGCCCACTCCTGAAAGCTTTTATGGCGGCTAGTGCCTGGTTCATACGGATTTCAGGATGCATAATTTTTGGATTTTATTCCCACTCGATGGTAGCAGGAGGTTTTGAGCTGATATCGTAAACTACCCGGTTAACACCCTTCACCTTGTTGATGATTTCATTGGATACTTTAGCCAAAAATTCAAAAGGCAAATGGCACCAGTCGGCGGTCATACCATCGAGGCTTTCAACAGCACGAAGGGCAATTACATGCTCATAGGTTCTTTCATCGCCCATTACACCAACCGACTTAATGGGCAAAAAGATAGCACCTGCCTGCCAAACTTTGTCGTATAAACCAAATGCTTTTAAATTTTCAATGTAGATGTCGTCTGCTTCTTGCAGTATACGCACTTTTTCTGGAGTAATGTCGCCCAAAATACGAATACCCAATCCCGGACCAGGGAATGGATGCCTACCTAGGATGTCGTGCGGAATGCCAAGTGCCTTTCCCACTTCGCGCACTTCATCTTTGAACAGGGTATTTAGTGGTTCAACAACTTTTAATTTCATATTCTCAGGCAATCCCCCCACGTTATGATGTGATTTTATGGTTTGAGAGGGTCCGTTCACCGAAACCGATTCAATTACATCGGGATAAATCGTTCCTTGACCCAACCATTTTACGTTTTGAATACGGTGCGACTCTTGGTCGAATACGTCGATAAACACTTTACCTATTGCTTTACGCTTAGCCTCGGGTTCCGACAGTCCTTCTAAAGCCTCATAGAATTGATGAGCTGCCTGAACTCCGGTAACGTTCAGGTCGAGTCGCTTGTAAATATCAAGCACTTTGGTGAACTCATCTTTACGTAAGAGCCCATTATCGATGAATATGCAATGCAAACGGTTCCCGATGGCGTGCTGAATAAGAACAGCTGCCACGGTTGAATCGACACCCCCGCTTAGCCCCATGACTACTTGATCGTCGCCAAGTTTGGCGTTTAATTCTGCCACGGCAGCATGGATAAAGTGATCAGGGGTCCAGTCCTGCGAGCAGCCGCAAATGTCGACCAAGAAATTCTTAATCAGCAATTTACCCTCTGTTGAGTGCGTAACTTCAGGGTGAAATTGAATTCCGTACACTGCTCGGTCGGTAAAACGAAATGCTGCGTTAGTCACCGATTCGGTACTTGCCAATAATTCTGCTGTATCCGGCAATTGCATGATGGTATCGCTATGCGACATCCATACCTGACTTCCAACCGTGAGGCCTTTAAAGAGTGGATTTGGCTGCAAGTAGGTTAAGTTGGCCCGTCCGTATTCGCGGGTTTTACTGGGCATTACACTCCCCTTATGCTGCTTGGTTAGCAATTGTGCACCATAACAAACACCTAAAACCGGAAAACGATTGAGCACCTCGCTCAAGTCAGGATTTGGACTCTGAGGGTCGTTTGTTGAATATGGACTTCCTGAAAGAATTACCCCTTTTACATCCTCGTTTAGCGCTGGGATTTTATTGAATGGATGGATTTCGCAATACACATGTTGTTCACGTACACGACGCGCGATTAGCTGGGTGTATTGGGAACCAAAGTCGAGGATGATGATTTTTTCCATGTGCAAAAATAGCTAGTTGACGATGAAAACGGAAGGTGAATGCATAGCCTTTTTAAGTAGGTTTGTAACATGCTTAAAGCCTTGTTTCTCGATCGAGATGGCATAATTAACCATGATCCAGGTGATTACACCTGCAGTCCTAAGGAATTCGTTTTTAACCCTGGTATTTTTTCATTCCTAAAAGACATGAAAAAGAGGGGTTACCGATTTGTAATCGTTACAAATCAAGCAGGGATTGCTAAAAACCGCTATAGCCTTGAAAGCTATTTGCAAATAGAAAAAAAAATGCTGCGTGGTCTCCAGGCAGAGAACATAGAAATTGACGAAGTGTACTTTTGCCCACATCATCCCGATAACGGCAATTGTTTATGCAGGAAACCTGGCTCCCTATTGATAGAAAAAGCTATTGCTCGTTTTGGATATGACAAGGAGCGCAGTTTTATGATTGGTGACCGCGAGCGTGATGTAGCGGCGGCTCAAGGAGCCGGAATTCGTGGCTATCTGGTAGCAGTGAATTCCATACTCCATTCGAACAACTTTCCTGACTTATGAAGCCTTTAGCCCTTATTACAGGCGCATCTCGCGGCATAGGTGCGGCTATTGCCTATGAATTGGCCAAATCTCATCGCTTACTTCTTGTTAGCAGAAATGAAATCGACCTAGCACTATTATCATCAAAAATCACCGATACAGGAGGAGATGCGAAGTATGCAGCTATCGATCTTGGAGATGAAACAAAACTGCTGGATTGGCTTGCAAGCGTCACTGATGTGCCAGAGGTACTCATTCTTAATGCAGGAGTAGGATCGTTCAAGCCCAGCGAAGAATATGACCTCGACGATTACAATACCATGTTCAATTTAAACACAAGGGCAACGTTCCTTCTATCCAAAAACTTTTTGCCAAAAGGCACTAAATCGATAGTTAGTATAATTAGTGATGCTGCTCTTCGCTTTTTTCCGAATGGGAGTTTGTATTCGGCGAGCAAAGCTGCCCAACATGCCTATCTAAAATCGCTACGAACAGAATGGCAGACGAAAGGTGTTCGCGTTTGCAATATCTATCCTGGCTTGACGAATAGTTGGTTTAATGGTCAAAATCCAGCAAACGAACAGCATTCTTACAAAATGAAAACTGACGAAATAGCACGTGCCGTTCGCTATGTGCTAGACGCACCGGCTCATGTGGTTATCGATGAAATAACCTTACATCCGTTACAACAAAAATATTGACTCTTTACCGATGATGAGGATGAAGGGATTCAGCCTCGGACACTTCTACCGTTCCATCGTCGTTCATACGCTCTAAACGAACAGGCAGTAGCTCATTGGTGTGAAGAGGATCGTATTTGGCTTTGACCTTGATGTAATTCTCCGTAAAGCCATACATTTCAGTTTCGTGCTGTTCATGTTCAAACAAAACCGTTCGCACTTCCCCGAGATGTGCGCTATAAAATGCCCTCCTCTTTTTTTCGCTCAAGATTTGAAGCATTCGATTTCTTTCAGAACGTTTGCCATTCGGAACCCGTCCCTCCATGCGAATGGCTTTCGTGTTTTCACGTTCACTATAAGTAAACACGTGTAAATAACTAATTTCTAAGCTGTTAATAAAATTATACGTATCTAAAAAGTCATCCTCCGTTTCTCCAGGAAAACCAACGATAACGTCTACGCCTATACACGCATGCGGCATTACTTCTTTGATCAAAGCTACCCTCTCGGCGTATAATTCACGCTGATAGCGCCGCTGCATGAGTTTTAATAATCGGTTGGAACCCGATTGTAAAGGGATATGGAAATGCGGGACAAATCTTTTCGATTGAGCCACAAAACGAATAATTTCATCGCTCAACAAATTAGGTTCAATACTACTAATTCGGAACCGTTCTATTCCTTCCACAGCGTCCAACGCTTTAATCAAATCTAAAAAGCTTCCATGAATACGGTTTTTGGCATCTGCTGCATCAAGACCATAATCGCCAATATTTACGCCTGTTAAGACGATTTCTTTCACCCCTTGTGCGGCTATTTCTTCAGCGTTTTTAACCACTTCACTGATTGGGGTAGAACGGCTTGCTCCGCGTGCTAGCGGGATGGTACAAAAGGTGCAACTATAATTGCATCCGTCTTGAACTTTGAGAAAAGAACGAGTACGATCTCCAACCGAGTAGGACGAGACAAAACGGTTTACTTCGTCGATTTCACCCGCTACAACTCTTGCCGTTTTTTCCTTTTTAAAATCGCCAATATGTTCGAGTATATTGAATTTTTCTGCAGCACCTAGCACTATATCTACACCGGGAATTTCAGCTATTTCCTTAGGTTTGAGTTGCGCATAACAACCAACTACTGCCACATAAGCTTGCGGGTTGTGCTTTAAAGCTTGTTGAACAACCTTTTTACATTTCCTGTCGGCATGATCGGTTACCGAGCACGTATTGATGATGTATATATCTGCACCTTCATTGAACTCTCTCTTTTCGAAACCACGCTGCGTAAAAATCCTACTTATACCCGATGTTTCACTAAAGTTGAGTTTACACCCTAAGGTATAAAAAGCCACAGAGGGTTGCAGACCATCATTAATTTTGGATACAGCTTTCCCATTCGGGCGTTCTTGCTGCTGCGGTGCAAAATCCTCTTGAAAATTCCCCATTTACTTTGCGTTAAATGCCCTCAATCGAATAGATGTGATTACCTTTTTCGTGTAACGAGGGAAATCCCCTTCCATCATCCAATTGTAATATCCCGGCTCTACCGCGAAAACTTCGGCCACTGACCTACCCTTATGTTTCCCGAAATTGAACACTTCAACCCCTTTTTCGTTGAAAACGATACGACCAGCCAAGTCAACTGACTTGTTGTTTCTTGCTGTATATCGATGCAAAAATTCAACATCGTTTTTCAATTCGGAGTAACGATCTAACTGACTTAGCAGAATTTCATACGTCGCCACTGTATCGGCTTCGGCACTATGCGCATTGGTTAAATCTTTGCCACAATAAAAACGAAATGCGGCCTTAAGATCTCGTGGCTCGTTTTTATGGAAGATGGTTTGAATGTCAACAAACTTCCTTCCCTCTAAGTCGAAATCAACATCAACTCTTAGAAATTCTTCCACCAACAACGGTAAATCAAAATGATTGGAGTTGTATCCGGCAAAATCGCAATTCTTCATGAACTCGTTCAATTGCGGAGCAAAGGCCCTGAAGGTTGGCATTTCGGCAACATCCGCATCGAATATTCCGTGAATTTTGGAAACCTCGGCGGGGATTTTCATTTCAGGATTTATTCGCTGTGTGAGTATGTTGGATGTACCATCTGGCATTGCTTTTAAGACCGATATCTCAACAATTCTGTCGGTGGCTATGTTGATTCCTGTAGTCTCGAGGTCGAAAAAAGCCAGGGGTCGTTTGAGTTCTAGTTGCATGGTGCAAAGATAACAGCCTGTTGATGAACGAACCGTTGAATTATTCACCGTCGGTAAAATCAAATTCGTAGTTAATCTGTGGGTGAATTTGCGCTGTTCGTCTAATTTCTAGAGCGCTGCGAAAAGGTGAGCGTAGTTTTCGCACAGAATTAATCGCATGCTCATTCAAGCCCAAACGCACATTTATCTGGTTGACTCTGATGCTATAAGCAGACTTTTATTCAAGAGGCAATTAGAAAAGCACCATCCTACCGTAGTGCTCCACGCCTTTGCAGATGCCGATGCATTTTTAGAAAAACTTTGGACAGACCGTAAACAGGTGAATCTCCTGCTCATTGACATTAACTTACAATACTTCTCGGGCTGGGAATTACTTAGGCGTTTAAAATCTTACGAGCTCGACGCAGAAATTGTACTCACGAGTAGCTTGGTAGGCCCCGAAGAACTAGTTAAAGCACTTCAATTTCCGGAGATAACTGGAATTATTGAAAAACCAGTCCTACTCAGAAAATTGAAGATGCTTTGTAAAACCCCGATTATTCGAACAGCTCTTTAAGCGCCAGATTATTGTAATTTCCTGAACTCATTAATAAAAAGCATCCTGGCGCCTTCGCAAGTTCTGTAAGTCGTGCCCATAAAGCTTCACTGTTGGTAAAAACCTCAAGGTCGTTGCGTTCAAAAGCACGCACCACTTCTTCTGGCGATATGCTTTCCAAACGTTTTTGCGCTATCGTATCTGGATTATAGTACACCAACGCATGTTTAGGCCCATTCATTGAGCCCTTGTAATGCGGGAGAAATTCTTTGTTCAGACTACTGAAAGTATGTAATTCCAGACAAGCTATTAAACGCTCGTTACCATGCTTTTCGTTCACCGCAGCCACTGTAGCGGCCACTTTACTGGGAGCATGTGCAAAATCACGGTATACCACATAGCCTTCCTCTGAGGACCATGCTTCCAAGCGGCGAGCGGTACCTTTAAAACTGGCTATAGCTGTGTAAAAATCTTCTTTACTAATACCTGCTTGCTCGGTTAAGATTCTTGCAGCTGCAATGTTTGCGATATTATGCTTACCAAAAACTTGTATGGGTATTTTTCCCAAAGATGTTTTTAAAAACGTATACCCATCCTCAATCACATAATCGGCAGCATGATACGGTTTGAGTGTGAGTCGTTGGCCCCTCTTTTCGGCAATCTCAACTAAATCGGGATCCCCATCGAAGTAGCCAAGTACTCCTTGGTCGGGAAGACTATCGATTAATGCCTCAAATTGAGCAACATAGTTCTCGTAGGTCGGAAACACATTGATATGATCCCATGCAATACCGCTTATCACCGTGGCGTGGGCATGGTAATGCAAAAACTTTGGTCGGGGATCGAGAGGAGAAGCCAAATATTCATCACCTTCGAGCACAATCACGGGTGCATCTTCAGATAACTTCACCATTCGGTCGAAACCCTCTAGTTGAGACCCCACCAGATAATCGAAGTTCAATTTGTGAAACCGCAATACGTGCATGACCATCGCAGTAATGGTGGTTTTGCCATGCGAACCAGCAACTACCAAGCGTTTTTTATCGCGTGCTTGTTCATAAACGAATTCCGGAAACGACATCACCTTCAAACCCAGTTCTAAGGCTCGCAACAATTCTGGATTATCTGCCCGAGCATGCATGCCTAATATCACGATATCTGGGCGAGCGTCGAGTTTTTCTGGAAACCAGCCCATGGTTGCCGGGAGTAATCCGGCGGCTTCTAAGCGGCTTTTACTCGGTTCGAATATTTGATCGTCGGAACCGGTCAATTCAAATCCTCTTGCATGAAGATCGAGTGCAAGATTATGCATTACTGCACCCCCGATAGCGATTAGATGTACTTTCACCCTTTGCATTTTGAACTACAAAAATTACGAATCAAATCTTACCGTTATCCACAGAATATAGCGGTGGTCTTATTCTTCACTTCAGCTATTTTGTCTACAACATTTCTTGATTGGAATTTACCCGTGGGAATTGCATTTATCAGCTCAAGCAAGTTATTCCCGGGCAATCGCCCAACCCAATCAATACAAGTAAAATCCATTGTTTTATCAGGCTAATACAATTTGGTTAGCACAGCTTCGCGGAATAAATTATTTTGTACACATGAAACTTCATACTGTAAATACTGGTCATTTCAAGCTCGATGGCGGAGCCATGTTTGGTGTAGTTCCGAAGTCTATTTGGAACAAGCTTAATCCCGCCGATGAAAATAATATGTGTAGTTGGGCCATGCGCTGTTTGCTCATTGAAGATGGCGACAAGCTAATTTTGATTGACAACGGAATTGGCAACAAGCAAGACGATAAATTCATGGGGTTTTACTACTTGCACGGAGATGCTACGCTTGAGGGATCACTCAAGCAACTGGGTTTCACACGGCACGACATTACCGATGTTGTACTTAGTCATCTTCACTTCGACCATTGTGGAGGCAGCGTTCAATGGAAAAGTGATCGAAGCGGATTTGAGCTAAGCTTTCCCAATGCTACCTATTGGATGAGTGAAGCCCATTTCAATTGGGCCTGGCCTTCACCAAACGCAAGGGAAAAAGCTTCCTTTTTAAAAGACAACATCCTTCCTATTTACGAAAGTGGACATGCCAAACTTGTTCAACCAGGCGAATTGGTAGCTGGAATGGAAGTGCTTCATGTGTACGGTCATACCGAAGACATGATGCTGCCGCTAATCAACTACAAAGGCAAAAAGCTGCTATTTGCAGCAGATCTTATCCCTTCGGCAGGGCATATACCTCTACCCTATATCATGGCGTACGACATGCGTCCGTTACAGACCTTAAAAGAGAAAACAGAGGTTCTGCAGCGTGCAGTTTCTGAAGATTGGGTTTTGTATTTGGAACACGATCCCACTACCGAATGCATTCGATTAGAATCAGGTGAAAAAGGAATACGAGTGGCTGACCGCTTTGCATTAGCAGCTTGGTGAAAATCTCAGTTTCCGGTAGCGTGAAGCAGCTTCTTCATTTTTAGGAATAAGTCACTGCTCTTAATAGGCTTGGTAATAAAATCGTTAAAGCCCAATGCGTCAGCCTTTTCTCTCGTTTGGTCAAACGCATCTGCAGTTAGTGCGATTACAGGTATATTAACATCTCCGCCTATTAATCCTCCTCGTATTCTTTCAATTAACTCAAATCCGTTCATTACTGGCATTTGAATGTCTAATAAGATAAGATCAAAATGCTCTTGCTTAAGCAGCATCTCAGCCTCTGCTCCATTCTCGGCAACCCGATATTCAAGCTGCCATTTTTTCAATAAGCGAGATGCGAGCATCAGATTTATATGATTGTCTTCCACTAAGAGTACCTTATGACCTTGAAGTGTACTGTAAAGACTTACTTCTTCGGTTGTATCGCCAATGCGTTTTGCCTGATGTGAAGTAAATGGCAACTCTATGGTAAAACAAGTGCCTTTATTGATTTGGCTGACTACAGAAATATTTCCCCCAAGTAATTGAACTAACTTTCGTGTAATGGTAAGTCCTAAGCCAGTTCCTCCATACTTCTTACTGGTGTACTTTTCGGCTTGTTCGAATTGCTCAAAAATGCGTTCTAACTTTTCTTCGGAGATACCTATACCCGTATCTTCAATTTCATAGGCTATTCTTACAGCCTCGCTACTTTGACTGAGCACTTTAACACGAATATCAATGCGCCCTTCATCGGTAAATTTCACTGCATTCGCACCTACATTGAGTAAAATTTGATTTAGGCGGACTGCATCACCCGTCAAGTTCACGGGTAAATCGGCTTGCATTTCGAGCCTTATTTCTACAGCCTTGTCTTTAGCAATATACCCTAAGGTACGCTCGAAATTTTGCAAGAGCTCCTTCATATCAAAGGGCTCTGAAGTGATTTCAATTTTCCCTGCTTCAATTTTACTTAAATCCAATAGATCGTTAATCAGTCGAAGTAGGTTATCGGCCGAAAAACGGATGGCTTGAAGATATTCGAGTTGCTGCTTCTCTTGAACTTCGGGCAAGAGCAGTTCGGTTAAGCCAATGATGGCGTTCATTGGAGTTCGAATTTCGTGCGAAATATTAGACAGGAAATTTGACTTCGACTGTGTCGCGACTTCTGCCGATTCTTTCGCCTTAAGTAAGGCTTTTTGAGTTAATTGTTGGCTAATTGCCCCTCCTAAAGCATTGCAAAAACCTCTTAGAATATTCTCTTCAATTCCCGTCCATCTCCAATTTTCCTTGAAGTTGTCAAAGCCAATAAATCCCCAAAATTTGTTGTCGACCTGAATTGGCAAAATCAAAATAGAACGAATTTCAAAATGTGCTAAGACTGCTTGCTTTTGAGGACTAAAGGTTCCCAACATGCCCGAAATCGACTCACCCTTTTCTAGTAGCAAATACCAATCGTATAGTTTTATTTTTTTGTAGGGCATTCCCCTTTGCAAAAGAACTTGTTCTCGTTCTGCAATTGTGGAGCCATTGGAAGGAACAGGTGTAACCAAACGCGCTGCTTCGCCATAGGCAGACTCAAAATGACGAAAAACCCATGTTCGCGATGCACCTATTGCTTGGGTAACCATTTCAATGGCTTGTTGAAATGCATGTTCAAAATTGGTGTCGGTAAGTAAAGTTTCAGAGGCTTGTTTTACCTCTTTCAGTAGGTAACTAGTTCGTTGTTCAATTTCTTCCTGAATCTTCAGCTCTGTGGTGTCCTGAATAAATCCTCTAACTTCAATGAGTTTACCTTTTTTATTCCGAATAGCCGTGGCTTTTTCGTGAATAAAGCGAGTCTGACCATTGGGGTTTAAAACCCTATGGTCGAGCAAGAGCACGCTTCCGGAGGATTCAAAAGCTTCTAATTTTCCACGAACCTCAACTAAATCGTCGGGATGGATGCATTTAAAATAGTCGTTAGGATCTCGACCCGCTTCCATAAAAGGAACTCCCATGATTTCGCAGGTACGTTCATCCCAAAAAATCTGACCCGTGACGATATCCGATTTCCACGCTCCTACTTTAGCAAGCCCGAGCACATCTGAAAGCAATTGCCTGTTTTCTTCCAGAGCTGAAGCAATTTGTTGCTTTTCGGTGATGTTATGACTGTAAACGGTTACCCCAGTCACAACATTGTTTGCATCATAATTGGGATACATATTGATTTCGGCAATCAGAATACTACCATCAATAAATTCGTATCGATGTACGAATTGCTGATTAATACCTGTAAGTGCCTTTTTATAATACGTTTCGAGTTCAGTCCGAAATGGCTCCCGCATGATGTCTAACATCGAAAGACCTGGCTTAGGATCCACGCCAAATCTACTTGCCAACAAACGTTTGTATTCGTCGTTTGCCTGAATTAAGCGCATGTCCATGTCTATCGACCAGATGTAAAATGATGTGTGCTGAAGCATCGACTCAACAGTTTGCATTGCATTGCGCAAACGCGTGGTTACATCATCGTTCGACCAATAAATCACCAAAACGAACGAAATTATCAATACCGCAACTTGAAGGAAATTGGCCATGAATGACTCCTTCAAAACAGCTTTGTCAATGGCAACACGCCAAGGAAATTCGATAAATATGCTGACCATCATAATGGTAGCCACTATAGCAACAAGCATGAGTACTTGCGCCTTCTTTTCGAAGTCGACCACAAAGGGAATAGCCAAAAAAACGACCAATTGAAATAAGTAAGAACCCTGTTCAGGCCCGAACAAAGTAGCGTAGTAAAAAATCAATGCACTGGTAAGCACCAATAAGGCATAGGCCGCTTGGTTATGAAACCCCCGCCGATTTAATAAAAACAGCGTTAGGTAACCAAAAAAGGTGATTGTATTGAGTAGAAACTGTGCGGGAAGCTCTTGAACGATATCAATTGCTGTAGTGGCAATAATGGCCACCATGGCAAGCAGAAGAAAAGAATTGATGACCCTAACTCTACGTTGTTGAGCAGCAGACTGGTTTTCATCTACTCCCCATGACGAAAGATTTCGGATGAGGTTCTTAAGCAAGGTCATAGTACGAATATACCAAAACCCACTTCGTAATACACGAAAATACGACAGAACGATACAGATAGTACTTTCCTTAATGTGATCATAAATCAGGTTAATGAAACGTTAAAGGAAATAGCAGTCTGATTGTCAAGACTTAGTTTTGTTGAATGAACAGAAAAATAATACCCTTTCTAATTGTAGCCATGGCAGGTGCACTGGTAGGTTTAGTTGCTGTTCAAATGTTTTGGATTAACGAGGCCATGAAAATGAAGGCCGAAGAATTCGAACGAAACGTAACGCAGGCACTTCTCTCCACTAACTACGCGCTTGAAGCAAGAGAAGCAGGGCGCTTGATGGCATCTAGAGTTGATAGGAATCAATTGGTGCAAAAACTAGATTTCTTGAATGGACCAGCTATATATACTTTCGACACCATAGAATTGGTGAATGCCGAAGCTGAACGCCCATCAAAGAAGCAACTTCGGATATCGCCCTCCGTAGTTAAGTCTGCTCCATTAGCATCTAACAGGGATAGTTTTTTTCAATTCAAGTATGACGAATACGGAGAACATCCACGATTGCCTTTCCCAAACCCAGAAAACGGCAGTCTTTTCTTCTATCGTCCGTTTGATGCTCCCATTACCAATATGTTCAACATTGAGCTGAACATGGATAGTGTTTTAAATGCAGTTATTAACCAAGCAGAATCGCTAGAACTGCGTTTATCCCGCGATTTTTCTGATGTTCAGGTTCGACGCATCTACCCGAATGAGGGAAATGATGTGTTGGTAAGAATAAATCCGGCTGAACAGCAAGTAGGAAACAAAAAGCAGGAACCAAATCCCAGAAAAAGGATAAAACAACAAATTGTTAAGCGCAAGTTGCGCATTGATAGTTTGTTAAATAAGGTAGCCGTTGACTTCATTGTACCGAAACAACCTATTGAAGAACGAATACACCAACTTGAATTTGATTCAATTCTCAAAGCGAATTTAGCCAATCATGGGCTAAATGGAGGCATGGAGTATAGAGTTGTTCGCCAAAACGCCGACAGCCTGATTTGGGTGTTTGGTTCTGGGAAAAGTGAAGATGCATGGGATATCAGTGAAGACTATCAGGTTTTTCATGCTCGCCTGTTTCCAAACGATCTCTATAATCTCAATGAACGTCTCGAAATCTACTTCCCCCACCCTTCAAAATTTGTCTTAGGCAAACTTTGGAGTATGCTGTTGGTTTCCTTCTTCCTCATCGTGATCTTGGTCGTAATTTTTTACACTTCTATTCGTGTGTTGCTACGTCAAAAGAAGTTGTCGGACATGAAATCTGACTTCATTAATAACATGACCCATGAGTTTAAGACACCTATTGCCACCATTAATTTGGCGGCAGATGCGTTGGCCAATCCAAAGGTTCAAACTGACGGTGGTTTGATCTCGAGATACATCAGTATCATTAAATCGGAAAATCGGAGAATGAACACACAGGTAGAGCAAGTTTTACAAACCGCACAGCTCGACCGAAAGGAAGTGCAATTACAAAAAAGTAGGGTTGAATTAACGCCAATTATAGAGCACGCCGTAGAATTGATGCAAATTCAGTTTGATAATCGCGGCTCGAGGGTACAAATAGATCTCGATTCTATTCATATGACCCTTGAAGGTGACGAAATGCATCTCGCTAACGTTTTTACCAATTTGTTAGATAATGCGCTCAAATATTCAAAAGAAACCCCGGAAGTACTGATTAGCAGTAAAAAGATTGGCAATTACGCGCTCATCTCGGTTCAGGATAAAGGCATAGGGATGAACCGAGAAACGAAACAAAGAATATTCGAAAAGTTTTACCGCGTACCAACCGGAAACGTACATAACATAAAAGGTTTCGGTTTAGGCCTTAGCTATGTTAAAGCCATCGTAGAGGCACATAACGGAGAGGTAAACGTTGAAACTGAATCAGGCGTTGGAAGTACATTTCACATCAAACTTCCGTTAATTTGAAATAGCATGAATACGGCTAAGCATATTTTATTGGTTGAAGATGACCCAAACTTTGGGGCCGTTTTGCGAGATTATTTGCAACTAAACGACTATTCGGTTACCCTCTGCACCAACGGCAATCTCGGCTTAAATGCCTTTAGAAATGGCCAATTCGATATTTGCATTTTGGATGTAATGATGCCCGAGAAAGACGGTTTTACATTAGCCGAAGAAATTCGGAAGCTCAACAAAAGCATTCCATTATTCTTTCTCACAGCCAAAAGCATGAAAAACGACATGATTTATGGCTTTCAACTCGGCGCGGACGATTATATCACCAAGCCTTTCGATTCGGAAGTCTTACTGTTTAAAATTAAAGCAGTATTGAATCGTGTTCAACAGAATGAAGCTGGTCTTGAAACGAATACCTTTTCAATAGGAGCATATCAATTTGATGCCTCTATTCGAGAGCTTACCTACGGAAATGAAGTGAAATACACTTTATCTCCCAAAGAGGCGGAATTATTAAAACTGCTGGCCCATAATATCAATAAAGTACTTACGAGAAGCGAGGCGCTCACACGCATATGGAAAGAAGATAATTACTTTACATCAAGGAGTATGGACGTTTACGTGACCAAACTACGTAAATACCTCAGCCACGATGCAAGAATAGAAATCTTAAACATTCATGGCAATGGGTTTCGACTCAGTGTTAACGCTTAATGGGCGCGTAAAACAGAGCTTTATTTTTCCATGCAACGGGCTTACTTTTACGTTGTAGATCAAGAGCAGTCATCATTTTTTCATAAAGCTGGGTATTATCCTGAATACCCATGAAAGCCTCGGCACCAGGTCCAAAAGCAAAAACGGGCACCATCACTGCCGTGTGTTTCTTGGTTGTAAATGCGGGCATGATCTTCTTCTCTATCAAATTGCCACCATTAATGGCATATCCACCGGTTTCGTGGTCAGCCGTTACAATGACCAAGGTTTCCTTATTTCTTTCGGCAAAATCGATGGCAATACCAATAGCTTCATCAAAATCAAGCATTTCTTGGATGATGTATTCGCTTTCATTGGCATGTCCACCCCAGTCAATTTGACTCCCTTCTACCATTAAAAAAAAGCCATCACGATCTTCTGAAAGTTTCTCTAGAGCCAAATAGGTCGCTTTTGGAAGAATATCGTTCCTGCCTTGGTGCTTGGGTAAAGCATCGTCGGCCCAGAGTAATGCAGCTACGGGCAGTTGTTTGATGTTAAACAACGACTCTTCTGTTCGAATAATTTGTACGCCTCTGTCTTCCATGCTTGCGAGTAAATTCAAATTATCCTTTCTGTTTTCGAAATAATCACGTCCCCCACCTATCATGAGATCTACTCCAGCCTTACTCATGTCTAAGGCAATGGCTTCCATGCTGTCGCGGTCGTAATGATGTGCCGCGAATGAAGCCGGCGTAGCATGCGTGATTGCACAGGTGGCTACTAAACCTGTTGATTTTCCGGCAAGTTTGGCCGATTCTAAGATGGTTTCATAAACAGCACTGTCAGCATCGACCCCAATCGCACCGTTGTTCGCTTTGCGGCCAATACTCAGTGCCGTAGCTCCTGCACCCGAATCGGTGACGATATTATCAGCCGAAAAAGTTTTGCTAAAGCCTACATAACTAAAGCGTTCGAGTTGAAGAATGTTTCCGTTTGCCACCATGCCAGCAGTAATTTGGCTCAGTCCCATCCCATCGCCAATCAACAACACAATGTTTTTAGGTTGTTTTGGCAAAGGCAATGGAATTTCGGCTGGCCTATTTTGAGCCCATACGTGCGTAGTAAGGCCTACTAAGAAAAATACGAAAACTGTACGCATTGCTTGTCGTTAAGCCACTAAATTAGCTATGATGCTTTGATTTACGCAGCTAAAAATGATGGATAACAAACGATTTACATTACGTGTATATGGCTTGCTCATTGATAACGAGCATATACTGGTAGCCGAAGAGCGTTTTAAGGGGAAAAGGATGAATAAGTTTCCAGGTGGGGGTCTTGAATGGGGCGAAGGACTTTGCGAAGGTTTAATACGGGAGTTTAAAGAGGAAACGAATCTGGATGTGGCAGTAGTCGGGCACTTTTACACTACCGACTTCTTTATTGCTTCTGCTTTTGACCCAAACGTACAGCTGTTGAGCTTTTATTATTTGGTTCAATCCAAACAAAAATTTGTACCAGAAAAGCGCGAGCTTGATGCCAATAAAGAAGAAGACGAAATTTTCAAATGGCTTCCTATCCAAGAAATAGATGCAGAAGCGTATTTCACCTTCCCAATTGACCAAAAAGTGGGCAAGATGTTAAAAGAAATGTGGCTCATAAATGACCTTCCAACTTCCTGATGTATAGCGTTTGTATCGCTTGAATGGACATGCTATCGGTAATTTCTCCATGCTTCACCATTTCATATGCCTCCATTAGACTTACCTGCCGAGCCCTTAATTCCTCCGTGTCTTCGGGTTCAGCGGTGGTATACTTCAGGCCTTTAGCGAGATACAATATGGCTAGTTCGTCAGACACAGAATTCGACAGGTGTGATCTCCCAATTTCCTCCCAATAGTCTGCTTCTGCACCAACCTCTTCTAACAATTCCCTCTTTGCCGATTCGAGTGGACTTACGCCGTGCTTGCCACCCCCTTCTGGAATTTCCCAACTGTATTGATTTAATGGAAAACGGTATTGGCCTACCAGCCAAAGGTTTTCATTCTCCATGGCGACTATTCCAATAGCTAAATGTTTAAAGTGGACAACGCCATATATTCCATCGCCTCCTTTAGGATTCAAAACCTTATGCTCGGTTAACTTAATCCAAGGATTTTCGTATTTCACTTCTTCTGAAATCAGGGTCCAAGGATTACGGGTATAATCGAATTTCATTCCTTGATTTGTTTTGAGTCTACGTCAGTTAAATCAATCACTTTGTAATCGCCAGGTAATTCGAATACCCCGTCTTCAATACGTTTTTCATGCACCGCGTCGGCAACTAAATCCATTTGAAAATTATCCAAGTAAAAGGTCATAGCCAAAGGAAACCCTGGAAGTACGGCCAGCAATCTGTTGTCGAGAGGCGTATTCGCGTTAAAATTTGGTTTGTACTTCACTTTTAGACTTTCGGCAACCCAAATTTCCCCTTTCCCTGAGGCACCATCATCGAATTGAAAACTGAAAGCAACACAAGGATAGCCGGCGATCACCTTCGTTTTATCGGTTCGTTTCAAAACTGGAACTACACCTGTTTCAACCTCTTGGTGAATTATGGTTACCGTTTTATATGCATCGTTTTTGACAAAAGCCTTATCTATAGCTTGATTGTAAATAAAAATACCTCCAACAGCAGCCATTCCCCCTTGCTGTTCAACTAAAAAGCTACCATTTTTAAGCACATAGATAACTCTCGATGGCATTACGTTTCGGGCCATGCTCACTTCAGGCCCATCGCCTTGTATGCTTACGGTGTAGCTTATTTTTCCTTCAAAAGTTTTGGTCTTTTGACCATAGGTTGAAGGTGCATGCAACGCAAAAATCAGTAACAGAAAGAAACTTCTCATTGGTGCGTAAAACTATATTTAACCAAATAAATCATAAGCAACCCGATAGGTATTTACGTGAGCATCTACAATATCGGCAATACGAGCTGAATAACCACCACCCATACAAACCACTACAGGTATATTTTGCTCTTGAGCGTATTTCAATACCAACTCATCGCGTTGTTTACACCCTTCGCGACTTAGTTTTACCTTCCCTAGCTTATCCGTTCCCAAAACATCTACACCTGCTTGGTAAAAGATAAAGTCGGGTTTCAGCTCTTTCCTGAACACTTGAATACTTCGGGATAGCTCATTCAAATAGTCGAAATCTCCTATACCCACTGGTAAAGGAATATCCCAATCCGACTTTTCTTTATGTAAAGGATAATTATCAGCACCGTGCATGCTAAATGTAAAAACACGTTGATCATCCTGAAAGATGGCAGCAGTTCCATTGCCTTGGTGCACATCCAAGTCGATTATGAGAATTTGGTGAGCCAGCTTATTATGGAGCAAATAGGCAGCAGCAATTGCCTGGTCATTCAGCATGCAAAAACCTTCACCAGAATCTCGGTATGCGTGGTGAGTTCCACCAGCAATGTTGAAGCTAACACCAAATTCCAGTGCAAAGTGGGATGCATCTACAGTCCCTTGCGCAATTCTCAATTCTCTCTCAACCAAGGCTTCGCTCCAAGGAAAACCTATTTTCCGCTGTTCCTTTTCCGATAGCTCACCGTTTTTCAGTCTCCTCAAGTAGATTGAATCATGCACCAGATGTACAATATCATCGGAAAGAATGCCCGGCTCAAAAAAATGCTGAGGGGCAACTATCCCTTCGTAGAGCAACTGCTCGGGTAATAATTCATACTTCTCCATTGGAAATCGGTGACCAACGGGCAATGGATGCTTATAAATGGGGTGATAGGCAATACGAAACACACGCAAAAATACAGCGAAGCCGATTGCTTTGTTTTTCAATACGCGTTCTCTTTATCTTCGTAGCCATGAAAAATCTCTCATTCTTCATTGTGCTAATGGCATTGGGGTTCACTTTAACCGGTTGTAAACGAAAATCGGTTGAAGATTCCTTTTCAACGAATGCGGCTACAGCGCAAGTACTCAAGCTCATTGCTGACGATTTTGACAAACCTGTAGGATTGGCTAGCCCATACTTAGAAGAAATTGGACAAAAACTATTAGCGAGAGAAGTACAGGTATTTTGGACCGTTGAAGACACCAATAAAACAACATTTAATGAGTTGCAAGCGAAATATGGGGGTAAACTTCAAGTACTTGACCGAGAAAACGGAAAATTAAACGCCAAAATGCCACTAGGTATGCTCATCAGCGGCAGTAGCCTCCTGAGTAAAAACCAAGAATCGAAATACGACCAACAACTGGTTCAATCCATCAAAAAGCTTTTAGCACCGGGTAGTTATTGGATTATTGTTATGGAAGGCAAAAAGGAAACGACCGTCAAACAGCTCCCATACTTGCAGGATCTTACGCTACCCTATTTTAAATATTTCACTGTTGACTCTACAGGTCTCCCTAAAACTATTCTTCTTAAACTACAATCATGAGTACAGCCAAAACATCACGTATCGACCGGTTTTTAACGGTGATTGAGAAAATCGGCAACGCCCTCCCTCACCCTGCAACCTTATTTGCTGGATTTGCCGCATTTGTGGTTCTATTATCTTGGGTGGTTGCGCAATTCGATCTATCTGTAATTCATCCAGGAACCGGCGAAATAGTAAAGCCGGTAAACCTCGTTTCGGCACATGGTTTACACATGATACTCGAAAAGATGGTGGTAAACTTTACCTCCTTTGCTCCTTTGGGAACCGTATTAGTGGCTTTACTGGGGATAGGAATTGCCGAAGGAAGTGGGCTCATTGGTACGGTTTTACGTAAAATAGTACTTGCATCCCCCAAACGACTACTCACTTTTGTAATCGTCTTTGCCGGAGTTATGTCGAATACTGCCAGTGAAGTCGGTTATGTTCTTTTGGTGCCTTTGGCCGCTGTAATTTTCTTGGCAGCTGGTCGTCACCCATTGGCAGGTTTAGCTGCAGCCTTTGCAGGTGTTTCGGGTGGGTATAGCGCAAATCTATTGCTGGGCACCATCGACCCACTTTTAGCTGGATTATCAGAAGAGGCGGCCCGAATTATCGACCCAGCTTATGTAGTAAATCCAGCGGCAAACTATTACTTCATGTTTGCCTCTACATTTGTGATTTCTATTCTTGGCACCTGGGTAACCGAGCGCGTTGTAGTACCGCGGTTAGGCACCTATACCGGAAGTGAAAAGCCCGAAGAAATTCGCGAACTAAATAAGGAAGAAAAGCGAGGCCTCAATTGGTCGCTGGTTGTATTGGCACTCAGCATCGCATTTATGCTTGGCGGATTAATCCCTGAAAACGGCTATTTAAGAAATCCCGAAACCGGTGAAATTTTAAAGTCACCGTTCATGTCGGGAATTGTTGCTTTCATATTTCTTATTGCTGCGCTTTGTGGTATTGCCTATGGTGTAGGTGCAGGCACATTTAAGTCGGATAGCGACGTGATGAAAGGCATGGCCAAATCCATGGAAACTTTAGGCTCCTACATCGTACTTGTCTTCTTTGCTGCACAGTTCGTAGCCTATTTCAATTGGACCAACTTGGGCCTTATTTTCGCCATCAAAGGCGCCGAAGTGCTCAAAGCCTCGGGCATGAACGACATCGCTTTGATGACCTCTTTCATCCTAGTATCGGCCACCATTAATCTTATCATGGGAAGTGCTTCAGCAAAATGGGCTATTATGGCGCCCGTTTTCATTCCTATGTTCATGCTTTTGGGATATACACCTGAGTTCACGCAATGTGCCTACCGTATTGGAGATAGTGTAACCAACATTATTTCCCCAATGATGTCTTATTTTGCACTAATCGTTGCCTTTATTCAGCGTTACGACAAACAAGCAGGGATTGGTACCGTCATTTCTACGATGCTACCGTATTCGATTGTATTTCTGATTGGCTGGATGATCTTATTTGGAATTTGGGTAGCGTTGGGATTACCTATAGGCCCGGGATCCGAAATTTTCATGCCGACAGTACAACCGTGAACTTAACAATCACAAAATTGTTGAACACTCGTAAAAATATATATTCATGAAAAAAACCTTAATCCTTTTGTTCGTAGCTGCCTCACTAGTGAGTGCGTGTGGCGAGAAGAAAACAGAAGAAACCACTTCGATTGATGCAAATGCGACAGCCTCGGGTGACGCATACCAACTTGCTGCCGACAGCAAACTGAACTGGACAGGTTCGAAACTGGGTGGTGAACACTTTGGCACACTTACCCTTAGCAGTGGTGAATTATTTGCAGAAAATGGGGCATTAACTGGCGGAAACTTCACCATCGACATGAATAGTATCGTTGTTGAAGACTTAACTGATCCTGGCAAAAACGCGGATTTAACCGACCACCTTAAGTCAGATGATTTCTTCTCAGTTGAAAAAAACCCAACTGCGAGTTTTCAAATTAAGGGCATTGCTGCGCTCGACAGTGCCGACGCAAACGGCAATACGCATACCGTTTCGGGAACACTTACCATCAAGGGAATAGCGAACGACATTCAATTCCCTGCTTTGGTATCGATAGCCGATAATCAAGTGAATACGAAAGCAGAATTCAAGATCGACCGTACCCTTTGGGATATTCGTTTCAAGTCAGGCAAATTCTTTCCTGAGCTAGGCGATAAAGTGATTAGCGACGAAATCGGAATCCGATTTGATCTCACCGCAACTAAGTAAGTAAAGCCGATAATAAAGAGGCCTGTTGAACTAATTCAACAGGCTTTTTTTATATTTACGAGTCTACTAAACCTATGTTGAAACGTTTTCGCCTTGCACTGCTTTTGGTGCTTCTTGGATTTACATCTGCTCATGGCGAAACGAAATTTTTGCTTTTAAATTTCCAAATTCCACACAGCGGTAAGTCTCTGGATTCGTTGAGTGGGCTATATAACGAAATCAAAAAAAAACCTGTCGACAGCACTACGCTCGAATTACTGAAACAATTAAGTATTCGCTACCGCACCCTTAATCCAGCCAAAGCGCTGCAATACGCCGAAGAAGGCATTAAAATTTGTAGAAAAAACAACCACAGCCACTACTTAGCTAATTTTCACGCCAATAAAGGTCAAATTTACCGCCAAGAACAGCAGCTGGATCTGGCTTTGGAAAGCTTCCTCACCGCTATCAGTATTTATCAGAAGTTTAACGATTATCCCGCGTTAATTTACAGTTGGATCGATGTTGGGAATGTTTACTACGATCAGGAGCGCTATTCAGAGGCAACCCTAAATTATCATAAAGCATTAGGATTAGCCAAAAGTCAAAATCATCCGAGAGGTAAAGCAGTCGCTTTCAGTAATCTCGGTCAAGTTTATGATGCGCGGTTGATGATAGATTCGGCGATTTATTATCAAAAACTAGCCTTGCAGGCACGTGAAGAAAGCCACGATTTAGGAGGTAAAGGCTATACACTTCAACAATTAGCGAAAGTATATCTGCGTGCGGGTATGTTTGATGCCGCAGAGGTTGAGTTGAACAAATCGGTAAAATTGCTCGACAGTTTACAAATTACCGATGAGTTGGCCAGAGCCATGGTCTTACGGGGTAGGCTGAATTACGAAAGAGGGAAACTAAAGGCTGGGGATTCTGCATTCTACGCTGCGGTGAAATTGTTTGATGAAATGGCCAATCCCGCCTTCGTTAACGATGCACTTGTAGCTAAAGCCGAAGCACTAATCAAAAGAGGAAAGAGTAAAGAAGGTATAGCATTACTCAAAGACGCACTCCAACAACTTTCGAACGACGAGCAATATACTAGAAAACGACATATTCATGAGTTGCTCTACAATACCTACCGCGAAAATGGAGATGCACTCAACGCACTTATCCATTTAGAATTAGTTTATCACGACGATGTTAACCGTAGGAATAAAGATGTTAACCGTAAGCTATCGGAATTACACCTTCAACTTTTGCTGAGCTCGAAAGAAGAGGAGTTAAAAAACAGCAAGGCTAGTCTTGAAGAAAAAGAAGCGGCTATAGCCAGTATCAAAAATAGAAACAGATCCCTGCTGGTGCTGGTTGGCGGGATCGCCGTCATCATGCTACTCGTGGTTTTTCTTAGCTGGTACCGCGGCAGAATGAATAAAAGGCTGAGGCATCAAAATGAAATCATTCAAGAACAAAAAAATGAGATAGAAGAAAACCTGAAGAAGATTGAGCAGTCGCGCATAGAAGCTCAACTATTGGTGAAAGCCAAATCAGACTTTTTATCGCAGATGAGTCATGAGATACGTACGCCCATGAACTCCATCATGGGGATTACAGACTTACTATTGGAAGACACGAATGATGTTCACCAATTGGATAAGCTAAACTCGGTGCGTTATGCAGCCGACCTGCTATTGGTGATTTTGAACGACATCCTTCACATCGCAAGTATTGAGGAAGGAAATATTGAGTTAAGTCCTGTGGAGACCGACATATTTCGACTTTTCAGAGAACTAGAAAATAATTTATCGCGCAAAGCCATCCAAAAAGAGCTTCAACTTGTCTTTGAACCAGGTGATGGAACACCATCGCATGTGATAACAGACCCCACTCGTCTTTTTCAAATATTAATGAATCTCATTTCAAATGCGATAAAATTCACCGATGCTGGCAAAGTGACTGTACGCACCAAGGTGGTTAGGCGAGATGAGAAAAATGTACGTCTAAGGTTTGAAGTAGAAGACACAGGCATAGGTATCGCCAAAGAAAAACAGGACGTAATCTTTGAAAGCTTTCAACAAGGAGGAGTAGAAATTCACCGTAAATATGGCGGTACCGGTCTTGGCCTCACTATTACACATCGTATTCTTCAACTGTTCGATTCGCGCATCGAAATTGACTCCATCCCAGGAAAAGGATCAATATTCGCATTTGAGCTCGAATTTGACCTCGTTGAGCCTAAATCGTCTTCCAAATCAGTAGTCACTGATTTGCATGAGTTAACTGATTTACGGCTGTTGTATGTCGAAGACAACGAGATGAATCAAAAGGTCATGAAGATGCTTCTGAACAAATTCGATATTCAACTGGATTTTGCTTTTCATGGCAAAGAAGCGATAGATAAACTCACAGAAAAGGCCTATGACTTGGTGTTAATGGACTTTCACATGCCAATTATGGATGGGCTAGAATGTACCCGTCAGATTAGATCGGGCAAATCGGGAGTATTACAACCACTTATTCCCATAATTGGAGTTACTGCCGATGTATTTGAAGAAAGTACCCGAGAAGGTTTAAAATGCGGTATGAATTCACTGGTCAAAAAACCCATTGATAAAAATGAGTTGTTTGGCGCGATTACCCGATTACACCTGCTCAATCAATCTGATTCGGCAAGGGCTTGATTCAAAAAATACACGAGCGGAATCGCAGCAGTTGACACGTCTAAAAGATGGTTCAAAAGCTCCTCTGCTGACTGCAGCTCGGGATTCAACTTAGTGGAAACGATAAAGCTTTTATGCTTAATGCGCTCAATCGCAGGATTTTCTAAGCTATATCCTTTTGGTGGTCGAGTAAGTCGTTCACCTTCAAGTTCGTGAAAGTGTTTTTTAAACTTCGTGTTTCCTAAAATCTTTTCAAAATCAAGATAATTGTAGTCTATTTCCTGGCGTATGGCTTGTAAAAGTGGCGCTTCGGGCATCCACACTCCCGAAGCAAAAAAGCTCGCTCCCGGTTCGAGATGAAAATAGTAACCGGCCCCAGGAAACTTCTTTCCCCCTTTGGCGAGATAAGCCGAAAAATTCAATTTGTAGGGTGCTTTATTGGCTGAAAACCGCACGTCCCGATTTATTCTAAAGAGCGCACTTTTGGCATTCAATTCAGCAAGTGAAATGTCCTTTTCTTTTAATCCTGCTAACCAATGTTCTACAAAGGTTGTAAATCCAGCTCTGTAGTTTTCGTAACGCTTTCGGTTGGCTTCGAACCATTCACGGTTATTGTTTCTCGACAGCTCAGTTAGGAAGTCTAATGACTCCAAAAGTTGGTAGTTGGCTTTAGACATAACTTCTTTGCTGTAGCATTTTCTGAACGTATTTTCCTACGATGTCAAATTCGAGATTCACCCAATCTCCTACCGTTAGTTGATGGAATTGCGTATGCTCAAAGGTGTAAGGAATAATGGCAACCGAAAACTCATTTAGCTTGGAGTCGACCACGGTTAGGCTTACACCATTTACACATATGGAGCCTTTTTCTACGGTTAAATTACCAAATGATTCATCATATCGAAAGGTGTAACGCCAACTCCCATCGGTTTCAGTTCGTTCAATGCACTGTCCCACTTGATCAACATGTCCTTGTACAATATGCCCATCAAAGCGGCCATTTGCCTGCATACAACGCTCGAGATTAACCCTATTTCCTACTTGCCAATCTTTCAAATTGGTTTTATTAAGCGTTTCTTGAATGGCGGTAACGGTATGGCTGCCGTTCTCACAAGCCACTACCGTCAAACACACTCCTTGATGCGCAACAGACTGATCTATCTTTAGCTCGTTAGAGATTGGTGACGAAATGGTAAAATGTAAATTTCCAGCTTGAGGTTCTACCCGAACAATGGTTCCAAGGGCTTCAATTATTCCTGTAAACATGATTTAAATTAACGAATAAGCTGCACCATACCTTGCTGCTCGATAGGGAATTCACCATTGAGGGTGCGGAAGAAAATTCGAATGACATACGTATACGTGCCCCCTTCTGCCGGTTTACCCTGGATGGTTCCATCCCAAAAAATACCTGGGTCGGTGCTCTGAAATACTCTTTTCCCCCATCTATTCATGACCGATAACTCAATTCGGCTTACAAATCTGAAGCCTGGTCTTGGAATCCACAAATCATTCACTCCATCACCATTGGGTGTAAATACGTTCGGTAATTCGTAGAGTTTGCAGTTTTCTACACAAACCTCATTACTAAAATTGCTTTCATTTCCTGCCGAATCAACCGAGGTGATGACATAACAACCCGCTATCGAGTTAACTAAATTGATATGGCTATATCTCAGTTCAGGTTCATTCGCAAGTACTGAATCTAAATACTGATACTCTCCTGTCAGACGATCTTTGTAATAAATACGCCATTTCACCAAGTCACTGCCACACACACCATCTTGCGTCCAGCTTAGCTCGTTTCTGAATAAATCGCAATTGCCCGCAACTTCTATAACTGGAGGACAAGGTGGCACGGTATCGCGTGGCGTACCGCAAGCTATTTGGCTATCATTAAGTACTGAGTCAGGTAAACTAGCTGCAGAAAAACCGCCTTCAGTGGTAATAAAATAGCAGTATTCTACATTATTGATTAGCCCCCGGTCGGAATAAACACCCTCGGAAGCCGCTACAGTGGCTATTCGTGTAAATACGCCGGCATCTCGACGGAAAATATGTACACTGTCGTTTTGCCATCCTACATTGTAATTCCACGACAGGTTTAGTCGTGCATCCGTTTCTCCAATGGTTAAATAAACCGAACTAGCCGATTTCACCTTGCCTACGTTTACACCAGCACTGAAAAATTCCATTTCGTAGGTATAACCTAAACCAAGCGTATTAAATTGAAAAACTAAAAATGCTGTATCCGACAGTAGTGCTGCGTAACTAGTATAATTTCTCGAATAAATTATCGTCCTCGGGCCGGGGTTTGTTATTCCCGGACGCATATACAGCTCATAGGAGTAAGGAGCAGGAAACTGAATTGTATCTAATTCTATAGGGCTTTCCCATTCCAAAGCTATTGCTCCATTTACTGGATCAGTAGTGGTAACTGAGGCTTTCGAGAAAACAGGAAGGTCTCTTCTTACTTGTGCACATACTTCCTCCGAAACTACTGATTCGGCACCACCTAGAGGATCAAAATTGAAAGGAGAAAAGAAAGCTGTAACCCGGTAGCAAAACGTCTCACCAGCGGGTAGGCCATCACCGTTATTGTCGTCGATGTAAATCGTGTTGTTTAGCCCCATCACGGTATCGATCATCTCGTAGCCAGCAGAGGCCGGCATGCCTGTTTCACAAGCTCCTGGAGTGAATGGGTTGCTTCCCTGTCGTCTATAAATTTTATACCCAATGGCCGTTGGGCAAGAGCTGGGGTCAAATTGTAGCCGAATTCTTCCGCCTGCCGATTGGGCGGTGAGATTTTCGGGAGCTGGGGCAATTACGCGAACCCGTAAGGTTAAATAGTTTACAGCCCGAGGATTGCCATTGTCTTCGGCCCTAAAAGTAAGCTGATAAGCATCGCGGCGAATATGCGCACAATCTGTTACCCAGGTAAACATGGAGCTGGCCGATTGCTGACTGGTTACCGGCTGAGGGAACGTAGCTGGGCTAATAGTTGTAAAGCCTAAAGGTGGGGCAAAAGGCCCCCCCACACCAGTGAGTGTTACTGTTTGTAAAATAGTATCACTAGCTGTTATGGGTAACCGTAAAGTTGATCCAGCTAAAACACATGTATCGAGTATCGTATCGAAAACCGGTGGCTCGTTATTGCATATGCCGATGTCTACTTGGAAGTCGCGAACAACCGAACCTATGAACACCCCATTGCGGAATTCTTTGATAAGTATCGCATAGTTATAGATGCCCGCATTTCGAGGCACATTCCAAATAAAGTCGCCATTTTGGTTAATGCGTAACAGCGGAAATGGATCCGGGAAAATGTAATTGGGTACTGGAAGTCCGTTTTCGCCTTTGCAAGCAACTAATTCATAAGTTAAACTATCTCCATCTGGATCGGATGCCCCAGGATTATGTACATAAATCTGGTTGATACATCCTCGATCAATAGGCGGGAAACTCAAAATTGGCGAGTCGTTTGGCCCTAGAAAAGGATTGATTACCAACTTGGTTTCGATGTAAAAGGGAATATTTATGGAGCTTCCGCCATTGATGTTGGTAACGCTCCCAACACGGTTGGGATCTAACATGGAAATGGTATAGGTTCCAGGCCCCGGGAAAGTGTGATTGATGATATACGTATTTCGAACGATATCCGCACCGACGGGTACCCTTCCTGGCAAAACGCGGTTTACTGTGTCTTTTCTGCCACCATAATTCCAATTTATTTCAAGCTGTGGCCTATCAGCAGCATCTACTTCTTTGGTATAGGTCACAATTTTGACCTCATAGGTAAGCCCGCTCAAATGGCGATACGTAATTTCTCCCCCTCTGTTGTGGGTTGCTTCGGCAGAGAAAATTCCAGCCAAAGTCAAAAAAAACGTTATCAATAGTGTTTGACGCATGCTTCTATAAAGCCGTTACATGATGACTTAGTATACGGAACAATAAATTTAACCATAAAAAAATCCGACTGTTTACAACAATCGGATTTTTACATGATTTTGATTAACTTTTAATTTCCTGGCGTTACAGATGCCGTCAGAAATTCGCGGTTTAACCGAGCAATGTTCGTGATACTGATACCCTTCGGACACTCGGCCTCACATGCTCCGGTATTGGTACAATTGCCGAAACCTAATTCGTCCATTTGTGCTACCATCTTCAAGACACGCTCCTTACGCTCGGGCTGACCTTGGGGAAGTAGTGCATATTGTGACACTTTAGCAGATACAAACAGCATAGCTGATGCATTTTTGCAGGCAGCCACACAGGCACCGCAACCAATACAAGCCGCAGCGTTAAAGGCTTCGTCGGCGTCTTCTTTCGCAATAGGAATGGCATTTCCGTCGGGCGCATTACCGGTATTTACCGAAACATAACCTCCAGCTGCCATTATCTTGTCGAATGCCGATCTGTCGACTGTCAAATCTTTAATTACCGGGAAAGGCTTGGCTCTCCATGGCTCGATAGTGATGGTTTCACCGTCGTGGAAATGGCGCATGTGCAACTGGCAAGTGGTGGTTGCCGATTGTGGACCATGGGCGCGACCGTTAATGTACATGCTGCACATTCCGCATATTCCTTCACGGCAGTCGTGGTCGAATGCTACTGGGTCTTTTCCCTCTACGATGAGTTGCTCGTTGAGCACGTCAATCATCTCCAGGAAAGAAGCATGTGTAGAAACCTCATTGAGTTTATAGGTTTCAAATTTGCCTTTATCGGCCGAATTCTTTTGGCGCCAAACCTTCAAGGTTAGGCTAATAGATTCTTTTCCCATTACTTATAACTTCTTTGGGTAAGTTTTACTGCTTCAAATTCTAAGTTCTCTTTATGCAAAATTGGGTCTTTATCGAGTCCGTTAAATTCCCATGCAGAAACAAAGGCAAAGTTTTCGTCGTCGCGTTTTGCTTCTCCTTCTTCGGTTTGGCTTTCTGTTCTGAAGTGGCCACCACAAGATTCATTTCGCACAAGTGCATCAATCACCATCAATTCGCCTAACTCTAAGAAATCGGCCACACGGCCGGCTTTATCGAGTTCAGGGTTAAATTCATCGGCGATCCCGGGAATACGCACATCCGACCAAAACTCATCACGCAGTTCACGTATCATTTGGCGAGCTTTGGTAAGACCTTCTTCGTTTCTTGCCATACCACAATACTCCCACATGATTTTTCCCAATCGACGGTGGAAACTTTCTACCGACTGCTTACCCTTGATGTTCATCAATCTGGTTTGACGCTCCTTTATTTCTGCTTCTGCTTTTTCGAATGCAGCGCCCGAAGTTGGGATAGTACCTGTACGTATTTCATCAGCTAAATAGTCGCCTATGGTGTATGGAAGCACGAAATAACCATCAGCGAGACCTTGCATCAATGCCGAAGCTCCCAAGCGGTTGGCACCGTGATCGGAGAAGTTCGCTTCACCGATGGCATATAAGCCCGGAACTGTGGTCATTAAGTTATAATCTACCCAAAGACCTCCCATGGTATAGTGTACGGCAGGATAGATCTTCATTGGTGTTTCGTATGGATCGTCGCCGGTAATTTTCTCGTACATCTCGAACAAATTACCATAACGAGCGCTTATCACATCTTTTCCTAAGCGATTGATAGCGTCTCTGAAGTCGAGGAATACCGCCAAACCAGTTGGAGCTACACCACGACCCTCGTCGCAAGCTTCTTTGGCTGCACGGCTAGCCACGTCGCGCGGAACGAGGTTACCAAAAGCAGGATACTTACGTTCGAGATAATAATCGCGGGCGTCTTCGGCAATATCGGCAGCTTTTTTCCGGCCTTCACGAATGGCAGCCGCATCTTCCTGGGTTTTAGGTACCCATACCCTACCGTCGTTTCTGAGCGATTCCGACATCAAGGTTAGCTTCGATTGGTATTCACCTGATTGTGGCAAGCAGGTTGGGTGAATTTGCGTGAAGCAAGGATTACCAAATAATGCACCTTGACGATGCGCTTTCCATGCAGCAGTGACGTTAGAACCCATGGCATTGGTAGAAAGGTAAAATACGTTTCCGTAACCGCCACTGGCAATGACCACAGCATGGCCACTATGACGTTCGAGCTTACCACTCACCAAATCTCTGGCAATAATTCCTCTCGCTTTGCCATCTTCCATCACCACTTCAACCATTTCGTGACGACTAAACATTTCAACTTGGCCTTTTTCGATTTGGCGACTTAATGCAGAATAAGCCCCCAATAAGAGCTGCTGTCCTGTTTGACCGCGCGCGTAGAAAGTACGCGATACCTGTGTACCACCAAAAGATCGGTTGTCTAACAAGCCACCATATTCGCGAGCGAAAGGCACACCTTGTGCCACACATTGGTCGATGATACTACCCGACACTTCGGCCAAACGATGCACGTTGGCTTCACGTGCACGGTAGTCACCGCCTTTGATGGTATCATAAAACAAGCGATAGGTGCTATCGCCATCGTTTTGGTAGTTTTTCGCAGCATTAATACCACCTTGAGCGGCAATTGAGTGCGCACGGCGTGGGCTATCCTGAAAGCAAAAGGCTTTCACTTTGTAACCTAGCTCTGCCAATGAAGCTGCCGCCGAAGCACCAGCTAATCCTGTTCCAACGACGATGATGTCGATTTTACGTTTGTTTGCCGGGCTAACCAGTCGTACTGTAGAACGGTACTTCGTCCACTTTTCGGCGAGTGGGCCTGCGGGAATTTTTGCGTCGAGCTTCATGCTGCTATATTTTTACTTTACGCGTTTTGGAGATACATCACAATCGGAATCAAGGCAAATAAAGCCGGGATTGCTATGGCATATATAACACCAACTATACGGATGATGTTTTTGTATTTGCTAAATCCTAACCCTAAAGTTTGGAAAGCACTTTGGAAGCCATGAAGCAGGTGAAAGCCAAGTACAAGCATCCCAACCACATAAATGAGCACATACAAGGGACTAGCATACGCTGTGGCAACCACTGTGTAGGCATCTATGACATCTACGCTTAGTCCTTCGTAAGTATTGGCGGCTATCATTGGGGTATCACCAAACTTGAACTCAAACCAAAAACTTTTCAGGTGAACGATGAGAAACAATAGTATTAAAGTGCCTAAAATGCCCATGTTTCTTGAGCTCCAAGGTGAAGGCACTTTTTCGGCCTTACCAGCATATTGTACCGGACGTGCAGCAGCATTCGAACGTGTTAGCCAGATGCTATAAATGACGTGCAAAACGATAAATGCAAAATTCAGCTTCGAAACAGTTTGAATGAGCGCATTATTGGCCATAAAATAACTGTATCGATTGAATGCTTCGCCACCATCTCCAGCAAGTAATTGAAGGTTACCTGCAAGGTGAACCACCAAAAAAAGGATGAGAAATAAACCGGTTAAGGCCATCATTAGCTTTCGCCCGATAGACGACCGTAAGAACGTTGCGATATTATTCATGGAAACAACCTAAATAGTTAGTGCTTCGCAAAAATAGTCGCGTAAAGTCCAATGAACAAGTACGAAAAAGCATATTCGCTGCTTGTCGGCTTGTTTAAAATGAATCTAAACTACTGCTCATCCTTTTATACGGTGATGAAACAATAACCCAGGCCATCAGCTCCTCATTTAAAGCCATTCTACCCAGAAAAGGCAGAAATTCTATGCTTAAACCTAGGCCTCTACGCCACACGAACCTGCTTAACGCCTCATTTCAATCTTCAGCTCGTTGTTCTGCCCGCCATCGAATTTGTTTAAACGGTATTTGAAGCCCAGCAACACATAACGACCGATGCGGTTGCTGCGGGTTTCGAGCAGAAAATTGGCGTCGCCCACCCGGTTGATGCCGAGGTTGCGGTTGAGTAGGTCGAATACTTCAAGTGAAATCATGCCCCGTTTATTGGGCAGTACAAAACGCTGCAGTTCGGCCCGCACCAAAGGTACCCAACGCACTTGGGCAAAAGCACGGTCGTCGAAACGGGCTATATCGGCATGGGTGCTGATGCTCCAAAAGGCATTGGGTTGGTAGCTCAGATCGGCGAAAAAGCCGGTTTGCACAAACACCTGGTTGAGGTTTTGCTGCAAACTAAAAAAGGCATCGGTGCGTTGCCAGTTGATACCCGTTGACCAATCGAGCTTCTCCTTTTTGCGGTTTTCGATGCTAAGAGTAAGGTTGTGTGTAAAATTATCGGTACGGTTCAAATCACCATTGATCCGGTTGAAGCCGCGGTTCCAGCTTTCGGCTACGCGTAAGCGCATCATCAAACCTGCTTTGCGCCAGGGTGTGCTAAAATCGGCGTTAGCACTGAGGCGGTAATCGTTGGGCATGTTTACCGGCTGCATTCGCTGGAAAAGATTAGGCGCTACCTGCCGCTCCCAATTCACCTTGTCGCGGGTGTGGGTGAACTGTAAACTTGTAAACAAATTCGTAAAGCTGAACTGATCGAATAACATCCAGTTCAGGTTGACCGTCTGCACGAATTCGGGCCGTAGGTTGGGGTTACCGTAGACCAGTTGCAGCGGATTGAGCACATTGGGAACGGGCATAAGTTGCACGGCGGCGGCCTCTTGCAGCCGGGTATCGTAACGCAAACTCCAGCGACGACCTTTCTGGTACTCCTTTTCGGCCAACAAACTGGCCATGGGATACCAAGCCGCGGCATTTACCATAGGCTCCTCCCGGAGAGCGTTTTGCCATTGGGCCAAAGCCGCACCTACTTGGAGTAGGAATTGGTACTTGCCACCCAATTTACGCAGGCGTAGGCGGGGACTCCACTCCGTGTACTGACGGTTGAAATTGGGACTCAAACTATCGATTCCGCCTTCGTTGCCCAAAACACCTTGTTCACGCTTGAGGCTTTCGAATCGGTTTTGCCAATACAGTTCGGGTTCCAGCGCCCAGTTGGGTTGTAGGCGGTAGCTGGCCGAGACGTTCACGTCGTATCGATGTAGCTGGCTTTGGTTTTTTTGGAAAAAAGACTCTTCGGTGGGGAGCGGGTTGCCAGAGAGCAAGGTAAGGTTGCGTCGATCGGATTCGCTCAAATCACCTCGGAAACCGGCTTCTGCACGGAAACGGACGATGGTCCATCTGCCGTGGAGCCGTTGTAGATAGCTCAGCTGCCCGCCACTCTCCCATTGAGCGCCTAGCGTATTGCTAAAGGCTTCCTGGCTGTTCAATAGCAGGTTCTCTTGGAACTGGCGCGAAAAACTTTCGGCATTGCGGCTCGATATGCTCCAGCCTGCGTAAGCGGAACTTTGCAAATTGCGCATGCTGTCGATGCGGTTGCGATAACCCAGGTTCAGACGGTGGCCGGTATTACGGTCACGCTGCTGCATTTCACTTTCACGCTCAAAGCTACTGCTGGGCAAAAAATTTTGCGAAAAACTACTTTCTTCGAGCCGTTTGTTGCTGTGATTGCTCAGCAAACTGCTGTGGAAGCGGTGGTATTTGCGGGGCTCGTAGTTGTAGTTAAGTCCACCCGCCGCCGAACGGATCACCCCCGTTTGTGGCTGGCCAAAATCAACAGGCAAATTGCCCGATCCGCCCAGTTGGATACCTCCGTTTTGCATCACCGAGCCCAAGCCTCCATTAAACGAGAGGTAGTCTTGCATGTTAAAGCCCAGCTGGTTGATGTTGTTGCCCATACCCAGGGCTGCAAACTGGTGCTTTTGACTGAATCGGAAAGCCTTGGCTTCACTTTTAAAGCGCTGATTGGTACCTCCGGCCAGGCGTGCTTCGCCCAGCCAAGCAGATTTTTTATCGTCCTTAAGCAAAAGATTGATGGTTTTTTCGCGGCTGCCGTCGTCCATGCCCGTGAGTTCGGCCTCTTCCGATTTTTGGTCGAACACCTGCACCTTTTTGATGGCATCGGCGGGCAGGTTGCGCGTAGCCATTTGGGGATTGTCGCCAAAAAATTCCTTGCCATCCACTAGCACCTGTTTTACGTTTTCGCCCATGGCTTTTACGTTGCCGGCTCGGTCGACTTCCACGCCGGGCAGTTTTTTCAGCAGGTCTTCTACCGGCGCATCTTCGCGGGTTTTAAAGGCACCCGCATCGTATTCAACCGTATCGCGGTTGATGCGGATAGGGATGCGCTCATCGCTTACATCCACCCCACTCAATTGGTTGGCTTTGGGTTTGAGCAGCAATAGCAAAGGAGCCTGAGCATCGACAGGCAATTGGATGCTGCGGTACAGGGTTTCGTAGCCTAAAAACGAGGCCTGCAGCAAGTATGGGCCTGGCTTGGTGTCTTTGATGAGAAAGGCGCCCGTCCCATCGGTGATGGCGAAAAAACGCAGGATGCTGTCGGCTGGATCGAGTAAGGCCACCGTGCCAAAGGGCAACGTTTTGCCCTCGGTATTGCGCATTTCGCCTTGCAAAGGAATTTGCGCCCAGCTATTGAGACTGCCTAACAGGAATCCCAACAAACAAATAAGCCTGCACATATCAGCGTTGCATGCGGATGATGACCCTGTTTCCCCCGCCACCAGCGGGTGCGCCAAACTGTTCCATCAGCTCCTTCATCTTTTCATCCTGGATCTTGTTAAACTCCTCGGCCGTCACCTTTTTACCCTCTTTGGGTTTGATGATTTTGACATTGGGAACGGTCATGGGCTCGATGGCTACTGCTTCCACTACCCTATCATTTGTGCCATACTCAATGCGCAAAATGCAGCCGGGCAAGTTGCTCATGCCATCGGGACCAGTATTGGCCGGTAAGGCAGGCGCAAACCAAACCACAAGTTCCATGGTGTCGACTTTGCGCGAGGCTCGCAGGCAGTTGTAGCCCAAAATTTCTTGGGTATCACCGTGAAGTTTCCACTGCTGGCTGTCGACTTTGGCTTCGATGAGAAAAGTACGGTCCATGAATTCCTGCAGGCGAAACTGCTCCTTTTTCTCCATATGGGTGTAGATGGCCATTTTCGGTTCTTGCATGTTGATCCTGAATCGCATGCCCCCTTCGGCCTGCAGTTCATCGTCGGCTACTTCCTTTTTTTCAATTGGCAAATACATGCTTTCGGCCCCTTTGATCCACAATTCTCGTTGAGAGGCTCGTTCTTTGGGCATATTATCAAGCATGGCTTGGTCAATGCCTTCTGCCTGAATATTAAACCGAATAGTTTCGCGGTATAGAATACGCCCCTCGAAGGTGTTTTGGGCGTGAGTCAAAGTAGTAACAAAGGCAAAAAAGAGAACGTAAAGAAGTTTTTTCATGCGTTGGGATTTTGTTAGCTCAAAACTAGCCGACCCGAGTATGTGCGCTAGTTAAGGAAAACTTAAACCTCGTTAAAGCGCTGTTAATGGTGAGCGTGTGGCATCGGATGGTGTCAACGATGGTTCATCGCAGAGGACAGGGATAAAGGTTCTCCTGGAAGCAAGGAGCTTTTTTATTGGCGAACGGCTACAGCAGTGCATAATGTATGCTGTAAAACCTCAGTGCCAAAATGAGCTGCGTATATGTGTAGCTCATTCTGATAGAATCTTAGCTGGAGAGCCGACTTAACATCAGCGGACAATAAAAAACCCCGCTTGCTTTTGCAAACGGGGTTCAATCTCACTAGGGATGAATTACATCATTCCACCCATTCCTCCTGCTGGCATGGCCGGAGCTGCTTCCTTTTCAGGATCTTCCGAAATCACACATGCAGTGGTGAGCAACATGCCTGCAATCGATGCTGCATTCTCGAGGGCAACTCGCGACACCTTGGTAGGGTCGATAATACCCGCAACGAGCATGTTTTGGTATTTGTCCAAACGGGCATTGTAACCGTAGTTTCCATTGCCTTCTTTCACTTTTTGAACTACAATTGAACCATCAACGCCTGCGTTTTCGGCAATTTGACGAAGCGGCTCTTCAAGGGCACGTTTAACGATGGCAACACCTGTTTTTTCATCAGCGTTTTCAGTTACCACACGATCGAGCGACTTAATCACACGAATGAATGCAACTCCACCACCCGGTACTACACCTTCTTCGACCGCAGCACGTGTTGCATGTAAAGCATCGTCGATACGGTCTTTTTTCTCTTTCATCTCTACTTCAGAAGCTGCACCTACATAAAGAACAGCCACACCGCCGGCCAACTTAGCGAGACGCTCTTGAAGTTTCTCACGATCGTAATCGCTAGTAGTTGATTCAATTTGTGCTTTGATTTGGTTTACGCGCGCTTTGATGTCGTCGCCCGAACCGGCACCGTTCACGATGGTCGTATTGTCTTTGTCGATGCTTACTTTTTCGGCACGACCGAGGTAGGTAAGATCTGCATTTTCGAGTTTATAACCACGCTCTTCGCTGATCACGATACCGCCAGTGAGTATAGCGATGTCTTCAAGCATCGCTTTACGACGATCACCGAATCCTGGGGCCTTAACCGCTGCAATTTTGAGCGAGCCGCGGATTTTGTTGACCACCAAGGTAGCAAGTGCTTCACCGTCGACATCTTCGGCGATGATTAACAAGGGACGTCCGGTTTGAACCACCTTTTCAAGTACGGGAAGAAGTTCTTTCATGGCTGAAATCTTCTTGTCGTAAATCAAGATATATGGGTTCTCCAGTTCGGCTTCCATTTTGTCGGCATTGGTGACAAAGTATGGCGACACGTATCCACGATCGAATTGCATACCTTCAACTACATCAACATACGTCTCTGTAGATTTGGCTTCTTCTACGGTGATTACGCCTTCTTTGGTAACTCGCTTCATGGCATCGGCAATCAGTTTACCGATAACCGCATCGTTATTCGCTGAAATCGAAGCAATCTGCTCGATTTTACCGAAGTCGTCGCCCACTTCGTTCGACAAAGAACGGAGACCTTTAACAGCAGCGATTACTGCTTTGTCGATACCACGCTTCAAGTCCATGGGATTTGCACCGGCAGTAACGTTCTTCAGTCCAGCTTTTACAATTGATTGAGCAAGTACAGTTGCAGTAGTGGTACCGTCGCCAGCAACATCAGCGGTTTTAGAGGCCACCTCTTTAACGAGTTGAGCGCCCATATTTTCGATGGGATCTTTCAGTTCAATTTCTTTTGCTACTGAAACACCGTCTTTGGTAACGGAAGGGGCACCGAATTTTTTGTCGATTACCACGTTACGACCTTTAGGGCCAAGGGTCACTTTGACTGCATCGGCCAAGGCGTCAACACCTTTTTTGAGTGATTCGCGGGCTGCGTTGTCGAATGTGATTGTTTTTGCTGCCATAGTTCTATGTGCTATTTTATAGTTTAACCAATAATTGCCAGAATATCCGACTCTCTCATGATGAGATAGTCTTTTCCATCGATTGAAATTTCGGTACCCGAGTACTTACCATAAAGTATGGTTTGACCAGCTTTAACCGTCATAGGCTCATCTTTTTTACCGTTACCTACGGCTACAACTTTACCACGTTGTGGTTTTTCTTTTGCCGTATCGGGAATGATGATTCCGCCTGCGGTTTTTTCTTCTGCAGCTGCTGCTTCTACGAGCACGCGGTCTGCAATGGGTTGGATTTTTTCTGCCATATGATTAAGAAGTTAAAATTATTTGGATGTTCACGGCTTTTCACGATTTGTGCCAAGACACGATTTTTCCTAAATTTTGCCGTTAATAGAACAAACGGTCAGTTGCAACTGCCAGCTTTGTCAGTTACGACTGCCAAAAACATCAGGAGGTTCAAATGGAAAAACTTCATCCGAATTGGCTGCTTGAAGGTTGGATCGACAAGGAATACAAAGAGTACGTATTGCTCGATTATCTCAACTCGGTGCAAAAACAGTTTAACCGACATCGGCTTTATCCGTTTCTGAACGACTTGGTGCAGCATTTGGAACAAGCCAATCAACTGAAAACAGAAAAAGCAGAGCTAGAAAGCCTATTCCCGAAAAAACTAAAGTCAATCAATTGGGATGAATTGAAGTTGGTTTTTGAAACCGACCGTCTTACTTCATCTGCGCTTGATGAAATACAGGCGATACTTGATTTTGCCATTCCCCTCTTTGAGAAACAGTTACTGCACGGCAGTGAACATTACGAACATATAGAAAGACAAATGACACTTGAGCCTGTTGGGATTATTCCGTTGGAGCAAGAAGAAGGTTTTTTGATGTTGACAACCCGATCACAAAAAGAAGTGCTCGCCTATCACTATTACCTCAGCATTTTCGAGCACCAAAACGACCGTTACCGTAGTTTACGGACCACATATATCCACACTTTCCAACGAAACCTGAGTAATTCATTGGAACAAATCAAGCTGAAACTAATTCAGCTCTACAAGGATTTACCCAACCCAGCAACGTGGGTTGCTTTATTTGACCAGTGGTTGCCCGTTCAGCCAACGCTTTTACCCATTAGTAAACGCAAGCTAGCCATTGAGTTAGCCAAGTTGTAAACCACTTCTTCATAAATTATTGCCGGGAAGGGGCATCCGTTAGGGTGCCCCTTTCGTATGTGTAGCATGAAAAAAAAATCATGCTGAAAAAACAATTTATTAATGGCACAGTTTTTATATTGCATCGTTTTCCAATTAATGGAATTTATTGTCTGATTTCTGAACTAAGCCCCAATCCAAATAAGCGGGTGTAAACATGCAGAAACAGACTTTTATAATCAAAATGTATCAACTGTTGGTATTCCTTCCAGCTTTGGTAGTTTTGTCTATAATTGGGTCTACAACAATTTTTGCACAAACCGACACAACCTTTTGGTTTGCCGCACCCGAAGTAGCTTCTAGTCACGGCGACAGGCCTATTTTCGCCCGTTTTACATCTCAAGGGGCATCAGCACAGGTAACTATTCAAGTCCCTGCCAACTCCAGCTTTACCCCTATTACCCTGTCGGTTCCAGCCAATGGAATTGCGAGTGTTGAACTTACTAGTTTCATCGATACCCTTGAGAATTTTCCGGCCAATACCATTTTAAACCAGGGCATATTATTTACCTCCACAAGCCCTATTACCGCATATTATGAAGTAAACCGTTCGAATAACCCCGATATTTTCGCATTAAAAGGAAGTAATGCACTAGGCACTGACTTTTGGATTCCGGCGCAAACCTATTTGCCCAACCAACACGGGCATAATGGTTTCGACATAGTTGCCACTGAGGATGGAACCACTGTAACCATCACGCCGAGCAAAGCACTACAAGGTGGTCGTGCTGCTGGAGTTCCTTTTACCGTCACGCTAAACCGTGGCCAAACATTTTCATGCAGGGCTAATGGGCAAGCCATTGTCGACCACTTAAATGGTTCTCGAGTTCAATCGAACAAAAAAATAGCAATTACCATTTTTGATGATTCGGTTTTAGGAGGTAGCGCACACGGTGGAGGCTGTTTTGATTTGCTGGGAGACCAACTCATTCCTGTTGACCAATTGGGCATGGAGTTTATTGTACAGCGTGGATTTTTGAGTGTTACCGGAAGCCGAAGAGAGCGGGTTTACGTGCTGGCTACACAAAATTCAACTGAAGTTTATGTAAATGGCAGTTCCACCCCAGTAGCCACCGTTAATGCGGGTGAACAATACGAGCATCGATTAAGCGGCTCGGCAGCTGACCAAGTAGTTTATCTCCGAACAAGCAAGCCGAGTTATGTACTTCATGTGAGTGGTTACAACTGTGAAACCGGTCAAGCCATCATACCAGCTATACGATGTACAGGCTCATCGCAAGTCGGTTTTCGACGTTCAACCGCTGAACATTTTGGTTTGATGATCTTGACACGTTCGGCCCATGTTGACTCATTCCGGCTAAACGGCACGCCTTATACCGCGAGTTTTGCAGTTGTACCTGGCACTTCCAATGAGTGGTTTTATGCACGAATGGAATACCCAGCCAACGATACCACGCTGTTCAATCTCAGTTCGGGATACATTTTAAGCAATAGTTCTGGAAATTTTCACTTAGGCTTAATCAATGGAGGCTCATCAAGCGGATGCCGATACGGTTACTTCTCAGGCTTTTCACTGGTTACGGTAACAGCTACCAGCAACAGTACCGTGGAAGCACCTGCATGTCAGGCCAGTCCCGTTTTTCTCGAAGCCGACTCTACGCCTCTTGCCACTTACAACTGGACAGGACCTAATGGGTATTCCAGTACCCTGAGACGCATTGAGTTTACACAGGTTACTTTTGCAGATACTGGCCTTTACACGGTTACGGCTACTGTTGACAATTGTATATCGCGCATTGATTCCATCAATATTGTCATTAAAGCCAAGCCCAACGTTGCCGTTGCCAGTAACAGCGGGCCTTATTGCGACGGAGAAACAATACGGCTGTTTGCCGACACGGTAGAAGGTGTAAGTTATCTCTGGTCTGGGCCGAACGGTTTCACCTCTACCCAACAGTTTCCTCAAATATCAAACGGCAGTTTTGCGAATGGCGGTACTTATCGTCTAATAACTTTATTGGATGGTTGTTCAAGTGATACAACCACTACCGAAGTTTTCGTACATCCAGTACCTGTAATTACACCCTTAGGTGCCACAACATTTTGCCGGTACGACTCCGTTGACTTGCGGACCGGAGGGGGCATTTCGTATAGCTGGTTCAAAGACAATGTGCTGATTTCTGGCCAAAACGACTCCATTTTGCGCGTGTCAGAAGCAGGCAGTTATTACGCTGTAGTAATCAATAACTTTGGATGTACTGATACTGCAGCGGCAGTTGATGTGACCGTATTCAACCTTCCTAACCGAAATTTAAATACGTCAACGGGCAGCAATGCGTTTTGTGCTCCCGATTCGATTAGACTTTATACGCAAGGAGGTTACACCTACCAGTGGTTCCGCAACGATACGCTTTTATCTGGGTTGCAGGATAGTAGTTTAAGCGTTAACGTATCGGGCCATTATCGAGTTGTTAGCACGAGCGCAGATGGCTGTACAGATAGTTCCGATATCTTGGTCATTCAACGCTTAGAACTACCCACTGCCCTCTTGGTGGCCTCAGATTCAGTTAACTTCTGCGCTGGCGATTCGGTGGTACTTCGTGCCAGCGGAGGAAGCAGTTATCAGTGGTTGTTGAACGGCGCAGCGGTAGCCGGCAGCGATTCTGTCCAATCGGTTACCACCAGCGGCAACTGGCAGGTGATTGCTTTCAATGCTTCGGGCTGTTCGGATACGTCTAACTTCACCACCACCACGCGATACGATTTACCAACTGCCCTTTTGGTAGCCCTCGATTCTGTCAACTTCTGCGCTGGCGATTCGGTGGTACTCCGTGCCAGCGGAGGAATCAGCTATCAGTGGTTGTTGGATGGCACCGCGGTTACCGGTAGCGATTCTGACAGAACCGTAACTACCAGCGGCAATTGGCAGGTGATTGCCTTCAACGTTTCGGGCTGTTCGGATACCTCCGACCTCATCACCACCACGCGCTACGATTTACCCACTGCCGTTTTGGTGGCTTTGGATTCGGTCAGCTTCTGCGCTGGCGATTCGGTGGTACTTCTTGCCAGCGGAGGAAGCAGCTATCAATGGTTATTGAACGGTGCCGCAGTAGCCGGTAGCGATTCCAATCGCGTTGTGCGCAGTTCAGGCAACTGGCAGGTGATTGCTTTCAATAATTCGGGTTGCTCGGATACCTCTAACCTCATCACCACCACGCGCTACGATTTACCCACTGCGGTTTTGGTGGCTTTGGATTCGGTCAACTTCTGCGCTGGCGATTCTGTGGTACTTCGTGCCAGCGGCGGAAGCAGCTATCAGTGGTTGTTGAACGGTGCCGCAGTAGCCGGTAGCGATTCTGTCCAATCGGTTACCACCAGCGGCAATTGGCAGGTGATTGCATTCAATACTTCGGGTTGTTCGGATACCTCGAACCTCATTACTACGACCCAATTTGATTTACCCACTGCCGTTTTGGTGGCTTTGGATTCGGCCAGCTTCTGCGCTGGCGATTCGGTAGTACTCCGGGCCAGCGGTGGAAGCAGCTATCAGTGGTTGTTGAACGGTGCTGCGGTGGCAGGCAGCGATTCTGTCCAATCGGTTACCACCAGCGGCAATTGGCAGGTGATTGCATTCAACACTTCGGGCTGTTCGGATACCTCCAACCTCATTACTACGACCCGATTTGATTTACCCACCGCTGTTTTGGTGGCTTTGGATTCGGCGAGCTTCTGCGCTGGCGATTCTGTGGTACTTCGTGCCAGTGGTGGAAGCAGTTATCAGTGGTTGATGAACGGTGCTGCGGTGGCTGGTAGCGATTCCAATCGCATTGTGAGCAGTTCAGGCAACTGGCAAGTAGTTGCCTTCAACGCTTCGGGCTGTTCGGATACCTCTAACCTCATCGCTACGACCCAATTCGATTTACCAACCGCCGTATTGGTAGCCCTCGATTCTGTGAATTTCTGCGCTAGCGATTCGGTGGTACTCCGGGCCAGCGGCGGAAGCAGCTATCAGTGGTTGTTGGATGGTACTGCGGTGGCCGGCAGCGATTCTATCCGGACGATTACTACAAGTGGCAACTGGCAGGTGATTGCCTTCAATGCTTCGGGTTGTTCGGATACCTCCAACCTCATTACTACGACCCGATTTGATTTACCCACCGCCGTATTGGTAGCCCTCGATTCTGTGAACTTCTGCGCTGGCGATTCGGTGGTACTTCGTGCCAGCGGAGGAAACAGCTATCAGTGGTTGTTGAACGGTGCCGCAGTAGCCGGTAGCGATTCTGACAGAACCGTAACTACAAGCGGCAATTGGCAAGTAATCGCTTTCAACACTTCGGGCTGTTCGGATACCTCCAACCTCATCACTACGACCCAATTTGATTTACCCACTGCTGTTTTGGTGTCTTTGGATTCGGCGAGCTTCTGCGCTGGCGATTCGGTGGTACTTCGTGCCAGCGGAGGAAGCAGCTATCAGTGGTTGTTGAACGGTACCGCAATTGCCGGTAGCGATTCTATTCGGACGGTTACCACCAGTGGCAATTGGCAAGTGATCGCTTTCAACACTTCGGGCTGTTCGGATACCTCCAACTTCATCACCACCACGCGCTACGATTTACCCACAGCGGTTTTGGTGGCTTTGGATTCTGTCAACTTCTGCGCTGGCGATTCGGTAGTACTCCGGGCCAGCGGTGGAAACAGTTATCAGTGGTTGTTGAACGGTGCGGCAGTAGCCGGTAGCGATTCCAATCGCGTTGTGAGCAGTTCAGGCAACTGGCAGGTGATTGTCTTCAACACTTCGGGCTGTTCGGATACCTCTAACTTCATCACCACCACGCGCTACGATTTACCAACCGCTGTTTTGGTAGCCTTAGACTCGGTGAACTTCTGCGCTGGCGATTCCGTCGTACTCCGTGCCAGCGGCGGTAGGAGCTATCAATGGTTATTGGATGGCGCCGCAGTGGCCGGCAGCGATTCTATCAGGACGGTTACCACGAGCGGCAATTGGCGAGTGATCGCTTTTAACACTTCGGGCTGTTCGGATACCTCCAACCTCATCACTACTACGCGCTACGAGTTACCCACTGCCCTTTTGGTGGCTTTGGATTCAGTTAATTTCTGCGCTGGCGATTCGGTGGTACTCCGGGCCAGCGGTGGAAACAGCTATCTGTGGTTATTGGATGGCGCCGCGGTGGCAGGCAGCGATTCTGTCCAATCGGTTACCACCAGCGGCAACTGGCAAGTGATCGCTTTCAACACTTCGGGTTGTTCGGATACCTCTAACTTCATCACCACCACGCGCTACGATTTACC